>DASRMR010000001.1:0-5639 GCA_035647815.1 Syntrophomonadaceae bacterium
AGGCGAAAACATCGATTTCGAGAGAATAGATGTAGAAATCCCTTATTTCAATAGTGATGGACAAAGGATAAGGGTGTTGAGATATGATGAAACATATAGGCAATGGTTTGAGCAACCCTTTACGAAAGATTTGTTAAATTCGAGGGTGAGTTTTTCGTCTGATAAGGGTGGGGTTTTTGTGGTAGTGGAGTAGGGGATTGGGGGATTAATTAAACACGGATTACACAGATTAAAGCCGATTTACACGGGTTTTTTATGGTTTTGAAAAAAGCACCTTAAGGTGCTTTTTGGATTTTATCAATGGTAAAGCAATAGGTAGGGGAATTGTCTTATTATATAAATATGACCAAAGGTCATAAAACAAAAGAAAAATCTGTGTTAATCATATTAATCTGTGTAATCCGTGTTAAAATTCCCCCTCCGCGCAGATTCGCGTGAATACGTTTCTATCTTCCCACAGATTTTTATAGGAAAAGATATTTTGTCGCAAAGGTATGGAAAAGGGTAGATTTCTGAGCTAGGCCTTGTTCTAGGTAGGTAAAATTAGCCCCTAATAGTAAAGAGATTACTATAAAGAGGCGATGTTATAATGTGAATCTTTTTTTATAAATGATAAATATTTTCTAGATGAATTTTGGGGAGGATTTTAATAAATGAGTTTTAAAAGGAAGAAACGATATGCTTTTATAGCTTATATATTATGCCTAGCTTTTATGTTTACCCTAATGCCGATGGGGGTTGCTTGGGCAGATGATGTTGAGGTAAGGATTGATGAGATACAATTATTAAAAACTTATGATGGCATAGATAATGTTGATAATTATTTTATATATCTAAGAGGAAAAGACCTTTCACATGTAACTGTATGGCGGGAAAAGACTACAGGTGGATGGGTAGAATTAAGGTGTAATTATCCAAGCAACTCTTATTTGGAATTTACCATTCCCTCTACAAGTCCTGGGGAAAGAGATGTTACTGTAAATAAAATAAGAATTGATACTCCAGATGATTCGGTAGTTATCCAAATCGCAGAAGACGATATGCCTAGAATTAATACGCTTAATCCTACCAAAGTTAAGATAGAAGACGGACCCTTAGTTATTGAAGGGGAGAACTTCCAGAACATTGGGGCAGATGCTGGTAAGGTAATAGTTAAATATTTTAGAGGGACTACGGAAGTTGATATAACTAATAATAAGATTCTAGATGGAACAGGGATTAATGTCCCCAAGGTATCAGGTGCTCTAGGTGACCAGAATATTTATTTTGAAAGAAAATCGAATCTCGCTTTAGAAGAACTTAATACAAAGCCGGTTCTTCTAAGAGTTGAGTATAGACATTTAGGCATCTTCCGCATTTATGAGGATTTAGATATCTCGAAAGATATAGAAATGTATCCTAACCGGGGACCGAAAAAAACTAAGGTTTATTTCCAAGCAGATAAATTACAAAAAGATATGAGTGTATTTTTCCTAAAAGCTGGGGACGGGTCAGATGTTTTCAAACAAAGTAATAAAGGGAAATATATCAATTTTCTGTTTAAGACAACAGAAGAAGAAAAAGATGTCTTTATTGTAGAAGTCCCAGATTTACCTATTGGTGAATATGAAGTATATCTAACTAATGAAATAAAAGATGATGAACTTCCCGAATATGCAGTAACTAGGGAAAGAAGATTAGGACAGATATTCACGGTAATAGAGAGTTCTTCCCAAGGAGAAATTATTAGTCTTACCCCTAAGCGTGGGCCAGATGGGGGAATGAAAAATGTAACTATTCAAGCAAAGAACATTGCTAGTATAAGTAAAAATGTTTTTATCCCAGGTCTAGATTCTAAATTAGCTGTTGAAGTGGTAAATGAAGATGAGTTAATTATTGAATATGATAAAGGCCGTTATAAAGAATTTAAGAAGGATTTAGACGCAAAGTTAGTTCGTAGTATTAAGTTTATTATTGGAAACTCAGTTACTTTTAATGAAGCGGATAAGCAGATTATATCTCCGGAAGGACTGGATAATATATCAGTAAATATCCCCCAGATAGATTTGGTAGATAAAGATACGCTAGTAGATGTGACTGCAATAATTAGGTCTACTATTACATATAAGGAGGGGGATGTAGAAACTAGTCTTACTTTTATTGAAGAAGTTATTAAAAAAGATGGATTTACTTTCTATCCTAGTAGTATTGATCCTATTATTGAAAAAGTAACCCCTGATAAAATAATGGTCGATCAAGGCATGAATGTTACCGAAGATAGAATGGTAGCTATTTATGGAAAAGACTTTTTGATTCATAGATATGAAGAAAGTGGAACTGATATAGTTCGTTATCCTGTTATTAAACTAGGCAGTTTAGAAATAGACAAAAATAAATACCCTGACTTAGAAGTATTAGTTATGGATAGTTTTAATAATGTCTTAGATGGTTCAAGTGGCAGAGAAATAGGTTCTAAAATACTTGTTATTATTCCAGGGGGTTCTAATGTATATGAACTAGGCATGGCAAATGTAGTAGTTACTAATCCTATGAGGGAATCGATGGAGATGGGACGGAGTACAACTGCTTATGACATGATAGAGTTTGTTCTTGATGCAGAAAAGCCATACATAACTACTGTAAGTCCAGATACAGTGACAGTAGGTGGAGGAGAAGAAGTAACGATTGAAGGTAGTAATTTTAGACCTGGGGTACAAGTTTTTATTGATGGTAACGAGGTAAAAAATATAGATAGGGACGGAACTGGTAGTGAAATAACCTTTAAGGCTCCACCGGGTAGAGCGGGCACTACACAATTACAAGTTATGAACTCAGATGGTGGCATTGTTGTATGGCCTTTTACTTATGTTACGACTTATACAGATCCTAAAATTACTGATTTTAACCCTAAAAAGGGTTCTTACGATACTTTAGTAGTAGTAAAGGGAAAAAACTTCTTAAGACCTGATCCTACTGCTTTATCTAATGAGACTTTAAAATTAGTAGGAACAAGGATTTTATTAGAAAACGAAGATATTAATAGGTATCATCTTGATTCCTATAATCGGATTGCTTTACAAGATTATACTTCTCCAACTGCTAACTTACTTATTAATCCCGACAATGGGCAGTTGGCAGATTATTATCATAGTATTACTTTGGAGGAAAATAGTGCAAATCCAGCTAATTACTATGTTTTACGCGATGATCCGAATGGAACGATAAGACTTACTAATGGTAGGGAAGATTCATATACTATAGGAAAAAGTGACGGAACTTTAAAGGCGGTAAGTCAAGTAGGGAAAACCTACAATGTAGAAGTTAAAGCTGATTATATAGAATTGCAGGGAGATAATACTCTCAAACTTAACATTAAAACGCCCTATTATATTAACACTGATAATAAGACTATTACTGGTAATCGACTAAAAGTAATTAATAATGAGGAAATACACTTTGCGGTACCTAGTTTACAAGAAGGATACCATGATTTAACTGTTATTAACCCCGATACGAAAAGGGATAGTCGCCTAGGTAACCAAGGTTTTTATTATTATGTGCAACCAGATTCTGATCCTAAAATAACTGACATAACACCTTCGGAAGGGTCAGTTAAAGGTGGATATACTATTGATATTAAAGGCAAGGATTTCCGAGATGATGGTCAGAAAAAGGTTGGTGTTACTATCGGTGGTACATCTATAAGTCCGCAGGATACTGTAGTTAGCACTGATGGCACAAAAATAACAGTAATAGTTCCACCTTATCCAGGTGATTTGCGGAAAGATAAAGGCACAGGCAGATGGGCAGTTCCAGTCGTATTAGTCAATCCAGATGGTGGCTCTGCTAGCGAACCTAAAGGCTTTACCTATGTAGTGCCGAGTAGTAGCCCTGAAATAATAAAGTTAGAGCCTGCTCAAGGAAGTGCTGCAGGTAATGATATAGTAGAAATAATTGGCCGGGATTTTCGTTTCTTCGAACCGTATGAAGATAGGAATAATAACAGGGAATGGGATGAAGGCGAACCTTTCACAGACACCAACAGTAATGATAAATGGGATGATTATAGAAATAAAACTGTGGAACAATTAAAATCTGAATTAGGCGAAGACTATGAAGATTTAGTAGTTCCTATATTACCTAAAGTACATTTTGGAGATAAGCTAGCTGAAGTATTAGAGTTCTCTACGGGGTATTTAAAAGTAAAAACTCCCCCAGCTAAAACTGGTAATGTAGAAGTTTATATAGTAAATAATGATGCAGGTGTATCACCTAAAGTTAGTTTTACCTATGAAGGGTCTAATCCTAAAATAACCAAATTAGTACCAGATCAAGGAAGTCGGTTTGGAAGAGATAATGTAGAAATAATAGGTGAAGGTTTCTTTGCTAATAATATTCAGGTTTATTCTACAAGCAAGACAAACACTACTAAAGTTACGATGCCTTTACTAAGATTTGGAAAAATACAAGGTCTTAATAGAATAGATAATCAGCGCACTACGGTAACTTTAGATGGTGGTTTAGAATTAAACTATGATGCAAGTACACCTGAAAATAAAAAAGTTACAATAAGGCTTAAAGAAGGTAATGAAACTTATGCAACTACTATTGAAAATTACGATGATACAGTTAAGTTTGTAAACCTAGGATTACTTAGAAGTAATGTGGGCGATACAATAAAAGAATATCCTGGTTATGAATTAATTAGGCTAGAGGTAGAAAATCGCAGGTTAAAAGTAGAGCGGGGTTATTCTCCTAAAGTTGTCTTGGAAAGAATTAACCAGTTAATAGTCACTACCCCCTCTTACTACGCCGTAGGAAAAGTCCCAGTTACTATTTTCAATCCTGATGGTGGAACTGCAACTGGGCAGTTTGAGTATAAAAACCCGGATAGTAGACCACAAATTACTGATATAACTCGGGATACTAGGAGTTCAGTCAACACTTTAATAGCAGGTAAGCAAATCAAGGTATTGAAAATTAATTATCAAGGAAAGAGCAGGGTGGCGATATTCGGTAGTGATTTTAGAGCAGGTGCTAAAATACAAGTTGGTAGTTTATTAACTATTGATCCTAAAGATATAACTTATGAGCTTCCTAGTAAGCTGAGTTTTGAAATGCCTGATGTACCAGAAAGTGCTCTAGATGAATTACACAGGGTTATTGTTATGAACATAGATGGAGCCTCAGCTAGCTCAGATTCTCTAGAACCCCCGATAATGTTACAATTTACCCAAGGGGAAACTGAACCGAAGATTACTAAAGTTACTCCCATATTAGGACCAACAGTTGGTGGAACTTTGATAAATATCGAGGGAGAAGATTTCAGGCCTGCTATGGAAGGTTATGAAGGCAATTCCCCTCAAGTATATTTTGGAGAACAACCAGCAAACCAAGTCGAAGTAGTTGATTACAAGACTATTCAGGCAGTTTCACCTATAAATAATGCGGGAAATATTTTAATTCGCATAGAAAACCCTGATGGTTCTATTTCTACTCCGGGTGGAGACTTTAATTATATTAGTAATCCTAAAGTCACCGCAGTAATTAATGCTACTGATCCGACTGAAACAACGAGAATTAGAAGTATATCAGTAGAAGGCGGTCAAGAGATTAAACTTAAAGGCATTGGCTTTATGGAAGGTCTTAAGGTCATCTTT
>DASRMR010000002.1:0-3466 GCA_035647815.1 Syntrophomonadaceae bacterium
ACGAAATAGTAGTCTTTATCGTTATATCTTATAACATCAACTCTATTTTCAGGGAAATCGCCAACATTGTTTTCTCTCCACGCACCTATTAGATAGGCGTTTTCTTTATTTGAGGCTTTTATCTCTTTTGTCCCCTCTAATGATGAAACTATAAAAACCACTCCAATTCCTATAATCGCTACAATAACACCTAAAAAGGTTGAAATAAAACTTTTGAATCCATCGTATAAATCATACGCTGACCTTTTATTGCTACCAATTATCTCGCTATTGACCTCTTCGTTTTGATTATACTGTTCCATCAATTTCATCTCTCACTTTCTGTCTTACTTTCTCTTTTCTTATTTCCAAAGAAACATCGTGATCATCATCTGCTTTTAATTTAGCACTTGTTGATAGTGGAGTGAAAATCAATTCATCAAAAACAGCCCCCACAAAACCACCAATCATCGCCATTAAAGCCGCTTCTATAAGGCTATACACCAACCATAACACAACAATACCAAACAATAAAGAAAAAGCAACTTTACCTTTTAAGGCTTCTTCGTTCTTTTTACGATATATCCAAATGAAAACAATAATAGCAACTAAAGCAGGAAACGCTATTGCCAAGTTTAGTTTTACCGACTCGTTGATAACAACAAAGTTTTCCAAGTCATTCTTAAAATTGCTCCAATTTATCGCACTCTCGTAAGCGACAAAGCCACCAATAGTAGTGGCAAAAGTCGCTGATGTTCCTATACCTTTATATACTTTACTTCTTAATTTATAATTCTTATTCTTTTGTTTTTTCGCCATAATCTTTTCCCCTTAACGCCTTTTCAATAAGCCTTTCAAAGTTTTCTTCGCCCAAAATAGTGAACTGTTCTCTAACTGCACCAATAAACGCTTTTTCGTCAGTTGAAATTAAATTAGGGTATTGCTCTAACTCTTGTTTTGTCTTGCTTAATTTATTGACAACACGGGTAGAAAGTCCTTTTTGTATTAGTTCTTCGTTCCCACTAATTAAAAGACTTATAATTTCAAAAGAAGCCTTATTAGTCTTGAAAAGGTGTTCGTTTTTAGTTTTTAATAAAGAAAGTTCTTCTTCAAAACCTGAAACTTGATCCCCAATCGTATCAAGCGTTTCATCAACTTTATCGATCGTAAGGCTCATTTTTTCTTCAACATTATCAAGTAAGTCGCCTACTTTTTCTTCCACCTTGTTAATTACATTTTTCTCTGTTGATAATACGCTGATATCAAATTGAGAAACTTTATTTTTTATCTTCTTAAAGTTGCTAAACATAACAACAATAAGGGCAATTATTGTAGGTATATTAGCGATAAAATATTCTAAAATTGCCATTCCAAATTCTCTTGCGTCCATTTTTGTCCTCCTTTATTCTTCTATTTCGGTTTCTGGTGCAACTTCTTGCCTGTAATATTCTTCTTTGTCTTCACGCTTAACACCTGTCGAGTAGTCGTAACCTAATGTTATTTCATTTGACATCTTAAAGCCGTCGTGAATTCTAACGAATATGTATCCGTCTTGTGCTGTTATTTTTTTATGTGTCATTTTAATCCCCCTTCATTTTTCTTATACCACTTTACATACTTAATGTAAACCCCACATCATTTTTATAGCCACTTACACCCACATTTAACCGCCTCCTATAATATTTTTATATCGTTTAAATTATTTCCTATGAAGTTGGTTATAAAATCATTTTGTTTGCCTATAATGCTCTTATGATATTCAAATTGATTTTTGCTTAACACAATTTCATCATAAGTCCAAGATGTTTTATCTTCTTCATCGTGCTTAACTTCGAAGTTGTATCTAAGTAAATAAACTTTTTTATCCGTAAGAATGGGCGTAAAGTCTGGGGTATCTATTTCCCCTTTTAAATATTTCATTATTGTTCCTCCTTATTTGATATTTGTAGCATTTCGAGAACTAACCTACTACGCTACCTCTTGATATATCTTTTTCAGCAAGGGCTGAGGATGTAAATTGGCAATACTATAATTATTTCTTTATCATATAAATCGAGAGCCAATCGTGGAATTCACATTCGAGAAAGCATTGTTCGCATTCCAGTTCCAAACACCATTCGTAGCATTCGAATCCCAGTTCGACCCATACAACCAAAATACACCCCTTCAAACATTTAATTAACCAAAGGGGGGAGACCCCCTTTTAAACCCCCTTTCAAGAGGATTTGTTAAGGCGAGAGCCAAACGCGGAATACACAAGCGAGAAAGCACCGTTCGCATGCCAGTGCCAAACACCATGCGAAGCATCCGAAACCCAGTGCGACCCATCATATACAACTCTTTCTTCTACACTTTCAGTATTATGATAGTTATAATCTGGGTAATATGTTGTAGATGATGCTCCACCACCTCTAACCATTGGGTATAAGCCAAAGCCACCTCCATATTCTTTTATATAACCATCCCCTATTAATGCTTCGTTTACAAAATGATAATCACTTGTGTTAGTATCAGCGTATTTAGTATAGTCGTTAGCAAAGTATATATCGTGGTCGTTTATTACCACTCCATCAATAAAATGCCTCATATTTTTTAAAATGTTTTCTATACCAAAAAATACGTTTTTACCACTTTCTAAATCGGCAGCAGTAGTATAGCCATTCATAGTTCCTGTGTTTTCTTTTGAACCATCTATATCAGCGAAATATAAATCACCATTAGTTGTTCCAAAGTAAGCAGTCATAAGTAATTGGATAATATTCCATTGTTGCCAATCGTTAGCAAAATACTTATCGCCTACGGCTTGTGCTGCGTTTCTAAAATCTGCTATTGGGACACTACCTGTTGGACTAACTCCACTAATACTTCTTAGTTCTCCACTTTCAATTCTACCCTCATACTTCCCAAAGTAAGAAGCACCTTTTTTATGAATAGGGAATAAGTCATAATCATTATCTAACTTTTTATTTGACATATCAAACCCTCTTAAATACCCCTCTTCGTTGTGATAAAACTTAAAGAATATTGGAGGTATTTTAATAAATACATTACCTAAATCATCTTCAACCTCTTTCATTTCATTATATGGAAACACATCATCAAATGTATTGCTATAAACTCTAATATTATCATTATCGCTGTGTGTTAAGTTAGGTTGCAAGTTTCCCTCATAAGAAACCATAGTGTCTAAACTTCCCATACCTCTAACTTTTATAATTGGGTCGGGTTTAGGTTCTACCCACAATTTACCATTTAAGTCAATACCAACAGGGTTAGTCATATTTGGTGTTTTTGGCACTTGTTTTGATATATCTACCTTACCATCAGCATTAGTCTTAACTCTTGTATCTAACTCTTTAATAGCACCTTCAACTTCGGTTTCACCAACTAAATAGTTTGTGCCACTTCCGTTAAAAGGAATATCATCAGCATTGATTTCAACTGCTCCTGTTTTACCATTAACACTATTTACTTCATCTCTTATATC
>DASRMR010000003.1:0-39592 GCA_035647815.1 Syntrophomonadaceae bacterium
AAGACTTATACAATTAGCTTCGCAGTATAACAGCGGAAGAATAACTTAAAAGTTAAGTCTAATTGCCAAGTGTAAAGTCCCCCGTAGATAGAGTAACTGCGGGGGACTTTTGCTATCGTGGCTCCCCGCGGTGGGGAGGCAGGGAAACAATACCTATATGTTGAATATATTAGGTAAGAAGTTAACATTATAGGTGGTGGATGGTAAATTGAGTAAGTCTTTTCGGCAGGTTAGTAATATTACAGCCATGGCAGCTAATGTATATAATAGCATTAGAGAATATCCGGATAGGGAAGTTGAAGAGTTATTAAATTTATTAGGTATAAATCGCAAATCGCTTTATGGATGTCTGATTGGACTCGTCGATGAAAAGCTTGTTTGCCATGATGGTGAATTTCTTATTATGGAGCAAAACAAAAGGTTGACAGTTGCTGAGGTGCAACATTATTTACAAAGTACTAGAGGTGAAGGTAAACCGAAAAGGGCGGAACGAATTTTATATTTATATAATCTTTTACATCGCAACATTCCATATGAGGGAGTAACTTTTGAAGAAATAATGAAACAATATATGACTTTGCTCGAACATAGTTCAAGTGATCTTCCTAAGACTAATTCTTTAAGACGAATGATTTACCGTGATATAGAAGAACTGGAAAAGATAGGTATTATTATTGAACGGCCATCTACTGGGAGCCGGAAATACTGTTTGCGGGATAAATATTTGCCGAAGCTTGCTCTTGAGCAAGCTTCTTCATTATATGTGAGTATGTTGCTTTTCGAAGATACTATACTAGATGAAGTTAGTAATTCAGCTAAAGAAGAATTTGAAAAAGCCTTTTTTAAGAATTTACCTGGGGAATCTCTGAAGATAGATGAACGAATCCATGTAGTAGGGGATACTTTAGTTAATCCTAGTGAATATAGTGATAAGTTTACTAAGCTTTTAACCGCTGTTATCAATAGTTATGAAATTGAGTTAACTTATGAGAAGTTAAACGGAGAAGTTTCGGATCGCATCTTACAACCTCTTGGTTTAGTTTATAAAAGGGGTGTATGGTATTTAGTTGCTTTACGCCCAGACCGAAAGGAATACCGTACATTTAGAGTAGATCAGATATTAATTGCAAACATAAAGAATAGACAGTTTGTTTACCCGGATGATTTTTCACTTGCTACACATATTGGTTCTAGTTGGGGAGTCTTTACTAATGATGAGGTACAAAAAGTAAAATTGAAGTTTTCCTCGAAGGTTGCTAGTCGATTTAAGAGTCAATGTTATCATCGTAGCCAAGAGATCTTAGACAAGTTTCCAGATGGATCGATAATTGTGGGATTAGAAATATGTGGATTAATAGAATTAAAGGGCTGGCTTTTACAATGGGGTAAAGAGGTTGAAGTCTTAGAGCCTATTTATTTGCAGCAAATGTTAGTAGAAGCTGCCCGAGAAATTGTAGAGGTTTATTCTTAAAGGGTTTCGTTATTTAATCCAGAATATTAATGATAGAAAGGTGGTTTTTAAATGGAACTTATAAATATTGAAAATTTTAGATTAATTGAACGTAATAAGGCAGCTGCAGATACCTTTTTTAACTTTAATAATAAAACTGTAAAAGCTGAACTGCTTTTTTATTTGCAAGGGAATGCTTGTTTAGGTATACGAGTGGGGCGTCACGATGCAGAAGTTCCCACTAAAGAAATAAAAGAATATATTAGATTAAATAAGCTTAGTATGAAGAAGAGGGTTAACCCTGATGTCATCAGGGTTAAAGAGGGACGTCTTAATCAAATACTTAATAGATCATGAGATGTTAAATATTATTCCTGTTTTTGTAAGTATCTAATTAGAAGTAAATCTATTCCAACTACAGCAATATATATTGCCCAAAACAAAAGACTAGTATAAACAGAAGTCGCTATGGCATAAATTACTAATACAATAGAGCTAAGGGTTAATATAATTGCTAAAACTTTAATAATGGGAGTTAACATAAATAGGTGTCCCTCCGTTTCCAAAATACACTATTAGTAGGGAGAAATACATGCAACTAACCTTTTTTTATCTAGCTATTCTATTCAAATATAGGGGTGTTGCACTATAACAATCTACATGGTATAGTTTAAATCTATAATTACAGAAGTCAAGGTTTTTCAGTAAATAGGAATGTTGTTTTCTTGTGATTAGTTATCTTTTATCACCTTGTTCACATACAATCGAAGTATGGAGAGTACAATTTAATATGGACAATTAAAGTGGTATAGTTTAAGGTAGAATCAAACTATTATAGAATAATAGTATGTTTTTGTTGCAAATAGATCTGGAGGTGAGGCCATGAAAAGGAAGTGGGGAAAAGGTGATCCAGTAAACTTATCTGATTTACTAAGGATAACTCCCGTAGCTAATGAAATTATGCAATTGAGTGAAGATTTAAGTATGAGTTGTATCGATGTAATGTGGATTGCTAGCCAGATTATTGATAATAGTGAAGATGTTGACGAACAATTGATGTCCAAGATCTTTGATGATGAAGGAATTTTAGATGACGAATGGGATGACATCGAGCTTGACAATCTTGAAGATGAAATGGACTTATCTAGGTACATTGTCAATATTAAAATCAGTAGTGATGGCAGATTCCCTGAGATAGGGTTCAAGGCCGGGATTAATGAGAAGGAAGACATAAACTATTTTTTTGACATGGTCATGGAAATGCTCGAAAAATTAGACTAAAAAAGCATAAGAACCCGGCTATGCCGGGTTCTTTGTCGTTTATATCTGAAATGTTTCACAAAGGATTAGGGTGATAAATTGATTATAGATTTAGGAAGAAAGATTAAAATGATAAGGCCAGAAGCTTTATCGGTTTTCCCATATAGTAATTCATTATTTATCGATGATGATATAAGGGTAATGATTGATGCAGGTGCAGGTGGGAGAGCATATGAACCAATAGATCCTAAAAGCATTGATTTACTTTTGATAACTCACAACCATTTTGACCATGTTAATGGTATTAGTTTTTTTGAAAATGCGCAAGTAAAAGTAGGGCAAGAAGAGGCTGCTGGGTATTCTAGTGCTGAAGTTTATTCAGATTGGGCTGGATTTACTCGCTGGGAAAAACTGATGGGTTATGCTAAGGAAGAACGATTTTCTACAAATGTTGAGATGCCCGAAGATGTGCCCATTAAACCGGGATTTCAAAATGTTGAATTAGATGGGCTTATCAAGGATAATGATGTTTTTGATCTAGGTACAACAAAAATACATGCATTACATACGCCAGGTCATTCACATGGACATTATGCTTTTTATTTAGAAAAAGAAGGAATACTTTTTTCTGGTGATATAGATATTTCGCCCAGAGGTCCATGGTATGGTGGGGAGCATTCTGATTTTGATGCTTTAGTTAATTCAGTACAACGACTAATCGAATTAAACCCTAGAACTTTAGTAACTTCACATCGTAGACTTTTTGATGGCAAAAAGGAAGATATTACCAAATTGTTAAAAGATTATATAGGGATAGCCTTGGAAAGAGAAGAAATGATCTATAATTATTTATCTGTACCTCGCACTATACAAGATATTTCCAAGCAAGCTTTTGCTAGTGAATCTATAGAAAAGACAGTCCATGCTGAATTTTGGACTAAGATGATGATACTGAGACATCTGGAAAGACTGGAAAAGCAAGGAAACATTATTTTAGTTGACCAAGACACTTATGTTAGATCTTAGGAGGGCTTGAAGTTGAGATATCGCAGAATTATCTATTTAGCTATTGTAGCATTTTTAATTATATATTTGTTTAATTATAACGATAGTAGTTCTTTAGAAGATATTTCGCTGCAACCTGAAAATATTGAGATTGCTGCACTTATAGATGATTTTAAAGATTTATCAGATAATGATGAACTTCCGTTAGAAGTTATTACTGCTGATTATCCACGGAATTTATATATACCACATGATTTTACTGGTCAGTCAGGAGAATTATTTTATTTATCTATAGATAATAGCATTTATAAATATAAAATAGAATTATTAGAAGATAATGATAAAGCTAGTTTTGTATATATACTTAAAGATGTTTTCGAAAATATTACTTTACCGGAATCCAAATTCAAAAAACATGCAATAAAATAAACACGCAAAAACTATTCTAGTTATAGCCCCAAAAAAGGTCTGCTAATTAGCAGGCCTTTTTTGGGGCTATAGTCAATTTGAATTATGCTGGTTCTTGAGTATCCCTAACATTATAGTCGTATAAATCTTCATCTACAGTTACTTCTTTTATCCGGCTTTCTTTATACATACCGTATAATTCCACAACTGGGGAGTATCTTTGTAGTGCAGAGACTAATACCATAGTTCCCAAGATTCCGCTAATGCCAGCTACCCATCCAGTAAGTATCCCCGACCCTGACAGGAAAAAGAAAAAACAAGTTAAAAACAATCTAGTTATGACTCCATTTTTAGATAACATAATACCGCCTCACTTTCCAAAAATATTGCAACATTTTAAAAGGGTATATAGTTATTATTCGATTAGTGAACCGAACAATATGCGAAGAATAATTTGTTATCCTCCTCCTTTTTAATAGTTTTTTCAAGTCCTTATCTTCTTAATGTGATTGTACTCTTATTCACAAATGATAACAAGACACTGAAACGCAAAGGTTTTTTATGCCCACATAAGATTTGCTTATAGTTAAAAATAAATCATTTAATCACCTAGTTTTTAAAAAATCTTTTATTAAAAACAAGGTTTTAACTAGTAAAAGAAGAATATTATAAATGAAACAATTGTTCTTTAGGAGGCTAGGAAATGAATATAGAAGCAATAAATATAATAAGGGAATATATTCGCCAAGAAAAGTGGCATAAATACATGGTTATATTACCTACATCTGAGCTAGTAGAGAAATTTATGGATTTATTATTTGATGAGGATATTGCTGGAGCACTTTATCCTAAAATATATACTTTTGAAGGGTTTGTTGAGGAAGTATTACATAGCAATAAGGAAGTAACGAATTCTATTAGTGAAATAAATAAGATTGAAATAGTGCGAAAAATTATATATAAACAGCAGAAGGAAGGTAACTTGCTCTACCTGCAGGGCAAGGTTAGATATGGTATTATCCGTTTTATAGTGGAGGCTATAAGCGAGCTTAAGCAACATAAGATCACATCAGGTGACTTTAGTAAAGCAGTGAAAAAGTTAAATATTGCTAGGATTAAAGATTTAAGCGTAATTTATGAAAGTTATGAAAAATTCTTACGGGTTAATGGGGCTAAAGATCGGGATGATCGTTTTATAGAGGTATTAAATAGGTTGGAAAATGGAAATATTCCTTTCTTATCAGAAGTAGAATATATTTACACTGACTGGTTTGTCGATAATACACCTATACAATCTGCAATTTTTGCAGCACTGCAAAAGAATGTTACTAAAATGGATACTAAGCTAGAGATTGATAGCCGCAATCTACCATCTAAAACTGCTTTTTATAATGAACAAGGTCATGATGGTGAAGTTAGAAAAATATTACATGAGGTAATTAGGTTATTAGATGCTGGTGTATCTGTAAGGGATATAGCTATAGTAGCTAGGAATCCACAAGATTATGGAGATTTATTAGTAGCAGCATTTAATGAGATTAATGTGGATATAGATTTAGATATAAGAAAACCTTTAATTACTAGCCAAGTTATCAAATCGATTATGTTGTGGTTTGATTTTGCTAAAGATTTCTCGGGACAGTTTCATTTAGAAATTCTACTAACTAATCATTATTTAACCGATGTTTTATCTTCTAGTGATTATGTTTTTAAATGGTGTAAAACAAAAGGCAGGCATACTATTTCTGAGTGGGTCAGTTTATGGCAAGCAGAAAAAGATGAGTTAGTTTCCGATTTAGATGAGGAAAGTTATGTTGAAGTACAAAACATATTAAATAATATATTGGACTTATGGCAATCTTTGCCTCAAGAAGGATTAGCCGAGGATATAATTAGTGCCCTAATTTATAATATAGAAAAACTAGAAATAGAAAAGAAAATCCAAGTCTATTTAAATGAGGTAACTTTGGAAGATAGAATTCGTTTAAGTTACCGAGAAAACCAAGCATTTAAGACTTTTAATAGTATGCTTAAAAACCTCCAAGAAGCCTGGAGTAATAGTACTAGGATAGTTTCTTTAACCGGAGTACTAAGTGATATTAAGACTTATCTAGCAGAATTATCTTATAGTGAAAATAAAGGTAGTCCAAGGGGAATACGAGTCTTATCACCTACTGAAATCAGGGGTTTGCAATTTCAGGCAGTTTTTATTTTAGGGCTGGTGCAAAATCAATTTCCTAAAACGGTATTACAAAATATTATCTTGCGAGATAGTGATCGCCTCAGTTTACAAGATGAGTTTTATTTACCTTTAAGTAAGGAAATATATGATCGGGAAAAACTATTGTTTAATTTTGCTTTACAAGCTAGTAGAGAAGAAATCATTCTGCTTTATCCTGGTATCGATGAGGATGGACAACCTAATTTACCTTCTTTATTTATAGAAGATGTTCAGAGAATAATACCGGAGGGTGAGATTTCAACACCTTATGCACCTGTTTTTATCGAACAAGATTCTTCATCTCATTTGCTGCATTTGCAGAAAGTGGAAGATCTACGCAATAAAACATCTTTTTCATCTTATGAAGGTTGTTTTGAAGATAAAGACTTTTTGGAAATGATAAAAAACAGAACCCAGGAAAAGACTTTCAGCATTAGTTCTTTAAATAGTTATGCCCAATGCCCGATGAGGTATTTTATGGTACAAGAATTAGGATTGAAAGATATTAGTGAGACTAAAGATGCGATATCAAGATTAGACCTAGGTAGTTTGAAACACGAAGTATTAGCCCGAGTCTTATCCCAAAATAAAATTAGTGCACATGATAATTTACCTGTAATAGTGGAAAATGTAGTTGATGAAGTATGTCTGGAAAGAGGGTTAGTTGGTGAGGAATACCCCCACTTATGGCTATGGGAATTAGAGAAAAAAGAGCTAGTAGAGAATCTAACTATATTAATACAGAATGAATTACAAAGAGGGAATTTAACACCTACGCATTTTGAATGGAGTTTTGGTTTTAAAGAACCTTTCTATCTGGAAGCTAATGATAAAAAAGTTTTGCTACGAGGCGTAATAGACCGGATTGATACAGACGATGAAGGCCATTTTGCAGTTTATGATTATAAGGAACGGGTAAGTGTTACCCGTAAGGATGTTGAGTTAGGCAGAGAATTACAGTTGCCTATTTATGTTGTAGCTACAGAAAAGCTTTTAGGTGAAGTTATCGGAACTTCTTATGTGGAAATAAAAGAAGAAAAACCTATACAGTTTTTTTATAAACAGGATTACAAAGATCACTTAGGTTTCGGATCAAGTAGAACTAAGGGATATGGTGATGATGAATGGAAAACTTTTTTGGAACAGGTAAAACTAGAAGCCATAGGCTATGTAGAAGGCATTAGCAGGGGACAATTTCCGACTACACCATACAGTTGTCTTTATTGTCATCTTAAGGATATTTGTTTATACCAACTATCTAGAATCAGGCTTAAGCAACCGATAGTGACAGGTGAGGAGTGATCTAAATGAAGTTAACTGATGAACAACGACTTGCAGTAGAGAAAACTGATATATCTATTTGCATTTCAGCTGGTGCTGGTACCGGAAAGACTAGAGTTTTGGTGGAAAGATATTGGCAGCTCATAGAGTTAGGCTATGAAATAGATGAGATTTTAGCGGTTACTTTTACTCGAAAAGCAGCTCGGGAGATGATGGAAAGGATTAGGAAACGTGTAGATGAAAGTGAATTGTCTCCTGATAGAAAAAGAATGCTTAAAGATAACTTAAGTACTTCATGGATTGGGACTATAGATAGTATTTGTTCTAGGATAATAAGGGATTATCCTATAGAAGCAGATATAGATCCATATTTTAATATTGCTGATGAGATGACAATTAAGGAGTTAAAAGATGAAATAGTTCGGGGTATCGTGTTAAGGGAAATTGAAGCCCAAGAGGCACCTGTACTAGAATACATAGAACTTTTTGGTTATACCCGGCTTAATGATGATATACAAGAATTATTTAACCTAATAGCTCAAAAAGGTCTCGATTTGAAAAAGATTCAAGATATGACTATGGAAAGCATCGAGGAGGTGGAAGCTAACTTAAGTGTTTTAATCAGTGAAATAGAAAAGACTTATGCTTTAATTCTCGCTTGTCAATCCGAGATAGGTGAAAAAACAGCAACATATAGTAAGGTTTCACAGATGGTTGAAAGACGAGATATATTTATGGAAGCCTTACTCAATATAAGCAATCTAAAAAATAGTGATGAAGATAAAGCCGCCTTTGATGATTTGCAAGCTTTATGCAAGGGGAATCATGCTAAGGTGGCTAAAGAGCATTTTAATAATTTGAGAAATCTTCTAGATCAGCTAGAAGGTAGTCTTCAAGATATTTATAACAAAAGATATATAACGATACTATTTAGCTTGACGAAAGAGATGAGGGATAAGTTTTTAGAAGTAAAAGGTAGTAATAATTTACTAGAATATACTGATTTAGTAGATAAGACTATAAAAGTTTTAAAAGAATATCCTGAAGTTTTAGCACATTTCCAAAATCAGTTTAAACATATCATGGTAGATGAATTTCAAGATACTAATTATCGACAAGTCGAGTTAGTGGAGACTATTAGTAATAATTATATTAACCATGTATTTGCTATCGGTGATCCCAAACAATCTATTTACCGTTTTCGTGGTGCACAAGTCAACTTGTTTGAGGAAGTTAATAATAAAATAGGTGAGCAAGGTGGCTTAAGCCATAAACTAGGTATAAATTTTCGCACTAGAGAAAATCTAATCAATCTAATAAATGGCACATTTGCTCATCTGATGCAAGATGATCAAGGCATGCGATTTGAACCCTTAGTAGCAGCTAGGCCTAGCCCAAAAAACGAACACGCTGAGATTCATTTGATAAAAGAAGATGGCGAATCAGAGCTGGGAGCAGATGAAGCTGAAGCATATTGTATAGTGCGGCGCATAGTAGAAATGGTTGATAATGAGGAAAAACTAGTTTATGAAAAAGATGGTCTAAATGATGTGGCAAGAGCCGTAAAGTATGCGGATATTGCTTTACTATTTCAAAAATCAAAGAGTATGGATATTTGTACTGCTGTTTTAAGAGATTACAATATTCCATATTATGTTGTTGGAGGACATGGCTTTTTCGATACAGAAGAAGTTAACACTATTATTTTATTTCTGAAGGTAATTAATGATAATTATGATGAGCTATCATTGGTAGGTCTACTTAGATCACCGATTTTTGGAGTTTCTGATGAAGCATTATGGTATATGAAACAGCAAGATCAAAGTATTCATCAAGGATTACTTAATCTAGATAACTATGCGACTAGTTTAAAACCAGCTGATTACAATACATTACAATTTGCTCAGCATTTGATTAGATATTGTAGTGAAAATAAATCACGGTTTAGTGTGGAGGAAATTATTGCTCAAGTAATTTTGCATACCAGTTATGATGCTTTTTTAGTAGCTCAATCTAATGGAGAACAAAAACTAGCTAATGTAAAGAAACTGTTGGAGCTAGTAAAGAATCAGACTCGAGAGACTTATGATGAGCTTGGAGAGTTTTTGAAATATGTTGCTAATGCTAAAGCAGAATCTAGTATGGATGAGCAACAAGCAGTATTAGATAGTGAAGCAGATAATGCTGTGAAGTTGATGACTATCCATCAATCTAAAGGACTCGAATTTCCTATAGTTATTCTGCCTTATATACACCAACGATTTAATCTTACTGATGCTACGGATAAGGTCGTTTTTTCCGATAATATGGGTATTTTCTTGCGTACCGATCCTAAAAGTTATTTGCGGATCCAAGCTGAGGAAGAAGAGAAAAACTTAGTTTTACAAGAGTACAAAAGACTATTTTATGTGGCTCAAACTAGAGCTTGTGATTATCTTATTTTTTCAGGTTCTTACCAAGAGAAAAAGCAAAAAGATACTTATATAGTAGAACCTTATAAGCATTCTTGGCTAAGGTGGATTTTTGACTATTATCAAGTAAAAGACCAGCCAATTAATGAAAAGTTTGTAGAAAATGGAATAAAAACTTATCTATACGAACAAGGGCAGATAGAAACGATTAAAGCTGATGAATTATCTACTGAGTTTGATGCTGAGAAAAAGCATAATTTAAGTAGATATGAATTTCAGCTAAATAGTGATTATCCCCATAGACAAAACATATCTGCAACTAGGCTCATGGATTATCAATATTGTCCGTTTTATGCTTATTTAAAACATAGTCAGGGCTTAAGTCCTAGATTAGTTTATGAAAACGAAATAGATATAAAAGTATTGGATCCAGTTAACATAGGTAATATAATCCATAATATTATTGAGGAAGCCTCGACTTTAGCTGATGCTAAATCGAAGTTAAAAGAAAGATTAAAAGGTATAGACCAGCCTGTATCTGATGAATTGAAACTAGAAATGAATAGCATGTTAGAAAACTATTATGAAAATGAAATTATTAAAAAAATAGAAGCAGAAAGTGAATTATTAAAAGAAGTACCCTTTTTAGCACGTATAAATAAGGAAGTATTTGTGAATGGTTTCATTGATCAGTTGTGGCTAGGAGAAAAGACTTATGGGGTCTTAGATCTAAAAACTGGTAAAATGAATCCGAACCAGGAAGATTATGATATTCAGCTGAATTTATATCGGTTAGCTTTAGATAAGATACTAGATAGGCAAATAGAACATAAGGGAATATTTTATTTGCGTGATGGGCTTATAAAAGATGTTGACGAACAATTAATAGATTTCACCATAGATCCAACTCCGAGTCCTAAAGAGGGCAAAAAATGTAATACTTGTATTAATGAGCATATTTGTTTCCCTTAAACTAACACAGGAGGTTTTGAAGATGGAAAACATTCAGATATGGATATTCTTGATAATAGGAATATTATCAGGCAGCCTTTTAGGTTGGTTTATAAGTAAAAGTAAATTAACGACTGAAAAAGATAAATTAGAAATGCAATTAGGGGTAATGGCTGATAAGTACAAGGAAAAAGCAAACAAATTAGAAGTTATAGAAACTGAGGCTGATGAATTAAGGATGAAAAATTCATCTTTGATGGAAAATAAGGTGAGATTAGAAACTAGGAATGAAGAATCTACAAAAGCTTATGAAGAAAAGTTAGCTTTATTAAACCGTGCTCAAGTTGAGCTATCAGATGCCTTTAAAGTTTTATCCGCAGAAGCACTGCAGACTAATAATCAATCTTTTTTAGAGTTAGCTAAAACTACTTTGGAAAAATATCAAGAAGGTGCTAAAAACGATCTAGAAATGCGCAAGAATTCTATTGACCAGTTAGTCTTACCGATAAAGGAATCTTTACAAAAGGTAGATCTCAAAATTGAACAACTAGAAAAGGCTCGTACCTCTGCATATTCATCACTTAATGAGCAAGTCAAGAGTATGGCGAATCAACAGATGTTACTACACGGTGAAACATCTAACTTAGTAAAAGCGTTGCGCACCCCCCATGTAAGAGGGAGATGGGGCGAAATGCAACTTAAAAGGGTAGTAGAGATAGCAGGTATGTTAGAATACTGTGATTTCTTACTACAAGAATCTGTCAACACCCAAGATGGACGCCTGCGACCTGATATGGTTGTAAAGTTGCCTAATCATAAAAACATTGTGGTGGATTCTAAAGTACCATTGATGGCTTATTTGGAGGCCATAGATGCTAAAGATGATGTGATTAGAGAGGAAAAATTCAAAAACCATGCTAAACAGGTCAAGACTCATATTAATCAGTTAGCAGCTAAAAGCTATTGGAGCCAGTTTCAGCCGAGTCCTGAATTTGTAGTACTGTTCTTACCGGGTGAATCTTTCTTTAGTGCCGCATTAGAAAGTGATCCCAGTTTAATCGAATATAGTGCTAATGAACAAGTAATTTTAGCTACTCCTACGACATTGATAGCTTTATTAAGAGCAGTATCTTTTGGATGGCGCCAAGAACAACTTGCTGAAAATGCACAAGCTATAAGTGAACTAGGGGCAACTTTATATTCTAGGTTAAATATTTTAGCAAATCATTTTGGTGATGTGGGCAAAGGATTGAATCGCACTGTTCAATCTTATAATAGGACTATAGGTTCATTTGAAAGCAGGGTATTAGTATCGGCCCGCAGATTCAAAGAATTAGGGGCATCTGGTGAAGAAGATATAGAATCATTAGAAATAATAGAAAGTATAGCTCGCGATATAAATGGCGAGCTAGATAATGAACCAGAAGTAGGTTAGGCATAAATTTCTAGCCAGCTGGATTGAAAAATAATAATAAAAACAATAAAACCCCGAATATTCGGGGTTTTTAGTCTTTATTATGGTGGGCCGTATAAGATTTGAACTTATGACTTCTTCCGTGTCGGGGAAGCACTCTTCCGCTGAGTTAACGGCCCATATCATAGATTTATATTATAGTACTTAAACTACTTAAAATCAATGTTAATCTAGTATTTTACTTGTATTCTTAAAGAAAATCATACTATAATTTTGATTTTAATATATTCAATATAACAAACAATTTGTAAGTGAATTTATTAATCTGGGAAAATAAGTAATAAGTTTATCATCTAAACCATACAAATATAAAAACTAGTTTTGGAAAGGAGATTACCATGCCTAAAATATTTGGCTTTTATGAGATACCAGCTAAAGCTAAATTTCTTGTAATTAGTTTCTTAGCTGTAATATTGTTAGCGACTAGTGTTGTTTATGTTCAAGCTTATCATAAGTTAAAACCTATTTATGAAATAAAAACAAACAAAAAGGTTGTTGCACTTACATTTGATATTAGTTGGGGGAATAAAACGCCATTGCCAGTCTTGGAAATTTTAAAGGAAAATGATGTTACAGCCACATTCTTTTTGTCTGGCCCTTGGGTCAAACAGTACCCTGAAATTGCAAAACAGATTAGTAAAGATGGCCATAAAATAGGTAGTCACGGATACCGACATATAGATTATAGCAATCTAAGTAAAACTGAGGTCAAAGAAGAAGTCATGAAAGCACATAAAAATATAAAAGAAGTAACTGGTGTAGAGGCTAAAATTATACGTACTCCTAATGGTGATTATAGTAATCATGTTATCGAGGGTATTCATGAATGTGGATATGAAGCAATTCAGTGGGGGACAGATTCCTTGGACTGGATGAATCCGGGAGTAAATACAATTATTGAAAGGGTTACTAAGAAGGCACATCCTGGAGATATAATACTAATGCATGCTAGTGATACTTGTAAACAGACTACAGAAGCTCTTCCAGTTATTATCGAAAACTTAAAGAAAAAAGGCTACACTTTTATAACTGTTCCGGATTTATTAAAAGAAGCTAAAAGTGATGAAGATAAAATAAACTAAATTAAACCATAAAAAAAGCCATTTAGCTTTTTCTAAATGGCTTTTCCTATTCTTCTTCTTTTTCCTCTTTCTCTGGTTCTTCTAAACGTTCCAGACCTATCCCTATGAGAATTTCATCTATTAGTTTGTAATCCACTTTTATCACCTCTCCTTTTCGTAATAATATTATATTCAACTTCTTCTATTATAGTACCAAAATACTTAAATTGTAAAATATTCTTGTTTTCTAATGCTTAATTTCTAACGCTTAATATGATGTGGGGGTGGATTCCAGACATGATAACGGGGTTGCATTTAATAGTTTAGGGTGATAAAATTTTAATGTTATTAGTTCTTCTAGTCTTATAAATGGTTGCAGAATTTTTTAAAATTATATTTATATTATAGTTAAAGCGAGAGGAAGAAGCATAGTGATACAATGCAGTGAGGACTTATATAGCAATGATGAAAATGCGATTATGTTGACTATTCCTGAAGCTAAAGAGTTTTTAAAAGGAGCTATGTATTTTGGGCCTGTGACAGGTCCGGATACTAAATTATATGAAAAGAAAAACAAATGGTATCAAGTAACTTTACCTTGTTTAGCCTGTCTAGGTTTAACAGAATATAATTATGAGACAGCGATCGTTGAAATACTTGAAGTTAGTATGGAATAGTTTTGTTGTAATTGTTATCGCCATATGGAGATTAATGAAAGCCCGGGAGTTATCAGCTAAGTATTTAGAGGAATTAGTTGTAGTTTTAAAGGAGCAATATAATAAAAAAGATGAGGTACATTAATATAAGGTAATCATAAAAATTTTTTTTAAGCAGAGTTATAACCAAAACTCTGCTTTTTGCATTTAATATATTAAGAATTAATTTAAAACATTAGGTTTTGAATAATGAATTTATGCTAAACATATAATAAACTAGATCTTCGTCGGGAGGATAAATATGCTTTATGAGTATCAAGTTGCTACAAGCCAAGATAGTAGTTATATTTTAGATGAAATTAATCATCGTTTACGGTGGTTACAAGAAAAAGGTTTTTCTCTTAATGTTGATGCTTTAGTTAATGATGAATTATCTAGAACTTATAATTTAAAATTATTAGGAGAAAATCTGGATAATGTATTTCGTGAAGAAGACATTATCTATATTTTTAAACATCAAATGTCAGAAGTGTTAGCAGAACATATTATCAAAGATTGGGAAAAAAAGCTTTTATGGAAAGAAGTTATACGCAGCAGTAAAGGTTACACAGCAAAAGAAAGAAACATTATTTATGAGAAAGCTAATGAGTTTCTGAAATGTTGTAATAATAATGAGAGCCTAGATTTATTAATGAAGTTTGGAAGAAAGAACCGCATTGCTCATAAAATTTTAGATCATATTAATAATAGTGATATAATTGTTATAGAAGGATTTATTAACTTTTGTATGCAGGATTATTTAACTGAAATACGTTTCGCAGTTGATATAGCTGTTGAGGAATTAAACAATGAAAAAGAATATAACGAATTTGTAAAGCTTTTGCGGTTTTTTGTTGATAGTCAAGTGCCTAAATCATATGAAGTAAATCTGATGATGGACAATAAAGGCTTGTTTTATATCTGGGATGCTGAAGGGCTAACTATTGAAGAAACCTATATGGATTATTATTTAAATGATATGTTATTAGATGAAAATAATTTGGATGATATACTCATCAGTATATTGATTACTATAGCACCGCGTCGAATTATATTGCATAATGTTCTTGAATATACTGATAATGAAGCGGTGAAAACTATTTTTAAGGTG
The DNA here is from genome assembly GCA_035647815.1 of Syntrophomonadaceae bacterium. Classification (GTDB taxonomy): domain Bacteria; phylum Bacillota; class Syntrophomonadia; order Syntrophomonadales; family Syntrophomonadaceae; genus JAAYRQ01. Next base: position 15,329 of record DASRMR010000003.1, read on the forward strand.
TTTCATGAAAAAATAAATATTTGTAATGGTTGTGAACGGTGTTATGATTTATTCTTAAAAGATGATAAAGATCGCAAAAATTAGGTCTTGAGTCGTAATAAATAGCCGGGTTCAATCCGGCTATTTTTATTGCGGTTTTACATAGAATTTGTTATATTCGTTCTTAATATGAAGTAAGGTGATTTTATGACATATATAATAATGATACCTATTGTTAGTGCTTTGATAGGCTATATTACTAACATAGTAGCTATTAAACTTTTGTTTCGTCCTAGACGGCCGATCAACTTAGTTTTATTCCGTTTGCAAGGTTTATTACCTAAACGACAAGCTGATATTGCTAAAAGTGTCGGTGATTTAGTCGAAAATGAACTTTTATCTTTAGACGAGGTAGTTGATAAGGTAGATACTCCCGAATTGCACGCTATGATTACAGACAAGTTTAGTGAGGTTATAAGGGACAGGCTAGATGATCTTATACCATCATTTTTACCTAGTAGAGTTACTAATCTTATAACGGAAAATATTATTAAAATGATTCGCCAAGAGATACCTAACCTTATTACACAAGTTACTCATGTAGGGCGAAAATATTTGAATGAAGAAATTAAAATAAGTGTTATGGTAGAAGACAAAATTAATGATTTTAATTTAGCAGAATTAGAGGAAATGATTACTGGAATATCATCGACTGAGATAAGGTTTATTGAAATCCTCGGGGGTGTCCTAGGTTTTATAATAGGATTATTCCAAGTAGGTTTCTTGTATTTTTTCGCTGTCTGATATAAAGTTTTTTCAGGAGGTTGTATCGTGATTAATATAAAGTTAAAAGATGGTTCTGAAAGGGAATATCCTAAGGGAACAACACTGCTTAAGATTGCAGAAAATATTAGCTCTAAATTAGCTAAAACTGCTGTGGTGGGTCTATTTAATGGTGAAATAACTGATTTAGACCAAGAAATACATGAAGATGGCACATTAGAAATTCTAGATTTTACAGATGAACGGGGTAAAGAAGTATACCGCCATAGTTCTTCACATGTATTAGCACAAGCGGTTAAAAGACTTTGGCCTAATACTGTCCTAGCAATCGGGCCTGCTATAGATAAAGGTTATTATTATGATTTTGATAGTGAACATACTTTTAATCCAGATGATTTTGCAGCGATAGAAAAAGAAATGAAGAAGATCATTAAGGCTAATTATCCTATAGTTAGGCAAGAGCTTTCTAGAGATGATGCTATAAAGCTTTTTAGGGAAAATAATGAGAATTATAAGGTGGAATTGATCCAGGATCTGCCTGAAGATGAAATAATCAGTATCTATCAGCAAGGGGAATTTTTTGATTTATGTGCTGGACCTCATTTGCCTTCAACAGGTAAAGTTAAAAACTTTAAGTTAATGAGTTTAGCCGGTGCTTATTGGAGGGGTAATGAAAAGAACCCTATGTTACAAAGAATTTATGGAACCTCTTTCCCTAGTGCTAGTGAATTAGAAGACTATATTCATAAACTAGAAGAAGCTGAAAAGAGAGATCATCGCAGATTAGGAAAAGAATTGGATTTGTTTGTTCTTTTAGAAGAAGGACCTGGTTTTCCATTTTTCTTAGCTAAAGGCATGATATTACGCAATGAACTGGAAAACTTTTGGCGTGAGGAACATGCTAAGGCAGGATATGATGAAATAAGAAGTCCGATGATTCTCAGTCGGGAATTATGGGAAAGGTCAGGACATTGGGATCATTATCAGGAAAATATGTATTTTACCAAAATTGATGAATTAGATTACGCTATAAAACCTATGAATTGTCCGGGTGGCATGTTAGTTTACAAGCAAAACCTACATAGTTATAGAGAATTACCATTAAGGATAGGTGAAATGGGACTAGTTCATCGTCATGAATTATCTGGGGCTTTACATGGTTTAATGAGGGCTCGTTCTTTTACGCAAGATGATGCTCATATTTTTATGTTGCCAGAACAGATTATTGATGAGATAAAAGGGGTAATCGATTTAATAGACCGTTTTTATAGTGTATTTGGTTTCCCCTATCATGTGGAATTATCTACTAAGCCAGAAGAAGCTATGGGGTCTGATGAAAATTGGGAAATGGCTACTAGTTCATTAATTAAAGCATTAGAAGAAAAAGGCATAGAATACAAACTAAATCCTGGTGATGGTGCTTTTTATGGGCCGAAGATAGATTTTCATTTACAAGATTCACTCGATAGGACTTGGCAATGTGGGACTATTCAGTTGGACTTTCAGATGCCCGAGAAGTTTGATTTGACCTATGTAGGTGAAGATGGTGAAAGACATAGGCCAGTAATGATTCACCGGGTTATCTACGGGAGTATAGAAAGATTTATAGGAATACTAACTGAACATTTTGCTGGTGCTTTTCCTACTTGGTTAGCTCCAGTGCAAGTCAGGGTTCTTCCTATAGCAGAAAGACATCATGGATATGCAGAACAAATTGTAGAAAAATTAAAAGACCAAGGAGTTAGAGTAGAGGCAGATACAAGAAGTGAAAAGGTAGGTTATAAGATAAGGGATGGGCAACTTAAGAAGATACCTTACTTATTAATCGTCGGGGATAGAGAACTAGAAGGAGAAAATGTTGCAGTAAGACATCGCAAACAAGGGGATATGGGAGCAAAAAGCCTTGAAGAGTTAATATTTAATTTGCATGAAGAAATCAAGCATAAATCATTGTAGTTTTATTAAGACATTAAATTCTTGCATTTTTAAATAAAATGTGCTATTATCTAGAATGGATTAAGTGGGAGCTACGCTTCTCACCTTACAACTAAAAGTTCGTAAGGTATGAATAACTAAGTGGAAAAATATAAGGATTATTTGATCAATATATTTTTAATATTCTAGTTATTTTAGCGAGTTCTTTTACATGAACTCGCTTTTTTTATTTTAATAGGAGGTGAACTTCTTATCAGCAAGGATTGGAGAGTTAATGAAGAAATCCGGGCTAGAGAGGTAAGATTGGTCAGCGATACTGGGGAACAATTAGGTATCATTCCAGTGCAAGAAGCACTAGATATGGCGATAGGAAAAGGAATTGATTTAGTTGAGGTAGCACCTTCAGCTAAACCACCTGTATGTCGTCTAATGGACTTTGGAAAGTTTAAGTTCGAACAGGGTAAAAGGGAAAAAGAAGCCCGTAAAAAGCAAAAGGTTATATCCTTAAAAGAGATTAAGATGCGACCTAATATTGAAGATCATGATATTGGAACTAAAGCTAGACATGCCCGGAAGTTTCTAGAAGCAGGGGATAAAGTAAAAGTTACTATTATGTTTAGGGGTAGACAAATTACCCACCCCGAGATTGCTGAAAAACTTTCGTATAAGTTTGCAAATGTATTATCAGATGTATCAACTATTGATAAAAAACCTAGAGTCGAAGGTAGGAACATGATAATGTTCTTAGTGCCATCGACTGATAGCGACAAAAAGGAGGAAGCATAAATGCCTAAAATGAAATCTCATCGCGGTGCAGCTAAAAGATTTAAAAAGACTAGCACTGGTAAAATAAAAAGATCAAGAGCTTATTCAAGTCACTTATTTGGTAGTAAGTCTCCTAAAAGAAAAAGGCGCCTTCGTCAATCAACATTAGTAAGTGACCAAGAAACTAAGAGAATCAGTAAACTGATTCCCTACTAAGCCTTATACATTGAAGGAGGTTGTTTAGTTATGCCTAGGGTTAAACGTGGAGTTACTTCACATAAACGACATAAAAAGGTGCTTAAAAGGGCCAAAGGTTATACTGGCAGCAAATCTAAATTATATAGAATTGCTAACCAGCAAGTAATGAAATCAGGTAATTACGCTTATGCTCATAGAAAGCTTAAGAAAAGAGAGTTTAGAAAGCTTTGGATTACGAGAATTAACGCAGCTGCAAGAAACAATGGAACTAGCTATAGCAAGTTAGTACATGGACTAAAGGTAGCAGGCGTAGATATTAATCGTAAAGTTTTAGCTGATATAGCTGTAAATGATCCTAGCAGTTTTACTGAGTTAGCAGAATTAGCTAAACAAAATGCTAAATAATACGAGTATCTTATAAAAAGTATGGTTAGTTCTTAACCATACTTTTTTTCATACTGAGGGTGGTAAACTATGAAAATTATTTCATCTAGGGATAATCGATACATAAAAGATTGTATAAAGTTAAAAATGCGAAAATATCGTGATATAACTGGGCTTTTTGTAATCGAAGGAAAAAGGATGATGGAGGAACTCATAGCTTGTCCTGACCTAAAGATTCGTCATGTATTTATAGAAGAGTCTGTAGCTAATGATTACGACCTAGAAGTATTTAATAGCGAAGTTTTTCTTATAAACAGTAAATTGATGGCTGAGATTAGTGATACTGATAATCCGCAAGGTATATTAGCAGTAGTGGAACAACCTATCTGGAATAAGGAAAACTTAAAAAAAGATGCTTCGGTATTAGTTTTACTAGATGGCATAACTGATCCGGGTAATATGGGTACCATAATAAGAACATCTTGGGTATTCAATGTAGATGGGGTTTTATTAACTTCAGGATGTGTAGACCCATATAGTCACAAAGTAGTACGATCCACAATGGGAGGTATTTTAAATATACCTATTTTTCGAAACATTACAATTAGTGATATAGAAGATTTAACCGCGGCTAATTTTTCATTACTAGGTTCGACTGTAAATGATGCTAAAAAATATTATGAATATGATTTCACTATACCAACAATTATTATTATTGGAAGTGAGGGACAAGGCATGAGTTCATCACTTGCAAAGCGGTGTCATGACTTGATCACAATTCCAATAAATCCAAATGCTGATTCGTTGAATGCAGGTGTTGCCTGTGGTATAATTTTAAGTGAAGTTTTAAGACAAAGAGATGATTAATATTGTTAGCGATTATGACATTATGTTATAATTATGCCATTGTGGCAGATTAACATGAAAGGCGGGCCAAGTATGTATAATGATCCCGAAAGTCTTTGGCGTCTTTTTGAAAAATCAGGTTGTATCACTTATTATTTACTTTATAAATATCTTATTACCCAATAATCAGCAAAAACTAAGATTAGGATAAGTAACTTACTGTTAACCTACCAGGGAAACTGTATCTTAGACTGTGAGTGCAGTTAGGGGCAGGTAAGTGAATTCACCTAGGAGTTGAGGACTGAAAAAAGTAGGTCTTTCCGGTGGTCGCCGTTATCGACTTTTAAGGGAGTCAATTTAGATTTTTAAATTGACTAACAAGGGTGGTACCGCGGAAGCAACAACTTGACTTTCGTCCCTACAAGGGATGGAAGTTTTTTTATTTTCTGTAAAGGAGGCAATGGAGTGCTAGTAAATCTAAAAAAGATAAAAGAACGAGTAGAATTAAAATTGACTGATATTAACTCCATGAACGATTTAAATGAATTAAAGGTTAAAATGTTAGGGCGTAAAGGTGAAATAACTCTTTTATTACGTAGCCTAAAAGATTTGCCAGTTGAACAAAGAGGTAAAGTAGGGAAATTAGGTAATGAGGTTAAGGGTGAGGTAGAAAAATTAATAAGCCTAAAAGAGCAAGACATAAAAAACCATGTTTTGAATAATAGGTTAATTAATGAGGCTATTGATGTAACCCTACCAGGTTTACCTATACAGCATGGTGCAAAACATCCCTTGACCCAAATGGCCGAAGAAATAAAAGAAATATTCATGGGGTTAGGCTTTTCTATCGCTGAAGGCCCAGAAATCGAATTAGATTATTATAATTTCGAGGCATTAAACATACCTCGGAATCATCCAGCCAGAGATATGCAAGATTCATTCTACATATCTGAAGATATTGTATTAAGAACTCATACCTCTCCAGTGCAGGTGAGGACTATGGAAAAGTTGGCACCTAAATTACCAGTTAAAATAATTGTGCCTGGAAAAGTATATCGTAGGGATGATGATGCGACACACTCACCTATGTTCCAACAAGTAGAAGGTTTAGTAATCGATGAAAAGATTACCTTTGCTAATTTAAAAGGAACTTTAATGTTATTTGCACACCAGGTTTTTGGAGATGATGTTAAAGCCAGATATAGACCTAGTTATTTTCCTTTTACTGAACCTAGTGCCGAAATGGATATTTCTTGTGTTAATTGTAAGGGGAGTGGTTGTAGGGTCTGTTCACATACAGGCTGGGTGGAAATATTAGGTGCTGGTATGATTGACCCAAGAGTTTTGATATATGGTGGGTATGATCCCGAAAAGGTTACCGGCTTCGCTTTTGGTATGGGCATAGAGAGAATCGCCATGCTAAAATATGGCGTAAATGATTTAAGATTATTCTTTGATAATGATAAAAGATTTTTAGAACAGTTTTAAGAGGTGGATATAAATGATTGTATCAATAAATTGGCTGAATAAATATGTAGATATTAATATAAATGCAGATGAGCTTGCACATAAGATTACTATGGCTGGGATAGAAGTGGAAGAAGTGAAAAAAGTAGATGAAGATACTATTTTAGAACTAGAGTTAACGCCTAATAGGGGTGATTGTTTAGGCTTGATTAATCTAGCCCGCGAGGTATCTGCCATAACTGGAAATGAGCTTAAGATACCGCAAATAAATATAGAAGAAAATGATGAGGATATTTCAGATTATGTAAAAGTTGAAATTGCAGATAGTAGTCTTTGTAAAAGATATAGTGCTAGGGTAATAAAAAATGTTCAAATTAAGCCATCACCTAGTTGGTTACAAGATGCTTTGAATAATTCTGGTATTAGACCAGTCAATAATATAGTAGATATTACTAATTATGTGATGCTAGAGAGTAACCAACCTTTGCACGCTTTTGATTATGATCTATTAGGCTCTAACAAGAAAATCTTAGTTAGAAAAGCTAAAGAAGGCGAAGTAATTGTTACCTTAGATGAATCTGAAAGAGTTTTAGATGAGGAAATGCTAGTGATTACTGATGGCGATAAACCAGTAGCATTAGCTGGTGTTATGGGAGGACTTCACTCGGAAATAAGTGATGATACCGTAAACATATTATTAGAATCAGCTAATTTTTTAGGAACTAATGTGAGAAAAACATCTAAAAAAGTGGGGTTAAGGAGTGAGTCATCAATACGTTTTGAAAAAGGTGTTGATGTAAATGCAGTTATTTACGCTTCTAATCGAGCTACCCAATTAATACAAGAACTAGCTGGTGGAGAAGTTGTTAGGGGTATTGCCGATATTTATCCTGAGCCACAAAAATGTCTTAATATTAAATTACGCACCGAGAAAGTTAATGACTTATTAGGAACTGAACTGAGTGCTGATGAAATAGAAAAACATTTAATTAGCCTATCATTTAATCTCGAAAAAGAGGGCACAGATTATTTGGTTAAAATTCCTACATATCGTCCAGATATTGAGCTAGAGGTGGACTTAATAGAGGAAATAGCAAGATTATATGGTTATGAAAACATACCTGCGACATTGCCTATTGGTGGCACGACTCAAGGTGGTTTAGATGATTACCAGAAATTCAGAAAACAGGCGACATCAATATTAGCTCGGAGTATGTTTGAAGTAGTTAATTATAGTTTTATCAATCCTGCGGTGTTTGATAGTTTGCTTTTATCAGATGATAGTGAGCTACGTAATGTAGTTAAATTAGCTAATCCGTTATCAGAGGAACAAAGTGTAATGCGTACTTTATTATTGCCGGAACTATTAGAAAACATTAATCGAAACCTAGCTAGGAAAAACGATAATTTATCATTTTTTGAAATAGGCTCGGTTTTTACTCCTAAAGGTGATAATTTACCTGAGGAAAGATTAAAAGTAGGTGCTGTTGTCAGTGGCTATACTGAAGTAAATTGGTTAAAACACAAGGTTGAATTAGATTTCTTTTATTTAAAAGGAATTTTAGAAAGATGGTTAAGTGAGATTGGATTAAGTAATTATGAATTTAGATCTAGCCAAAAAGCGAGTTATCATCCAGGAAGAACGGCAGTAATATTAGTAGATGAAGTCGAAATTGGTGTGATTGGCGAAATACATCCTCTAGTCTTAGATAATTTTGATATTAAAGAACGAGTATGTGCTTTCGAGTTAGAGTTAGATGAAGTTTATAAATTAATTACTAGTAAGGTGATGATGGAATTAATCACCAAATATCCAGCTGTAGAAAGAGATATAGCAATAGTATTAAAAGATGAGATTACAGCTAGTCGAGTAGTAAATAATATAAAAGAAAACGGAACAGAGTTACTTAGAAATGTCACCGTATTTGATTTATATACTGGTGATCAAGTAGAAACAGGATATAAAAGTTTGGCATTTAAGTTGAAATTCCAAGCACTGGAAAAAACGCTTACTGAAAATGATGTCAATGAAGCAGTACAAAATATCTTAATGAAACTAGAAAAAGATTTAGCTGCTAAGTTGCGTTAAAAGAGGAGCCCCCTTTTCTATTTGCATTTTATTTATTATTAAGTGATATAATATAGGGAATCTGGGGAAAAGGAGGAGTAAACTTGACAACTAATAAGTTGATTAAAGTTAAGATTTACAATTTTGGGGAGTATGAAGTTTTTAGTGGGACCACGGTAATAGATTTATTAGAATCATTACAACTAGATCTTAAGTATACAGTAGTAGCAGTAAGTATTGATAATAACATTACACATCTAAACACAGTTATGGATAAAGATATGGAAATAAAATTAATAGATACATCTTCAGCGGCAGGCTTTAGGAATTATGGACGTAGTGCAACATTCATACTGATGAAAGCGACTCGCGACTTATTTCCTAATCGCCAAGTTATAGTAAAACACTCTTTATCAAATGGGTTATATTGTGAATTTTATGATGTAGATACTAATGCAGAAGAAGTAGGACAGCTCGAGAAAAAAATGCATGAAATAGTAAGTATGGATATACCTATTAAAAAGCTTATTATGCCTAAAGAGGAAGCCGTTAATATATTTAAACGTCAAAAAGAATATGACAAGGTAGACTTATTAGCCCATATAGATAAAAAAGAAATTCATGTTTATGAGTTAGACGGATTTTATGAATATTTTCATGGAAATATGGTGCCTAAAACTAGTATGGTTAAAAAATTTAGGCTAATCTCATATAGTCATGGTCTAATACTACAAATTCCACAAATAGAAGACCCAAGTATATTAAAGCCATATATAGAACAAAAGAAATTAGCTGGTATTTTCCGAGAAGCTAAAGAATGGGCAGATATGTTAGAAACTCCCCATGTGGCTGCTTTAAACGGAATGATTGAGCAAGAGAAGATTAATGAAATTATTCAAGTTAATGAGGCTTTACATGAAAAGAAGATTGCCTTAATTGCTGATGAAATATGTCATGATAGTAATAAAAGAATTATTCTAATATCTGGACCATCTTCATCGGGGAAGACTACATTTGCTCAGCGTTTATTGATTCAATTAAGGGTAAATGGTAGAAGACCAGTATCTATTTCTTTAGACAATTATTTTGTTGATCGGCCATTAACTCCTAAAGACGAAGATGGAAACCTAGATTTTGAAGCACTAGAAGCTATAAAACTGGACTTATTTAATGATCATCTGACGAAATTATTAAAAGGCGAGGAAGTTGAAGTCCCGGTATTTAATTTTATAGAAGGTCGGGCAGAACCTAATGGGGCATTAATAAAAGTTCCGGTAGGTGAACCTATAATACTTGAGGGAATTCATGCACTAAACGATAAGTTAACTTATCGTATCCCAACGATAAATAAATACAATATTTATGTTAGTGCTTTAACTCAATTAAACATTGATTATACTAATAGGATTCCTACCACAGATTGTCGTCTATTAAGGCGAATGGTCAGAGATAATAGAACTCGTGGTATCGATGCTATTAGCACTATAAATCGTTGGGCATCAGTCAGACGTGGGGAAGAAAAGAATATTTTCCCTTTTCAAGAAAATGCAGATGTCATGTTTAATACTTCTTTAGTATATGAGTTAGCGATTATTAAGCCATTAGCAGAACAGTTATTAAGAGCTATCGGACCTGGAAGTGAGGAATATGCAGAAGCACGGCGACTCTTGAAATTCTTAAGCTATTTCAAACCGATTGAAGCTGATGGGATTCCCCCTAATTCTATTTTAAGAGAATTTATAGGTGGAAGTTGTTTTAAACATTAAGCAAGATGAATAACTACTAATATTAAACCCTTAAAAGGATTATGCCTGTTTTCTGAATAGAAAACAGGCGTTTTTTTAGATTGTTTACAAAAGCACTTTTTCTTTATTTGAAGGAAATAATTTATATATATCGAAATAGAATAATATCCCGTATTAGGAGGAGTTCACAATGAGCATAAAAAAGGATAATGTAAACAGGGTTACGGTAGAAATTTTCAATGAAGAATATATTGTAAGAGGAAGCGAAAATCCTGAGTATATAAACATGTTAGCATCGTATGTGGATCGACGTATGAAAATGATCGAACAAAGAAATCCTAATTTATCGACAACTAAAGTAGCTGTTCTGACTAGTTTGAATTTAGCTGATGAGTTAAACAAACTACAAGAAGATTATGATGAACTAATCAAAACACTAGAAGAGGAAAAAAGGAACAGGATGGGATAAGATGACAAACCGCGAAGTAGCTAGAACTTTGGATAGAATAGCAGATATTTTATTAATTAAAGATGAAAATATTTTCAAGGTCAGAGCTTATCGCAAGGCTGCAGAGTCTGTATATCATCTAGATGAGAATCTTATCGTTCTTTATGAGCAAAATAAAATAGGAGATATTCCTGGGGTTGGAAAAGCTGTAAAAACCCACATTGAAGAGATGTTGGAGAAAGATAGTTGTGAATATTACGAAAATCTACTTAAGGAAGTACCTTTTGGAGTTTTAGAAATGCTTGCTATTCCCGGCCTAGGCCATAAAACAGTGAGAGTAATTTATGAAGAACTAGGAATTGACAATGTAGAAGACTTGGCCTCAGCAGTTGAAGACAAAAAGATACGCAAACTACCTGGTTTAGGTAGTAAAAGTGAATACAATATTAAAAAAGGCATAGAATTTCTGCACAAATCCTACGGTAAGGCAAATTTAGGTGTAGCATTGCCTATTGCAGAAGATTTCCTTAGAGTTTTGCAAAACTCTAAGGGGGTGCAGAAAGCAAGTATTGTAGGAAGTGCCCGCAGAGGAAAAGCTTTAGTAAGTGATATAGACATATTGGTAGCTACTAATGATTATGAAAATGTAAAAGATACGATTATTAATTATAAAGCAGTCAAAAAGATTAAATCCGTGGGGAAAGATCTTATTGGTGGGGAGTTTGGTTATAATATTGAGTTTGAGGTAATTTTGGTTGATCTAGCCGATTATATTCATAGCTTAGTATGGACAACAGGCTCAAAAGATTTTTGTGAAGAATTATTTAATGGAGTGAATCGTTCGGAATATACTAATATTCCAGATGAATTTAGATTTTTTGAGAAACTAGATTTGCAATATATACCACCTGAGCTAAGAGAAAATCGAGGAGAAATCGAACTAGCAAGAACTTATAAACTACCTGATCTAATAAAGGAAGAAGATCTTAAGGGTGATTTACATATTCATTCAGACTGGAGTGACGGTTCGAACAAAATATCGGAAATTGCCGATGCATGCAAAGAACTAGGTTATTCTTATATGGCCATAACTGATCATTCTAAATCACTACCGATAAGTGGCGGATTAAATGAGGAAAGACTTTTCGAAGAAGGTAAAGTAATCGACACTCTTAACCAACATATGGAAGATTTTACTATATTAAAGGGAATCGAAGTAGATATTATGAAAGATGGTTCACTAGATTTTTCAGATGAAATACTAGAGGAATTAGATATAGTTGTAGCCTCAATTCATAGTAATTTTAAACTGGACAAAGATAAACAGACTGATAGGCTGTTAAATGCCATGAAAAATGAACATGTGGATATTATAGGACATTTAACTGGTAGATTATTAAATCGTAGACCAGGGTATGAATTGCATTTAGATAAGATTTTAGAAAGCGCTGCCGAAAACAATATAATTTTCGAGATTAATTCACATCCAGATCGTCTAGATATTGATGAGAATATGGCACGCCGGGCATCTCAATATGGAATTAAAATAGCAATTAATAGTGATGCACATCGCATAGAAGATTTAAAAAACAGAAGATATGGTGTTATCAATGCTAGGCGAGGCTGGCTCACTCCAGCAGATGTAGTTAATACATGGGATTTTGAAACACTTACTAAGTACCTAAAAGAATAAAGTAAATCAATATGGCGGAATAATAAGTAATACTCTAATATAAGGAGGATTACTTATTGGAATTTGTTTTAAGAGCTGGTGTTATGTATATTACAGCTTTATTAATAATCCGTCTTTTGGGGAAAAGGGCTTTAGGCGAACTAGGCCCTTTTGATTTTGTAGTAATGACTGGTGTAGGTCATACTGTAGTAGCTTTTGCCTTAGATAAAAGTATTCATTATGTTGATGGTTTTATAATATTGGCTACCTTAGCTGGACTCGAATATCTTATGGGGTTTATAGCGTTAAAAAACCAGACCATGTCTAATTTCATTACTGGGCGTCCAGTAGTTTTAATAGATAATGGACGCATTTTACGCGATAATCTAAAAAAGGAGAAATTTAATGTTGATGATCTTTTCCAAGAATTAAGGAAACACGGGGTAAGAGACATTGACGAAGTAGATAAAGGCATATTAGAATCTTGTGGAGGCTTTAGCGTAGTTATGAAAGAGTTAGATGAGCCTATAACTCGCAGAGATCTTGGAATTAATCCTGTGGAAAGAACTGAAGTGCCGACATTCCAGAAAGTAAAACGCAAAGATTTTTTTGATTTTCAAGCTACAGAATCATTTCAACAAACAGCAGATATTTCGATAGTTAAAACTTTAAAAAATATTGAAGATAATTTAGTTCTTATGAATAAAAGATTAGAAAGCTTAGAAAACGAGCTGAAACTATAAGTATTAACAGGAGGGTATAATTTTGAAACTAAGAGAGATATACGAATTAGCGATTAATTTGGGTAAACAAAAAGATATTAGAGGTGATTATCTACAAACCATATTAGATGATGGCGTCCAAAAATATGAAAAACTAAGCGAAAAAGAAAAAGAGAGTTTCGATATAGAAAGCTTAAAAAACCCGTATGCGGATACTAGGATTTTAGTTGGAACAGGTGATGAGGAAATCAAAATGGTCTTTTGCGGGATTGATATAGAAACACCCGAAATTCTTTTAGCAGATCGACTAAGGGAAAAAGGGCATAATATTGATTTAGTGATATCTCACCATCCCGAGGGAGTTGCTTATGCTGCACTTCATGATGTTATGGGTGTGCAAGCTGATATGATGGAAAATATGGGAGTTCCTATTAATGTAGGTGAAGGTGTAATGGCTCCTAGAATAAGAGAAGTGCAAAGAGGTATAATGCCAGTTAATCATCAAAGATCGGTAGATTCTGCCAGGTTATTAGATTTACCGTTTTTATGTGTACATTCACCAGCAGACAACTTAGTAAACGACTTTTTGCAAAATATGTTTACAAGTAAAGAATATAGTACTTTAGATGATGTAATCGAAATGTTGTTAGAGATACCTGAATATGATAAAGGGGCAAAACAAAAGGCTGGACCAAGGATAATAGCAGGAAAAAAAGAATTAAGGGCAGGAAAAATATTTGTTAAAATGACTGGTGGTACTTCAGGTTCAGAAAAGATTTATGAGAAATTATCACAAGCTGGGGTAGGCACTATTATTTGTATGCATATGCCTGAAAAACATATAAAACTAGCTAAGGAAAACCAGCTAAATGTTATTATTGCAGGACATATGGCTAGTGATTCTTTAGGTATGAATTTATTTTTAGATGAATTAGAAAAAAAGGGTATAACTATAATACCTGGCTCAGGGCTTATAAGGGTAAAACGTTTTGCTAATGGTGATTTGCACTAATTGGAAGGTTTGATGATAAAAAATGGAGTTACTAGCACCAGCAGGAAATTGGGAAGCGTTTTTAGCTGGGATAAACAATGGTGCAGATGCTGTTTATTTAGGTGGTAAGAGTTTTAGCGCTAGACAATATGCAGCTAATTTTTCTGATACGGAGTTAAAGAAAGCTATTGAATATGCTCATATCAGGGAAAGAAAAATCTATATTACTGTAAACACCTTAATAGATTCAAAGGAACTAAATCTCGCCTTAGATTATGTTTACAAATTATATCACTTAGGTGTAGATGCAGTTATTGTTCAGGATATAGGCTTAATGGCTGCGATTAGAAAGTTAATGCCGAATCTTCGTGTACATGCAAGTACTCAAATGACTATTCATAATGAACTCGGAGCTACATTCTTGAGGGATGAAGGTATTAAGAGAATTGTTCTAGCTCGGGAAATGTCCTACTTTGATCTTAAGAATATTCGGGAAGCTGTTCCTGATGTGGAATTTGAAGTGTTTGTACATGGGGCACTTTGTTATTCATATTCAGGACAATGTTTATTTAGCAGTATAGTCGGGGGAAGAAGTGGAAATCGGGGCAGATGTGCTGGACCTTGTCGTTTGCCTTACGATTTATATAATAATACTAGTAAAATAAATATGATGGGCAAAGGTAATCATTTAATAAGTCCGGCAGATTTATGTTTGATTAATCATTTGGCAGCTCTAAAAGAAGTAGGTATAAATTCCTTGAAAATTGAGGGCAGGATGAAGCGCCCTGAGTATGTGGCTATAGTAACTAAAGCTTATCGTCAAGGAATTGATGAACTTAATTCTGATGAAAACAATATTGAACTTACATCTAGTAATAAGGAGAATCTCTTAAAAGTCTTTAACCGCAACTTTTCCACCGGTTTCTTAATCAAAGAGAATGAATCTGCTTTTCTAGGCACTTTAAGGCCAGATAATCGAGGAGTTTATTTAGGCAAGGTAGTCAATCAAAGAACAGATTTTACAACTCAAATAAAACTGGAAGATAAACTTAATATAGGTGATGGTATTGAAATATGGACAGCAAAAGGGAAAGGTGCCGTTTCAGTAGTCAATGAAATTTTTTCAAAAGGGCAATCAGTTAATTCTGCGCTAAAAAATGACATTATTTCTATCAAATTCAATGTTCCAGTTTCTAAAGATGCTCAAGTATATAAAAATCGTGATAAAGTCGCGCTAGATGGTGCATTTGCAACGATTAATGAAGATGACTATAAAATAGATGTCGATATTACCTTAACACTAGAAAGTGGGAACTACCTCAAGCTAATAATGCAAGATGATAAAGGTAACAAAGTGGAAAAGATGGGTAGTGTTAAGGCAGATTTGGCTATAAATAAACCTTTAGATGAAAAAGCTGCTAAAAACAAAATAGTGCGTTTGGGAGATACGCCCTTTAGGTTAAGAAACTTTTATTTTTCCAATCCGGATATGCAAATAGTTCCTTTTAGTGATCTGAATGAAACTAGAAGACAGGCTAGCCATGATTTATTAGAGTTGCGCTTAAATAGATTTACACCCAAAAAAGAAACACTATTACCACAAGACTTTAGCCAATTAAAAAATGAATACTTAAAAGTAGAAAAACATATAGAGCAGGATAGAGCAGTTAAGTTAAGTGTTTTTGTTTCTAGTGTAGAAAATGCAAAAACAGCTGTTAAAGCTGGTGCGGATATAGTTTATGTAGGAATGGAAGGCATAAACAAACATTCCCAGGTGAAAAATGACGATTTACAAGCTCTAGCAAAATGGGCAGAAAATAAAGGCGCTAGTGTCTTTGCTGCACTAGCTCGTATTCAAAAACCAAACCAATTTAATATAGGAAAATCTTTATTAGATATAGGTTTTAAAAACTTTATGGTAAGCAATTTCGGTGCTCTAAACTGGTGTATGCAAAACAAAATAGAACCTGTAGCAGATTATACTTTCAACATTTACAATCCATATAGTCTAAGATTTTTACTAGATAAAAAAATTAAGAGAATATCGCTTTCTCCAGAACTTAATCTGAAACAAATTAATCAATTCCCAGATTTGAGTAGAGTAGAACTGATAGTCCATGGTGATTTGATTCTTATGACATCAGAATATTGCATGTTAACAGGGGTGTTAGGTAATGGAAAACATCCTTGTAAAGAAAGATACTGCGAGCATAATAATTATTTTATACAAGATGAAAAAGGATTTAGATTTCCGGTTACAACTGATGCCTATTGCCGTTTTTATGTTTTTAATTCGCGTACTTTATCTATGCTAGAAGACTTAGAAAAATTAACTAAGAAAAAACCATATGCACTAAGAATAGAGGCACATAGGCTAAGTGGAGAACAATTAACTAGGACGGTAAGTATTTATAGACAAGTTTTAGAACAAATAAATAGTAATTCAAAACCTGATTTATTAAAAGCAAAACTAGAGTTAACTGAAGTAAGCAGTTCACCTTTTACTAAAGGACATTATTATCGTGGGGTATTATAAAAATGGATAAAAAAACATTAAAAAAATTAGAATTCGATATCATCCAAACGCGGTTATCTGAATTAACCTATTTTGAAGGTGGATTTAACCATGTAATGGAGATGGTTCCCTTGTCTGATTATGAATTAGTATTAAAACGCTTAGATGAGACTGAAGAAGCTATGGAGTTTTTAAGGTATGAGGAGCCAACTTTTTTTAGCAATCTAAATCTAATCTATTCACAAGTTAAAAAAGCAAGAGTTAGGGGAATTCTTAATGCTCATGAATTATTAGATATTTATTATATACTTAAAGCATCAAGGATAGCTAAGAAAAGTATTGATCCTGATAAGTATAAGCAGTTAGGATTAATTTCATTTATTATAGAAGATAATTACGGCTTGCAGAACATGATTAGTAAAGCTATAACCGAAGATGGAGAAGTAAGGGATGATGCTACACCACAACTAAGAAGTATTAGAAGTCAGATAAACACATATAAAAATAGGATTAGAGAATATTTGCAAAGTTTTATTCGTTCCGAACATAACCAAAAGAAGTTACAAGATGTTCTCATAACAGAGCGAGATGGTAGATATGTTATTCCAGTCAAACAAGAATATCGCTATGATATTAGGGGAATTATTCATGATGAGTCTGCTAGTGGTGCAACTGTTTTTGTCGAGCCTATATCAGTAGTAGAACATAATAATAAAATACGCTCATTGCAATTAGAAGAAAAACGCGAAATAGAAAAGTTGCTACTGGAGTTAAGTTCAGAAGTGGCTTTGATAGGTGATGACTTGCTTAATAATTTACAATGCTTATCATTACTCGATTATATATTTGCTAGAGGCAAGCTAGCATATAAACAAAATGCTTTTCGCCCTATTATTAACCATGAGGGGATTATAGAAATAAATCGGGGGAAACATCCATTAATCGGAGAAGATGCAGTACCTTTAAATGTGGAAATCGGCAAAAAGTTTGATGTATTAGTAATCACTGGACCTAATACTGGTGGGAAGACAGTAGCACTTAAAACTATTGGTTTATTAAGTGTTATGGCGATGTGTGGTCTGTTTATACCAGCACGTGAAGGAAGTAAAATATCAATTTTTAAATCTATCTATGTCGACATAGGTGATGAGCAAAGTATTGAACAATCTTTAAGTACTTTTTCATCACATATGAAAAACATAATTGATATAATTGATAAAGCTGATAATAATTCATTAGTACTATTAGATGAATTAGGTGCAGGTACAGACCCTACAGAAGGTGCATCTTTAGCTAGAGTTATTCTAGAAAAACTACAAGCCCAAAAGGCTAAGGTTGTAGTTTCAACTCATCAAAGCGAATTAAAAAACTTTGCATATCAAACAGAAAGAGTTGAAAATGCTTGTGTAGAGTTTGACCCTGTTTCTTTAAGTCCAACTTATGAATTAACCATAGGTACTCCTGGACAAAGTAATGCATTTGAAATTGCTAATCGTTTAGGGTTAAAGCAGGAACTAGTCAATAGAGCTAAAGAGCTAGTCCCAGAAACAGATCGGGAAATAAGTGAAATGATTAGGGATTTAAAAGATAGTCGTTATAAGTACAATACTTTAGTTAGTAAACTAGAACTAGATAAAGAAATAATAGAAAAAGAGAAAAAAGAATTAACCAGGCTTAAACAAGAGTTTTTTGCCCAAGAAGAACAAGTACTGAAAAAGGCACGAGAGGAAGCGGATTCTTATTTACGAGGCGTAAAGGCTGAGGCTGATACTGCTATAAAAGAGTTTAAAGAAGTTTTGAAAAATCAGGATATAAGTCAGGATAAGGTAACTCGTTGGCATGAAATAGAAGAAAGTAAACAAAAATTAAAAAACATATCTATACCTAAACCTACACCTAAGTTTAAAAAAGAATATATAAAAAGCAATGATAAAGCAGAAATTAAACTAGGTGATTATGTGTTTATCAAAAGTATTAAACAAAAAGGTTATGTGTTAGAAAAAATGCAGGATGACTTTCTAGTACAAGTAGGTATACTTAAAATAAATGTTGATCAAGATGATGTTATGCTTAGCGAATCGCCTGAAGCAAGGCAAAGCAAAATGAAAAATGACTCCTTTTTACACAAGGCTAAAAGTATTTCCAAAGAAATTGATTTAAGAGGCAAACTTGCAGAGGAAGCAATAGAAGAAATTGATAAATATCTCGATGATGCTAGTCTAGTAAGTTTAGATTCGGTTAGAATTATACATGGCAAAGGTACTGGTGCACTTCGTAAAGCTGTTAGAGCTTATCTGAAAAATCATCATCATGTAAAAGAATTTAGAGATGGGCATTATAATGAAGGTGGTTTTGGGGTTACTGTTGTAGAGTTAAAATAAAGAAAGTGCAGTAGCTAAGGTTGATGTACACCCCTAGAGTTAGACCAAAAACTAATTCTAGGGGTGTTTTGTATGGTTAATTATTTACTATTAATCGGTAATTATATCGTTAATAACATCTACAGTTTTCTTTTTCTTCAATTCATGATCTTTTAGAGGACATGAGGGTATTTCCTGTCCAGGTTGAATTACAATTTTTTGGATATATTCGCTTGCACAACCACCACTTTGCAATGGACTAGGAATATTAGCTTTATAAATCTTTCCGTCATGTCTAGGGTCTGTGCATATGGCAGTTTCACCTTTTAAAAGGCCAGGAACTGAAAAACTGGTGTGAATATCACATTTTTCAGTAGGAATGGTATCTGGAGTTGAGCTGTTGCCATTTGCTATCACTCTTGATAAGAACTCTGGGTTAGGACAATATTTACCAGCTAATTTATTAGACTCAGGACATATTAGCACTTGTTCGTGAATATCACAAACTCCTGTAGGCATGTTATTTTGTAAAGTATATTCAGTTATAATCTGTTCTTTAGGACATTTCTCAGATGCTAGTTTGCCAGATTTTGAACATATATTGACTTGGGTAATACCAGAAGGCATCTTTTTAGGTCCTGGATTTTTCGATTCATGTCCTTTTTGCAATATGGAACGGAATAAACTAGCAGGATACCCACTACCATAAACCTTAGTCATAGTATGATTTTGATCATAACCCATCCATACTGCAACTGAATAAGCGGGAGTGAAACCGCAAAACCAGGAATCCATATATTTTTCCGATGTTCCAGTTTTACCAGCTGTTACAACTCCGGGAACTTTAGCGCTAGTGCCAGTACCAGAATTAACTACTGATTCCAGCAAATTACCCATAAGCCAAGCTGTTTGCTCGGTTAAAACCCTTTGGTAATTAGGATTGTGGTTGTAGATTTCCATACCTTCAGCATCGACAATGCGAGTAATGAAATGTGGCTTAGTATATACACCTGAATTAGCTATAGTTCCAAAAGCAGCCGCCATTTGCACGGGGGTAGCACCTTTAGTAAGTCCTCCTAATGATAATGGTGCTAGACCTAAATCGTTAGTTCCAGGTGAATCTATTAATTCTAAGCCCATTGATTCAGCATAATCGAAGCCTGTTCTTATGCCTATTTTATCTAGCAGTTGGACAGCGTAAGTGTTAATAGACCATTCGACTGCAGTACGCATAGTAACTAGACCACGATGTGTACCATCATAGTTTCTAGGACTCCATATCTTGCCCCCAATTTTAAAAGATATAGGGGAATCATCTAGGACATAATAAGGCATTACACCTTTTTCTAATGCGGGAGCATATACAGCTATCGGTTTAATAGCAGAGCCGGGTTGTCTATAAGCGGAAGTGGCACGATTGAATCCGCGTCTTTGCTCATATTTCCTACCCCCCATTATCGCTTTTACATCTCCATTAGAGTGATCCATTACGACTAGGGCAGATTGTATAAGTTCTCCATTAACACTCTGGTTAGGAAAATTATTGTTGTTAGCATAAAGACTTTCAGCATGATATTGAATATCTTTATCCATAGTAGTATAAACTCGCAAGCCATAACGATATATAGCATCATTAGAATCATCATATAGTTTAGATTCGGCAAGAATATCGATAGCTTCCTCAACTACAGCATCTATAAAATAGCCGTATCTCTGGTTAACTGCTGCAGTTTGTTTAAAAGTGAGTTGAGCATCGTGAGCTTCTCTCGCAGTAGTTTCGTTTATATAGCCACAATTGACCATGTTGTTTAACACAGCTTTTTGTCGTGATTTAGCTCGTTCATAATGTTGAAAAGGATTATAATTAGTAGGGCTTTGGGGTAGGCCAGCAATTAAAGAGGCCTCTGATAAAGTTAAATCTTCTACATTTTTACCAAAATAAGTATTAGCAGCAGCCTGGACTCCATAGGCGCCGGCTCCAAAGTTGATTTTATTGAGGTACATAGTTAGAATTTCGTCTTTGGAGAAATTAGATTCTAGCTTGAAAGCAATTAACATTTCTTTGACTTTTCTATCCCATGATTTTTCAAATGATAAGAAGGCATTACGAGCTAATTGTTGTGTAATTGTACTAGCACCTTGTCCAGTTAAATCGCCTGATGTTATATTACTAATTATTGCCCTTGCAATACCTTTAAAATTGATTCCATGATGATCATAAAAATCCTGGTCTTCAGTAGCGATAAAAGCATTAACAAGGTCAGCTGGTACTTTGTCTAAAGTAATTTCAGTGCGGTTTTCTACAGCATGCAAATTAGCTACTACCTCATCTTTGTCATCATATATAAAGGTAGTTTTATCACCTGAAAGTTGCTGAGTATCCCAAGCTGGCATATCTTGAGCCGCAAAGACAAAGACCCCTATTAAGGTTCCTAAACCTACCATACCGATTATCATCAGTATGGTTAAAACTCTTTTCCAATTCGGATGTGGTTTATTGTTATTTTGGTTAGTATTAGACATAATATTATTAAGCCTCCTGGTTTAGAATATATATTGAATTATACAAACTTAAGCTATTATCCTGTATGGTTATAATATTTATAAGGCTATTATCATCTAATTATTGCACATTGTAAAATAATTGTGCTATTATTTTTTATATTAGGGAGGTTATTTTAATGGAAGAAGTTATTCAAAAGCAAGTAGATTCGCAAATGGATCTTATCCGACGGGGTGTTGAGGAAATTATCCCCGAAGAAGAATTGAAACAAAAACTATATAAGTCAATAAAAAACAATGAGCCTTTAAAGATCAAATTAGGTTTAGATCCAACTGCACCAGACATTCATCTAGGTCATACAGTAGTCCTTAATAAATTAAGACAATTTCAAGATTTAGGACATGAAGTTCAGCTCATAATTGGTGACTATACTGGGCGTATTGGTGATCCGAGTGGTAAGTCGGAAACTAGAAAACCGCTAACAGAAGAACAAATCAAGGTGAATGCAGCTACATACCAAGAGCAGATCTTTAAAGTTTTAGATAAGGAAAAGACTGTTATTTATTTCAATAGTGAGTGGTTGATGAAGCTAGATCTTACAGATGCTCTAAATCTAGCTGGCAAATATACAGTTGCCCGTATGCTAGAAAGGGATGACTTTAATAATAGATATAAAGAAGGCCTACCTATTAGTATATTAGAATTCATGTATCCACTACTCCAAGGGTACGATTCAGTTGAATTAAGTACTGATGTGGAATTAGGTGGAACTGATCAGAAATTTAATCTATTAGTAGGAAGGAATCTACAAAGAGAGTATGAACAGGAGCCACAGATAGCAATTACTATGCCTATTTTAGAAGGAACTGACGGTGTGCAAAAAATGAGCAAAAGTTTAGGGAACTATATCGGAGTTAATGAGGATAGTAATGAAATGTTTGGTAAAGTAATGTCTATTTCTGATGAATTAATAAGTAGGTATTTTGAACTTTTAACTAGAACCCCGATAGAAGTGATTACTTCTATGGTCGAGGATATGCAGAACGGAAAATTAAATCCTCGTGATGCAAAAGTTAGCTTGGCTAAAGAAATAATTACTATCTACCATGATGAAGATGAAGCAAAAAAGGCGGAAGAAAGATTCCAGCTAGTTTTCACTCGAGGAGATATACCAGAAGATATCCCAGTAATAACGGTAGATGAAACTGAAGTATGGTTGCCAAGATTCCTAGTAGATCAGAATATGATTCCATCGACGAGTGAGGGACGCAGATTATTAAAGCAAGGTGCTGTTAAGGTTGATGGGGAGAAATACGAAAAAGAAGAAATAACCCTACAAGAAGAAATGGTAATACAAATAGGTAAAAGGAAATTTATAAAGATAAATATAAAATAGACGGGATATCCCGTCTATTTTAATTCTCATCACTAACTTTTTTAGCAACACAATATATTTCTTTGCCTTTAGAATTATATAATACAGTAGCAATCAATGTTTGTCCTATTAACAAAACTCCTTACATATTAAATAAGGCCACTCGTACGAGTGGCCTATTATTATTTATTGCTTTTCTTTTACATGGCAGCCGGACAAGGGTTCGAACCTTGGCTTACTGATCCAGAGTCAGTCGTGCTACCACTACACAATCCGGCTATATTATAAGAAATAAACAATAAAAATATTATAATCTATAAATAAACACCTTGTAAAGGGTGAATTACTTCTTGCTAGTCTAAGTATAGTTTAGTCTGTTTTTAATTATTTTCATACTAGTTTTTTTATGTAATATTTTAGTAGCTTAAGTGAGCAAGCAGGATTGCTACTATATATGGTGTATAAAACACTGAAGTATAAACATTATTCACAAAAACGGAGAGTTTTAGGTACAGAATAGTAACATTTCTCATATAGTTTATAGAAGAGGTGACATAAATGAAAAGATCTAAGCGAAGTCCGGCTTTAGCAATATGGATCATTTTATTTTTAATAATTTTTACTTCTATTATATATGCAGATTTCAAAGTAAAAGCGAGCCTTATCCAAATAGCAAAAGCTAAAGTTCAAGTTGGTGGTACTAAAGCGGTAAATCAAGTTGTTAATGACAAGATTGTATCTAATATAGAATATAAGGATATAGTTTGTGTGCATAAAGACGAAAGAGGAAGAATTGTATTAATTCAACCTAATACTGTTATGTTAAATAAGATTATGTCTACAACTGTAATAGAAATATCGGAGTCGCTAGAAAAGCTTCAAGCTGATAGTATAGAGATACCGATGGGACAAATAACAGGCTCATCTTTATTAGCGGGATATGGTCCTAGGCTAAAAGTAAAGATTGTTCCTTCTGGTGAAGTATATGTGGAGGTTTTAAATAAATTTGAAGCAGCAGGGATCAACCAGACTAGACACCTTATTTATTTTAAAATTAGAAATAAATTAAAAATTGCAGTACCGTTTTTAAATGAAACTATCGAAGTGAGCACCACCGTCCCTTTAGCTGAGACAATAGTAGTCGGGGAAGTTCCAGACACCTTTGTTGATGTTAAAGGCTATACTGAAGCACTTTATCCCTTTAGAGGGAAAGGAGACTAGTATGTGTTTTATATTAAGAAACTTCGGCAAGCTATTTGTTTAATTAATAAAAAAACATACTATATTACTTGACATGGTACATTTAAGATGATATATTAATTCTTGCGCCGCAGAAGGAAAGGCGGGGCGAATGATCTTAATAAAACTGAACAGTAAGACTTAAGTGCGAAAAAAATATTAGAAACTACTTCTATTGAAGTAAGCCTAATAGGCTCTGAAAAGAGAAACAAGCCTTTAATCAATAAATAAGTAAGGCTAGGATAAAAAGCTCAACATTTTTATGGAGA
>DASRMR010000004.1:0-14396 GCA_035647815.1 Syntrophomonadaceae bacterium
AGGAGATAGAAGGGCAAAAAGGCGTATTAAAGAATTCGGCACAAGATTTACTTAATATTTTAAAGCTAAGTGATAAGATCGAATTGATGGCGGATAAATTATATGTTTATGCTAAAATGCGCCGGGATGAAGATAATAGAAAAAATAAGTATCAGGTCTTATATGATCGGGCGGAAACTTTAGCGATAGAGGTAGGTAGTGCTTTGTCATATATAGTGCCAGAAATTATAAGTATTCCAGAAGCAGAACTTGAAGGTTTTGTGAAAGAGAATGAAGAATTAAAACTGTATAAGCATTTAATCG
The DNA here is from genome assembly GCA_035647815.1 of Syntrophomonadaceae bacterium. Lineage (GTDB taxonomy): Bacteria > Bacillota > Syntrophomonadia > Syntrophomonadales > Syntrophomonadaceae > JAAYRQ01. Next base: position 304 of record DASRMR010000004.1, read on the forward strand.
ATGAACTTCTAAGACAAAAAAAGCATATTTTATCACCTGCTGAGGAGAAGATTTTAGCTATGGTAGCAGATATATCATTTGCACCTTCTAATATTTTCTCTATGTTAAATAATGCAGATATTAAGTTTCCTATTATAAAAGATGAAAATGGTGAAGAAGTCGAGTTAACTAAAGGCAGATATGGGCGCTTTATGGAAAGCGACAATAGAGAAGTAAGACGAGCAGCTTATAAAGCTATGTATAGTTCTTATGATAAGTTAATAAACACTATTGGCACTACTTTAGGTTCTAGCGTGAAAAAGGATATTTTCTATGCTCGTACACGCAAGTACGATTCTGCACTAGAATCAGCTTTAGACCAAGATAATGTAACCGTTGAAGTTTATGATAGATTGATTGAGACTGTACACAATAATCTAGATAAGATGTATAAATATATGGATATTCGCAAGAAGTTATTAAAATTAGATGATCTACATATGTATGATCTTTATGTTCCACTGATTAAAGATGTGGAGATGAAGATTCCATATGAAAAGGCTAAAGATTTGCTTATTGATGGCTTACAACCTTTAGGTAAGGAATATCTAGCTAAATTAGAAGAAGGATTAAATTCAGGCTGGATTGATGTTTATGAAAATGAAGGTAAAACTAGTGGAGCATATTCATGGGGATCTTATAGTTCCCATCCTTATATATTGCTTAATTATGATAACAAGTTAAATGATGCTTTCACTTTAGCCCATGAAATGGGTCATTCTATGCACACTTATTATTCTAATACTAGCCAACCTTATGTTTATAGCCAGTATAGTATATTTGTAGCTGAAGTAGCTTCAACTGTAAATGAATCATTATTAATCGATCATATGATTAATAATGCTAAAGATGAGAGAGAGAAAGCGTATTTAATAAATCATTATCTCGAACAATTTAGAGGAACAGTTTATCGCCAAACTATGTTTGCTGAATTTGAGAAGATCATCCATGCTGAAGTGGAAAAAGGTGAAGCTTTAACACCTGAATCACTATCTTCTATATATACAGATCTAAATAAACTATATTTTGGTGAAAATGTAGTTTTAGATGATGAAATAGCTATCGAATGGGCTCGTATTCCTCATTTCTACTCGGCATTTTATGTTTATAAGTATGCGACTGGATTTTCAGCTGCAACTTCATTAAAGGAACAGATTTTAAAAGAAGGAGAACCTGCAGTAAATAGATATATTGATTTTCTAAAAGCAGGTAGTTCTGATTACCCATTAAATGTTTTGAAAAAAGCAGGGGTTGATCTTACTAAACCTGAACCTGTACAAGAGGCTCTAGATTATTTTGGGCGTTTAGTGGATGAACTAGAGAAACTAGTTAATAATATGTAGTAGCAGATTAAGGTATTAATTTAGAATTTTAATATATTAGATTGAAATTGAGTATAATTATTTAAAGAGGCTCATGTAAAGAAAGAATTTAAGGAGGCTAAAGTTTTGACCCAAATTAACACGGAATCTTTATTTGATAGTGTAATTAATGATTCTTTATCCTTAATCGAGGATTATAGTAATTATGATTTGATAATAGGTATTCCTTTTAATGCTGAAAACGATAAACTTCCACAACTATTAGATTCTGTTGATGAGGTCTTAGAATCTTGGATAGGACGGCGACAGCTAATAGTATGTATTGGTGACAGTGATGCTGGTGAAGTATTAAATAGTATTAGTGGCATGGTGCTTAAACACCCCTTAGTTTCATTTACATTACCTGAAGATATTAGTGGGCGAGGTATGAGTATTCGCACCATTATAGAAATTACCAGAAGGTTAGATGCCGAACTTTTGATATTTAGTCCTACTATGGCGACTATAGATGGTCCAGGAATTGATGCTACATGGTTGGAAAATCTCTTAACACCTATACAAGGGCGGTATGATTTAGTAATTGGGAGTTTGAGAAAACATTTAGTTACAGATAGCATAGCCCAAATAATGGCAGCCCCGATTTTGGAAGCTTTTTATGGTGCTAGGGTAAGTGATCCATTAGGAGGTATTTATGCTATTTCACATGATTTTGTTGAAGAATTAGCACATGAAGCCTGGTTCTGGGGCGATACTATTCAAGGCTACGGGGTTGACTTTTGGATTTTAACTAGGGCTTTATGTTGGAATAGGCATGTTTGTGAAGTGAACATGGGTGGTGTAGTTACTCCCCATAAATTAGAAAAACGCAATAAGGTTTTCTATGAAAATGCTTTAACTATTTTCGAAGCAATTAAAAGAGATGCGGCTATATGGCTACAAGATAGGTTAGTAGTTAGGGTTGCTGACATGTTAGTCCATAATGAAATAAAGAAACCTGATGATACAAGATATTCGGTACCAGACTTAGTAAGCAATTATAGGAATGGAATTGATGAAAACCGTAAAATAGTAAACAGTTTAAAAAATAAGGATAAGCTAGGATACCTGTATTCATTACCAGCAAGCGATTTTTATTTGAGTGATGAAGTATGGGTTAATACATTTTTAGAATTACTCATTGAATATGCATTTGGAAAAGAAGAAAAGCAGGAGGGAATCTTAGTTTTACTGACTGCGCTATATAATGGGCGGGTAGCTAGTTATAATAATGAAATACAAGATTTTAATAACAATATAGATGCTTTCAGTCAGGAAGAGAAAAACGAATTAATTGTTCACAAGATGGAATCTATAAGGGGTCATTTAACCAATAATTTTTGGAGTAAAAAAACTATATTTAATGAACGCTGGATAGAAAAAACGGAACAGGTTAAACCGCCTATTATTCCCTTAGGATATATGGAGTATGTTCCTGGTAGACCTATTGTAATTCCTAAAAAGATTACTGGAAAAGATCGCCGTATAGTAAATACTGATGATTTGTTTATACAGCTACGCCAACGATATGAGAATGCATTTAACGAGTTCTTAACAGCTGACCTCGGTTTATCTGAGGCTGCTAAACCTGATACTATTGTAAATGCTGTAGAAGGGTTTATGGGAGAGTTAGAATCAGCATTAGAAAACCTTTTCCCTGGCGATTTGAATAATCACGAGGGGCTTAGTGATTTTGTGAACGGAGTTTTTGGCGCTTTACCTGAATCTAAGATGTTTACTATTAATTCTAATTTGCTCAGGGAAATGATTATTAGGTTCCCACCGATTAATCTAATGATTCCTTTAGGAGTTTATAAACCAGCAGATTTGATTAAAGAAATGGATTCTCGAGACGCGGTTACTTATGCTAATATCATGGAAAGCTGGAACTATACAGATCGAGATTTGATTTGGTTAATAGAAAACCTTAGCCCGGAGAGTTTTGAATGGGTAAAAGTTAAACCATTATTACTAACTGATGAAATGTATGCTGGGGGAACCTTAACCCAAGATAATATTTCTAATATTAATAGTATAACAGCTCGTATAGTCATAAAACCCTTGCAAGCTGGTAAAGGTGGTAAGTATCCTCGGTTACGCTATTTTACTAGTGTAGTTCGTAGAATTGCTGTGGCAGAGAATTACTCAGAATTATTTTACCAGAGTGTATTAGGAAGAAAGAATATTAATGCAAAGATTAAGAACTCATTATTAAGTTTTAGAAAAGGAGACGATTTTTCGGCTCAGAACATATTCGAAAATTACCATCACAGGCGTCTAGTAGAAAAGCTTTATGATCTAGCCGCTAGTTTATTAAGTAAAGGTGATGAAAGTAATGCTAATCTTTTAAAGATAATGGCTAATGGTTATGGACTTAGCCAAGTTTTAGAAGATGGGACTTTTCTAACTTGTACGGGATGGAGTTGGGCCAGTTATAGTTTTAAGGGTGGACTTAATATTCCTAGTCCTTCAACAACTAGTGTAGAGAATCGTTGGTTTAATCATGATTTTTTAGAATCATTATATGAAAGTCTAGGTTATGAAAGAGATGAGATTAAACATTTAGTTTTAAGGTTAATTACTGAGGGTCGTCAAAATCAGAATTTACTGGATAGTTTGTTACCGACTCGCCCTAAAGATGTGGCAGTTGTAGTACAAGAGATTACTAATGAACCGAGTAAGCATTTACAAAGGTATGAAGGTAATCCTATTTTAGAACCAAAAGAAGGCAGCAATTGGGAATCTAAGTATGTATTAAATCCAGGTGCCTTGAGAATTAAGGATAAAGTTTATCTGTTTTATCGGGCAGTGGGAGAAGATAATATTTCTCATATTGGCTTAGCGATTACAGATGGTTATAAAGTCTTAGAACGCTTACCAGATCCTATTCTTTCACCTGAAACACCAGAAGAGGCCATGGGCTGTGAAGATGCACGAGTAATGATAATAGGCGAGAAAATGATTATGGTATACACTGCCTATGATGGCAATATCGCTCAGATAGCTGTCGCTTCTATAAATACAGATGACTTTGTAGCAGGTGATTATGCTGGTTGGAAAAGGGAAGGCCTTGCCTTTACCAATATATGGGATAAAGACGCTATAATCTTACCCGAAAAGATTAATGGTAAGTATGCTGTTTATCATAGGATTGAGCCTAGTATGTGGATAACTTATACTGATGAACTTAAATTTCCTATACATGAGAAACATGCTATTCTATTAGGGCCTAGACCTGGACGGATGTGGGATTCGCTGAAAATCGGAGCAGGTGCTCAAGCACTTAAATCTAAATATGGTTGGCTATTAATTTATCATGGAGTTGACCATAATTATGTTTACAGGTTAGGTGTAATATTAATTGATTTGAATGACCCGCAAAAGGTTGTTTATAGGTCGCCTAATCCGATTTTGGAACCAGAGGAAGATTACGAAATCGGACTAAGTGGTGCATGGGTGCCTAATGTAGTATTTACTTGTGGTGCGGTGCCTGCAGTTGACAAGGAAGTTTTGGAAGATGATGATGAAATCTTAGTCTACTATGGGGCAGCAGATACTAGTATAGGTATGGCCTCGGCAACTTTAGCAGATTTGATACCTGAATATTTTCGTAAAGTCTAATTATTCAAGAGGGGACTAGAGCCAGCTTATAATTTTAGTAGTCTAAATATTTTGCTCTAGTCCCTCCAATAAATTTAGCTCTAGTTTTAGCCATAGTTAAATGTGCGTGGCCAATTTCGCTTAGGGTAGCTCTTACTGGAATTACTACAGGTTTTAGGTGCATGCCGATAAATGTATCTCCGATATCTATTCCTAGATGTCCGGATATATTTTCGATTATAACCGGCTGTTTGAATCTAGACATAGCAACTGTGGCTAATGAGCCACCAGCTTTTTCATGGGGAATAACATTTACAATTTCTAGATTATATTTTTCTCTACATGCTTCTTCGATTACTAAGGCACGGTTAAGGTGTTCACAACTTTGTATAGCCAGAAATAATTGATGTTTTTGAGTTATAGGAAGTAGAACATCTATAATTAAGTTAGCTATATCTATACTTGAATTTTGGCCTATATGATAACCGGCAATTTCACTAGTGCTACAGCCTATGACTAGTATTTGCCCAGGTTTTGGCTTAGCTACTTCAACTAGTTCTTCTAATATTTTGGTTAGGTCAGCAGTTATATTTAACATATATTTTCCTTTCTAGCGGTTTCAAGCATACTCTTTATTTTTTATTATACAATAACCTCATCCCATTCAAGGTTACAATCATTGATGTACCGACATCGGCGATTACTGCTAACCACATAGTTAAAAGGCCAGGTATTACTAGAAGCAGAATAGCAGTTTTAATTACTAGGGAGATAAGAATATTTTGTTTAATAATCCTAACAGTTCTTTGGCTTAGTTGTATAGCAAAAGGTAGTTTGGACAAGTTATCACTCATTAATGCAATATCGGCAGTTTCTAAGGCGGCTCCGCTTCCAGCGCCACCCATGGCAATTCCAACTGTTGAAGTGGCTAGTGCAGGTGCATCATTTATACCATCACCGACCATTGCTACTCCATTGTATTGGCTAATTAAATCTGTAACAGCCTGGGCTTTGTCTTGGGGTAAGAGTTCGGCTGAAAATTCATCAGCATCGATGTAGCTAGCGATATCCTGTGCTACCTGATAGTTATCTCCGGTAAGCATTATTACATGCTCTATACCGGATTTTTTTAATTCTTTAATAGTTGAGACACTATCATCTCGCAAGGTATCGGAAATAGCAATAAGGCCTAAGATTTCATGGTTATTAGCTAAAACTACAACTGTTTTACCTTCCTTATTATATTTATCTATAATTTCTTTGTTAGTAGTTAAATCAATTCCGCTTTCTTCTAGAAAAAGAGGATTACCTAGATAGTGAATTTCGTTATTAATTATAGCTTGGGCACCTTTGCCTGGAACTGCTAGAAAATCTTTAATCTCGTCTTTTAGATTAATTTTATTTTTATTATATGAAATTATTGCTTGAGCAATAGGGTGTTCGGATCGACTTTCGATTAAGGCACTTAGCTCAATAAGTCTATCTTCTGAAGTGTTTAAGGCGACTAGATCAGTTACTTCAGGTTTACCTTGAGTCAAAGTTCCAGTTTTATCAAAAGCTATAGCTTTAAGCTTACCTAATTGTTCTAGATAAATACCGCCCTTGATTAAAATCCCATTTTTTGCAGCATTTCCAATTGCAGATACAATCGAAACTGGGGTTGAAATAACTAAGGCACAAGGACATGCTACGAGTAAGACGGCAAATGCTTGGTATAACCATAAATCTTTAGGTTGGTTTAATATTAAAATCGGTATAACTGCTACCATTAAAGCTAGGAATATTACTATCGGTGTATAAACACTAGCAAATTTATCAATCAATTGTTGTGCCGGCGCCTTTTGTCCTTGGGCTTCCTCGACCAGGTTAATTATCTTATTTATAGTAGTATCAGCACTAAGCTTGTCTACTCTAATTTCAAGAGAACCATATTCGTTCATAGTGCCAGCATATACTTCACTACCTTTTTCTTTATCTACAGGTATAGATTCGCCAGTAATAGGTGCTTGGTTTACACTAGAATTACCTTCTAAAACTGTCCCATCTACAGATATAGTTTCACCAGGTTTGACTCTTATTACATCTCCTATAATTAATTCTGCAACTTCTTTAGTAATTAAACCATCATTAGTAATTACTGTAGCCTGTTTAGGAGCATTCTCTATTAAGCCTCTTATAGATAAACGAGTTCTATCAAATGTATATACTTGCAGGAAGTTTCCGGCGGCAAATAAGAAAACTACTACTAAGGCCTCTTTTAATTCACCAATAAACATAGCACCTAAAACGGCAATAGTCATAAGTGCGTTCATATCAAGTTGTTTTGTTTTAAATAAAGCAGTAAAACCGTTTTTAGCAGGTATTATAAGCCCTAAGATGATAGCACCGACAAAAATAGCCCTTACATATGATTCACTGACATTGAAAAAAAACATACTAAGTCCTATGAATAACATTAAGCCAGTAATTACCGCGGGGATAAAATATTGATTATTAACTATCATTTCTCGGGGACTAGTTACTTGTATATTTGAAAATTCGGAGATATGGTCCACTTTACTTATAGAATAGCCTAGTTGTCGGACTTCTTTTATTACTTGATCCGGATTTAAATTATCAAGGTTAGAGACAACATCTAATCTTCCATTAGTAAAAATAAGATTAGCTTCAACTACCCCAGGTAATCGCTTAACTGCTTTTTCAATCGAGGCTGAACAAGTAGGACAATCGACTCCTGAAACTATAAACATATCTGTATTAACTGTCATATCTTGTGGCACATAAATCCCTCCTATTCATTAACATGTTCGAGTCCTTGTTTAAGCAGGTTTTCTATATGATTATCATCAAGAGAATAATATAAAACCTTACCATCTCTACGAAACTTGACTATCTTTTTACTCCTTAATAATCTTAATTGGTGTGAAACTGCTGATTCGGATAAACTTATGGTTGCAGCTATATCGCAAACACAAAGTTCTTGTAACATCAGGGCGTGGAGTATCTTTATTCGAGTAGTATCAGATAAAGCTTTAAAGATTTCCGCTAGTTCTAAGGCCTCATCATCACTAATCATTTGCTTTTGAGCTAATTCTACTTGATCTCTATTAATACAATGGACTTCACATTTATCTATAATCTTATCTGGCATTATATCTTTCCCCTTTACTTATAAAACAAAAATAGACATATGAACATTTGCTCATATGTCTATAATAACACTTATTTTGTTTTATTTGTAATTAACTTATGAAGTTTTGTCTATTGAAATATCTTCCTGTTGGATAGAGTGAACCATTAAAGTATCTGCTAATAACAAGGAGAGTGAGGATTCTGCACCTTGATTAAGGTTTAGTCCATCTGCGGTTAAAGCATCAAAACAGCCACCAGTATTTTCATTATATAGTGATAAACTATGGACGTTTTTACCTCTAAACCACTGATATGCTAAGGTTGCTAGTTCTAAATGTTTCGTTTCTCCGATAGTATGGTAAGCTTCCATGCAAGCAAATATTATAGATGTAGCATCTACAGGTTGTTGATCGAATAAGGGGATCTTACCACCTCGGTGATACCAACCGTCATTACCTATAATATTTAAATAACCTTTACGAAATAATATGTTATTCAAAAAGTCGAGAGAACTATGACCTATTTTCAAGCCCTTTTTATCGCCGGAAACAGCGTAATAACTAAACATAGCATGTGGTAAAATGCCATTACAATAGGTTAAATAATCTTCAAACCAAGCCCAATGGTTGCTCTTTTTAGCCATGAATAAGTTAATAAGTTTATCAGCCAATTCGTTAATCAACTCTTCATATTTTCGTGCATAATCATAATCATGATTTTTACATAATGCTACTAAAGAATAGGCGATAGCCCTAGGGGAAGTGAAGTTTCTGGTTTTATCTACCTGTTCTTCTAGAAGGTTTTCGCAAATGTTAGCAACATCTCGCCAAGGTGATCTAGCTCCTAGGCTACAAGCTAATAAAGTTCTTCCGATACTATCCTCTGAATCAAAGCGGGAAGAATAAACCCCATTTAGTAAAATGTTAGACCATGTGCCATCAGCTTGCACAGCGTTCTTTAACCAAGTCGCATAGGTTAAAGCTAGCCTGGAATCATTTTTAATAGTTAAAGCTACCATTAGTGCTCTAGCATTATCATCTAGGGTATGTCCGCTATTGACATCGGGTTTATTATATTTGGAAAATTGCAATATTCCTATATCATCAGTCATTTTGACTAAGTGTCTATAATCCAACATGTTTTAAATCATTTGCCTCCCGAGTAATTTTTTTGTTAGAAACATCACCTAAAAAGTAGGCGTATTTTTTGCCGATATTAGGCCAGCTCCAGTTTCGACCTAATTTCATGGCATTTTTTTGCAAGTCTTTTTTGAGATTATCATCCTCTAGGACTTTAATCATCAACTGAGCTAATGCTAAGGGGGTAGGTTCTTTGGCGAGTAATCCAGTATTATCTTTTAAAACTTCAGTAGCATATGCATATGCTGTTGATACTATAGCCCGGCCACAACCGATAGCAAAAGTTAAAGTTCCACTGACAGCCTGATCCATATTAGGGTATGGGCTTAAATATATATCAGTTAAGTATAAATATTCACCTAATTCTTCATCAGATAAAAACTTATTAACAAACTTAACATTTTCAACTAATCCTAATTCTACGGTCAGCTTTTCTAGCATCTCCCGGTATTTTTCGCCTTCCGTCTTTTTTAACATGGGATGGGTTTGCCCTAAAATAAGAAAAACTATAGATGGATCATATTTCACAACATCTACCATAGCTCTTATCCCTAATTCTAAGCCTTTGCCAGGCCCAATTAAGCCGAATGTGCTTATAACTTGTTTATCAGTTAAATTGAACTCCTCTTTTAGTTCTACATTAGGTTTTGGTTCGAAATAGGGAACACCATGATTAATAACCTGAATTTTAGATCTACTAACTTTATATAAATTGCTTAATAATGTAGCTGATAGTTTAGTCATACAAACTACACCAGCAGCATTTTTACATAGTTGGTTTAAGACAGACTTCTGTTCTTCTAATGGTGTTGGTAGAACAGTATGAGTTACTACCAGATATGGCTTTTTAAGATTCTTAGCAAATTCTAAAACATATCTTCCATTAGAACCACCGAAGATACCATACTCATGTTGAATTATTACTGCATCAATATCTTCATCTTCGTTAATATAATTTACTGCTTCAAAATAGTCATTAGCCTTAGTTTGGCTTATGACAAATTTAACTTCAGCAGGATATTCATATTGGTAACTTTCATCAGATAAAGCGATAATATCTACCTCAACATTATTTACTAAAAGACTATTACGCAAATCCATAGAAAAAGTGGCTATTCCACATTGTTTTGGTGGGTATGTACCCACATTAGCTATTTTCATCAGGGTCACTCCTTTTTGTCTTTAAAGACTTTTTTTACAAATTAACAGCGCCATTAACATTATTTTCTCATATATGATGGTGGTTTATACCTGATGAGTAACATTTCTATCTAGGTCCTCATTTTCTAAACCTAAGCTACAAAGGTAAGTAAAAAGTTCTTCCTTAATATTCTCTAGGTTTTCGGGTGTATCTCCTTCACAACGAACGATTAATTGGGGGCCAGTATTGGAAGCTCTGACTAGGCCCCAACCATGGGGAAATAATATTCTAGCACCATCTATATCAATAATTTCGTATTTATCATCAAAATGTGCGATTACCTTATCGACTATGGTAAATTTTTCTTTATCAGTGCTTTTCACTCGAATTTCAGGTGTCGAGCAATATTGAGGAATATCAGCTAATAATTCACTTAAACTTGAAGTTTCGTGGGAAAGAAGGGCTAAAAGTCTAGCACCTGCATATAGTGCATCATCAAAACCATAATATTCATCAGCGAAGAACATATGTCCAGACATTTCACCAGTAAATATGGCATCTATTTCTTTCATTTTTGCCTTGATAAGTGAATGACCTGTTTTATAAATAATCGGTTCTCCACCTAAGTTTTCTATTTCATCAATTAGAGATTGGGAACATTTTACTTCTACTATAGCTTTAGCACCTGGGTAACGGGGCATAATATCTCGCCAAAATAAAATCATTAAGACATCACCCCAGATTAGATTTCCCTCGTTATCTACTACTCCAATACGGTCACCATCCCCATCTATCCCGATTCCCAAATGAGCCTGATGTTTTTTTACTTCTAAAATTAAGTCTTGCATATTATCAGGATTGACCGGATCAGGGTGGTGATTAGGAAAGTTAGGATCGGAATCGCAGTATAGCTCTACTACCTCACAGCCTAAACTGCGGAAGACTTCAGTGGCAAAGAGAGAAGCAGTACCATTACCACAATCTAATACGACTTTCTGTCGGTTAGGGCCCATAGTAATTTTATCTGTGATCATCTCTAAATAAGTAGGGAAAATATCAACTTCCTGCAAATATCCTGCTGGTCCAGAGGTGAAATCTTTATCATCAACCATCTGGGCAAGCTTTTGTATTTCATCACCATAAATAGTTGATTCACCTAATAAAAGTTTCAAACCATTATATTCTTTAGGGTTATGACTAGCAGTAATCATAATACCTGCCGGAACATCTAGATGACGAGAGGCAAAATAAAAAAGTGGGGTTACCACTTCGCCTAAATCTATAACATTACATCCAGAATCGTGACAAGCTTTTATAGCTAGCTCCCGAAAGATATCGGAGGAAAGGCGGTTATCGTGTCCAATCAAAATAGTGTCAGAATCATTTTGTTTAACATAATTAGCAAAGGCACGAACAATATCAGAGAACAAATCTTCACTTAATTCGGAACCTACTAATCCTCTGATATCGTATTTACGAAATATATGTCTAATAAATATCACTCCTTTAAGTATTATAAAAGATCTTGACGATCCTTATTTTTCAATATATCTACAATGACGCGAAAATCTTGGCTATTGTCACGATTAGCTATGAAGATGACTTCATCTGTTTCAACAATTAAAAGGTTTTCTAATCCAAAAGTGACAATACTTTTTTCTGATTGTTGAATTATACAGTCCTTACTTTCTATAGCGACTATGTCATCACCATTACAAATATTATTATTTTCATCTAATTCATGTAATTCAGCTAAAGCCTCCCAACTACCTAAATCACACCAGCCGAAATCAGAATCTACGACTGCAATGCGCTTAGATTTTTCTGCTATGCCATAATCCAAACTAATATTAGGAAAAGTCGAATAGGATTTAAGATATCCATCATGACCTAACAACATTTTTTCGTATATTGTGGGCAGATGCTCTTTAAACTCTTGCATTAAGGTATTAGTAGTACCTATATAAATGCCGGAATTCCACATATGATTACCGGAAGCTATGTAATCAGAAGCTGTTTTAGTATCCGGTTTTTCATAAAAAGAATTAACCTCATAAACACCAGGAATTTGCCCTACCTCAAAACGAGTTTTTTCTATATAGCCATATCCAGTTTCAGGACGACTAGGTGCTATGCCAATAGTTACGAGATTACCTTCGCCAGCTGCCAGACAAGCTCGCCTAATACTATCTTTAAATGCCTCCACATTTAAAACATGATGGTCTGCAGGAAATATTCCTATAGTTTCATCAGGATATTTCTCGTGGTATAGTGACAAGACCAAACCAACTGCAGGTGCAGTGTTTTTCCCTTCTGGTTCACTAAGAATATCGATAATATCAGCATCGGCTCTATGATCGACCAACTCTTTAACTGATAGGTATAAACTATCATTAGTTATTATTGTTATACGCGTAGCACCAGAAAGACTAAGACGATCTATAGTGTGGTCTAACATAGAACGGTTATTGACAAACTTGCAAAGTTGCTTGGGACGACTTTGCCTACTTTCTGGCCATAACCTTAGACCTCGCCCACCTGCTAAAATAACTGCAATCATTTATATTAACCTCCATACTTACCTGATAATTATAATATACATAAATTATCTTTAATATTCGCAAATAAAGCTAAAAATCACGGTAATATAGCCAATTATTAGCTTTATTACAAGCTTACCACATAAGGAAGGGTTTTCAAAAAATGCCCCATTTTACCATTATCGGTATTAGCTAGAAAAGGTGACGGCAATCCTGTTCTCGCGTCAGATATGTTAGAAAACCACAGGTGTCCACCATATCATTCATGGCATTTATCCTATTATTTTGTCTATATTGATTACTTCACAAAATCAAACAACAGTTTGTAGGTAGATGGATTAGTATGAAAAATTTGCAGATTGGTAGAATTGTTTTTTGATTAATGGAATTATTTGTTGATTAATAGATTTAATTGTAATATATCATATTTAGTTTAATTGTCAAGTATTGTTAATTCAGGGTGACACGGGGACGGGGTTGTTGACAACATCGATGAGACAGGGATGACACGGGGACAGAGTTATTGACAATATTACCATATTTAGCTAATCTAAAAGCATGTTAATGGGGGTGTTGGTGTTGCCAAGAAAACCGCGGAAAAAGAGCTACCAGTATATACCATAAGATGACAACGACCTACTCCCCGCGTCATATGTAGAAAGGATGGAGCTTAATGATTCTTACTGACCAAGAAATAATTGCTATGTTACAGTATTCTTTTGTCCGTTTAGATGGGGCTTGGTTTTTATCTTTAGCAAAAAAACATGGTGTAGAAACAGCTTGGGATATAGATGTTGATGCCTGGAAACATTTTTCCTACCTGTTTGGCAAAAAAATCAGAAATGATCATATTCCTGAACCAGTTTGGCCGGATAGCTTTATTGAAGCCTTGGAAATTTTAAGCAAGGTTTTAAAAATTGAAGGACGGGAAGTGACTCTGGAGCCGGAGCGTATTATCGTTAGAGTAACCGATTGTGAAACTCAGAAGGCTATTGCTAAGGCAGGTATTGCTGATTGTGGAATTGTAACTGTCCAAACATATCAAGGTCTGGCACGGGGCTTATTTAATAAGGAAATAGAACTTGATGTTGAGCATACCCAAAACCTAAATCAAGGTGATCCCATCTGTGAGGTAATAATCAAA
>DASRMR010000005.1:0-4590 GCA_035647815.1 Syntrophomonadaceae bacterium
CGCTTTCAGCGTCATCGATTCGCCCTTCCTTCGAATAATCGATTTGTATATTTATTATCTTTTGCACTGTATCACTGGCAATAGCAACCTCATTATGAATTTCTGATTGCCTGATAAATATACCCACCACATACTCGTCAACTTCCTCTTGGCTTGCCTCTCCGCAAGCCGTAACTAACCCTAATAACATAACTACCGCTAATAATACCATTACAATTTTTTTCATTTCAACCCTCCTTTGCTCTTGTTTATAATCCATTAACAACTAAATGCTCTTAGTTGCTCCCCCATAATTTTTCAGCTATCTTGATTTTCTTTTTAAGCTCATTCACTTCTTTTTTAGCGTATGCGAGAGAATAAGAATGGGAACGCTCTTTAGGATTTTCTTTTAAAAATTTGTGGTGTTTTTCTGCTTCTTCAAGACGATGTTTAAAATAATCTAGGCTTTCAGGCATAGCCAAAGTGATTTCTTTTGCTTTTTTCTCCCAATACTCAGCCTTACTTTCCTGCTCTTTAGCTTTATACATATACTCAAATGCTTTTTCTGTTCTTCTGCGATTTCTTTCGATTAAATTTCTATGCCTTTTCTCGCTATGATGCCCAACTTTGATTGGTTCACCTAGAGATAAAAACTCCCTTGCTTCGTCTCCTTGTTTCCATTTTTCATCGCTTTTTTGTCGATTTCTGAATGCTGCATTGTTATATTTTTCAGCTTTTCGCTCTGCATAGCTTTTATCTTCCAATCTAACAATGGAATATAACCATTTAGTTTCTGTGTCTTTTTTTGTATTTCCTAAGAAGTTATAAACTTCACACTCGACTTCTTTTCCATACTTTGTTTCAAGTATTATGATATCTCCTTTTTCATATTCTTCGTCACATTCTGCAATCCAAACATTTGGACAATACTTTCTAAATCTGTTCATGTGTTTTTACCTCTTTCTTTTATTGTTAATTATATTATACCCTATATATTATATAATGTAAAGTATTATTTGCATTATTTACAATTTGTTAACAATTAATTATTTTGGGCAAATAAAAAACCGCCAGCCACTTAAGACTGACGGAAATAAAAAAATAGCTACACCTGCTTTTGTGTGTTATTTTTATTAATTATAGGAGAAATTTATAATGGTCAAGCATAGCTATTTCTTCTATATTACTAATATTTTAAGATCCAGTCAAAGAAAAAGACAGCCGTTGCCGACCGCCTTTTTCCTAACTAATTTATAAAGCATCCAGAGGTGAACTGAATATGTGTCTATATGATACTATGAATATTTTTCAATGTCAATATCATTTCTGCTTGCCCTCAGCTTAGAAATTAATTCGTGCACTGCAGCAGAACCGCCTGAAACGATTAAGCCAGTTACGATACACCCCACAACGCTGTTAATTGGTTCGTATCCTAATGCCAACAGAATATCTACCTGAACGATTAAAGCTAGTCCTACGCCAACTACAAGCGATATAATTAACGGTATTGGATAATCGATTTCTGGTATTAGTGGCTTGATTATATTTACGATATACTCCACTAATATTGCTAACATTATAATTAAAATTATTTGGTTCATTCCATCCCCTTTTCTACTTGTACAGGTAATCTCATTAATTCATCGTACACTTTGTCGATATAAGAATTTCCTGTCAATTTCTTGTAAGCCTTATGTAAATATGAAACATTTTGCTTTTCATAGCTCGTAATATATCCAGCTCTTAAGGCTTTGTCATACGCTTTCTGGATGTCGCTTCTCAGTAAAGCCCTCAAAGCCTCTTCACCTAAAGCCACTCTACATTCTAAAAGCTCCCTATGCTGACGCTTGATCTCTTCTTCCTTTTTTTTTGTTTTAGGTATTCCCCAAATATAGGTTGCCATTGCTCCAGCCATTGCCGCTATAAACGGGGTTAAAAACAAATTTATATATTCCATTAATAAGACTTCCTTGCTTCTTTTTAAATCCATTTACCGTACTGGATACCGCCTATTATTCCTAGTGCTACATATCTGACATTGCCTGAATAAGCTTTATATTCTCCCCAGAGATAGCCACCTTTTTGTATGGTATTGGAAATGTCAACCGTTTGCCCTACCTTGTAAAGTCCAACTTTTTCACTATTTATAGACGGCTTAGACCTGATATTAACATTAGTGCTAAATTGCCATCTACCCGATTTCTTAACGCCTCCGCCTGAAATTCCTGCTAATTTATTGATTAAGCTTCTAACGGCTTCATAACTGACACCCGCTTCGGTTATCTTGTGTTCTCTGGTAGCACCTGTCCCCCAAGCGTGGTTTGGGTTTTTCCAAATATCATTAGCTATGGATTCTGCTGTGTGTTTTGGTGTTTTTTTATCAGCTGAAATCTTATTAACTTCAGCTTGTACTTCTTCATAATTATAGCCTTCTTTTTCGATTAGCTTCTGTCTTTCTGGTTGTACTCCATACTCGCCAGCTTTAACTTTTTTCGCCATTTCAGTTATAGATAATTTCGGTGTCGATGCTGATTTATATTTAGGTCTGGCATAGCCACGAATGTTTCCGTGTCCTATCTCTATTCGTCTTTTGTCTACCCTATAAGATATATTCCCTTCTATTACAGTAATGTATTTTGTCCCAACTTTTTCTACTATCCCTATGTGGTCTGCCCACCCTGTATTAGGCTGAGTCCCATCATCCCAATTATAGGTGATAATGTCGCCCACCTTAGGCTTAATTTTGCCATCCTCTATCCAAATGCCTTTACTTTTGAATATGTCTATATGTCTTTGTACGCCCACTTCACGACCGATTAAATTGCTAGCTCCTGCTTTGTCAAAAACTACAGTAACAAAAGCATCGCACCAATCATCCGTCATTTTGAGGGTATACCCTCTAGGCTTGGGGCTGATAGAATTGTAAGCATCTACTAAATTTTTATGTTTGGCGGTGCCTTGCTTTACTCCTATCCATTTCCTTGCTTCTGTTATTATTTGATTAGCTGTTGTCATTCTTTTTGCTCCTTCTGTTTTTCCCACCCTTGCGGATGCCTTTATTTATATTTGTTATGTCGAATTTATATCCTTATACGACTTAACTATTATTCTTCGTTTTCAATATCGTAACCCATTTCAATTAACTTTTTCCCTACTTCTTCCTTCAAGTTTGACAAGTTCGGCACTTGATGAAACTTATATGTCCCTGCTAAAACTGCTCCAAACCATACTTTTACTAATACACTATTTTCATTAAACATTAACTTCCACCTCCTCCACAATAAGAGTAACAATAGCAATAAGGTTAGATAAATTAGGTACTTCATCAATAGTCTTATCTCCCTTCAATACTGCATTCGCCCATACTTTCGCAACTACACTGTCTCTGTTAAACATATTACATACCTCCCATAGCAATTAACATTGTTAATTCCATAATTGCACCGTTTAAATCTTCCCTTAATGTGTCTATCTCCGTTGGTGGAATGTCTTCTAATATTGCCTCATGTGGTGTCTTGCTTACATCTACACCTATACCATCTACAATTTTTATTTGTTTGCCCTGTGGTATTTCTACCTCTAAATATGGTACACCTACTGGTACTCTAGGACTTGGTTGTCCTTGTCTTGTTGATATTATATAACCTTCGTTATCGTAAATTATTAATGTTTTCATTTTACCCCTCCTCTATTCAAATGCTATCCAATCATGATTTGCACTAAAACCACAAGACCCCATACCATCAAAAATAAATCCATTGTTATTAATTGTAAAACTACCTGAACTTTGAAGCGTGGAAGGAGAGGTTGTTATGTGCATGTTAAAAAGTTGTTTTGTAGTAGGAGAAGCTCCTCCTACGATAACATTTAAACTTGGTGCATTTTCGTCATACTGAGCAACCACAAACGATGGTTTAAATCCCAATCCCGTCACATTGAGAGTCCAATATGATGAACGGTTGTTACCACTCGCCCACTTCTTCCCTGTACTAATACTTCCTATCGCACTTGCTAAATCACTAAACGTTGGGTCGGTAGGTATTACAACACTATCATCCACGTCAGTAATAGCCCCACCGACTAAATCTTTCCCATCACTGACATTTGTAAAAAGCTCTGACATTGCTCCTTCTAATTCTGTTGCAGTAAATTTACCTTCTGCATCTTCTAATTTTACTTGACTTGCTTTTGTTTCGGGGTGTTTCTTTTTATATGACCCATCTGGCAATTTTTCAAGCATTTCAATATTTACGTTCTGACTAATTTCTGCCATAATATCACCTTCCTTATATTTCTTTGTGCCATTGGTCGCCAGTTTCAAGACTTGGCTCTGTGGCACTTGTTATTATTTTTTGAGTTACTAAACTAGGCTTATTAAAAATTTTAGACCACTCAATGCTATCAGCTATTGCTTCACCGGGTGGGCCTTGTTCTCCAGTATCGCCCTTGTCACCCTTGTCGCCCTTATCGCCTTTAGGTCCTTTTAAACCTTCCAATTGCGTAGGTGTAAAATCTTCATATACAAATGGATCGCCTTCGGGTCCTTGCAAACCCCTTGGCCCTTGCTCTCCTTGTATACCCTGAATACCTTGCTCTCCCTTATCTCCTTTA
>DASRMR010000006.1:0-109317 GCA_035647815.1 Syntrophomonadaceae bacterium
TAGTTAAAATTCATAAATGTTAATTGTTATTTAATTTCTTTCTTATCCTTAGTAAGTCCAAACATAACACCTTTATCTTTTAGGTTTTTGTTTAAAAATCAGTTATATATACTAAATCCGAGGTCGCGGCAATTTTTTTTAAAAGGCTATGTTTTTAAATTCCTCTTTACTTTAGTGCAAAAATTCAGCTCCTCTCCCCTTCCCTCCCCTCGTATATTGTAGATTAAGGATTCATTATTTACAAGTTTGTAATTACTCATATTAGTCCTAGCCATGGATGAATTTGTGGAAGAATCCGCACATCATTTACATAATCTAGGCAATAATTTTGCACATCAATACATTCAAAGATGTTTAATGTGTTAAAACCTTTCCTAGGTGTAACTGGTTGTATGAACAAAGGTATATCAGGATTAATATTTTTAATCAATTGTAACATGGGGGTAATTTCTTCCCTCGTATATTCGGGAATCAAAACCATTTTAAGATAACATGGTTTCTGTTGAGCAATAGATAAAAACTCTTTATGTTGACTAAAATAATTTTGGCCGACCGTAGAAGGTAACTTAATATCCATACTTATATAATCTATTAAATCTATAACTTTTGCTAATTGTTCAGGTAAAGTTCCATTAGTTTCCAATAAAAATTGATATCCATAACCTTGGAGATCTAAGATGATTTTAGCAATGAAGTCCGCATTTAGCAATGGCTCTCCACCTGTAAAACTAACCCATGGAGATTTATACCTTTTAATAATATTGCTAACCATATCTACAGATAAAGGGTTATTTACAGTATCTATATCCTTGTTTGTACCAACTTGTTTGTATATATTACATACTTTGGATTCAACAAAACTTTTTTCTGTATCACAATATAAACAGCTTAAATTACATCCTGAAAATCTCACAAAAACTTGACTACTACCTACTAAAGCACCTTCACCTTGTATCGTACACATGATTTCATGAAGGTTAGCCGTCAACCAATACCCCCCTAACCTTAGAGCGTGCTTCTTTTATTTGCTCTAATTCTCTTTTATATCTTTGTAAAACATTTTCTGCAAACGCTTTAATATCAGGAATATTAAGCTCTTTAAGCCCTATAGCCGGAACAGGAGTTCCGGCCGTTTCAATATTAAGTCCTACATGAATTAAGGTAGAAACAACAGATCTAGTAGCAATCGATACTGAAAGCTTCCTTTTGTTTATATATAAATCATCACCAATACGGCTGGGAATTACCTCATATTGTTCTAGCTCATCTTTAATACATACCATTAACATTCTTTGCTTAAATATTGCTAGAGTAAGATTAGTATCAAAATGTTCTAAAATAAAATGTAACATCAGAGGCGAATATATAAAAGCTTGTTCTTGTACATCTGTTAAATCAACCATATGATCGATTGATACATCTGCTTCGCCAATAAAACTAACTGCAGCATCACCTAATAAATTATAATTGTTGTATATCCAATGGGGTGCCAATTGGATTCCTAAATAATCAATATTTTTATCAATAAATAAAGTCTTCATTTAATTTAATACCTGCCTTTACAAAAGCTCTTTTATTTCTCAAACAAGAAATACACTTTCCACACGGTTTGTCCCCACCTTGATAACAACTCCAAATGTATCTGAAATCTAGCCCTAATCTTTCTCCCTCTTTTATAATTTCTACTTTATCCATATCAGAAACAAAAGATTTTACCTTAACATGGTTCATAGTGGAATAGTGTAATGACTTGTTTATGGCTGCAATAAAATCTACGGAGTTATCTGGAAAGGTCAATGCTTCTTCACGATTAAATCCACAAATTAGTAAACCAGCCTTAATGTTTTCTGCATAAGTTGCTCCAATATTAATAAATAAACCATTTCGATTAGAAACCCAAGGATTTGCCAAAGGTAAGTGGCTAGCACCTATAAGTTCTGAGTGTAAATCTCGCATGAATGGGAGCTCAATTGTCTTGTGCTCAATATTTAACTTGTGGCAAATGTTTTTAGATGCTCTTATTTCGTTTATCCTTGCTCGCTGTCCATAATCAAATGTGATGGCTAAAACTATTTCGTTTTCCTCTTTAGCTTTTAACATCGATACTGCTGAATCTAATCCCCCTGATAAGAGTGCTATCGCTTTCAGATGTATTCCTCCTTATATGTTACATAAGCTGATGATGATTCCCAGACTTTAACCATTTGTACTTTATAGTCCACCAGCAATTCTGTAGCCTTTTGGTATATTTCCTTGGCTACATTTTCTGCAGTAGGATTAATTTCATTAAACGGTTCTATTTCATTTAAATAAGTATGATCATAAACATCTATTATTTGTGATAAAACAGATTTCAGATATCTAAAATCAATGTGCATTCCGATATCATCTAAATCTTTCCCAGCTACAACTAATTCAATTTTCCATGTATGTCCATGCACACGACTACAATTTCCCGAATAGTTATTTAATCTATGTGCCGCAGCAAATTCTTTAATAACTGTTACTTCAAAACTCATGGAGTTTCCTCCCAACATAATTTAAAAACATATAGTATTGATTTTATCATTATTTAATCTAATTACAAAATTAAACTTTTTTTTATTATTTAATGAATTATTTAGCTAATAATATAACTTTTTATAACATTAAAGGTTTTTAGGTAAATTAACGACATTATTACTTGAGGTGATTATAGTTGAGTAAAAGTTTCTTTGAACGAGAATATACTTGTCCAGTTTGTAAAATTACATTTAAATCTTTATCTATTAGAAGTTCAGCTACTTATGTAGAAACAAAAGAAGCAGATCTTCACATTATATACAAAGGAGTTAGTCCACTACACTATTCAATAATAGTTTGTCCTACTTGTGAATATGCAGCCTCTAATACATCCTTTACTCAAAACCTGGAGAGAGTAAAAGCTGAACAATTAGCTGTTGCTCTTGCTCAATTGAAAAGTGATGAGCATTTTGATTTTGTTGGAGAAAGAGATTTAGAAACTACCTTAAAAACATTTCAACTAGCTATTCGTACTGCCCAATTAAAAATGGTTAGCAGTGCAGAACTTAGTGGGTTAATTTTAGCAGCCGGATGGATAGCCCGAGAAATGGGTAATATTAATCTAGAAAAAGTCTATATTAATGAGGCTTTAAAACATTATCTCGATGCTTACCATAATGATAGTGGTGCTATAGGTAACTTGGACGATATTACAGTAACATATCTTATAGGTGAATTACATAGAAGGTCTGGCAATTATAGTGATGCCATAAACTGGTTTAACAAGGTTATTTACCATAAAGCTATTAAACAAAATCCTAATATAGAAAAATTAGCTCGTGAGCAATGGGCTTTAGCTCGTGAAGAGGCTAAAAATATAAATCATATAGACGATGGGTCACAGGTATCTACCCCCAATAATAGCCCAGTAAAAATTACAACCGAAATAGATGAAAAAGATAATCGTGAAAATGATAAGCAAAGCCCTAGTAGTTCTGCTCGTAGACGATCAACTATGCAAATGTCAGCTAATTTATATGCTGATCAAATTGATTGGCTTAAGAAAATATCTAATAATGGACATAAAAACACTAATAAGCTTTTTCCCCGCGAAGCCGTCCTACGTTCATTAGTTGATCTTGTGATAGACCAACTAGGAGAAGAATTTCCAACCCAATTTACTAGCGAGGAAGAATTAATTGAGGAGTTTCGAGCCTTATTATTTACCTAGTAATAATATTGGTAATACCACTTTCAATTTTCACTTCAAAACCTTTATCTGCACTATTAGCAAGATAACTATTATGAGTTACTATTATTACTTGACGTTCAAATGTATTAACTACTAAGTATAAAAAATCCGCAATACTTTGGGAATATTCTTGGGAAACATGCTTAGCTGGTTCATCCAAGATCAATGGGCCACTTGACGAAGGCCTAGAAGTCTCTAGGAGGGCCACCCTTAAGGCTAAGGAAACAATGTCTACAATTCCTCCACCCCTAGATTCTTGAGGCTCAGTTTTGACCACATGTTCCCCACCATAGGTTGATGATACCGTGAAATAAGCTTCCGTCTTTTCGCCTTTTTCTTCTGTATCTATATTGAACTCCAAATCACCAGGAAAAACTATTCCTAGGGCATTTGTAACTAGACTTTCCATAGTCCTTTTTGATTTAGTCCTAGCATAATCAGCTGCTAATTGATAAATACGATTTACTTGTCTATATAAATATATTTTTTCATCTATTTCTTTTTTGCGTTCTATTTTATCAAGTAAGCTTTTGTTTATATTATCTAACTGACCTTTTCTGAGCCAAGTTTCTTCGTTAAATCTAGCATACCCTTCTTTTAGATTATCAATATTAATGTCCATTATAATTTCGCACCTTTAAGATACTCAGCAGGAATAAGTTGCTTTATTTCTTCTAGCATCTCATCCATTTGATTTTTGATTTCCAAGATTTTAGCATCTAGTTCTTCTGGATTAACTCCTAATTCCTCTGCCCTTTGGTTAAGCTCCTTTA
The DNA here is from genome assembly GCA_035647815.1 of Syntrophomonadaceae bacterium. Classification (GTDB taxonomy): domain Bacteria; phylum Bacillota; class Syntrophomonadia; order Syntrophomonadales; family Syntrophomonadaceae; genus JAAYRQ01. Next base: position 4,528 of record DASRMR010000006.1, read on the forward strand.
ATTCTTTTTCTAGATATTCTTTACTGGCTAAAGCTTTGTTTCTTTCATCACGAGCGTTTTTTAGAGCCTCATCAAGTATTTTTATCTTTTCTTCATAAGTTATTTCTTTTTTCATCTTTTTCTCTCATCCCCTCAAATCGCAGTTTTGTCTGCTATTTTTTCGATTACAATTGGCGTTATCTGAGAACCACAAGTCGGACATGTGCCAGCTTCATTTAGAATCTCAATAAAATTAGTTTGAATTTCTTCATATTTATTACCTAGTAGAGTTATTTCTTTAACTTGCTCATCAATCTTTTGTTGGTTCTGTTTAGCATGTAGATTAAGCTCAGTTAACCTCTTAAGAGTAGTTAAGTTTTCAGTTTGGACTTTTAAAGCATTTTGTGCCTTTTGAATACCTTGCAAGCTTTCTAGCTTTTGCTTTATTTTGGCTAAATCCTTTTCTTTAACTCTAATATCGCGGCTTAATTGTCTACTAATTTTCTTCACTTGTTGTAAATCATTTCCTCTTTGCCTTAAATCATATAATTGGCTGATTATATTTTGCACCCGGGGTAATTCGTCTGTAGAATTTAGATGTTTATTAACTTTCTCTAATTGGGTCGCATTTTCTTGTCGGTTTACCTTTAATTTGATTAGCTTTCTGAGAGTTTTCTCTAAGTCTAATAGTTTCGTATAATTATTTGCGGCATTTTCTATATTTACTAACTTGTTTATAGTATTATTATATTTGTATAATTCACTAGTTACATTGTGGAGTTTATTTCTAACTTGGATTAGATTAGTGTAATATTTTGCTTGTTCTACAAGTGATTCGTTAATCTTACTTATCTTCTCTAAATACACTAGTTTTTCTAACCGAGTACTATTCTTCTCTATGTTTGTAAGTAAATCTTTTCTTTGTTTTAGTAATTCCCCGAGTATATTGGCTAGTGACTTAGAATTTTCCGTTTTTTCTAATAGAATTCTAACCTGCTGTAATTTCTTCTCTTGTTCTGGAAGATCATTAAAAGTTTCTTTTTCTTCCTCTAGTTTTTCAATCTCCAGCTCTAAGTCAGATTTTTCTCTACTTTGACTGCGAACATCTCTTAATAATTCTCTTTGTGCAGCATCAATAATATGTAAATTAGCTATTCTACCAATTGTTTTCGCTCTACTAGCTGCCGAATCTGCTATAAGAAAAGGAGGATCTAATTGTTGTGCAATATTCAACTCTAATTTGTGATCTGTATCGATCCATAATGGAAACACACCTAATTCCTGCTGAACTTCCAATGGAACTTCGTTTTTAAACCTTTCTAGGATTAATTCCGGTTCTTCTCGACCATCAGGATAGTAAACTATGTAGCGATTTTGCCTTTTCGTCTCATCTCTTAATCTACTCACCTTAGTCCCATCATTGAATATCGCAGTAACTTCGCATCTAGTCTCACCTACCCTAATAAACCCGGTACCACGAGGTTCATTATAGAATAGCCATCTTAAAGCTCTAATGATAGAAGTTTTACCTTGATCTGATTCACCAGTGAATATGTTTAGCCCCGGATCTAGTTCTATTTTGGTGTTTAAATGAGATTGAAAATTTATAATATGAAGGAATTTAATATATTTCAATTATAAGTTCCCCCTTTAAAAACCATACTTTCTTCTACTAAAGCTATTCGTCTTAATGCTTCTTCTCTTACCTCTTCCGAGTCTTCCAGATTGTTAATTACCTCATTTATAATATTTCTAACATTCATCTTTTCTAAATCTGCAGCTTGTTTTATTTCTTGAGTAAACCTTTCTAATTTTAAGTTTAGAGAAGCTTTATCTTCAGCTTTACTTCTATCTAGTACTTCTTCCCCTGGGAGTGCAGATTTTAGCCATATATTCTTACATTCAATTTGTTTACCTTCAAGGTTTATTAAAGTTACGCCCACTTTTCTGGCCATTTCTTTACGGTGATTAGATAACCGAATTAATGCTCCCGGATTAATAAAGTATTTCCCCGCTCTTTCGATAATACCAAACCCTAAATGATTATGACCACTCAAAGTAATATCAGCTTTTGTCTCTAAAATATCATCTATTAATGTATGAGGACCAGGAAATTCTTTTTGATTTACTAACATGCCATGTACCATATGTATAGCTATATCTGCCGATTCTTTGCTTACTTGATAATCTATTTCCCTAGGTCTAACATCAATATCGTAATGATATGGCTGACCAGTAAGTTGTAGACAAACATCATGTTTTTTAAGATATGTTTTTTCTCCTGGAAATAGCAAGTTAATGAATCCTAAACGCGCTATAAATCCTAGTAAAGTGCGAGGTAGTGTTTGTATATTAGCACCGAATAGATCATGGTTACCGCTTATAGCATAGATAGGCACCTTGAACTTCCTAAATAGCTCTAGAAATTCACCTGTGATGGCTAATGAAGGGCTAGCTACATCAAAGAAATCTCCACCATGTAAGATATAGTCTACATCATGTTCTTCAGCAATTCTCACTACTTCATTAATCTTGTTTTTGAGTGTATCACTTAAAATGTCTAATCTATTTTCCGGAGTATTCCCTCTTATATGAGTATCAGTTAAATATAATAATTTCATTTTTCATTCACCTTTATATGTTATTCCCAAAAGCGGATTAGTCTCTTTTCTAACAATTCCGTTTTCCGCCATTTTTTCTAAATAATTTATCAATTCTATTTCACTTAGGTTAATTTCCTCTTTTTCCAGTCTAAGTATTATATCTATAAGGTTAGATTCATTTAGTGGCAGGTAGTCATTTATAATCTTAGTCACTAACTCAAAATGTTCATTTAATTGTTCTTCTAGTTCATCAAAAGGATTAAGCTGGTGTGGGCTTCTAGTCTTAGATACCCTAACTTTAATAGACATAGTTCGTCCAATAACTGGTGATGAGATATAACCAGTGCCAGATGGTAGATAAGGTAATCTTTTAACATCTTCACTCGCTATATCAGTCTCTTCCCTGATTACATTCAGGTCAGTAGATCTTACTGTTCTAAAAATTATTTTTGTATTTAACTGAGCATTAATCGTATCATCTAATAATGCCGGTCTTTGACTAGCGAGGATTAAAAAGACTCCATATTTTCTTCCTTCTTGAGCTATTTCCCGCATTTCCCTTTTTGATGGCACATTAAAATCACCTTTGGGGGCAAAATTATGAGCCTCATCAGTTATAACTACAAAAGGGGGGAACTTTTCTTCTATGGTCTGACCTTTTTGAACGGCATCACGATAATCTCTTCTTTTTTGATAAACACTACGCAAAACATATGCAGCATAAACCCGGAGCATCCATATAGTACCCCTAATTATTACTGTTTTTTGAGCTTTTAGTCCTTCTTCAATCCTTTTTATACCTTTATCCATAAAAATACCTTGGCGAACTAGACGAGATAATCGCCAGGTAATTGATTTTAATGTACTTATCTGACCTACTTGTTTCTTTAAAGCTAAAAGCTTATTCCAGTACTGGTTTTTCCTTTTTTCTTCAATGTCAGTTCTATCCATAAATTCTTGTCTGTAATGATCATCATTAGGACTTTCTAATAATTTTATTAGACTATCTATACGATCTTGAAATAAAGCTAAATGATCTCTTCTCTCTAATACAGCTGAAACTGCACTTTCCATCGCTTCTGTTATAGGACTAACTGCGCCTAGTAAGTTACATAAATCACCAGAAGTTAAAGTATCAAACTTCACTCCTGCATCGACTCCGACTGTAACTATCAGACACGAGCGATCATAATCACCTTTAAAATCATCAGGCAAGTTTTCATCAAAAACATCTTTAAAACTCATCTCATAATGGGGGTCAAAAACTAATAGGGGTACTTTCTTTTCCATTAATTCCTCGATCAAAACTCGGAGTCCAAAAGATTTACCCGAACCTGAGCCCCCGAAAATCCCTATATGAGGATAATTATTCATAGACTTATAATCAAAAACAAATGGTACCCCAACTTGTGGCATGATCCCTTTTTTCGTATCAAATAATGGTGAAACCTGCTGTAATTCTATAGGCAAAGAATCTGTCAATCCTTCAGTTCCCTGAATCACACCTACTGTAAGCCCATCTGGTGGTAATGTCCTAATTAACAAATCCCTTACTTCTTCAAACTCCGGTTCCCTGATATTAGCACCTGTTTTAACTGGATAAAACAATTCACTTATAATTCTTAGCTTGGCAAAATAAATCATTTCATCAGCTATTTCGTAACCTAAACTATTTAGAACATCCATTACATCCCCATCGACTAAAACTGGTGTTTTTTCATCTATGGAAGGTATAAAGGGATTGACCGAATAAGTTTCGATTACTTCCCCAACTGGATAATTCAAAAAACTATCTTCTATTATCAATAATTCATTTAATCTAAAACTACGTTCCCCTGATGAGGCCCATATCTCGTGTTCATTAGTTGTTCCAACAACTTGCAAAGTAGACCCCCCTTAATATATTCTTCTCTCCCGATTAGGCTTAAAATATCTCTCTATTACATCTGAATCTAAACAAGTATACAAAACCCTATTCATATCCTTTTTTCGCAATCTTACCCGGGCATCTACTAATTGTAACCAAGAAGGGATTCCCTGACCATTAGCAGGAGATAAAGTGAAAAGCAGATTTAAAGTATCTTCGATAGATGATTCCTGTTCACCTATAAAATCACAAGCGATTGCTTGAGGTGAAGTGCTAAGTCTCGCAAATATAGTGTTATAATCTTTTTTAATTTTGTAATCAGAGTGTAAGTGAAGATATTCCCCTTTATTAAATAAACCGAACAATATTTCTCGGTCATAAATCCTAGGCCTATCAATCGATTCAATGCCTATCAGTGGAGCAACTTCAGCTGTTGCAACTTCTTCTATTACTCCTACTAGAATAGTGTCATTTTGCACACATTCTTCACATAAAATATTCCAATTATCAAACTTGTCAAATAGTAAAAAACCTCCATCTAAGATTAGCATATAAGGCTTGTACTTTCTAACTGCAGCCAAGGCTGTCTTAAGTTCTAACTCTGCTAAAGCATTTTTCAGATATAATTTTAAAGCTTCTTCATTAGAAATCCTCTTTTTCCGGGCTAAATCTTCTACTAACATCTCCACCTCAGGTGTTAATGGGGATAATGTTTGCGTATCTGTTAATTCTGGATAACCGGTAGTAGCTGCTAATGTACGCATAATGGCAATTGAGTATGGATAAGAAGATCCATACTCAATCCTAGAACCATCAACTGCTGTAATAGGTCGTTTATTAGTTAATATTTGTGACTCTGTGGGGGATAGTTTAGAAGCACCTTTAAATTCCCCTTTAGTCATTAATTTCTTTCTAACTATTTCAAGATTGTAAAAGTTAAACTTCTCACTTTTTAACTTTTTATTAAAATTCTGTAGTGACAAAACTATATCTTTATCGAACATTTTATACCCCAATCTATTTAGTCATTTATATTATTATAAGTTTTCATGACTATAATTCCTAGGTAAAATGCCTAAAGATAGATGTATAAAGATAAAACATGTTCATTAATCTAACAATAATATCCTAGCCCCGATGGCAAGCAATGCAATACCTAAAATATCGATATATTGAAAATCGTATTTTTTCATACCAAATAATCCAAGAGAATCAATTAGTACTGCAGTAGAAACTTGAGCAACTATTATTGCTGTTGTAGCATTGCCTACCCCTATTTGTGGTATGGTTTTGACTACAGTAAAAATAATTAAGACATTTAAGAACCCACCTAAATATGCATACCATGGTGCTTCAGTAAGCTTAGTTACAGAAGTAACTTTTGTGCCAATTACAAGTAAAATAATAAATACTGTTATTGTACCGATAACATGTACGATTAAAGTAGATTCCCATATACCTATAACTTTGCCTAGTATAGAATTAAGGGTTCCTTGTAGAGCCATAGCAGCACCTGAAACTGCTGCTATAACAAGATACATTAAGTTAGGCATAATATTATATCCTCCGGTTTTTATTTTATTGTCCGGTAGAATCAATTTTTTTATGCACTTTTAAAAAAAGGTAGCCATAAGCATAATAAAGACACCTAACCAAAACCCTAGCCATCTAATGCTTTTGTCCCTTATACCAGCCTGTGGCCATAATTGGAATATTACTAGATAGATCATTATCCCAGAAGTTAGTCCTAGCAAAAACGGTAAAAATTGAGGTAATGTTGCAACTGCGAGTTTACCTATAATTGTTCCTAATGGAGTTATTAAACCTATTAAGAAGATTTGTCTTAATATTTTCAATTTACTTACTCCTGCCATTATTAAAGGTGCAGCAATCGCCATTCCCTCAGGTATGTTATGTATACCTATACCTAGTGCTATAACTATTCCTGTACGACTTTTCATTTCACTTCCTAAGGCGATTGCCATCCCTTCTGGTAAATCATGTAAGGCAATACCGAGCATGATCAAATATCCCAAACTGACTAGTGTTTCACCAGCAGAAAAGCGTTTTAAAACTAGCTTATCAATAATAAATAAAAGCATCATACCTAAGATTACACCGCTGAAAGCATTTTTGTATCCAGAAAAAATAATAGCTGATGGCAACATATCAAATACAACTACAGCTATCATGACCCCAGATGCTAAACCTAAAAATATGGCTAAACTTCTATTGCTCCAACTCTTCTTAATAAATAATAATAATGCTCCTAAAGCAGTACAAATTCCAGCTGCACAACTTATCAATAAAATCTTATCAAAAATCATGTATATCCCACCACATTGTTTTTCTATGTTTATGATTAAATTTTATAAATTAGGCACCTAAAATCTAAAATATAAATAACTAGTTTATTAGCATGATTTAAAGTTCTAAAATTAACTAGTATTACATATTTTTCTAACAGAGGGAGGTGTATAAGAAATGGATAGATTAAAATCAGTAGAATTGAAAGCAATTGCAAGTACTTTATCTATTTCTTTTTTTCTATGTATTATTGTAGCAGGCATAATATACTACAGCGGATTAAGAGAAACGCTACTTCCTACAATAGGAAAAATAATTTTAGCTATTTCTATTTTCACAGCTGGCTCTTATGTAAGTAAATTTTACGCAAATAAAGGCTTAGTACATGGAATAAGTGTTGGTATTATCTTTTTCATATTAATGTTGATAGCTACTTTTATATTTAGTAAATCTGCAATTAGTTTAACATCGTTTTTCTATAACTTAGCTGTTTGTTTAATAGCTGGAGGTTTAGGAGGTATCTTAGGTATCGGTTTAAGTGATAATTAATAATAAAGCCGGCCTAATGGCCGGCTATGAGTTGTTACTACAAGTTAAATAATTCAGAAAGAACCAGTAGCACTATCCCGCAGATTATAAGGCTGATGCCGATAATCATGCGTAGATTAGCCATTGGCTCTCCCCCTTTTTGCAACTAAATGTAATATAAGTTCTTTATCCCCAAACTTTTAGTAAAAGGTTACGCACAAAATCAGGAATCCTTATATAATAAACCCGCACTTAATAAGCCCCCTTTTAGCTTTAATTAGTTATAATTCATATTATGAAATATGTTAGTGTTAGGTTACTATTTTAAGCTATCCTTTTTTTTGCAGAAAATCTTTTATAGAAGCTTGGTTAATATTATGAACATTTTTAATAGGAATGCTCCTCCTAAAAGAAGCCCCATATCTTTTAGTTATTATACGGTTGTCTAAAACAATTGCTACACCATGATCAGATTCACTTCTGATTAACCTACCTAAACCTTGTTTAAAACGCATAACCGCATCTGGTAAAGAAAAAGTCATAAAAGTACTTAAACCTTGATTAGTACAATGTTTATCATATGCAGATGAAAAAGGGTCTGTAGGAGGTTTAAATGGCAACTTGACTATTACTAAGCAAGTAAGCATATCTCCTTTCAAGTCTACCCCTTCCCAAAAGCTATCTAAGCCCATAAGAACACTATTACTATTAGCCATAAAAGAGTTTAAAATATTAGTAGCCTCACCATCTTCGTTTTGTACTAATAATTCAATATTATTTTCTAAGGCAAAAGGTCTTATTACATCAGCACAATACTTCATTTGTTTGCGAGCAGTAAAAAGTATTAAAGTGCGTCCTCGAGTAATATTTATAATTTCTTTTATGAGTAATGCAATTTCTGCAGAGAATTTTTCGCTTTGAGGTTCTGGTAAATCATCAATCACTAATAATTTAGCCTGTTTATCATAAGAAAAAGGAGAATGAGAGATAAAGGTTTTTAATCTTTCATCAGTTTCTATATTGCTTAATCCGCTTTTAGTAATAAAAAAGTCAAATTTATCATCGATTGTAAGTGTAGCAGATACCATTATTAGACTTTCCAGTTTTTCATATAAGCTTTCATGGAGTGCAGTACCGATTTCAATAACTGATGATACTAGTGATTCAATTTCACCCTTTCTCCATTCCACCCAGACTAAACTAACATTACTCTGCAAATCTTCTTCCATTATTTTAAATAATGTATCAGATGACTCTCTTAATAAAGAATTTAGTAATATAAAATCACTATCATCTGATTTAATCATTTCCAGCTGATAAATAAGTCTATTTAATACTTCTATCAACTCTAGGTAAGAATCATGAACCTGGATAAATTTCTCGCTTTCAACTATGTCGTTAGTTATTATTCTAGTCGATTGTTCACGGTTAGTTTGTTTAATACATTTTTGGATACTAGCTTGAAAATTATTAAGACTAACTTTGGTGCGGTCTACTAATGTCTTACATTCATCGATTATTACTCCCTTATCTGGCAGCTCTTTTTTTAGTCTGCCTAAATGACCTTTATCGAATGGTTTATAGTAAATTCCTTTTAGAATATCTTGCATTTCAGTAAATGTTGCTCTATTAGATAATCTAGTAAATGCTTCCCGATCAATATTATGTGCCTCATCAATAATTAAGTATTTATATTCTGGTAATATACTATTATCCACCATAACATCACTTAACAATAGAGCATGATTAACTACGATAATACCTGCATTATCTAAACTACGAATCATTTTTAGCCGAAAACATTTGTCATGATATTTACAAGCTTCTTTAGCACAGCTTTTACGGTCTGCAGCTACAATCCACCATTGATTCATTAACTCCGATTGTAAGTTAAGCTCTTTTTTATCACCACTTTTGGTTCGCTCTGCCCAGCCTAAAATCCTTTCTATAAATACTGTTTCAGATGGGCTCATTTCACGTTTTCCGGCTAGAATATTCATATATTTATTCCAACATAAATAGTTTTCCCGTCCTTTAGCTTCAGCAACTCTAATATTTGTTTTTATAGTTTTTAATACATTAGGCAAGTCTCTTTCAATTAATTGTTCTTGCAAAGCTTTAGTCCTCGTAGAAATTACTACTTTCTCACCTTCAGTAGTTGCCCATATTACGGATGGAAATAAATAAGCATAAGTTTTACCCACCCCAGTTCCAGCTTCAGCAACTAAAAATTCTTTATTGAAAAATGATTTATAAATTTCATCTGCCAATTCTGCCTGATCAGCCCTATATATATAATCATCAATTAGATTAGAAAGTGCATTTCCATCTTGGAAATATTCTGATACTGCTGGAGTAATTAATTCCATTTATATCTCCTCTACATATTAAAGCATTATAAATAAGTTGGCTTATTTTTCAAACTAACTTTTCCAAATAGTTCTTATTATCTATCTTGTCAACTTTATAAATAGCAGCTACTTGTATTTTATGCTTATTCAATAGTTCTTTGATTTTTAAATAATCACTCGATCTTACCTTGATAGATAAACCACAACTGGTAGATATTTCTCTTAAAGTTGGAATTGTCGTAAATTCCATATTTACTGATTTTAAAATTTTTTCTGCCTTAAGCGAATGTGATGTCGTTTGAAATGTAAACAAATGATAATTATTTAATTTAATAAGATTCTCCACTTAAAACACTCCTATTTTACCATCCCAGCTACATTGAAAAAAGTTCCCTTGCAATGTAAAAGAAGTTTGTCTTCTGCAAAAACCTTTGCTTCAACAAAATGTAGATTTTTTCCTGATCTTAAAACTTGGCCTTTAGCTATTATTTCCTGATTTATCGGAGCTAAGGAAATAAAAGAAGTAGACATATCAATAGTCACACCGAGATTACCCAGACTACGGATGGCATTACCCATAGCTGCATCTGCTATAGACATTAATAATCCACCATGAACTATCCCCATAGGATTAGTATGTTTTTCAGTCGGGGTTACTTTAAAAACTGCTTCCCCAGAACCTAGTTCAGCTAGTTCAATACTTAACAAATTGTAAAAAGGAGTTTCTCGTATACTTTTTTCAATATCATTAAATATTAATTCATCGATGCCGTTGTTAATTGCCATGTAATCAACCTCCACACAAAAATATTAATATTAAAACATAATCTTTATTAAAGATGCCCATTATTTAACAATACAAGTTATTAATAAATCCCTATCTAGTAGCACAGATTAAATTTTAAAGGAGAGGAATTAGATATGTTAGTTCGTAATTTTCACCTTATAATTTTAATTGTTATTATTTGTTCTGTTATAGCAGGAGGTCTTTTAATAACATATATACAAAAGAATGATAATCCTAATTTCATCACAACTCCAAAACCTAAAATAGTATATAACCTAAATAGTGCCCTTTTAACTACTAATTAATTACATCAATGGAGCAAAAGCACGTAATACTAATCTAGCCAACCTCTTATGCATTTTTACATTAATCATACTTTCTAGTGTAATTTCTTGACACACTTCTAGAGTAGTTAGAAAATCGTTTTTTATATCGAAAACAGTATCAGTTTTATACATCCAAACACCACATTCAAAGTGTAAGTATAGACTTCTATAATCCATGTTAATTGTCCCCACAATACCATATTCATCATCAGCAACAAAAGTTTTAGAATGAATGAACCCTGGAGTATATTCATAAATTCTTGCACCTGCTTCTACTAGGTTTTTATAGTAGGATCTAGTAACCGAATGTACATACCATTTATCCGGGTAGAAAGGAGTTATAATACGAACATCAACCCCACTTTTAGCAGCAGATGTTAATGCTGTTACTATTTCATTACTAATAATCAAATACGGTGTCGTTATATATAAATACCTTTTAGCTTTATTAATAAGGTTTAGATGGATTATTTCCCCAACTGCTTCGTCATCTAAAGGATTATCTGCAAATGGTTGTATATAACCATTTGCCTCATCTTCATAAGTCAACGAAAAGGGGTTTTTAAATTGATTAAAATCCTCATCAATCCCTCTAATATAATCCCACATAGATAAAAACATTACTGTTAAACTCCAAACTGCCTCACCTTTAATCATAATAGCAGTATCTTTCCAATGACCATATCTTTCAAATTCATTTATATATTCATCCGCGAGATTAATACCACCAGTAAAACCTGTATGCCCATCAATTACGACAATTTTACGATGGTCACGATTATTTATCCTAGGTGATAGTATAGGTATTAAGGGATTAAAAACTCCACATTTAATCCCCATCTTTTCTAGTTCTTCATAGTATTTATAAGGTAGTTTCATTAAACAACCTATATCATCATATATCACTCGAACATCTACACCAGCTTCTGCCTTTTCCACCAGTATTTCTAGTACACTATCCCACATTATACCTTTCTCAATTATAAAATATTCCAAGAAAATAAAATGTTCAGCTTTTTTTAATTCTTGCTTTAATCGTTCAAATTTTATTTCACCTTCAGAAAGATATTCACTAGCAGTATTTTTATATGGTGGGTAATAAGCGAAATTCTGAATATATCTGGATTGATTAAGAGCATTTGCATTAAAAGATCCGATTTCATCTAGAATCTCATTTTGCTGAACTAAAACTTCCTTAGTTCTATCCTCAATATACTTCATTTTTTTTCTAGTTCGTCTTCCTAGTCTATTTCCCCCAAAGAAGATATAAAACAATCCTCCAAAAATCGGGAATATCAATATGGGAATAATCCACGCTATCTTGTAAGCTGGATTACTATTGTTACTGATAATTATAAGTACTACCAAAACACTTAAAAGTATACTTCCTCCATAGAAAAAGGCAAAATAATCTTGTAATTTTATGATTACAGCTATTAATACTGTTAGTTGTAAAGCTAAGGCGAAACCTATCAGAACTAACCGGTGAAACAGAACGTTCCTAATAAACCGCATATTTGTTCACACCTTCAAAATTTCTTAACTATAACTTGATAGTTATTATAAACATATTTAATAGAAAAAACGGGAATATCCTTTAAATTTCTTTTTGGACAATCTTGGATAACCCCGTTTGTGCTTATTTAACTATAATTATATGTAATTATCCATAATCATAAAACAACTCCTTATAATTTCTCATAGACAGCAAATAATTGTAGAGCTACTTCATCAAATGGCGTACTTTTTAATTCTTCAGCTAATTCCTTGGCTGGTGAACGTTCAGCTACTTCTATGAAATCAGTCCATTTCATGTAATCAAATGGTACCATCTCAGCATTAGTAAATCCTACCTTAGTAAATAACTCATTTAATGATTCTGGGTCAAAATGGTGCATATGCAGCATAGCCGGAAAAATAGAACCATCTATACTTTCATGAATTCTTTGTTCAACTTCACCATATTTAGTCGGTGCCGTAACAAACACTTTTCCACCTTTTTTAACCACTCTGCCAAATTGTTCGATTATTTTAGTCGGGTTAAATGTATGCTCTAAAACATCGAGACAATTTACAGCACCAAAAAACTTATCCTCATACGGAATTGAGTCTAAACTACCTTCTTTAAATTCAACTTCTTTTGACTTACCTGCTAACAATGATTCAGCCGTAGGGAAATTACCTACTACATGCATAACCCCAAGTTCTTCTTCAATTAATTTTATAACTTGAGGAAAAACTTGTTTTTCCCCCTTTTTCATCATTTCGGACAATGCAACAGCTCTTTCTAGCCTCGTTTTACAAACATCAATAGCATATACTGGCAGATACTGGCTCATAACCAAAGTTGCAAATCCCGCACCACAACCGGCATCTAGCACATTGCCATGTATTTCCTTAATCCTAGGATAAACAAAGTTTAGAAAAGATAATTCACCACCCGAAGAAAAGTTTTGCAGAGCAATAATTTCGTTCATAGTGAACATATCTTCCTGACTAATTTGACTTCCGATTTCTTCTCTAAACCAATTGCGTAACTCAACATCTTCGTTGAGTAATAATATAATTTCATCTATATTTTCGGTATTACATTTAGATGTTAATTTTGCCTTTTGTTCATCATTCAAAACTCCCCATATATATTTGATGAAAAAAGGAAAACATACATTGTCATTTACATTAAAAAGTATTGCTTGATCAGGTCGTTCTTCTCTTAATTTAGATGTTGCTTTATGGAATTTAAGTAAAAAATCAATAGCTTCTTCATCTTTGCGAGAGAACATATCTACATAAGCTGGAGATAAATTTTCATGCTCATCTATTAAATCACTATACATTTTAAGTACATCAGAATCTATTTCCTTAAAATAATAATCTAGAAATTGTTTAAGAACCATAACATCCTCCCCTAAACATTAGTTAATCAATCAAGTTAAATATCTGCTGATAATCCTCCTTAGTCTTATTAGTTTCTAACTTCCAGTTGGTTGTTACCCCGAAAGTTAAATTGTTGTTTTCCGATACAATAATCGGATTAATCAAAAGACCTGAAGTATGGTATCCTAATATGCTTTGGCTTTCAAATACATAATCTTTATAATATTCCATAATTGCCGGCCTAATTTGCAAGGTTTCAATTTCATTATTAGTCACTAAACTATAGCTTATACTATTCCAAAACTGCTTACCATCTGCACTTTTTATTTCAAAGATATAATCAATTTTATCTGGCAGATTAGTTGTGGTTTTTTCTGACTTATAGCTAATCCCTTCTGTTTCTACAACAGAAATGTCTTTAATATCTATCTGAATCTCGTTACCATCACCTTCTATACCGAGAAAAGATTTTGGTCTAAAATTCACTTCATCAGATGCAGCAGCAGATGATACAATTTCAGGTGATAATGCTAACTTAATATTAGTAGGCATATTACCCTCTAACTCAAAATTACATGTAATACTTTGTCCCTCGATTAGAAATGTTTTAGTTAATGTAATATTTAGAGCTTGTCCACCATTGAGATTAACCTCTTCACTAGACGATAAAACAACTTTTGCCCCATCTGTTAACTTTTCTACTGATTGAATACTAAATTGAGCAGTATGAAAGTCTCCTACTGGATAATATTCACCATTCTCTTTTACTAATACATGACAGCGGAAAGAATTGCGACTAACTTCTTTTCGACCACCTTCATCATAGAACTTTATAGCCATAGTACTATCTGCTTCAGTGAAAATTATCGGATAAGCAAACCGATATATCGAATTATATGCTGGTAAATGACTATCATCAGCCAAAATAGTAGTCATTTTCTCTAAACTAGTTGCTACTTGGGGTGCAATAACATTTTGATAACTAATACAACCACCTTTTGCATCTATAACTACTGTCTGATAAATGTTCTCGATTAAAACCTCATCTTGTCCATCATAATCCCAATCTGTTTGTATAACATTAGGTTCTTGGTTGTTTTCTTTCGTTAATGATTGTAATACTTTATAAGCTATTTCTAAATAAGCTAGTCCAGTCACATCATAAAATGGTGATGAACCATAACTCGGATGCCTGCTAGCCCACTTAGGATCTTCTTGATAAACTAAGTTTCTAATCCGGTTGATCATTTCATATATCATTAGCTTTTCAGGATCGTCTTGTAATAGTTTTGTGATAAGTTCAAAACGCTCTGGAGAATTAAGTATAGATCGATTAATTATCTGTTGTACATCAATATCTATATTTGATAATTTTTCATTTAGATTTCCGATTATTAGATTTTCAAATACTTCTTGTTCATCTTCAAAATCACGAAGACGACAAATAACACGGCGCAACCTCTCATCACCAAAAGTTACACCTCGTATTCCCCTTTTCGCAGTCCAGTTTTCCCATTCAGGATAACTATGACTAAGACTAACCGGATATGTATCTAGATACCCACATTTGTCAATATATTGTTTAAGGCCTATAAATTCGAGTTCATCATCTGCTGCTACTAGTTCAAAAAATTCTAATAACCATTCCACATCTCCTTGTGGATCTTTACTCCATTGCCCTAATTTTTCAGCATCTTCAAACATAACTAAGATAGGGTCAATATCTCGCCCATAGATTTTAGACAATCTAGCCGCTTCTTCAAGAGCATCTTTAATGTAAAAATAATAATGGCTCGGTTTGATTTTCACCTTATCTTCAACAGTAAAAGATTGTCTTTTTAAAAGCTGATAACGGTACTGACTATGAACAGGTACGGAAAAGAATTCTTGTCCTGCTAACTCATCACGAAAAGCATAATGTAAAAGTTTCTGAGGTATATGTCCTATAGTAGTTTTAGCTACTGGATCTTCAAATCCAAAATGTTTTAAACAATAATCATAATCTGAACCTGGATAATTAAAATGTGATTCATAAAAAGTTTCCGCATCTAAATAGAAAATAGGTGGAGAATTCATTAATTTAGCCGCATAACTCAGTTCTTTTAGAACTAATTCGCCACATTCGCGCTCCACAATATGTATACCTTCCCACTCTTCAGCTTTAACACCAGTTAATTCATGTAATATTTCATTGTATTTCTTAAGTTGATATAAATAATCGTCACTACGAGATGAAAGTTGTACAAATGGCTCATCAGCTAAACCGCCGATTAATCCGATTTTATTTGTTGATACTAATGATTTAAATTCTTTAACATAATCTTGTTTTTGATCTCGTAACCAATATAATAATGGGCCCGATAAATGTAAATTAATATAAAAACCTTCAATATTTACCGCACTTGTTAATAACTCAAGCCAAGGCAAATATGAATTTTGAAATGCTTCTTCCCTCGTTTTATATAATTGAAAATGTGGTTGATGAAAATGAGGACAGAAAGCGATATACCCTTTCATATTACACCTCCTGAAAATAGTTTTATAGGAAAATGCCATCTTCTTTTTCTGTTATCTCTAACCATTGTTCGAAATCTTTATCCATTTGATTTTCATATACACAATCTATTATCCTTAAAAACTTTGTGTAATGTTCAAAAAAACGCTTCATGGCATAATCTTTTGTCGAATTATTAGTAACCATAAATAACCAATCACTACTTTGAATAAGCATTAACTCCCTTAACGCCATGTTTTTGGCTCTTTGACCCAAGTCAGATGATATGTTTATTGAATTAAGTTCCTCGTATTCTCCTCCTGATTTCTTTATTATATCCCACATCCAAGTTGTTTCTTTGTTTTCCCAGACGAAATGTTTTCCTCCTAAACCCCATGAGGAATCGAATATCTCTGCTTCATGTTTAACAGCACCTATTTGAGAAGGTAATACGAACTCAAGTATATTACTCTTAGACACACTACGCATTACTAAATCTAACCATTTAGTTCCTTCCCACCACCAATGACCAAATAATTCAGTGTCATAACAACCGACAATTAAAGGCTCAGGAAAACCTAACTTTACTGCCTCACGGGAAGTGTTTTCTAAACTATCAATAAAATGCGCAGCATGTAAATGTGCCCTCAGTTCTGCCTGTTTATAATCATAAACCACCTTTTTATGTTTAGGTTTGTTACGATCAGTTATTTTCCAGTATTTGAATCCAGAGCGTTCAAAAGTTTTATGAAATTCCCTATAATCTTCATCACCTGGATAACCATAATCTGCAGACCAAACTTGGTGACTTATCATAGAATTTCTACCAAAAACAGTTATATCTTTGTCTTTTAGGCGATAAGGACGATAAGTACTTAGGCCCGTTGAAGCAAATGTTTCCATTTTTACTTCTTCATCTACAAAATCTTGGCTAAATATCTCGATAGGTCTACCACCTTCTATAGCATGACTATCTACATAAAAATACGAGAAGTCATGTTCTATTAGAATATCCTCGACACCACTAGAATAACCGCATTCTGGCAACCAAAACCCTTTCGGTTCAGCTCCGAACATCTTCTCATATGTCTGTTTACTCAATATTACTTGATGCTCTAGACTAGGCTTATCTATTAATGGAAGATAAGCATGAGTAGCAGCACTAGTAATTATTTCAATATCGCCATTTTTGAGCAAGGATTTTAATACCCCCACTATTTCCATATCAAAATCAGTTATAAAATCCCGACGTATATCACGATAAAATTTATAATATATTGACGCAACTGTTGCTAACTCTTTATCACCATGTCCTAGAAAAAACCTTTCATCTTCTAAAGCTAGAGCTTCACGTTCTTTCAAATAATTAATGAATTCTTTTTGTATGTATTTTGAATTAAGTTGTTCTAATAATACAGGACTTAAACTTAAAGTAATCTTCGCTTCTTTTCCTTCTTGTTTCATGTTCATCCAATTCTTAAGAAATGGAATATAAGTTTCGGCCATAGCTTCAAAAAGCCATACTTCTCCAAACGGCCACCTGCCTTGGTGCTTTACATATGGTATATGACTATGAAGCACCATCATTAAATTAGCCCTCACCCAATATGCACTTCCTCTACCACTATTTAGCAATTAATTTGCTATTACAATCATAAGCCTCTTGATAAACCTTGATAGTAGACTGAGCAATTGCATCCCAACTATAAACAGATGAAACCATTTCACTTGCATTCTTTATTAAAGAGTCTGCTAATTCTTGCTCACAAAGTAATTCTATTATTGCATTTGCTAAATCTTCTTTATTATTTGCGTCTACCTTTATGCCATTGACTCTGTGATCTACAATTTCTGCTAAACCACCTACATTACCTACTATTACAGGTGTATTCGTAGTCATTGCTTCTAAAGCAACTATTCCAAACGGTTCGTATAAACTTGGAAATATTGCAACTTTTGCTTGATTGTAGACATAATTTCTTTCTTTTTCACGAATAAAACCAGTGAAATGTACATTGTCACCTATATCAAGCTTAGATACTAATTTTTCTAATTCTGGCTTTTGTGGTCCTTTCCCAGCAATGTACAATTGAGCTTCAGGAACATTTGCCAAAACTTGTGGAAATGAAGAAATTAATTGCCGAACACCTTTTTCAGGTACTAACCGCCCCATAAATACTACTACTTTATCAGTAGGTGAAATATTAAAAGGTGTATCTTCTGGTAGACTAACGAAAATATCGGGATCTACTCCGTTAGGAATAACCCTAATTATATCATTATCTACTTCAAACAATTCTATTACTTCCTTTTCCATATAATCACTACAACATATTACCCGTTCAGCCTCGAGGGCTAAGTTTTTCTCGATTTCGTTTATTTCTAATTGGAAACGATTATGTAATCCTTTATTCCTACCATGTTCAGTAGCATGTATAGTAGTGACTAGAGAAATATCGAATATTTTCGAAACTGATCTTCCAGCATAGGCAACTAGCCAGTCATGAGCGTGAATAACATCGAAACCTCCTGTTTCAGAGTTAAGATGTACTGCCCTACGAATAGCTTCACTATTAAATGAAAATATCCATGATTTAAAATTATCACCTTCTTTTAAAGGTTCACCTACCCTATGGATATGAGCTCCTTCAAAAACTTGATATTCTGGATAGTCCTTAACTGCAGGTGTTATAATATGGGTTGTCACACCATTTCTAGCCATAAACCTGCTTAAGTCAAATACATGTTGACCTAACCCTCCTACCATGTGAGGAGGATATTCCCAGCTAAACATTAATACCTTCACAAAAAACCCCTCATCAATTTTATTTTTTTATTTTCGATTTATTGTAATCTTACCAGATAATTATTCCTATTGTAAGATTTAATGATTATAATGTTATATAAACAAACATATTAGGTTAAAATTATGTTGTTCACAATATTTTATCAGGAGGTAAATTAATGACAACCTTTTCCAAGAATGCTATCAAAAGAGATTCCATAGTAAAAGATTTATCCTTAGCAGTAAGTGGTCATAAAAAACTAGAATGGGTAAGCCAAAATATGCCAGTGCTTAACTATTTAAAAAAGGAGTTTGAAATAAATAAACCTTTAAAAGACATGACTATTGCCTGTTGTTTACATTTAGAAGCTAAAACCGGCTATTTACTGCAAACTTTAAAAGTTGCCGGTGCTAATGTAGTAGCTTGTGCGAGTAATCCATTATCAACTCAAGATGATGTAGTCGCTGCATTAGTAGATTCAGGTATAACAGTTTACGCTATTCATGGAGAAACTCCAGAAGAGTACCATCAGTTTTTAGAATATACCCTGGACAATATGCCAGATGCTATTATTGATGATGGTGCAGACATGGTCAGTATCTTACATAAAACTCGACGAGAACAAGCGAAACATATTATCGGAGGTTGCGAGGAAACTACTACTGGTGTAGTTAGATTAAGAGCTATGGATAATGACAAAACCCTATTATTCCCGATGATGGCAGTAAATGATGCCTATATGAAATACTTGTTTGATAATAGGTATGGTACAGGACAATCAGTTTGGGATGGTATTAATCGAACTACTAATCTTATAGTAGCTGGTAAAACTGTTGTAGTAATAGGATATGGTTGGTGTGGTAAAGGTGTATCGTTGAGAGCCTTAGGTATGGGGGCCAAAATAATTATAACTGAAATAGATCCTATTAAAGCTAATGAGGCAATTATGGACGGTTTTGAAGTTATGCCTATGTCAGAAGCTGCACATTATGGTGATATCTTTATTACTGTAACTGGGAATATAAATGTAATTAGCAAAGAACATATGGAAGTTATGAAAGATAATGCTATGATGGCTAATGCAGGTCATTTCGATGTAGAAATCAACAAAAAAGATTTAGAACTTTTAGCTACATCAGTTAACAGGGTTCGTGATAATGTTGATGAATATGTTATGGCAGATGGAAGGAAACTGCATTTACTCGCTGAAGGTCGTTTAGTAAACCTTGCTGCCGGTGATGGACATCCTGCGGAAGTTATGGATTTAAGCTTTTCCTTACAAGCCCTTTCACTCATGCATGTAATTCAGAATAAAGATAAATTAGATAATCATGTTTATAATGTACCTGAAGCTATCGATAAAAGAGTAGCATACCTAAAACTCGCAGCAGATGGAATTAAAATTGATGTGCTAACAGAAGAACAAGAAAATTATATAATTAGTTGGGATGCCTAATAAATATATAGAAGTATAATATGACCGCCCTTTTCGCATAATATAAAAAACTAAAGCAAAGGGGCGGTTTTTTATGGACTCCCTTAAATCTCGATATATTGTGATTTTCTTTGTAATACTAACTGTTCTTTTAGTAAGTGCCTACTTATTAAATATTATTGTTTTACCCAAAAAGCCTTTAACTTTTGAAGCAGAAAAATCTTACTATGTTATTCAAAATCAATATGGTCAGATACTGATGGAAACAGGTATAGAAATCCATGTAGCAGATGAATTCATTGATGAAAATGATAACCATTATATTATAACTACAGTTAAAGATAAAATTGCATCAGCTACATTAAAAACTAGTTCCTTAGAGATAAAGGACGATTCCATAGCTACTGCTGCCCTTTTTGCCCCTGAACAAGTCTTACGCCCCGGTTTAAGTACTAAACATGTAGGGATTTATCATACTCACAATGATGAATCTTATGTGTTAACTTCTGGTACTTCAGCTATACCAGGAAATGGTGATATCATGAAGGTTGGAGAAGCTTTAAAAGACTGTTTGAGCAAATCTTCTATCTTGGTAATTCACAGCTTAAATGACCATGGTCCTCATGATATTAATGCTTACCATCGTTCTAGACGAACGGCTGTGGCCTTAATAAAAAAATCACCTGATATGTTACTTGATTTACATCGAGATGCGGCACCTGCTAGTGCTTACTCGACAAGTATTAACGGTATAGAGGTAGCTAAAGTTATGATCGTTGTCGGGAGAACTAATCCTAAAATGCAGACTAACCTGGAATATGCCAAAAAAGTGAAAGCTGCTGCTGATGAACTACATCCTGGACTTATGCGAGGCATTTTCATCGGTAAAGGAGATTATAATCAAGACTTATATCCTACTGCACTTATTTTTGAAGTAGGTACTGATTCAATTTCCCTTTCTATGGCAAAAAAGGGGGTTCGCTGTTTAGGTGATGCCTTAATACAAGTTTTACAGAACTCTTAGTCTTTAATTTAATTAATTTTAATTAAGATTCACAGAACCAAGGGAGGATAATGTTATTCTCCCTTTATTATTGCTAGAAAGTCCAACTAATAACTGTAACTAATATCTTTTAAATAAAAAAACCTCTTAAGAATGATTACATTTTCCATCTTTCTTTTTATCTTAAACTTGCACCACAAGGTTTAGTTCTATAATATTAACTTGCAATATTTAAAAAATATAGAAAATAAAGATTCAATTAGTTACGGAAGTATTGCGTTAATACTTCCGTAACGCTGATTTATTGATATAATCTTTGCTAGTAACTACTTACAAACAACATTAATTATATTAAATTTTGGGGAGTTTTATTTTAAAGATGGAACAAAAATGGAAAGTTTTACTTATAGTGTGTGTCGGGATTTTTATGTCAACCCTAAATGGGAGTATATTAAATATAGCTAATCCAACTATTGCCCGTGATTTTTCGGTTACACTTCAAAATATTCAATGGGTAGTAACCTCTTATATGTTAGTAATTACTGCGACATTGATTTTGTTTGGCAAGCTCGGTGATAAAATTGGTAGTCATAAAATATATTCGAATGGCTTTTTGATTTTTGCTTTTGGATCTCTTTTATGTAGTTTTTCCCCTAATTTATATCTATTAGTTGCTTCGAGAATAGTGCAAGCTATAGGTGCTAGTATGTTAATGGCTACTGGTATGGGTATTGTTTCTACCACATTTCCTCCTAGTGAACTGGGAAAAGCCTTAGGCCTAACTGGCGCTATGGTAGGTGTAGGTAGTATGACTGGTCCTAGTCTAGGTGGACTGCTTGTTTCCAGTTTTGGATGGCCAATTATCTTTATTATAAATATTCCTATAGGATTTATCGGTTACTATTTTTCTAAAAAACATCTACCTCAAACATCTAATAAAGATGTTGAAGAATCTTTTGATTATATTGGTATAGTATTATTCGCAGTTTTTGCCATTCTTTTAGTTACCTCTCTTTCTAAACAAGAAGGGATTAGTCTGCTATTGCTTGCTATTTCCGGATTATGTTTCATAGCATTTTGGCAGTATGAAAAAAAGGTAACTGAACCGATGTTAGACTTTGATTTGTTTAAAATTAAAGCATTCCTGTATGGTAATGTTTTAGGTGTATTCGCATATACTTCACAAACTTTTATAATATTTCTACTACCTTTTTATTTAGAACGCTTGTTACTACTTACACCAGCTTATTCGGGCTTATTTATGACTATCTTGCCAGTAACTATGGCAATAACTGCACCTATAGCAGGTACACTTTCAGATAAATATGGTTCAGATAAATTAACCTCAATAGGCCTATTTGTTTTGTTTTCTGCCCATATGGTGTTTTCGTCTCTAGGTAGTTCTGCCAACTATGCTTATTTAATACTCGCCTTATTTTTAGCCGGTTTAGGTATGGGTCTATTCGGTTCACCTAATAATAGCTCCATATTAGGATCAATTCCACCACATAAGTCCGGTTATGCAGGAGGGTTTATTTCTACTATAAGAAACTTTTCCTTCTCTCTAGGCATAGCAATATCTGCAAGTCTATTTTCATTAATACTGGCACATAATGAATCATCACTAGGTTTTGAAATTGCTTATGGTAAAGCTAATCAAGTTATATATTTAGTTGCTGCTGGACTCACCTTCACCGGTTTTATAATATCTTTATTAACTAGAGAATCTAGAATTAAGAATAAAGAAAGTGAGAAGGAAGTAGTAGAAGAATCATAAAAACATAAGTTTTGACCAGAGTATACAATTCTGCTATAATCATATTGCACTATGCGCCCGTAGCTCAGTGGATAGAGCACCGGCCTCCGGAGCCGGGAGCGGAGGTTCGATTCCTCTCGGGCGTACCATTTTGTTGAAAACAAATTCTATTTTATGCCAACATGAACCGCAATAATAGTTGCTGACAAGCTAGCAACTATTATTGCGGTTTTTTAAAAACATGTACTGCAGAAGCCTTGAAAACTGCAAATGCCTTTTGCCCTGTTTCTAGTTGCATTTCTTCAACAGCTTGCTTAGTTACTAGTACAACTAACGGGATGCCGGCATCAAGGATTAATTTAACAAAGGCTCCTTGTGGTAATATCTTAATAATCTGAACATCCAACATGTTTCGAGCACTGCTAGAGAACTTTTCTCTAGTGATTATTATGTCCTCCGGCCGTATGGCAAACTGAACTTTTCCTTCCAATTCTGAAACTACACTAATACTAACTTGACCAATATTAACATGAGGTCCGTTTTCACCATTAATAAGTTCACCACTATATATGTTTTCCATGCCGACGAATTCAGCTACAAATTTTGAGTTAGGCTTTTGAAACACTTCTTGCGGTGTACCTATTTCTACTATTTCACCATCTTTCATAATCCCTACTCGATCAGCGAGAACAAAAGCTTCGTTAAAATCATGAGTGATATGTATAGTAGTAGTTTTTACTTGTTGATGAATACTCTTTAGCTCTTGCTGAAATAGTTCTTTACTGCGTGGATCAAGAGCACTTAAGGGCTCATCTAACAATAAAACTTCCGGCTCTGTAACTAGAGCTCTAGCAAGAGCTACTCTTTGTTGTTCACCACCACTTAATGTTAATGGGTGACGTTTTAATAGATTGTCTATGTTTAGTAATTCTGTGATTTGTTTAAGCTTTTGATTAATAATTTTAGCAGGAACCTTTTTTAGTTTCAAAGCAAAAACAATATTGCCTTGCACATCAAGATTTGGAAACAACATGTAATCCTGATAAACAAAACCGATATTACGTTCTTCTGGTGATTTTGAAGTTACATTACAATCATTAAGCCAGACTTCACCTTTATCCGGTTTGTACATTCCTGAAATTATTTCGAGTATAACTGTTTTACCTGCCCCTGTTGGTCCAAGTATTACAAAATATTCGTTATCATTTATGTTTAAATTAATGTTTTTTAAGTTGAAATCACTAAGACGTTTATAAACATTGTTTAAAGTAATCATTTTATGCTCCTAACCTTAGCTGATACGTGATGCTTGGGTATTCCTGCCACCTACAAGTTCAAAAATGAAAAGTGAAATTATTGAAATTACAATCAAACATGTGGCAGCTCCCATAGCCGTTTCAAGGTTACCAATAGACATATTCAAATACAATGCAACTGGTAATGTTTCAGTTACCATTCGTGTTGCTCCAGCAACCATAAGTGTACAGCCGAATTCTCCAATAGCTCTAGACCAACTTATTACTAAACCGGCAATAATTCCGTTTTTGGCGTTGGGCAAAGTTATCTTATAAAACGCCTGCCACTGTGTGCAGCCTAAAGTACGAGCTACAAACTCTAGGCGCGGATCAATCTCTGCAAAAGCAGTTTGTAAAATCCTAATCATATAAGGTGTAATAATAAAGAATTGCGCTAGAATAATTCCATTTACAGAAAAAACAAAATTCAAACCCCGTTCAGCTAGTATTGCACCAAATGGTGTAGTAGCAAAAAGAAGTAACAAAGCTACCCCAGAAACTAGTGGAGGAAGAGATATGGGAATGTTCAAGACTACATTTATTATTTTTCGTCCTGGAATCTTAAAACGCTCTAGACCATAAGCTACTGGTATAGCGAAGGCCAAACAAATAAATGTTGAAGTAATCGAGGTCAATATGCTAAGCCGAATAGCAAATTGTATTTCCTCCCCTGATATACTTTCTAAGATTCCTCCAAGTCCTTTCCATACAATATTTCCTAGAGCTGTAAGAAAGAAAAGGAATAAAACTAAAGTAACTAAAACAATAAAACCTTGAAAGACCTTATTGCTTATAGCATTTGAGTATTTTTTTATCGCTATCTTATTATAAGCATCAGAATTGTGATTCAAGTTCATAATTATCTCCTTGTTAAGATAAGCTTTGTAACATCGTTCAAAGTACGCTAGAGTTTATTTTTTTAATTTCGAGCTTGAACCATAGCGTACTTTGGTATGCACTTAATCTAATTTTTAATTATATTGTCTTGAAACCGTGTTTAGTAAATATAGCTTTAGCCTCTTCTGAGTTTAGATAATCAACAAATAATTGGGCAAGTTCCTTATTTTCAGTAAAGTTTAGTAAACATGCTGGAACACTATCAATTACATTTTGTTCTTCCGGAATAGTGACAATTTCTATATCCTTAGCATTAACCCCGTTATCTTCCCAAATCAATCCGGCATCACATTGTTTCATAGCTATTTGGGTTACTATTTCATTTACAGTAACACCTCTGGCGACTACATTGGCATTAATATCTTCTAATAAATTGTTCTTTTCAAATATTTTTGCGCCCCTTTTGCCAATAGCATTTGATTCTGCATCTCCAAGTACTAATCTAACACCTGGTTTAGCCATGTCTTCAAGAGATGTAATTTCAGCAGGGTTGCCTTTAGGAACTCCTATAGCTGGAATATGATATACAATTTCATCATATTTATCAGTAAAATCCTTTTCCATAGCTATTTTGGCATCATTAACTGAACCACCCACAAAGACATCACCTATTTTATTGATATCCATTTGACCGAGTAAGGTAGCACCACCAGCATAGTTCATGTTAACTGTTGCGCCATATTTCTCTTCAAATGCTTGACCTATCTCATCCATAGCTTTACTTAAACCAGCTCCACTATGAACAATCAAGCTCTCCCCTTGATATTCCAAGGCTTTTCCATCGTTGTCATTGTTGTCAACCGGATCAACCGGAGCTTTATTCCCGCAACCTACTAAGGCGAATAGAAACACCAAAAGCATCAATGGTACAATGATTTTTTTACCTACTTGTTTTCCCATAATCTTTCCTCCCATTTTTTTAATTTAATACCAAGCTGGTCAAATACATATCCAGAATACAAGATAACTAACTGAACACAACAGTAACCAACCAGACCTAATTAGCATTAGTCTATTATTGATATCACTTTATGTCAATTGATTTCATGATTTTAAATTCTTCAACATGATAAATCTAATGTTTATATAACTACTCAGTTTTAAATTTAGTTTACCATTGTATTTGTTTATTTATTTTATAAATGATAAAGTTAATTAAATAATAAGCAAAGAAGGTTAGATAATGAGCAAAGATATATTATATACGGCAGATGAAATTGCACAAAAGCTGCAGATAACTAAAGGTACGGTATATGAAATGATTAAACGTGGAGATCTTGACGCTTATCATATAGGAAGACATATTCGAGTATCTGCTGAACAATTTGAAATTTTTCTGATAAAATCAAAAGGTACTGAAAATGTTTATGAAGCACAAATAGTTAAAAACGAAGATGAAACTCTTGCTGAAATTGGATCAGTAAAAATAAATGTTGATACTGATTTTGAAGGATCCGTAAAAATTGCTATCCGACCAGAAGACATCATCTTAAGTAAAGGAACATTTTTGAGCAGTGCTAGAAATGTACATAAGGGAGTAATAACCGACATTACTGAAGATGAAGGTCGTGCAAAAGTAGTTGTTGATATCGGTATTCCTATCGTTGCTCTAATAACTAAAAAATCTTTAGATGAAATGGAGCTTGAAAACGGTGTAGAACTATATGCTATTTTCAAAACTATGGCTGCAAAAGTATATAGATAATAGATGAATCTGTCATCTGCAATTAGAGGAAATACTGGAGCCATAGTTTTATTCCACCCGAGTCCATTTCTTTAATGGCCGGACAGTTAGAAATTCTAAAATTACCAATATGATAAGCAGTACTACTACCCAGGCAAATAGAGCTTCCGTTTCCAGATATGCCCGAGAAATAAATATTCTTTGCCCCATCCCATCTGCAGCACCTAGCATTTCAGCCATGATTGTTAATCGCACAGATGATGCCATTCCGAGTGAAAAGCCTGTAATAAGATGACCCCGCATACCTGGCAAGTATATTTTGCTCAACTTTTTTAATGATGGCATATGATATACATCCGCCATTTCCTTTAATGTGGGATCTATTGAATGTATACCCGCCTGCACATTCTTGTACATGACAGGAGATACCAACAATGCTACTAAAAAAACCGTCATTTTTGTTCCCATGCCAAACCAAACCATGGCCATAGTTACAAATATGATAGCTGGTACAGATAGTAAAAATACGATTAAGGGTTGGAGCAACAGGCCTACTCTTCTGAATATCCCTGCTATCACACCAGTAACAGAGCCAATAGCTAGTCCCAGGAATAGACCGGTAATTTGCCTTGTAAATGTAATCTTCAGATTTGCAGCTAATTCACCACTGGCTGCAATTGCAATAAGAGCTTGTAATGTTTCAATAGGCGATGGTACGACTACTGAACTATATCGCATAGATAACAACTGCCAAGCAATCATAATCAAACCAACACCAAGTGCATACCATATTCGGTTATTTGTCGTAGAAGAATTTATCATCCGGTAGCTGGCCTCCGAATACTTTGATATCTACTGTCGTAGTTAATTCTTTAAAAAAATCTATAACTTCCTCTTTACATTCTAGAGCAGGTTTAGGATCTAGACGAGCATATTGGATTGATTGCGCCACAGCCATAGCTTTCATAGTTGGTACATGTTTCTCAACGATAGGCCCTACTTCTGTTCCATGTTCATTAACCCATCCTGCTTCATCTATATAAGCTTTCTCAAATACCGAAATTTGTTCAGATGAAATTTCACTTCCATTTACGACAACAATCCCAGCCATAGGGAAACTTTTATCTTTTTGACCAGGTAGCTTACCCCATTCCTCTGTCAAATCCAACACTCGGTTGATTTTTATATCAGCTTTTTTTGCATTCATTGCAGCTATACTAGATTGTGGCTCATTTAAAATAGCATATTTGATTTCCCCAGAAGCAATACGCTGTGAAGCTTCTGCCATATCGAGATAAGTAATCGTAAGGTCTGTATCTGGATCTATATTATTCTTAATTAAGAGATGCCGGAAAACATGATCATGTATTCCGCCTTTTCCTGATACGATAACTTCTTTCCCTTTTAGATCCTGCAAAGATACGATATCATCCTCTGTGCTCATAACATAAAGCATACCCCATACAGTAACCATATGAAGTTGAGTATCCATACCTTTGTTATACATTAGGAGTGCATTGCTTATAGGTGTACTACAAAAATCTATTTCCTTAGCAGTGATCATCGCCGTAAGTTGCTCGAGGTTTTGCCACGGTTTTAATATAATATTGTTGTTTTTCTCACTCATCGTTGCTAATGGATAAGTTACTGGACCGGGAGCACTGCCAATCTTTAAATCAAGTTCTTCAAATGAAATTGGAGTTGTGTCGGTTTTTGCTGGTTCATTAGATTCAGTACCCCCACCGCACCCCACTACACTTATGATTAGAACCAGGGAAATTATTAGAGATAAAACTTTCCTTTTCATCATTTTGCCTCTCTCCTTTTTTGTTATTTTGTTTTGCCCATATAATCCTTTCTTCTAGTTTGCTTTTATATTCTGGATTCTTCTTGTCTTTGGCATTCACTGCCACATCTATAATTAGACGACAAGGTCTGTCATCTAAAACTATGATGCGATCACTTAATTTAATAGCTTCCTGCATATCGTGCGTTACCATAACAGTAGTACATTTGTGCCAATTTTTAAGTGATAGAATTAAATCTTGCATTTCTGTTTTTAGTGATTCATCAAGTCCTGAAAATGGTTCATCTAGCAATAGCAAATCAGGTTGAGTTACAAAAGCACGACCAATGGAAACACGTTGTTTCATTCCTCCACTTAATTGTTCTGGATAATATTTTCCAAATTTCTCTAGTCCAATTCTGGGCAAGAGTTGCCGCACAACATTTTTTCTCCATCTTGAACTTTTTTTAAAATTGTAAAGCCCTACCTCCATGTTTTGCTCTACCGTCATCCATGGCAACAGACGGGGCTCCTGGAACACATAGGCTAATTGCTCATTATTTGAGGTAATGGAACCATAATTTGGCTTTAATATACCTGCAATAATATTTAAAATGCTAGATTTCCCAACACCTGAAGGGCCGAAGAGGCATATCGATTGGTTTATTTCTCCCTTTATACTAAAATTATCAAGCACTTCTAATTTTTCATAACTTAATGAAACATTTTGCAGTTTAAACACTGTATACCTCCTTTACGACTCGCTATTTCTCATGGCTTCACGAAAGTCGTTCCATCCAGCCCACTTAAGTGATATATCATCTCTTTTAATAATTTCAGAAGGTTCATTTCCTGGTGCAACCGGGATAAAGGCTTGCTGGCTGAGGAAAGTTTGAACTTTGGGTGATAGCAGAAAATCACCTAGTTTTAGCAAGTTTTCCTCTGACCCTTTTTTCCAAGCTATCATCTGAGGCATACATAGTAGTCCATCGTTTGGCCAAATCATTTTAATATTTTGGGTCTCTGAAATTTTGCCAAATGTTATATTCGCAATTCCCAAAGCAAATT
Source organism: Syntrophomonadaceae bacterium (assembly GCA_035647815.1). Classification (GTDB taxonomy): domain Bacteria; phylum Bacillota; class Syntrophomonadia; order Syntrophomonadales; family Syntrophomonadaceae; genus JAAYRQ01. The sequence goes on from DASRMR010000006.1 coordinate 34,357, forward strand.
CTCCATTTTTTACTGCTTGGATAACATTAGGCGGCATTCCCTTATAAGTAATATTTTCATCAACTATATGTGCCTTGCTAGGATTCTGATGTTTAAGAATCGCCCGGATAACTTTTGGAGCAATATGTTCTTTCCCAGGCATTAAGATACGTCCCTTCCATTTTGAATCCAAAAGTTCATTCCAAGTACGGGGAAGTTCTGCAGCAGCCGTATATTCTGGATTATAGAAAATGACAAATGGAACTATACCAAAAGTATGGAAATACCCCTGGGGATCTACAAATCCCATATCTTCTAGTGTTTTACTAATTGGAAAACGATTCACGGTGCTCATCATTTGTCCCCGCATCTCTTCATCCGTTTGCATAGCAAGCTCTGGTATAAATCCGATCAAGATATCTGCATTCTTTATATCAGCTTCTCGCTCACTTCCAGACCCATGTGCATTTTTAATTTCTATTTTATCTTTATAATTTTTTTGATTAGCTTCGAAATGCTCTCCCAACATCTCTTCGAAACGTCTGTTTATATTGATCGGTAACTGAATCTGCACTTTAATCATCTGCTATGATTTCTCCTTTCTTCGTTTATAAATTCCCACAAGAATTTTTAGATTATGAATTAAAGTCTTCTAGTAGTCCACCTTTGCGCATTATAGTGCGCAGTTGATCTAGTTTGTTATCTGCTATTTCTAATTTTCGAAGGGTTCCTTCCTCTTTTGGAGTTCGCTTGATAATGTTACATATTCCGCCGTTTTTAATTACTAATCGTGTAGGTCCCAGCAATGCTAAAAGTGGATCGTGTGTAGTTAGAAACACTATTTTGTCTTCACCAGTTAATATTTCTATAGCTTTTCGCCTGTTGATTCCTGCGTTTTCTATTTCGTCAATCAGCACGATTGGAGCTGGTGATAATAATGCACAATCTGCAATCATCAGGGCTCGTGATTGGCCTCCACTTAGCTGTGCTACATTACTCTCCATCTTAAATTTTTCACCTGTTAATGAATTGGCCAATTCCAAAATCCATTCTATCCTCTCACTAGCATTAACTACTGACCAACAGCGGGCATGCATACTAAGAAATTCATAAACAGTCAAGTCAATGACAAAATTCATATTCTGCGAAAGCTGAGCTACAATTCTTTTCCTCGTAGCTCTTTTCCTATCTTTTTTAGAAATTTCATTATTAATCATTACTTTTCTGCCAGTTGGTGTATTTCCATTAGCTATACATTCGATATCTTCTAGAAGTCGACTTTTACCACTTCCAGTCGGCCCCACGATGGCAATAGTTTCTCCCGGATAAAATGATAGTGGTTCAAATAGTTCCGGTTCTCCATTTTTACTATATCCAGGGTATAAGGTGATCGTTTTAACTTCCTGGTTAAGTTGGTTCTGTATATCATTTTTTAAAGCAAGAGATTTATTACCCATTATTGTTCACACCCTACTTTTGTTTCACAAATTTCGATTTTTTTAAGATTTCCTTGCTGGTACTGTTTTCCAATGTTCGTTTCTCCAAGACAGTAAGAGCATAAAGCCATCGGCATCGAATAGCGCAGCTTATTATTTGTTACTACTGAATCTTCAGAATAATCGTCTAGTATTTCAATCAATTCGACTACTCCCTGTCCTGTTAATCCATTTACATGAATAATCTCGGCATGAGGATTTACATGTTGGACATTCATTTCAAATACTTCCCGTTCAGCCTGTGAGACGATATCGCTTTTCGTAATTACTACTACATCAGCAAACTGTAGCATCGGTCCAATTTTACTCGGGGTATGTACACCACTCATTTGGTCTATAACACAAACTGCTGCGATATCGTGAATATGCGGAGCACATCTGTTACAAAGACCTGCGCTTTCTGATAAAAGTATGTCTAGGTTTTGTTTTACTCCCCAATCAAACACATCTTCAATATTGCTTATATAATAATGATCTGGACATTGTTCCCCAGAAATACCTAATAGTACTGGTATTTTCATGTGGCTATAAATTTTATCGTCATTGCTTTGCAGACAATCGAATTTAACCACACCTACCTCTATAGCTCTGTCAATATACATGCGGATCATCTTTGATATAACCGATGTCTTTCCTGAAGAAGGAGGGCCGGAAAATGTGATTAGTTTCATTTTTTATTCTTCCTTTCTTTCGTTATATCAGCTGTATTGATTGCTTATTAAGCTTTTAACACATTCTAGCTCAATCAGTCTTATAATAGTTATACCATACTCAAACCAACTAGAGCCATAATAACATGTGTAAGGTTTATTTGTCCATGAATATGATATTATCTAACTAGTTTGAATTTTCGTAAGCTTAATTTCTAAACTAAATTACAAAAAAAGAACCATCATTTATTAAAATTAATAAATGATGATAAAATAGAAACAATATTTTTAAATAGCATAATTTATTAGGTGAATATGATTAAGTAATAGAAATGAGGCACATATTTTGAGTGATTATAAGATGGGCAAAGAAAATAATAAGATAAAGTCAGATAAGATTTTTAATGCTATTGCACCAATTTATGGCTTATTTTATAGCTTTCAGATTAAAAACTATAAAAGGAATTTTAACAAAATAAAACATTTAGTAGACATTTCTCTTTATAAAAACATTATAGATATTGGTTGTGGAACGGGGGCTTTATGTAACATACTTAATCAAAATGGACTAAATGTAACTGGAGTAGATTCAGTTGCAAAAATGTTAGATTTAGCTAAAAAAAATCAAAATACTGATGATATTAATTTTGTTCAAGCTAATACTTTAGAAGGGCTACCTTTTGCAGATAAAAGTTTTGATATATCTATTACATCTTATGTTGCACATGGATTAAAAGAAAACGAAAGAAAAGTTATGTATAAAGAAATGCGCAGAATTACTAAATATTTAGTGATTATTTATGATTATAATGATAGAAGATCAATTATAACTGATATTGTGGAATGGTTAGAAGGTGGGGATTACTTTAATTTTATTAAAAATATAAAAAATGAATTAATAGAGTGCTTTAGAAATGTTAAAATTGTAAATATAGGCACTAGGACAGCTTGTTATATATGTAGTTTAGATACAAAAGAGTTAGGACAAAATTAGACAGCGAGGATAAGGTTTTGTTTTGCGAAGTTTTAGAACTTCCTCGCTATCTCACTCTCACTAACTCACTATATAATCGATATATGATCCGCAATTTGTACATTGGCCTTTTTTTAGTTTTTCTATTTTTATTTGATAAGCATTTCTTCTAATTAATACACTATTACATTTTTTACACACAGTATTATTATCTGTCCTAGGCAAATTTCCTAAATATACAAAGTTTAAATGTTCCCGAGCAGTTTCGTAGGCTAATTCCATAGTCTCTACTGATGTGGCTTCATTAGTAAATTTATAAGCAGGATGGTAACGGGAAAGATGTAATGGTATATCTGGGTTTACAGCTGCTACCCATCTAGCTAGTTCACTAATTTCCTCTACAGTATCATTTTCTTCGGTGATTATTAAGGTGGTTAATTCTAAATGGATTTGTTCTGCTGCCTTTTCTATCACCTTTTTAACTGGTTCTAATTTCCCACCACAGTTTTTCCGATAAAACCTATCCGAAAAAGATTTTAAGTCTATATTCATAGCATCTATATTAGGTAATAGCATTTCTAAAGGTTTTGTTTCTATATAACCATTACTTATTAATACTACTTTTTGTTCTGCAAAACTCAGCATTTCAGATAATTCAATAATATATTCATACCATATAGAAGGTTCATTATAGGTGAAAGCTAAGCCAATAGAATCTTCACCCCTCACCCGCAGACAAGTTTCAAGCATTTCTTCAGTTGATATAAACCTACCATTATCAAGTTCATGGGCTATATTATAATTTTGGCAAAAACCACAAGATAAGTTACAACCATAAGTTCCAGCAGATAAAATCATCTTCCCCGGATAAAAATGATATAATGGCTTTTTTTCTATAGGATCTAATGCTAGTGCAGAAACATTAGCATAGTTTAAGGTGACTAACTTGCCTGCTTCATTGCGACGCACCCGACATATACCTAGTTGCCCCGATTTTAATAGACAATGATGTGGACAAAGTTCACATTCAATTATGTTGTCATTTTTTAATTTATAAAACATAGCTTCTTTTAACATTTGTTTATCATCCTGTTCAAATAATTAATAAAATCTTTCTACCTTAAAACGTTCTATTTTATAATCTTCATTAGGATTTATTCCTGCTTTTTCTAAAACTATGGATAATTGTTGTTCAACTGTTTCTATCCCTTCTAATGCAGGTAAAAGCAGACCACGCTTATTTCCCTTACTTACAATAACGCCATAATTTGTAGGGTCAAGCTCTGCACTGCTACATGCTTCAGGCAATGATAATATATCCACAGAATAAACTAGCTGGTTTAATTCTTTTTCTCCGACCGGAAGAAACCTAGTATCATTTACCCCAGCACTTACTGCATTATTAGCTAGCTCTTCGGCCATGTTTGGGTATGATGGCAATATAGTACCTATACAACCACGTAAATTCCCATCTTTTTTAAGGGTAACAAATACTGCAGCTTGTTTTTCCTTTAATTCTTGTAATTCAGGTGGTAAGTCAGGTTTTATTCCATCACGCACATAATTTTCTAATACCATCCTCGCCCATTTTACAGGAAGGCTTTCTTTTTTGCGTCTATCCTTAATTTCCTTAACTTTTGATTCTATTAGTCGATCTAAATAACTAGTTTTTTTATTTCCTAGAGTAAAACCTGCAGTTAAATATCCTACTCCAAATGGACCTTCATAAGCATATATGTGAGGATTTATTTCATAACTATCCATAGTGCCAGTCATTATTACTATGGAACGATAGCCACATTCTCCAGCATTTTGGCGTAAACTTTCGGGCATGGAAAGTATTGCTTCGACATCCCCCTTTTGCAAATGTTCTTTAATTAATTTATCGAATAATGGACCATCTGGATGATAAGTATATGGAGCATCATTTTTCAGATGATGTGACATATCTCCAGATGCTACTAGGGCAATACTTTTACCTAGATTATTCGCTGCTTCTTGAATAACTTTTCCAAATGAATATAAAGTTAATATGGGTAGATAACCAATGCTAATAGGTATTATTGGAATATCTTCTTTTAAACCTGCCTCCCTAAGATAATAAAGAGGAACTAAAATACCGTGATCTAGCTGAGCATTAAGACGATTTTGCTGAGCAATTTCCTCATTTAATATTATAAATTCTATATCTTTTTCAACTGATAAAGTGCTTATTTCTTCCAACAATTCTAAATCATTATAACTAGTAAAACTTATATCTTTCCTGCCAAAGTTACCAAAATCACCATAAAGTTGTGACATGCCTAAGCAAGAAATGCAATCACTGAAAACATTACCATGTGGGGTAAGAAAAACAACTGCTTCAGGCTGACTAGCAACTAAGTTTTGTGCCATCTTTTGCATCGCATCTACTGTTGGTTTAATATCATCGAGCCGATCCCCTCCTATAAGTGGAATAATTACAGGTGGATGTGGTGATAAAGCCGCATATTTAAGCATTTGTTTACCTCCTTATATTATGATTTAAGCTAGCGTAGTTCTTCTAATCCTTTAGATAAATTTATTTATTCTACAAATTCTAAACTAATGTTTAGGATTATTTACTATAAAACATTAGGCTAATTAATCAAAAAACCTATTGACAGAACAGATGTTTGCACTTTATACTTATTTCATCGAATGTTTGTTCTATATCAATTAAGAAGAGGTGTTGTTATGTTTAAGGATTTTACTAAAAAAGAATTTGTAGAAAGCGTATTTAATTCTATTTCGATATTAGCAGTATTTTATATTTTCGCAGTCGGTTTTTTATCCTTATTTTAAACTCATATATTTTTTCTCCCAAGATGAAATCTCGGCAGTACCATTAGAGTTTTCAATAATAGTTTTTTTACATCTTTCTTGCTCATCAATAGGGCAATATATATGAGCTTTTACTTTATCGGAATATTCTATGTCACTTACAATAATACCCTTTTGCAATAATTTATGTTCAATATTGCCCCAATAACTATAATCACAAATAATCTGCAGGCGAATGCAAAGGTCAAATCTTTTAATTCCTGCTTTTTGTATTACTAAGCTTGTTGCTTGAGAATATGCTCTAACTAAACCTGGAGCACCTAATAATATGCCCCCAAAATAACGAATAACAACTACCATGACATTTTCCAAGTTATTGTTCCTGAGTACACTTAAAATAGGAACCCCTGCAGTACCTGAAGGTTCACCAGCATCACTATAGCGTTCTACAAGAGTATTATTTTTTAGAATATAAGCGAAACAATAATGCCTAGCTTGTGGCCATTTGTTTTTAGCGAAATCCAATGTTTTTTGAACCTCTTCTTCATCATATACTGGTGAAATATAACTAATAAATCTAGATTTTTTAATAATTATTTCTTCTACAGCATTATTTTCAACTGAAAAATAGTACATTATGTCAATCCCTTTTATGAATTCCCTACTAGTCCCATAATATGAGGTTTTTACATAGGTTTAATAGGTTTGTTTTGCTCCTCTGTCTCATATCTTACTTTATGATTACACTTATCACATACAAAAGTAGATGATACTTTGCCAACTAACTTCTTATAATCTCTATGATCTTTATCTAATAAATAAACTTTACCACATAGCAAACATTTAGCATTTACTATACCCATTATCTAACCTCCTAATCATAAATAATTATAAAAAAGAAGCATAATCTAGATTATGCTTCTTTTAAGCGAAGATTTAGATTTTAAAATACTTTATAGAATCCTCTAAGTCGTGCACAATATTGTTCATCTTATCAACTGAAGCATTAATCTCTTCTGATACCGCCATTTGTTCTTCAGTACTTTCACTTATTGCATAGGCTAATTTTGCATTACTATCAGCTGCGGTATTCATTTGTTCTATTGAATCAAGCGAAGTTTCAGCACTTGCTGCCATTTCTTGACTAGCTGCGGACATCTCTTGAATTTGTTCATTTACTTCTTCTACAGCTGAAATAATATGACCAAATGCTTCTCCCGCTTTAGCTACTACTTCTGTGCCGTTTGCCACCTCTTTAGTTCCAGAGCCCATTGCTAATACAGCCCTATCTGATTCTTCTTGTACTTGTTTTATCAATAAAGCTATACGTTGAGTAGCTTCCTCTGACTCTTCAGCTAAGTGGCGAACTTCTTCAGCTACTACAGCAAAACCTCGTCCTTGTTCCCCAGCTCTAGCTGCTTCAATAGCAGCATTTAAAGCTAATAAGTTAGTTTGATTAGCTATGTTAGTTATAAGATCAACTATCTGACCTATTTCTTGGGACTTATTACCTAGATCTCCGATAATTTCGGCAGTTGTATTAACTGTGTTATTTATTATGGCAATTTGTTGTATTGCTTTGTCTATTTGCTGGCCACCTTCTTGTGCCATATTATTCGCACCTACAACAGAAGCGGAAACTTCTTGCGCATTTTCTGCAACTTGTTGAATGACAGTTGTCATTTGGCCAATAGCCTCTCTTGACTTAGAAGTTAGATCAGCTTGCAGATCCGTATTATAGTTCATCTCTTCAGCTCGACCTGCCATATCTTCCATTAGCCCCGCACTTATTTCAGAACGTTTTAATAACTGGCCACTAGAATCAGCAATATTGTCAGTTAATTCCTTGTTTTTTGCTATAAGTTTTGCCATATTTTCCATCATTACATTAGCTCGGATTGCAAGTTGACCTACTTCATCATGAGCAAGAATAGGTATCTTTTGAGTTAAATCACCTTCACTCGCTTTATTTAAAGCTTCCCCAACTCTGCGTAATGGTGTATGTACAGTATAAGCTATTAAAAATGCTGCTATAAAACCGAGAAAAATACCTAATATTGAATATAAGATCATATTTATCCTAAAACTGTTTACCATCTGTTCATAAGGTGTGGCTGGTACACCTACATACCAAATCCCTATGATTTCTCCAGTTTTATCCTTGATCGGTTCATAAGCTGTTTGGTTCATTGTTCCGACAACTTCAGCCTTACCTATATATGTTTGCCCATCTTGTAAAACGATTTTTGCCACTTCATCTGATACTTTAGTATCAATCATTCTTTCTCCATTTTGGGTAACATTTGTAGAGACCCTAGTATCATGTTTAAATATAGTTACAGTATTACCCGTTAACTCACCTATGCGATCTATTGCCCCATAATTACCTTCTATCAAAATATCGCCCTTATAAAGTGAGCCACCTTTTAACTGCCAATCTCCAGGATAATAACTGTCGAGAATTTCACTTCCTAAAGTTAAATCTGATACCAACTTTTGATCTGCGGCCTCCATTACTTTATCTGACATGGAACTGGTAGCATAAATCCCCATCACCCCGGTTATAGCTGCTAAAACGAGAGTAAAAATAACTATTAGACGTAACCGAACATTTACTCTCCTAGAAAGATTTTCGAACCAATTTAATAAAGATAACATTATCTATCTCCTTTTAGATTGTTATAAAAAACCTCCCATATTATGTAAATCTATTGATTGATCATAAATTCTAATCATCAGTCTGTTTTTCAACTGGAAGTATTTTTATATATAGTACTCTTTGATAATTGTACGCACCTATAACATCACCTTTTGCATTATATAAATAATTAAGTGATGATCCCCCAATATAAACTCGACCATGTTGTTGCTCGATTCCTAACTCTTTAATATGACCCACTAAACTCTTTTGATCAGTAAACGTAATTTCCACCTTTATAAGATCTTCGCCCGGTTTATTGTCTTTGGATGGAATAATGTTGGATATCGGTTCATCACATCCAGAAATAGTTAACATTATAAAGATGAAAAAAGTAACTGCTAATTTTCTTACCACCTTCTTCTCCTTTTCTTCGTTTTACCACTACAAACGATAATAGATTATTTATATTTTAATATACGAAACACATGCCTGTTTCTCCTTTAATTACTTTATTTCCCAAACTGTTATAAAGTTTAGCTGCTGCATAAAACCCCGTACAATGTGCCACAACTAATTGTTTAACATCTAATTTTTCTAAGTGATAAATAGTCTGCTCTATTCTATTTTCATTAGCAGCCATAAGATGAGTACCACCTAAAAATGCTAGAATCTTTTTATTATCCATTTTTTTTCTTACATATTCTAAGATATTAATTATTCCTGCATGTGCACAGCCACTTATGACTATTAGCCCATCAGGATGGTCTATTACTAATGCAATGTCATCCTCAAGCATATCATCAATATACGAACCATCAATTTTAACTTTAAAGTTGCCTCCTACATCCTCAAAATTGTTTAATCTAGGTATGGCACCAGTAATATAAATATTAGGACTTATTTCTGTAAAATTATCCGTAAATATTAACTTTCCTCCACACTTCTCTATATCTTCACGACTAGCTAGAGAACCAATTTGTCTGTGATAATTACCTGCGCTGGCATAGCGATCAGCAAAAACATTAGAATGAGCATAAACAGTTTTGTTCTCTGCTATTTGTAAAGCTCGTAACAATCCACCAGTATGGTCAAAATGTCCGTGACTAATTATATTACCATCTATATCTTTTAAATTTATTCCGGCTAGCTCAGTATTTTTAAAAAGAGCATCAGCACTTCCTGTATCAAAGAGAAACTTCTTATCATCAACTTCAACTAAAGCCGAAAAACCGTATTCACCTTGCCACCCCGGAGCAGGTGCTGTGTTCTCCACCAAAAATGTTATTTTTACATCCATATTTTTCCCCCATTTCCTTACTTAATATATTACCTTATATTACAACAAAATTATACAGTAGTGCCATAGTTAGTATCCCAGTTAACAATGTATAAAAGAGGCTTCGAGTCTTAACTGCAACAAAAAAGGTAGGTATGAATGCCCATAAATATTTATTTTTTAAACTAAAAAACATTTCTCCATCTGGAGCTAATATACTTATAGCAGTCAATGCACCTAAAACACCAGGGCCGACAAAACTTAACCATTTTATAAAAAGTGGCGGAAATTCAAAACGTGATAATAGCGCCACTGGCAATATTCTAGGCAATAAACTTACAACTGAAATCCCAATTATCATAATCCATATACTACTGCTAGTCACGTAACATCACCCCAATCGTAGCTGCTATTAAAGTAGCAATAATTATATTAGATAAATTAGCCATAGACGGTGGATATAAGTGACCAATTACTAAACACAAGACGGCTGCTATAGCCGCTACTACAGCTTCATTTCGCTTCGATACTAATAAGACTAATAAACAGATATACATAGCTGGCAGAGCAAAGCCTAAGCCGAACTTATCTGTATTAGTAATTAAGTTGCCTAAAACAGCACCTAGGAGTGTGCTTCCTATCCACCCCATATGAGATGTTAAGTTAAGTCCGGCCATATAATAAGCAGAAGCTGATTTACTTTGATATCTGTTTATTGCTACCGCATATGTTTCATCTGTTAAACCATAAGATAAGAAAGCTGCTATTTTAGTAGGTATTACTTTTAAATGTGGTACTAATGAAGTAGAAAATAAAAAATACCTTAAATTAATTAAAAGATTGGCAATAATAGCAGTTAAAACTGCTCCACCGGCTTGCATAACCCCTATTCCTACATATTGACCAGCACCGGTAAAACACAAAATCGACATGACAGTTGCTTGCGTAACTGTCATGCCTGCTTCAACTGCTAATACTCCAAATGCAAAACCTAGAGGTAAATATCCTAGTACAATTGGTAATGCATCTGTAATTCCATCAATTGTTTCTTGATTTTTCATAATTTCTCCCCTAGCTATAAATATACTAATCCAGATTTTATCATGGCATACTTTAACAAGCCACCTTAAATAAGACTAAATGAGAAGCTGTGAAAAATCATTAAGAAAACTAGAGGGTCGAATAAATCATTTTATATTGTCATTTATCGTTCTAAACCATTTAAAAAAGGTCTTTCAATAATATCCCAAAACCAATCCTTAGTAGGACGATGGTGATAGCATATATCCTGAGGTTGGCTACCATTTATAAAAGCCATTTCCACCACACGAGGGCATAATTCAGTAGCTATCATTCCCGAATCAAGACAAACATTTATCAAACTAATATTATCAGGTTTATTAAAATCTTTCTTTTCTAGTTTTTCATTAGCTGCCTGCATCAACCTTGCCCAGATTGGACCTGCTACTACTCCACCTACTAGTTTATTAGTGCTTTTACTACTATCATAGCCGACCCATACTGCACAAGATATAGATGGAGAGTAACCTACAAACCAAGCATCTTTGAAATCATCTGTAGTGCCAGTCTTACCTGCAACTACACCTGAGACTATATTTCTAAGCCTCGAACCTGTACCACCTGGAACTAAAACTCCTTCTAGCATATTAGTTGTTATATAAGCATTTTCAGGACTAATAATTTGTTTTTGTTTAGTTGAATTCTCTTCTAGTACTTTGCCGTTTTTATCGACAACTTTCAATACAAATATTGGTTCACTATAGATTCCTGAGTTGGCAAAGACTGAATAGGCAGAAGCCATTTGCAGAGGGGATACTTCAATAGAGCCCAAGGGTAGAGATAAAACAGGTTTTAGATTAGAAAAACCAAACTGTTCAGTATATTGTGCAGTTGCATCAGGTCCCAAAATATGGTTAATCTGTACTGCTACTACATTATCAGATATCATAAGTGCTTCTTTTAGGGTAAATTCACGCCAATGGTAAGGTTCATCACCATAATCAGTTGGACGATATACATCACCATTATCTAGTTTAAATTCTACTTCTTCACACATTATCTTATCTGCTGCAGTAAAACCCGAATCAATCGCTAGTGAATACATAAAAGGCTTAAAAGTCGAACCTGGTTGTCGTAGTGAATATATCCGATTATAATTAGATGTAGTAAAATTTCTCCCTCCGACAAATGAACGAATATGCCCATTAGTTACATCTACTGCAACTAATGCTGCTTGTAAATCTTGATCGTAATCATTTAAACTTTTTTGAACTGATTCATTAGCTACCCTTTGTAAATCAATATCAAGTGTAGTATAAATCTTTAACCCACCCTGGTAAACTGTTCTTTCACCGTATTTTCTACTAAGATAATCTTTTACTAAAGCGATAAAATAAGGAGCCTCACCAGTAATAAAAGATGAACGCTGATATGTAAGTTCTTCAGCAACAGCTTCTTTCCTCTCTTCTTCGGTTATTACACCTTCTATTACCATCCTTTGCAGGACTGTTTCCTGCCTCTTTTTCGCCAATTCTGGTTTTAAATATGGGTTGTAATTAGATGGCCATTGAGGTAAACCTGCTAATAATGCTGACTGGGCAAGTGTTAAATCTATCGCATTCTTAGCAAAAAAGGTTCTAGATGCTACTTCTATACCATAAGCACCTTCACTAAAATAAATAGTGTTACAATACATAGTTACTATTTCATTTTTACTATATCTTCGTTCTAATTCTATCGCATAAAACAATTCTTTAATTTTACGCAAAAAAGTCCTCTCATTACTTAAAAAGAGGTTTTTCGCAGTCTGTTGAGTTATGGTACTTCCACCTTCGACTACTTTGAGGTTTTTAAGATTAACCAACATAGCCCTAATTATTCCGGTGATATCTACCCCATGATGTTTATAAAAATCTTTATCTTCTACTGCTATAACAGCATTTATAAAATCAACTGGAATTTCATCATAATTAATAGCTATGCGATTCTGTTCTGATAACCCTTTAATAGGACGGTCATTAATGTCATATACGATTGAAGCCTCGGGAACATCTATTTTGGGTAAATCAATAATAAATGCACTTAAAATGAATATTAGTAATACTAGTGCAACTAAAGTAATTTTACGCATAGTAACCCCTCCTATTACCTAAATTACCCATTAAAGTTAACATTCATTCCTATACATTTACTTATTAATATTTTTTGACTCAGAAATTATAAAAACCCGGGGTATCCCAGGTTTTTATAGATACTATTTAGCATTTATCTTAATAATAAGCTAGTGGTCCTACTGCCAAAGCATTAATAGATGAGTTAGAAATAGCAGCGCTGTCTACACCTTCACTTTCTATATTAATAAGCTCTACTGTATAATATGCGCATCCTGGACAAGTATCACATTCACACCAAGTGAAACCAAAAGAATCTATTGTTTCAATTTGATCATCATCATCAAAATCTCTTTCGAAATTCCAGCTACCTAAGGCAATCTTGCCACCATTTACATAATTTTTACTTAGTTGGAAAGTTAAACGCAAATCATCTCTGGCATCTTCTCTAAACAAAATAATACAAGAAAAGTCAACTTTCACATTAGCACTTTTAAGTTCTGAAGCGTCTATAGCTACACTTGCAATTGAATAAGGGTTGAATAACTGAGAATTGCCCTCAGAATGCTCAGGAATAATTAAACCACTTCCTGTACCACAGCTTAGAATAGTCTGATTAAGTCTAGGATGAGGACAGGGATGAGGGTAATTACCTGAGCAACACTCATCATATTTGTAGTTTGTCATTTAACATACCTCCTGAATTTTTTAAACACTAATTTAATGTTTGTGTCCATAAATTATCTTTAGTGGGAATAAACTACATCAACTGGCAAGTTATACCTCATACTATTATTAAAATACAGATTGTGTTACATTTTTATGCAATTATTTCATATTAATTATTTTTATTTATAATGTAAATAAAATGGCAAAAAACTTATCAGCAATCACAAATTTCCTTTATTTCTCATATCTTAAGAAAGTATTAAAACATAGAAAGGATTGTTGATGACATGGAAATATTGTCACTACTATCGTCCCAAGACACCTATGTTTCACAATGGTATCCTTCTACCAATTTTAATAATAGTAATGCTTTATTTGTAAGTCAATATCAAGAACCAGGAGATGAGTATCGTTCGTTTTTACAATTCCATCTAGAACAAATTCCGCCAACAAGTACAGTCGAAAAGGCCATACTTGAGTTAACCATGTATCGTAATGAAGTAGTAAATCCCATAACTATTAATGCCCATCGTCTATTAAACTACTGGAATCAATCATCAATTACTTGGAAAAACCAGGTTCTTTATGAGCAACTTTCTAATGGTAATGTAATTATTAAAAATGAGTCGCCACTTGGTAAGATATTTATTGATATTACTGAATTAGTTAAAGGATGGCATAATGGTAGTATTACTAATTATGGCTTAGTTTTAAAGGGAAGTGAACAAGTCAATAGTCTAGTAGCATTTCGTAGCACTAATTTTGCTGACCCTAATACTTGGCCAGTTTTACAAGTTACATTTATAAATGAAGATCCGGATAGTATTGATGCAGAAGAGCTTTTTATTCCAGAGTATCCTCCTTACGCACCCTTAGTGGCTTCTACACCTATTTTTCTTGGACTATGCAAGCAAGCCACTTTCTTAGTCAAAAACGCCTCTAACTCATGTCATTTACAAGCTATAGTTCAAGTAGGATATAGTAATGATAAAAATGCAACTTTTTTCAATACTGGCTCATGGATAGATTTAAAAGCTGAAGGATATCCTGGTGAAGCAATAGCTTTAACTACAAATGATGTTGCAGAATATGCAAGGCTACTCGTTAAGGGTAAAGGTGGGGAAACTATATATGTATGGGCACGTACATGTGAATGTTGATAAATGGAATTAGTACCTTCTAGGTTTACATGCATTTTTTATAAGACAAAAAACCTGGTTATAGACTTTCGTTTATAACCAGGTTTTCATGCTAAATTTATGAATACTTTACCACAATACTACTTATGAGCTCTGCCACTTCTTGTACTTGATCTTGCGCCATCTCAATATTTTCGTATACTTCACGCCATTTTATAATTTTTATTGGATTTGCTTCATTTTCAAACAAAATTGCTAAACCAGTTCTATATAAATCATCTTGTTTTCTTTCTAGTCTATTTATTTCTGAACAACAGAATAAGATTTCTTTTTTGTTCTGTTGAAGTTTGTTTAAAAGATTAAAAGCTTTTTCTTGTAAATATAAACCTTCTCGTAAGACTTTTACCATTTCTATAACCCTATCATTCGGCGGACCAGCCTTGTATAAAATCATTCGATCAATTACTCCAGTAATATAATCTAAGACTACTGAAAGCCTTTGTATTAGTTGAAAAGTGTCTTCAGGATCAAAAGGTAATATGAAACTAGTATTTAAGTGTTTAACTAGTTCCTCAATAATGCGATCACCTTCGTGTTCCAATGCTGTAAGCCTATTCATTTTAATATCCAAATCGCTGTAATCATCAACTACATTTTGCAATATTTCCCCACCACGTACTACGATATGAGCACTCTCGGAAAATAACATGAATAGTTTTTTATCTTTCCTACCGAATAATCTCATTTTACCTCTCCTAAACTATTACGCAAACATTAGTTTTGATATTGTTTCACAGCTTAGCCTATGAAGCAATATCGAGCTGCCTAATACTTCTTTATAAAGCTCTTAAATAGTCAGGACGTAGATATTTTTTATCATTTTTTTCTATAATGTTTTTGATTAATGCTAATATTTCTTCCTTATCTTCTGGCATTCTTCCTTTTATCGGTAGATAATTTGAAGCATGATTACTTCTATATTCAGTTCCATCTAATTCTAATCCCTCTATCATCATGTACATTTCATCTAGAATTTCAAATGGACCTGGCAATTCAAACTGACCTTTTTGCTGACGATTAAAAAGCACTGTATTAGGTACTAACATTAAGGTTAAAGCACCTATATAATCAGGATTCATTTCATTTAGTATTTTCGCCGTATTTCTGGCGTGATCAACTGCTTGTGGAGTCCTACCAGCTAATCCTAATAGTACGGTAACTGATAGTAAAATTCCGGCACTACGAATCATTTTCCCTGCCTGAACCATCTCATCATAAGTTACCCCTTTGCGTATATCTTTTAATAAATCAGGATCACCAGTTTCAACACCTAAATAAGCTATGGTCAAACCTGCTGCCTTAAGGGCAGTTAATTCTGATGGTGTTTTAATTATTATACTATCAGGACTAGCATAAATTCCCACATGACGTAAACTAGGGAATGTCTGATAGAGAGTAGTAATAATTTCGACTAAGTCACTAGTTTCCATTGCTAATGCATCACCATCAGCTAAGAATACTTTTTCCACATCACCGTAATATTGTTCTGCCATACGAATGTCGGTTTTAATTTCCTCCATTGACCTTACTCTAAACTTTTTATCCTTATACATAGCACAAAAAGTACAACGATTATGAGTACAACCTACAGTACATTGTAAAATATAACTCCTAGCTTCACTAGGTGGTCTAAACATATTTCCTTCGTATCTCATGAACTCGCCTCCTATATATTTCTATAAATTTTAAAAAAGTGTAACAACTTTACATTTGTTCGAAAATTAACTACCTATATTAATTGTAATATGACTAATAATAATAGCAAGTGCGAGTGTAATACAAAAAAGTAAATAGAGGAGGTTTTTTTGCATGGCTAGGCGTAATGGTATTATGTCTGATCGATTGAAATATGAAATAGCACAAGAATTAGGTGTTGACCAAATTGTTGCCACAGAAGGCTGGGGCTCTGTCAGCTCTAGAGATTGTGGAAACATGGTTAAAATGGCTATTCAGATAGCTGAGCGAAATCTAGCCGACTCATAAACTCAAAGTAATCAAACTCGCACTACGGGGGTTATTCCCCCGTTTTTTATTTTAATTAACAACTTATGATTAATATTGCAAATAGCTATTATATGCTTTATTCATTTATTTTATTACTATATTTTAATGCTTTTTTCTCCCAGGTTCTTATAATGATTTCATCTTCGGTCATTGATATTAGATACTCCGGTAATAGAGGTGTTTTACCTAAGCCACCAGGTGCATTTATAATATAAGTCGGTACCGCTAACCCAGATGTATAACCTCTCAAATCTTCCATTATTTCAAGTCCGGTCTCAACTTTAGTAATAAAATGTGATGTTCCTTTAACTTGTTTAGCATGAAATATATAATATGGTTTTACTCTTATTTTCAACAACTCTTGATTTAATTTTTTCATAATATGAGTATTATCATTAATTCCACGCAATAAAACTGCTTGGTTCCCTAATACTACACCAGCTTTGATTAGCATATCACAAGCTTTTTTAGCTTCCGGGGTTACTTCCATTGGTGAGTTAAACTGTGTATTTATATATATAGGTGGATACTTCTCTAATATGCGACAAAGTTCTGGTGTTATCCTTTGGGGTAAAGTTACCAGACTTCTAGTACCCAACCTTTTAATTTCCACATGTTCTATTCTATCTAATTCTCCTAATATCCATTCTAACATCGTATTGCTTAACATCAAAGCATCGCCACCAGTTATTAGTACATCACGAATTTCTTTATGGTTACGAATGTATTCTAGTGATTTTTCCAAATCACTCCGTAGCGCATGCCCATCCTTTTCTCCAAAATTTCTTCTTCTTTGACAATGTCTACAATACATAGGACATTGATTAGTAACATTTATTATTAATCTATCTGGATAACGTCTAGTTATTAGTACTTCTGGACTAGTTGTAGATTCCGACATCGGATCATTAGAACCGTCTTCCTCATTAAGTTCCTGAATACTAGGAACAGATTGCTTATAAATGGGAGAATCTTGGTAATTTTCAAAGTCAATTAAACTTAGATAATAAGGTGAAAGTGCCCACCTAAATTTTTTAGATAACTTAATAAGATTATCTTTTTCTTTTTCACTGTAATTAATGAAGTTGGATAAAGTAGCTACATCAGAAATACGATTCTTCATTTGCCAGGCCCAACTATCCCAATCTATTTCAGTTGCATTGAAATATTCTAAGATTTTATCCCTATTTAATAGATTGCGTTCATATACCCTAAATCCTGTTTCGATTTGGCTTTCTGCTTTTAAATAATGGTCGATACTAGCTTTTAGTTCAGTAGCTCTTTCTAAAGCTTTTACATGTTCATCATTATTACGACTCATCATAATGTAAACACCCTCCCTATCATTATTTGCTAGAGGGCATATGGTAGCCCCTGTTTAGTCGTTTACGAAGTTAACTGATAAGGTTTTTATTTCATTTTCCTTATTATTGTTGTGCCAACTATATATAACATGGCGACAAAAGTTAATACTGCTACAGTAACAGTCGATAGTCCGGTACCAATAAACATACCTATAATAGCTGTATACCATAATGCTGCTGAGTGGGCTAAACCTATTATTTCTTTCTTTTCAGATATCCAGATAAAACCTGCACCTATAAAGCCTAATGCAGATATTATTTGTGCAGCTATTCGCCCCGGATCACTATGCCAAGGCAAATATGTAAATCTAAAAAACTCAATAGAAACTATAGTTACTAAAGCGGCGCCAACACATATTAAAGCAAAGACACGGGGATAGTCCTTATGCTTAAATATTAATCCAATTGCTAAACCTACTATAGCTGAAATAATTAGCCTTAATAGTATTGAGTTTATAATCATTGATTGTAATTTGGAGCTTCTTTAGTTATGAAGATGTCATGGGGATGATTTTCAGTTATGCCAGCATTAGTTATCCGAATAAATTTCGTTTTTTTCTGCATTTCTTCTATATTAGCACAGCCACAATATCCCATACCTGCCCTTAAACCACCAAGTAATTGAAAAATAGTATCTGTTAAATTACCCTTGTTAGGTACCCGACCTTCTATTCCTTCTGGAACTAGTTTATGACTATCTTCTTGGAAATATCTATCACTACTTCCTTCAGTCATAGCACCCATAGAACCCATGCCACGATAAACCTTATAACTTCTTCCTTGTAAAATAACCATTTCACCTGGACTTTCTTCGGTACCTGCTAATAAGTTGCCTAACATTACTGAATCTGCACCTGCTGCTATAGCTTTAGCAATGTCACCAGAGTACTTTATACCACCATCTGCAATTATAGGCACATTATGTTTACGACAAATTGCGCTACAGTCTACTATAGCAGTAATTTGGGGAACACCAATGCCGGCAATAACTCTAGTCGTACATATTGAACCAGGCCCTATACCTACTTTTATAGCATCAGCACCTGCAAGTATAAGATCCTCAGTTGCTTCTGCGGTCGCAACATTACCAGCTATTAATTCTATTTCCGGAAATTTATTTTTTATAATTTCTACCATTTTAATAACACCTACGGAATGTCCGTGGGCTGTATCTACAACTATTACATCGACATCAGCCTTGCCTAAAGATTCTACTCGTTCTAAAACATCTTTAGTAATTCCTACCGCTGCACCTACAATGAGTCTCCCCCCTTGATCTTTAGCAGCAAAAGGGTGTTTCTGAGTTTTTTCTATATCTTTAATAGTTATTAAACCCATCAAGTTGAAGTCATCATCTACTAATGGAAGTTTTTCAATCTTGTATTTTCTAAGAATTTCTTTCGCCTCTTGCATACTTGTGCCGACCGGTGCTGTAACTAGTTTTTCACTAGTCATAATATTTTTTATAGGTTGAAGGAAATTCGTTTCGAAACGAATATCTCGATTAGTAATTATGCCAATAAGTTTACCATTATCAATTATAGGTACACCAGATATATGATAATGTTCCATTATATCTAATGCGTCTTGTACAATATTATCTGCTTTTAAAGAAAATGGATCAGTTATTACACCATGTTCTGACCTTTTTACTCTATCAACCATTTTAGATTGTTCTTCAATAGTCATGTTTTTATGAATTATACCTATGCCACCTTCACGAGCCATGGCAATAGCCATCTTAGCTTCGGTAACAGTATCCATGCCTGCACTTATAATAGGCATTCCTAGTTTTATATTACGAGTTAAGTGGGTTGTAACATCGACTTGATGAGGTAATACTTCTGATTTCCCTGGTATTAAAAGAACATCGTCAAAAGTGATACCTTCTTTTATGAATTTATCTGACATTGTTTACGCCCTCCTTTAAATAAATTTTAACTATCGTATAATATTGCAGAAGATTTTACAATATATCGGAATGTGAATTTTCATAAATTCAATCCCCTCCAATAACTGAGCTTATACCATAATGGAAAAAATGTTCTCTAAGTTGATTAATAGTGGGTTCACTAACATCGTATTTTCGAGACATTTCTTCGATAGTAACATCATCTTTGATAGAGGCTATGAAATCATCGAAATCGATGCCTACCTCTTTAGTCATTTCCGCTAAGGAAACAGTACGACTCCATGGTGGGTGTGATCCTTTATTTTCAAATTCTCGCATAACTAGTTCTCCTTTTTTAAACTAGCTTACCCTCTATAAGGTTTTTTATATTAACTAAGTTTATGAATAAAAAGACCACTAAGTAACTTTGGTTCAAACCAAGTAGATTTTGGGGGCATTACTTTTCCAGCTTCAGCCACATCTATTAAATCTTGAATAGTAGTCGGATACATAGAAAATGCAACTTCCATCTCACCACTATCTACTCTAGTTTGTAAAGTCTTTATTCCCCTAATTCCTCCGACAAAATCAATTCTGTCACTAGTACGAGGATCATCAATTTCTAAAATAGGTTTTAAGATATTATTTTGTAATATAGAAACATCTAATCTATCTACTGGATCATTATCTTTAAATATATCACTATTCGCAGTTAATTTATACCAACAATTATCTAAATACATGCCAAAATTATGCTTAGCATCAGGTTTATAACTATCTATATTATTTAACTTTTCTACAGTAAATTTTTCTTTTATCAGTTCAATGAACTGTGCTACATTAAGACCATTCAAGTCCACAACTAGACGATTATAATCCATAATATGTAAATCACGGTCAGGAAAGATAACTGCTAAAAAGTAGTTAAATTCATCATCTAAACTATAATTCGGATTAGCCTCTCTTCTCTTAAGTCCGACTTTAACCCCAGAGGCACTTCTATGGTGACCATCTGCTATATATAAAGATGGTATTTTAGCAAATAACTTTTGTAACTTCTCTATTACTTCATCATTATCGATTAACCAAACTTTTTGTTTAACACCTTGAGCAATAAAATCATATTCCGGTTCCCCAGTTATACTTTTATTTATGACTTCCTGGATTTCATAGTTATTCTTATAGGTTAAAAATATGGGACCAGTATTAGCATCACAATAATCTACATGATTTATTCTATCTGCTTCTTTATCAGCTCGGGTATTTTCGTGCTTTTTAATAACATTATTGAGATAATCATCTATAGAAACACATACTACAAGTCCTGTCTGGGGACGTCCATCCATAATTTGCTGATAAACATAAAAAGAAGGTTTTACATCTTGCTGTAAAACATTATCTTCTATCATTTGGTTAAGATTTTCACTAGCTTTTTGATATACCCTAGTATCATATAAATCAATAGATTCATCTAAGTCTATTTCAGCTTTATCGACATGTAAAAAAGAATGAGGATTTCCTTTTACTATTTCTCGTGCTTCATCACTACTCATAACATCATATGGTAGCGCAGCTACTAATTCGGCCAATTCTTTTTGTGGCCTAATAGCTTTAAAAGGTCTTATTATTGCCATTTAATTCCCTCCGGTTAATTTATTCTACAGTAAGCTTGTCTTTAGTTTAAACATGAATATTATAAGTTGTTTTTTTCAAATTCTATATTCCTAAAATATCATCTATATGGCTGATTAGCTCTTTAACTTCATCTAAAGTAGCATTAGCCATATGGGCAATACGGAAAGTTTTTTCTTTTAGATTACTATATCCATTAGAAATCTGAAAACCTCTTAGCCCCAGCTCCTTGTTCAGATCCACAACACTTATTCCCCGGGTATTTTCTACAGCAGTTAAAGTATTAGATAAATATCTTTCATCAGCAAATAAAGCAAAATTCCTTTTAGCCCAGTCTCTAACATATTCAGCCATCAATATATGTCGTTTAAATCTGTTTTCTAGACCTTCTTCCATAATTAGATCTAGTTGAAAGTCTAAGGCAAACATATGTGGTAATGAAGGTGTGGTTGGATATTGATAATCTCTTTTTTGTATGTAATCATACAATTTGAGTAAATCTAAATAATAGCCGCGATGGTTAACCTCTTTAGCTCTTTCAACAGCTTTTTGTGAAAAAGTACAGATAGAAATACCGGGAGGAAGTCCTAATGCTTTTTGGGTTGAGCTAATACAAATATCAATACCTAGCTCGTCAACCTTGATTTCGGAGCCACCAGCTGAACTTACTGCATCTACACACCAAACGATATTCGAATATTTATTTATTACAGGAGCAAATTCTTCAATAGGATTCATCATCCCAGTCGAAGTTTCATTATGAGTAATGGTGACTAAATCATATTTTCCGGTAGCTAAAACTTCGTCTATCATGTCAACAGTATTAGCCTGTCCCATTTCCACTTCAAAAAGATCTGCCGGGACATTGTTGGCAATAGCCATTTCATACCATCTTTTGCCAAAAGCTCCTGCCGAAAACACTGCCGCTTTTTTTAAGGTGCAAGAGCGAATAGCCCCTTCCATTAGACCACTACCAGAACTAGTGGAAATTAGTATTTCCTCATTAGTAAATAACATCTTTTTAAGTTTTTCACTAATCCGTCTTTGTAATTGGGATGCTTCTTTACTGCGATGACTTATCATAGGTGTAGACATTTTTTCTAATACATCTTTCCTAACTTCAACTGGTCCAGGTATAAATAGTTTCTTATGCACTTCTTCGTAAACCTCCCAATAATTTATAATAAAAAAAGGCTAAAAAGCTAGCCAATGTAGATAGTCTCTTGCAATTTTATGCTTCTAATAATTATACCACAATCAGGGCTAAGTATGGAAATTAACCTTAATTGTGGTAGATTTTTTCACTTAATACTATGTATTAATATGAATTATTTTTAAGCCGTATATGTGTCTTATCAAGTTCTACAACTATTACTTCCCGTCCAATCTTTTTAACTGCCTCCCAAGGGACAACTAATTTCTGTCTATCAGCCCAAAAGTTTAAAGCATTTCCACGGTTAGGAAGAATCATTGATATAATATGTCCCGATTGTTCATCAATAAGCATATCTGATTCTCCCACAGTACCCATACGCATCCCATCATAAATATTGACTATTTCCTTGCCTATCAAGTCATTGAGTTTTATGTATATCCCCCCTTAAGCACCAGTATGGCCAAAGCCACCATCCCCCCGGATAGTTTGATTTAACTCCTCGGCCTCTACTAATTCTACCTTTTCAACTTGGGTAAATACCATTTGGGCAATCCTTTCTCCCCTTTGTAAAATATACTCTTTGTCCCCTAGATTTATAACTACAACCTTAATTTCACCTCGATAATCAGCATCAATAGTTCCAGGAGTATTTAATACTGTTACACCATGTTTAATAGCTAAACCACTACGAGGTCGAATTTGGGCTTCATAACCTTCAGGAATGGCAATAGCAATGCTAGTTGGCACTAGTACTATAGCCCCTTTGTTTATTACTATCTGTTCATCGATAGCAGCATATAAATCTACACCTGATGAACCACCAGTCATATATTTGGGCAATGGTAAATCTAGAGAATGTAATCTTTTAACCCGTATTTTCAATTTATTCTCCCCTTTTTTAAACTGCTATCTAAAATATCTTTGAAATTCTTCTTCCACAATAGGTAGTATATCTTTAGAGCCAATAGCAGCCAGTGACAAACTGCTCTGATTAAGTATTTTATTAGCTAAATTAGTAACATCTTGTGAACTTACAGCATATATCTTGCTAATAACATCTTCAACAGGTATAACTTTATCATACATAAGCATAGTCTTACCTAGCCTACTCATGTGGTTGGTAACACTTTCCATGCCTAGGTAAATACTTGACTTCATTAACCTTTTCGTTCGCTCTACCTCAAGCTCTGTAACTCCCTTATCAGTAAATAAAGTTAGTTCTTCCTGTAAGGTTTTAAAGAAACTTCCTATGTGCTTTTTACTAGTAGCAATATAAATACTATATGAGCCTGTATCTGAGTAAGTTGAAGGGTATGAATAAACTGAATATGCTAAACCTAATTCTTCGCGTATTTTTTGGAAAAGTCGAGAACTTAATCCCCCTCCCAAAATACTACTCATAATGTTTTGAGAATAACGATTAGGATCAAAATAGGAAATACCAGGTCCTCCTATACATATTTGTACTTGCTCGGTTTCCTTTTCGACTAAATTAATGAAAGGTGGACTAGTAGTTGATTTAGCTATATCTAAATCAAGTGTTGTTCGAGGTTGGTTAATCAGAAGTTCTTCAATTTTATCTTTTATTTCCTCACTATTTACATTACCTGCAATTGAAATGACTAAATTAGAAGGTATATAACAACTCTTGTAAAAGTCGTAGATATCTTTTTGCGCAAAACTAGTGACAGAATCTAAGGTGCCCAAAATAGGTAAGCCCATAGAATTATTCTCCCATAGCTTTTCGGCGAAAACATCATGGATTAAATCATCTGGTGAATCTTCATACATATTAATTTCTTCGATTACAACGCCTTTTTCAACATCAAAATCCTTTTTAGCAAAGGTGGAATTAAAAATCATATCAAATAAAATATCTAAAGCTTCAAATGAGTTTTCATCCAAAGTCCTAGCATAAACACAAGTGTATTCTTTTGCAGTGAAAGCGTTTAACTGTCCACCTATCCCTTCGAAACTTTCTGCGATATCTCTGGCACTACGGCTCGGAGTTCCTTTAAAAAGCATATGCTCTATGAAATGACTTGCACCTGACATATGCGCTGGCTCATGTCTAGAACCTAACTTTATATATATCCCTATAGCTACCGATTTTAAATATGGCATCTCCTCTACTAATAATGTTGCTTTATTATCTAAATTCCAGTAATTAACCACACATTTACCTCCATTGATATAATATCTAATATATTTCTTGCTATATATTGCTAATACCTTCACTTGATTAGGAATTCCCTAATTTTTTGTATAGTATTGTTCTTTTTCTTTATATTTTCCCGATTAACTAGAGGGATACTTTTCATAAGTTTATTATCAACATAAACATCTAGGTAGCCATGAATAGTACCTTTCAATACAGGCACTTCTGGCATATAATTAATCCGCACTTTCTTTTCTAGGTCTAATTTATTGTCTGCTTGCCATAAATATAAGTCTTGGCTAGGATATACTTCCATATACGGCTTTTCCCCATTATTAACCTTTAAGCGCTTAAATGGAATCTGCCCATCTATAATCTTTACATATTTAGTATTATAAAACCCATAATCTAATAATCGCATACAGTCACCTACCCTATCCCCAGACTTCAAAGTTACTGCGATTAAATTTCTTCCATCTCTAGTAGCTGAAGCTACCAGACATTTCCCCGCCAAATTAGTCGTTCCTGTCTTAATTCCATTAGCACCAGAATAATTATTTAATAACCTGTTAGTAGTGGAGATTTTTAATGGTTTAATATAATCTGGATGTTGAAAAGTTGATTCTGCCATAGCAACAATTTTTCGAGGCTCCTCTTTAGTTAATAAATAACGTCCGATTACTGATAAATCATAAGTTGTACTATAATGATTTGTTGCAGGTAATCCGGAAGAATTGATAAAATGGGTGTTAACTGCTCCTATCGCAAATGCCTTTTTATTCATAAGATGAGCAAAAAGACTCTCATCACCTGCAATATGCTCAGCTAACACTACTGCTGTATCATTAGATGAACGTATTAATGCTGCTTTTACTAGCTCAGCCACTTCAACCTCGCTACCCTTTCGTAAACCTATTGAAAACTCCGGGGTTTTAGACGCATGTTCAGAAACTATAGCTACTTCATCTAAATTTGCATATTCAACTGCTAAAATAGCCGTCATCATCTTGGTAGTACTAGCAACTGGTCTTTTTTCATCTAGGCCTTGAGAATAAATAACCTGACCAGTATCTGTATCTACTAAGCAATAATAATTTGTAGATAAATAAGGGGTTGCATTAACCGCATCAACCCCTAAAGCTAATAAAAATATTAAAACAAAAATACTAATATTAATCTTTCTTAACATTTTCGACCCCGGTCCCATCTTTCTCAACTAATATTTTGTCAATTGTAACCATTTTATAACCTTGTTCTTTAATACTATTTAACATTTCCGGTAAAGCTTGAACAGTCGGTTCAGTAGGATGCATCAATATGATAGCATCATTATGAATTTTATTCAAAACTCTTTTTATAATCATATCTGGAGTCGGTTTTTGCCAATCGATTGTATCTATACTCCACATTATTAAATCATAATTAATGCTTGATACTGCTGTCATTATTTGACGACTCTGCTCCCCATATGGTGATGAAAAAAACTTGGTTCTTTTTTCAATAATATTATAAATGATATCTTCAGCTTTCTTTATTTGATTAATAGCGTCAGTTTGAGAAAGTGTATTAAAATGCACATGCTTATAACTATGATTTTGGATACTATGACCAGCCTTATCAATCTTTTTTAACATGTCCGGGTTTTTTTCTGCCCATAAACCTGTAACATAAAATGTTGCTTGTGCATCATATCGCTTAAATTCTTCCAACATAGCAGGAATATGCTCTTCTCCCCAATCTACATTAACAGAAATAGCTACTAACTTTTCACCTGTATTGCCTTGATAAATAGGCTCAGTCATGCGTGAGGCAACACCAGTATCACTATAATAGATTAATGAAAGACCTAAAAACCCACAGATAAGCAAAGCTATAACTGCACTCCCAATTAAAGTTTTTTTAGAAAAAAAGTAAACCTTCATTTATCCTTCCCCCCTTATTTGTACCCAGACTTTACCACCACTAATACCTGATTTTATAATTATAGGCTCTTTAGATATATTACTAAACTTAAAATCCTGATCCCCGAAACTTACCGTAGCATCTTTGTTTTCTGGAACATAGCTAACTGGTTTTGAGTGAGAATGCCTTTCTAGCACTTTAAAATTGGCCTCCAAAACAGCATTATATAATGTACTTGAAACTTGACATACACCTCCTCCATAATCTGTCCCGATACTACCCATTAAAATAACTGGTGCTGGCAGATATCCCCTTTCTACTGTTCTCGGGCCGACTATTTCATTAAAGGAAAATATATCTGATGGCCATAAAAGAGTGTTATTTATACCTTGACTAGCTAATAAGATATTATTATAGCGTTGATATGAACCTGTTAGCCATGTTTCATAATAGCCTATTACTGTATTAATTTTTTTCAGACTTTGACTACTATGAACCGGTTGTAATTTAATAAAATATAGGGGAACTTTCTCGCCAATTGGAGCTGATATAATTTTATAAATACTTTTTTCGATATCTACGATCAGGCCTTCTTGTTCTTTAATAATATTTCCGGTCTTTTTATCGAGGTATGGTTCAACTGGTAAGATTTGATGCTGGATAGCTAATTCCTCTACTACTAAGCGAACCTCATCTGGTAATAATTTTTCAACATTATGCTTATCTACTGTAACCCCAGCTTTAACTCCGTAAAAATGCCTTTCCAGTTTATCTAGACCACTATTAAAAAGTGAAAAAGTCATTAAAAGAATAAATAAAAAAAGGACTTTACTATTTAACTTAATAACATGAAATCCTTTACCATAAATCACTACCCCCTCCCTTAATTATTAATCCTTAAAAAATAACAGCTCATAAATAAATATTCGAGAGGTAAGGTATCTATTCACTTATCCAGAAAATACAAATAAACCGAGTGATCTCGGTTTACTTGGGAGTAAATCTAAGTTCTTTAATTATTTAGTATTACTTTACAAGGCAGCTTTACGGGATAAATTAATCCTGCCTTGCCTATCTATTTCTAATACTTTGACTAAGACTTGATCACCGACATCTAGAATGTCAGTAACTTTATCTACTCTAGATTCAGCTAATTGCGAAATATGAACTAATCCTTCTTTACCTTGCGTACCTAAAACACCAGGTAATATTTCTACGAAAGCTCCAAAGTCCATTATCCGTTTTACTGTACCCATATAATTCTTACCAACTTCTACTTCGGCAATAATAGATTCTATCAAGGCTTTAGCTTTTTGACTAGATTCTTGATCAGTTCCTAAGATGTATAGACTTCCATCATCTTCGATATCTATCTTGCAGCCAGTTTCATCGACGATTTTATGAATAGTCTTTCCACCTGGGCCTATTATTGACCTTATTTTATCGGGATGAATCATCATTTTTAACATTTGTGGAGCATAAGGTGAAAGTTCTTCCTTAGGTTGACTAATAACTTTAAGCATTTCACCTAAAATAAACATTCTACCTTCGTGAGCTTGTGCTAATGCTTTTTCTACGATTTCACGACTTACTCCAGTAATTTTTATATCCATCTGTAATGCAGTAATACCCTTTTCTGTACCTGTAACCTTGAAATCCATATCCCCTAATGCATCTTCAATTCCTTGAATATCACTCAAGATAGCAAATGAATCGTTTTCCTTAACTAGACCCATTGCTATACCAGATACAGGTGATTTAATAGGTACTCCAGCATCCATCAAAGATAAGCTACTTCCACATACACTCGCCATAGAACTAGAACCATTAGATTCGAGCACATCAGATACAACCCTTATCGTATAAGGAAAATCATCTTGATCTGGAATAACTGGAACTAGTGCTCGCTCTGCTAATGCACCATGCCCTATTTCCCTACGACCAGGACCTCTCATAGGTCTAGTTTCGCCTACACTAAAAGGCGGGAAGTTATAATGGTGAATGTATCTTTTAGGTGTGTCTAAACCTAAACCATCTAACCTTTGTTCCTCACTAGTTGCACCTAAAGTAGTTACAGATAATACTTGAGTTTGTCCACGGGTAAATAATCCTGAACCATGTGTACGAGGTAAATAACCTACATCACTAGTTATAGTTCTGATTTCTTCTACTCCCCTGCCATCAACCCTATCACCTTCATCGATAATCATCTTTCTTATAGTTTTTTTCAAGATTTCTTCTAATACCGATTTGACTTCCTTGGCACCTTCCGGATAAATTTCACTAAAATGTTCGATAGTTAAATCTTTGACTTCCGCTATTTGGCTTTCGCGAGCTTTTTTATCCGCATTTTTAACTGCTTGTTCCATTTTGTCAGTTGTAAATTCTTTTACTGCCTCTTCTAACTCTTCATCAACCTTAGGAATAATAACTTCTGATTTAACCGGTTTAATAGCATCAATAATAGTTTCTTGGAAAAGACAAATCCTTTTAATTTCTTCATGACCGAAGAATATGGCATCAATTACTACATCTTCGGGGATTTCGCTAGCTTCTCCTTCAACCATCATAATAGCTTCTTTGCTACCAGCTACTATTAGGTGCATTTCAATTAAATCTAGTTGCTCTACAGTCGGATTAATTATGAATTCGCCATCAATCAAACCAACTACTACCGCAGCAACTGGACCATTAAAAGGAATATTAGAAACACACATTGCTATAGAAGCACCGTTAATAGCAGTTATATCTGGAGCATTATCCATCTCAACTGATAAGATAGTAGCAACTATATGGACATCGTTCCGAAAACCTGGTGGAAATAAAGGACGTATAGGCCTATCGATCAACCTCGCACTTAAAGTAGCCTGTTCAGTAGGTCTACCTTCTCTTTTAATAAATCCACCGGGAATTTTTCCTACAGCATATTGTCTTTCTTCATAATCTACCGTTAGCGGAAAGAAATCAATTCCTTCTCTAGGTAACTTAGAAGCAGTTGCAGCTACCAATACTACTGTGTCTCCATAACGCATAACAGCAGCCCCATTAGCCTGTTTAGCAACTTTGCCAACCTCTACAACTAGCTTTCGACCACCAATTTCAGTTTCAAAAATATGCACTAGTTAAAACTCCTCCTTTCTATTATTATATATATAATTAAAGAGCGGCAGTTTCCGCTCTTTACCTTCGTAAACCTAATCTAGTTACGACACTCCTATATCTTTCAAAATTATTGTCTCTAAGGTAATCTAATAATGCTCTTCTTTGCCCAACCATCATAAGTAGACCCCTACGTGAATGGTGATCTCTTTTATTGTTCTTAAGATGTTCGTTTAAATAATTAATTCTTTCAGTAAGAATTGCTATTTGTACTTCTGGAGAACCAGTATCATTTTCATGAATCTGATAATTTTTAATAATCTCTTGTTTTTTGGCTTGATCTAATGCCATTAATTTCACCTCCATTCTAATAATCGCCGCTAACCAAGAAAAACGTCGGTGACTTCGTTAACCCTAGCTGGCGGTTCCTCGGAAAATATTATCTTCCTGTTCCTTATATTTAAACAACTAGATCAAAGATCTTGCCGCTCTTTGCTTATTTTAGTTTATCCCATTTCTCCCTTTTTACCATTGCTATTTTAGCATAGCCAAGCTAGGATGTAAACTTTAAATAGAACTAGCTATCGCTATCTGGGAAGCAATGTCCTTATCTTTACTAATTTGTTTTACTAGGTCATCTATATTTTCAAACTTTTTTTCATCTCTTACCTTTTCTAAAAAGTAAATTCGCAAATATTCATCATAAATATTATCGAAGAAATCTATAATATGCGCCTCTACTGTTACGGGATGATTTATGTGAAATGTCGGCTTAATACCAACATTGACTACACAATTAAAGAAAACTCCTTTATGTAGAACTTTTGCCGCATATACACCAGTACCAGGTATTAAAACATCTGAATCTACTTGCAAATTAGCCGTAGGAAAACCAATTTTAGTGCCCCTTTGGTCACCACGAATCACTATTCCTTCTACCACAGGAAAATGTCCTAGTAAAACTTGCGCTTCTTTTATATTGCCCATTTCCACCATTTCTCGAATCGAAGTACTAGAAACTGCGCTACCGTTTATTTCCACTGGTGGAATCACTTTCACTTCAAAACCGTATTTTCGGCCTAAATCTGCAAGTGTTTCTGAGTTTCCTTTACCCTTATAACCAAAGGAGTAATTAAAGCCCACAAATACTTTACTCGCTTTAAATTTGTCAACTATTACCTTTTGCACAAACTCTTCTGGTTTCCATTTAGAAATTTCTTCAGTAAAGGAATTATAGACTAATAAATTAATTCCAATTTGTTTTAATAATTCAGCCTGACGGTCAGATTTAGTAATTAATTTAGGTACTTTATCTGGTTTTATTATGTTGTTAGGGTGAGGATCAAATATAAAAGCTGCTGCAATACCTTGGTTTAATTTAGCTGCACTAACTGCTTCTCCAAGTAATTTCCGATGACCTAAATGAACTCCATCAAAATTACCTAAAGCTAAAAACACTTTTTTATCCGCAGCTGTATAATTGTCCATTTCCCTGATTATTTCCATTTTAGTACTCCCTTTAAACAGTTTTGAAAACTCTAATCGGTTTTAAAGCTATTTTTGAGCCATTTTGATAAGCTTCAGCAATAGCTATAAAGGTTGCATTTTTATCGTAAATTCTAATATTTCCTTCTGGCAAATCAGAGTTTGTATGAATAATGTTGCCATTTATAATTGAAAAGTACTCATTTTCTTCTTTAACCTCATAAAAAGGCCAATTCATTAAAGGTTTATCTATAGCAATTAATAAATCAGCTATGATATCTGACTTATTAAGAATGTCTGCTAAATTATGACTATGACTTAGATTAAATCCATCTGATTTAGTACGAATAAGTCCAGATAAGTAACCACCCGTACCTAGTTTTTCACCAATATCTTTAGATAAAGTTCTAATATAAGTGCCTTTAGAACATGCTACTCGAAATTGTGCCATTGGATGTTTCCCCGTTAAATCAATATTTAATATCTTAATATGAGTAACTTCTCTTACTCGTGCTTTTCTTTCTACTACTATACCTTTACGGGCTAGTTCATAAAGTTTTTGCCCTTCATGATGTACTGCTGAGTACATTGGAGGAACCTGTTCAATTTCCCCTACCATAGATTCTATAACTGATCTAACTTGGTCTTCATTTACTTCGGGATAATCCTTATATGTAATTTCTCCCCAAGCATCTTCTGTGTCTGAGGTGCCACCTAAGGTTATAGTTGCTATATATTCTTTTGATTTATCTTCAATATAAGGAATAATCTTAGTTGCTTGACCAATAGCTATTGGCAAAACACCAGTAGCCATTGGATCAAGAGTTCCTAAGTGTCCTATTTTAATTTTCTTGGGTAAAATCTTTTTTAAATTCCTAATAATATCATAGGAAGTCATGTTTTGGGGTTTATTTATAACTATAAAGCCATCCATCATGACACTTCTTTTTCTACTAACTCTAATACTTTAGATACAACTGCTTGCATATCACCTTCTAAGCTAGCACCAGCTGCTTGTTTATGACCTCCACCGCCAAATTCCTTAGCTATTAAAGAGACATCAATATCCCGTTTTGATCTAAATCCTATTTTTATTAAACCAGGTTCAATTTCACGAAAAACTAAACCTACCTCCACTCCATCGATCATACGAGTGTAGTCAATAATACCTTCAGGATGTAAGCCATGTGCCCCTATTTCATCAATATCTGCATAATAAAGTTGCATCCAAGCTACTTTATTATTTTCACTAATATTAAAATTTCTTAGTGCTTTTCCTAATAGCAAAACTTCTTTAAGAGGTTTTGATTCGAATAAGTTTATCCTAGCTTCTGCCACATCTGCACCAGCACTTATAAGTGCTGCAGTTATCTGATGTGTTTTACTAGTAGTGTTGTTAAATTTAAAGCTCCCCGTATCCATAATAATACCAGCATATAGAGGTTTGGCTATAGTTTTAGTTATAGCTATATCCATTTTTACTAATAATTCATAAATAATCTCCGCTGCAGCAGAGGCTTTAATATCGACATAATTATAATCACCAAAAAATGTATTACTAGCATGATGATCAATATTAAATATCGTAGCCTCTTGGTTTATATTATCAGTTATTTCCGGATTCACCCTGCCCTTATCAGCACAATCAAGAAATATTATATTTTCGATATTTCCTGGAACAGGAAGTTTTTTAGAAACCTTTTCAATATTGGGCAAATAATCGTAAATGCTAGGAATAGTATCATGAATCAACATAGTAACTTTTTTATTGATTAATGTTAAACCAGTATATAATCCTAATATTGAACCTATACAGTCCCCATCCGGAATACTATGACCTATTAAAAGAAAATTATCTCTATTATGGAGTTGTTTTGCAATTTCCTGTAAACTAGTCATTATTCGAACTTCCTTCTTCTTCCTTTATTTCGGCGAGTATTGATGATATTTTAATCCCATGCTCAATAGACTTATCTAAGAAAAACTCAAGTTCTGGAGCATACCTAATATCTAGTTGCCGAGAGAGTTCACTACGCATGAAGCCTTTAGCCTTTTGGATGACTTTTATCATTTCTTCTTGTTCTTCATTGTCTCCGAGTATACTCACATTTACTCGTGCATAACTTAAATCATTAGTAATATCTACTCTAGTTATAGAGACAGAGGATAAATTTATCCTAGGGTCCCTTAAAGTTAGGATGATTTGGGATAATAACCGTTTAATCTCTTCTGCCATTCTTTCTTGTCTTCTTCGGCTCATAATTTATTTCCTCCTAACTGATATATCCTTTATAATTCTCTAGGAATCTCTTCCATAACAAATGCTTCAATAACATCTCCATCTTTAATATCATTGAAGTCTTTTATGCCAATACCACATTCATAGTTTTCACTTACTTCTCTTACATCATCCTTAAATCGCTTTAAAGATGATAAAGTGCCTTCGTAAGTTATTACACCATCTCTTAGAACACGTATATTAGCATTTCTTTGCATTTTACCATCGATAACATATGAACCTGCTATAGTTCCCATATTAGGAACTTTGAAAGTAGTTTTTACTTCAGCCCGCCCAATATATTTTTCTTTATATTCTGGGTCAAGTAATCCTGTCATAGCTTTTTTAACATCTTCAATGGCTTCATATATAACCCGGTATAAGCGAACATCTATGCTTTCCTGTTCTGCACTTTTACGTGCATTACTGTCAGGTCTAACATTAAATCCAATTATTATCGCGTTAGAAGCAGTTGCTAACATAACATCCGTTTCGGTAACTGCACCTACTGCTGAATGTATAACACTAACTTTTACTTCATCTGTAGATAGACGTAAAAGAGATTGTCCTAGTGCCTCAACTGAACCTTGAACATCACCTTTAATTATAAGGTTTAATTCCTTAATTTCAGAATCCTGCATTTGCTTAAAGAATTCGTCAAGAGAAACTTTACTACTTCTTTTCTGTATCTCTAACTTTCTTTCGCCTTCTCGTAAGCTTAGTACTTCCTTAGCTATCTTTTCATCACATGCTTGTACTTTAGCTCCTGCTTCGGGTACATCTGACCATCCCATTATTTCAACCGGCATGGAGGGTAAGGCTTCGTCAACCCTTCTACCTCTATAATCGCTCATGGCACGGACTTTACAAAGACTATTACCACATATCAGAAAGTCGCCAATTTTTAATGTTCCTTTTAACACCAAAACTGTTGCTACAGGACCTCTACCTTTATCTAGCTCTCCTTCAATAACTACCCCTTCCGCAAAGCGATCAGGATTAGCTGTAATATCACTTATTTCAGCTAGCAAGAGTATCATTTCTAACATGGTGTCAATATTATCACCTGTTTTTGCTGAAACAGGAACAAAAATAGTGTCCCCACCCCATTCTTCAGGTACTATGTTATATTCTGTCAGTTGTTGCATAACCTTATCTGGATTAGCTGATGGTTTATCAATCTTATTAACTGCAACTAAAAATGGAACTCCAGCAGCCTTTATATGGTTAATTGCTTCTATAGTTTGTGGCATAACACCATCATCAGCCGCGATTACTAAAATCACTATATCAGTTAGATTAGCACCCCTAGCCCTCATAGCAGTAAAAGCTTCATGTCCGGGTGTATCTATAAATGTTATTTTGTTTCCATTTACTTCTACCTGGTAAGCACCTATATGCTGGGTTATTCCACCTGCTTCTCCTGAAACTACATCAGCAGCTCTTACCTGATCTAATAAAGAAGTTTTACCATGATCAACATGTCCCATAACTGTAACTATAGGCGCTCTTATTTTCATGGACTTTTCTTCATCTATAATTTCTTCTAATATCAATTCTTCTTCTGATACTGCTTTTTCAACTTTCACTTCATATAGACTAGCTATAATTTCAGCAGTATCGTAATCAATATCCTGATTAACTGTAGCTAATGTACCTAAATCCATAAGCTTTTTAACTATTTCCACAGGGTTTTTATTAATCATTTCTGCAAAGTCTCTTACAGTAATGGTATCTTCTATAGCTATTAAATCAGGAGTCTTTTCAACAACTTCTTCCTTTTTACGTCTCTGTTTTGGTTTTCTAGTTTTCCGACTATAATCCTTTTTAGGTCTAGTACTCGTCTTGCTTTGTGGCGTACCTTTAGCTCCAGTAACCCCAGGTTTTTTAACACTGTTGCTAGCTGGTTTAGCTTTACTAGCGTTAGCTGGCCTAGATTGGCCACCACTAGCTGGTTTAGGTTTACTAGCATTAGCTGGTCTAGATTGACCACCACTAGCTGGTTTAGCTTTACTAGCATTAGCTGGTCTAGATTGACCGCCACTAGCTGGTCTAGGTTGACTACCTTTAGTTGTTTCTCTTGGTTGGGATTTTGTAGTTTTATTATTTGCTAGTTTTTTATCTTTTGTTTTTTGTTTAGGCGTGGAAATGGTTTCTTTATCATTTTGATCTGAACTTTTTAGTTGTTTTTTAAACCAAATAACTTGCGATTCTTCCAATGTGCTCATATGGTTTTTAACATCAAGTCCTAAATCCTTTAAAGTAGTAACCAAATCTCTACTTTGCACTCCTAATTCTTTCGCTAATTCATGTACTCTTATTTTGGCCATTGAACCACCCCCATAGTTTCTTTGTTATCTCCTGTTTCATGCAGAGAACCAATAATGGCCGTTGCCATTTTTTTATCATTTATGGTTACTGCCACTCGATAAGCTTTCCCAACACTAGTACCTAGTTCATATTTGTCACCCAAAGTTATCCAGGGTATATTAAATTTCTCACAAGTTTTTACTAGAATTTCCTTAGAATTATCTGCTATATCATTACTCATTAAAAGCAGGTAAGCTTTACGCCCTATCAAACTTGATTTAGTAGCTAATGTGCCTGTTGATATCTTGCCCGCCTTTTGTGCAAAACCTAACATACTATAAACTTTTTGCAAACTATCACACACCTTATATATTGGATCTAATTTTCTCAATTTGTTTTTTAAGATCATTTTGCAATTCATTGGGTAGCTTTTGTCCTAATGCTTTTTGAATGCCTCTAACTTTAACAGCTTGGTCAAAACAATCTAAGTTAGGACATATATAGGCACCTCTACCAGATTTTTTTCCGGTAGTATCTATTTCTAATATACCTTCAGTATTGCGAACAATCCTAATAAGTTCCTTTTTAATCTTCATTTCCTTACAGCCTACACACATTCGTTGAGGAACTTTTCTTGATTTAGCCATCATTATCACCATCGTAATCACTATCACTGTCATCACTGTCATCATATTCATCATTATCTAAATCAAACTGGCTTTCGCTTTTAATATCTACCTTCCAGCCAGTAAGTTTAGCAGCTAATCGAGCATTTTGTCCTTCTTTTCCTATCGCTAAAGAAAGTTGATAATCAGGAACAATTACTCTCGCCACTTTTTCATCTTCATCAACATGAACTTCCAAAACCTTAGAAGGACTAAGTGCGTTACCAATAAATGTTTCTATGTTTTTATCGTATTTAATAATATCAATTTTCTCGCCGCCAAGTTCAGATACAATATTTTGTACTCGTAAACCTCGCGGACCTACACAAGCCCCTACAGGATCAACCTTTTCATCTAGTGAATGAACTGCAATTTTAGACCTGTATCCAGCTTCACGAGCAATTGACTTGATTTCAACTATACCATCAAATATCTCTGGGACCTCTAATTCAAATAACCTTCTTAAAAAATACGGATGAGACCTAGAAAGATAAATATTAGGTCCTTTAG
Source organism: Syntrophomonadaceae bacterium (assembly GCA_035647815.1). Classification (GTDB taxonomy): domain Bacteria; phylum Bacillota; class Syntrophomonadia; order Syntrophomonadales; family Syntrophomonadaceae; genus JAAYRQ01. The sequence continues at coordinate 71,627 of DASRMR010000006.1, forward strand.
GAGTGTTTTTAACTTCATATATATATGTTTTTATTCTTTGTCCATTCTCGTATTTTTCCATCGGTACTTGATCAGGAGGTGGCATTATACCTTCAGTTCTACCTAAACTTACATATATAGTCTTGCCTTCTGCCCTTTGTATGGTACCAGTTACAATCTCGCCTTCTCTTTCCGAAAACTCTTCATAGATAAGACTTCTCTCAGCTTCTCTAAGTTTTTGAATGATTACTTGTTTAGCTGTTTGTGCTGCAATGCGCCCAAAATTGCTAGGAGTTGCCTCTACATAAACCATATCCCCTAAATTACAATCCTGATAAAGTTCTTGTGCTTCCTCATAACTAATTTCTGCAGTTTGATCTACTACCTCTTCCACAATAGTTTTTTGAGGGAAGACTTTTACTTCACCAGATAGCTCATTAAATTCTACGCTTACATTTTGTGTAGTACCAAAATTCTTCTTATAAGCAGTATTAAGTGCAGATTTTATTGCATCAATTAAAGCAGCCTGCGAAATGCCCCGCTCTTTTTCTATGTCAGCTAATGCTTGTATTAGATCGTTTGCCATTGTACCTCCTCCTACTTGAAGTCTGGATGCAACCTTAAAGTGGTTACTACTTCCCAAGATATATTATAACTATTATTATTATTTTCGACCGTAAGAGTTTCATCATCGACTTGTTTTAGTATTCCCACAATTTTCTTAGGTCCTGCATAAGACTTCCGTGTATTAACACTTACTTGTTTACCTATAAATCTGTCCGGTCTCTTATCCTTTTTAATTATCCTATCTAGTCCGGGAGAAGAAACCTCAATATGATCATATTTAATATCATTTTCATCAATTATCTTTTGAACCAATTTAGTTGCATCTGTACAAGTTTGCAGATTTACTCCTTGCTCATGATCAATAAATAATCTTAACATCTGAACATTTTTTTCTCGTCGATATTCTATATCTACTAATTCTATGTTTTTGCCCTTAAGTTCCTCAAAAATCAATTCTTCAATTTGCTGTACATATGATCTTACCATCTTTTTCACTTCCCTATAATGAAATGGTATTTTTCAAAAGAAAAAGTGGGTCCGCACCCACTTTTAAGCCATAAATATTGGTTTGCTTAGTAAAAGTATAACACAATGAAATAACTTTATTCAAGTTAGGTAACTTAATAAATCAAGTCGAGTTAATTTAGGTTATAAAAATAAAATAATCCTCCATATGTTATTTAGATACTAAGAATTCCTAATAGCTCTAAAAAGTTTAGCCACTGTCATGTTTTTGCCTATATCTATAATTACTAATTTGCCCAACATTTTATATTGTTTTAACCAAAAAGACTAATTTGAGTGCTTTCAGGCAGGTCGCCAAAACAATTGTATCTTCTTAAAACTTCCATAGCAGTTTTATTTAAATGAGTCCTAACCTGAAATTCTTCCACCGAAACGAACTCACCTTCTTTAATCGCTTCAGCTATACCATGAGCAGCATTAACGCCTACATTCGGTAAAGCTGAAAAAGGAATTATTAAGCCATTATCTTTTATTATAAACTTATCTGCCGAAGAACTAGTTATATCTACAGGAAAAAAGTTGTAACCTCTAGCATACATCTCTAAGCTAAGTTCAAGAATAGGAAGCAGTTTCTTATCTTTTTGAGATGCTTGATAACCCTCGGATTCAATCGATTTAATTCGGTTTTTGATAGCTTCGTATCCAGCCAAAATAGTTCCCAATTCAAAATCCTCAGCTCTAATACTAAAAAAACTAGAATAAAATGCTAAGGGGTAATAGACCTTAAAATAAGCTATTCTAAAAGCCATTGTAACATATGCTACCGCATGTGCTTTAGGAAACATATATTTTATTTTGTTGCAAGAATCTATATACCATTCATTGATTTGCAATTTTCTCATATCTTTTTCTTCTTCTCTAGTAAGTCCTCTACCTTTTCTAACCTGTTCCATTATCTTAAATGCCTGCTCTTTTTCCATTCCTTTATATATAAGAAATGACATTATATCATCCCTAGTACAAATAACCTGGTTTAACTGAGCTGTATTATTAGCAATAAGGTTTTGGGCATTGTTTAACCAAACATCAGTACCATGTGATAAACCACTAATACGAACTAATTCGGAAAAAGTTGTCGGTCTAGTAGCTTCTAGCATTTGCCTTACAAATTTAGTCCCGAATTCCGGTATTCCAAATGTACCTATACTCGAGTCAATATTTTTTTCCTCAATACCTAATGGTTCAACTGATGAAAATAATTTCATAGTTTCCTTTTCATTCAGACTAATAGTAGAAGCATTTACACCAGTTAAGTCTTCTAACTCTTTTATTACAGTAGGATCATCGTGACCTAAAATGTCTAACTTAACTAACTGATCACCTATGGCATGATATTCAAAATGTGTAGTAATAACACCGGAATCTTTTTTATCAGCAGGATGTTGGAGTGGAGTAAATTCATGAATATTTTTATCATGTGGTACTACTATTAAACCACCTGGATGTTGACCAGTAGTTCTTCTTACTCCGGTAATCCCTTTAACTAAACGGTTTACCTCCGAATTTCTGAATATAAGATTTTGTGCCTCCATATATTTCTTGACAAAACCAAATGCTGTTTTTTCAGCAATAGTTGATATGGTTCCAGCTCTAAATACATTATCTTTGCCAAACAAATCTTCCACAAATTGATGTGCCTTACTTTGATATTCACCCGAAAAGTTCAAATCAATATCAGGGACCTTGTCACCTTCAAAACCCAGAAATGTTTCAAAGGGAATATCGAAGCCATCAGTTGCTAATTCGATATCACAATCAGCACAATTCTTTATAGGTAAATCTGCACCACATCCTGCAGATCCTTCAAATATAAATTCTGTCTTTTTACATCTTGGACATCTATAATGAGGTGGAAGAGGATTAACTTCAGTAATACCAGTAAAAAATGCTACTACAGATGAACCTACCGACCCCCTAGAACCTACTAAATACCCATCATCATTCGATTTTTTAACTAGTTTATGTGCGATGAGGTACAAAACACTATAACCATGAGCATTGATAGCACCTAACTCTTTTTTTATCCTTTCTTCTACTAGCAAAGGGATATTTTCTCCATACAAATTATGTGCTGCCAACCAAGTTAAATTTGTAACATCTTCTTCTGCACCATCTATTTTAGGGGGATAAAAACCATCAGGTACTGGTTTAATGTTTTCAATCTGCTCAGCAATTGCTACTGGATTATCAATTACTACTGTTTTGGCATTTTCTTGTCCTAAATAACTAAAATCACTCAACATTTCATCAGTAGTTTTAAAATATAAAGGTGATTCTTCCTCAATATCTGCATAGCCCTGACCAGCCATAATTATTCGTCTATATATTTCATGGTTAGGATCTAGAAAATGAACATCCCCGGTAGCTACAACTGGGATGTTAAGCTTAGAGCCTAAGTCAAATATGTATTTATTTATCTCTTCAAGTTCTGTCCGGTTTTTTACTATTCCTTTTCTAATTAAGAACTCATTGTTTTGGTTAGGCTGAATCTCTAAATAATCATAAAAAGAGGCAATTTCTTCAATAGTTTCAGGACTAGATTCATTTAGTATCGCCGTATAAAGCTCACCAGCTTCACATGCAGTACCTACAAGAATTCCTTGACGAAATTCCTTTAAAAACTTACGCGGTATCTTAGGAGAACGATAAAAATGATCTAGATAAGCAACACTTATTAAATTATATAGGTTTTGTAAACCTGCAGTATTTTTAGCTAATAAAACCACATGAAATGGACGCTCTTTTTTATCCTCATCAACTAAATAAGCTTCTACTCCATAAATGACTTTAATATTATACCGTTTAGCAGCTGCATAAGCATGAGGAAAAGCTTGTATAGAACCATGATCAGTTATTGCTATAGCTGGATGATTCCACTTAGCAGCTCGTTTTACGGCCTCATCAATTTCGGTTAAACCATCCATAGCACTCATTTTAGTATGCAGGTGTAATTCTACACGTTTTTCGGGATTAGAATCTAACCTTTCAGGTTTATGGCCTTGAAAATATGATTCCAGGTATAAAACTAGTTCTTTAGCAAAATTGTCATATCTCACACTACCTTTTACCCTTATCCAATCCCCTATTCTTATGGCATCATCTTCTAGTTTGTCAATAAATGTTTTTATCAAAATAGAATCTAAATAATCGGTTAAAAAATAACTTATTACATAACGCCCATCCCGTAATTGGGTAGTTTCCTTGTTCCAAATTTCCCCTTCAACTATTACCGTTTTTAAGCCTTCCTCAATTTCCGACACTTGAATAGGTACACTATTAGTGCTTAAATTATCACGTTTTCCTCTTTTATTAAATTTCCTTTTCGTAAAATTATTATCTGCAGGTGGAGGAGTAGAACCCTCGATTATGTTCGCTTCACCTTGAGGTGTAAACCTTTCCACATCTTTTTCAACTTCTATTTGATTTGATTGTACTGCCCTTACTACTATTCTCAATAAATAATTTTCCCAAAACCAATCGGCTAATATAATGCAAACTTTATTATCTAAAAGTTTATTAAAACTTAATTCGTCAATTGCCTTTAAATCAATATGTAGATTACTAATTTCCCATCGTATGGAATTTTTTAATTCAGGAGTAGAAAAACATAAGGATGATAATTCACCCTTATGTTTTTCTACTATTTCTTTTAATAAATCCTGATTATCGAGTATAGGCACAAAATCTATGTCATTTAAAAAATTCAACTTTTTAAGTAATTCGTTTCTCACTAAGTTAAATTCTTTAATGTTAATAGTATGTTTTATTCCAATATGTAATCTCCACAAACCTCTACTACTAAATACTTCTAATTTTTTTATCTGAGCACCAACCCATTTATCCGAACATTTAGTATCAGTAAATTCATTGAAAAAACTATAAAAGTCTTTACCCACTATTAAATCCCCTTTTAATTCTAGAAGTTTAATTCAGGCGATCAATACTTTTCACGCCAGTTACACTAGATAATTCTTTAATTACCTGCCCAATGGAAACAGTTGGTAGAAGTTGTAGTAATATCTCAATTTCTAAATACTCTTCATCTTCTAGGCGAGACATCTGGATATTTTTTATAGATATCCCCATATCACCTAATAAAGAACCTATAATTCCAATCTTGCCAGGCGCATCTTCTACTATTAATAGTAACCCTTTATATTCTCGCATACCGGTAAATCTTTGTTCCAATTTAACAAAATAAACCAGAATAAATAAAATAATTATTGTTGTACCTATAGCAGGGAAATATAAACCTGCTCCAACTGCTAAACCAATACAAGCTACTACCCATAGCCCAGCAGCAGTGGTCAATCCTCTTACTGTTGCACCTTCTCGCATTATAGTTCCTGCACCAAGAAAACCGATACCGCTAATTACTTGGGCAGCTATACGCCCTGGATCAGCATTAACTGTTTGATAATATTTAAAATACATGTCTAAAGAAACTATCATTGCTAGGGCAGAACCTACACAAACTAGAGTATAAGTTCTGAGACCGGCGGGTCGGTTTAGACTTTCTCTTTCAAGTCCAATAAGACCGCCTAAGATACAGGCTAAAATCAATTTAAATAAGATTTCAAAAAGTGACATCTTCCCACCCTAACTATAGATTTAAGAATTAATAATAGTCTTAATTCTTTCTACAATTGATTTTCTATCTATTAGTTCAAAATCCTTTTCCCATCTCTTTTTTAATTCCACCTGGTTGTCTTTCCACGATTTTGGACCTATCGTAACCCTAAGCGGGATACCAATTAAATCAGCATCTTTAAATTTAACCCCTGCTCTTTCATCTCTATCATCTAATAAGACTTCTATTCCAGCTTCGTTTAACTCATTATAAATTGATAGGGCACCTGCAGCTACTTCTTCGTTTTTCATATTAACAGGCACAACAATTACATGATATGGGGCTATAGACATCGGCCATATTATACCATTATCATCATAATTCTGTTCTACTGAGGCAGCCATCGTCCGTGAAACCCCAATACCATAACAACCCATTATTAAGTGTTTTTCTTGACCTTCTGCATCCAGAAAAGCAGCATCCATCGCTTGGGAATAATTATTTCCTAGTTTAAATATATGCCCGACCTCAATTCCCTTTACAAGAAATAATTCCTTATTGCATTCTGGACATAAATCACCAGCCACTGCATTTCTTAAATCTACTATCTCGTCTGGTACAAAATCGCGTCCCAAGTTCACATTAATGTAATGGTAATCATCCTCATTCGCACCACAAGTGAAATTATACATATTAGTTAGCTCCAGATCAGCATACACTTTAACATTCAGACCTACTGGTCCTAAGGAGCCAAAACCTGCTCCACACTCTTCGCTAACCATTCTTTCATCTGCCATAACTAGTTCATTGCTAGCTAAGAAGTTTTTCAATTTAATTTCATTTAATTCTCGGTCACCCCGTAAAACTACAGCACAAAGCTTATCATCTGCTAAATACATAAGGGTTTTAATCTGTTTTTCATAAGGAATATCAAAAGTATCAACTATATCTTGAATAGTCTTTTGACCTGGAGTATGTATCTTGCTAAGCTCTTTAATTTCCTCTTTATTGTCCATCTCTAATACACTACATTCAGCTTTTTCTACATTTGCTGCATAATTGCAATTTTCACAAAACACAATTTCTGATTCACCATTTTCAGCCAAAACCATAAATTCATGGCTCTCATTGCCACCTATAGCACCACTATCAGCTTCAACTGCCCGAAACTTTAGATTCATCCTCTCATATATCTGCCTATAAGCTTGATACATTTTTCGATATGAAGTATTTAAACCTTCGTCATCAACATCAAAAGAATAAAGGTCTTTCATGATAAACTCGCGACCACGCATTAAACCAAAACGTGGTCTAATTTCATCTCTGTATTTATTTTGAATCTGATAAAGCAGCAATGGTAAATCCCGATAAGAGTGTACATCATTATCAACAATTGAGGTTACTAATTCTTCATGAGTAGGACCTAAAGCAAAATCACGATTATGGCGATCAGTAAGTTTAAACATTTCATCGCCATAAAGTGACCATCTACCTGTTTTTTCCCATAACTCACGAGGTTGTATAATGGGCATCATGACTTCCTGCCCACCAGCAGCATCCATCTCTTCCCGGATTATATTTATTATCTTTTTAATTACACGATATCCTAACGGCAAATAAGTATAAGCACCTGCCGTATTCCTTCTAATAAAACCTGCCCTTAAAAGCAATTGGTGACTAATGATTTCTGCTTCGCTAGGCACTTCTCTTAAAGTTGGATAAAAAAGCTTTGAAGATTTCATTTTGAATACCTCCCTAGAATGAATTATATATTTCTTTTAATAGTTCACTTACAAGTTCATCTTCTTTCACTTTCCGAACTATCTCGCCTTTTTTGAAAATTAAACCTTGACCTCGTCCTCCGGCAATACCAAAATCAGCTTCCCGAGCTTCACCAGGTCCGTTTACTACACAACCCATTACGGCGATTTTAAGGGGTTTATCTATCCCACGCAATTGCTTGTCCACTTGCTTAGCAATATTAATAAGATCTATCTCGCATCTACCACAAGTTGGGCAAGATATTAGTTCAACTCCACGCTGACGTAAATTTAGATTCCTAAGTATCTCATAAGCAGCCCAAACTTCATCAACTGGATCAGCAGTTAAGGAAACCCTTATAGTGTCTCCTATACCTTCATTTAACAACATACCTAAACCTAAGGCAGATTTTATAAGCCCTCTGTCACTAGTTCCAGCTTCTGTAATACCTAAATGTAATGGATAATCAACCTTGTCCGCCATTAGTTTATAAGCTTCTACAGTCAATGGAACTGAAGAAGCCTTAAGGCTAATTTTTATATTGTTATAGTTCATATCTTCCAAGATATTTATATTTTCAAAAGCACTTTCTACCATACCTTGAGCTGTTGGCCCACCATGTTTAGCTAAATTTTCTTTATCTAGGGATCCAGCATTAACTCCTATGCGTATTGGTATAAACATATCTTGACATATGTTAACTACTTCTTTGACTTTGCTTTTATCACCAATATTGCCAGGGTTAATTCGCAATGCATTAGCACCTGCTTTTGCACTTATTAAGGCTAATTTGTGGTCAAAATGGATATCAGCAACTAAAGGTATATTAATTTCTTTAGTAATTTCTTTAATATTTTGCGCAGCTTGTTCATCTACAACTGCTACTCTTATTATCTCACAACCAGCTTCTTCCAGCCTTTTTATTTGTTTTACTGTGGCTTTAGTATCTCTAGTATCGGTAGTTGTCATTGATTGAACAGCAATAGGATTATCTCCACCAATAGCAACATTGCCAATTTCAACTGTTTTAGTTAATCTTCTTATTTTCATCATCCCTTAAAAAGCCTCAATATATCGTTATAAGTTACAACTACGATTAAAAGTAATAAAAACATGAAACCTATCCAATTAAACAATCCTTCTTTTTCAGGTTCAATCGGTTTTCTGCGAACTGCTTCTATAGTTGCAAACATGATTTTACTACCATCTAAGGCAGGAATCGGTAATAGGTTCAAGATCCCTAGGTTAATACTTAAAAAAGCCGCGAAATTAAGCAAAAACACAAAACCTATATCAGCAGCTTCCCCGACTAACTTAGTGATTCCGACAGGACCTGCTAAATCATTAACACCAGCACCCCCGCTAACTAATGTCCAAAGTCCACCTAAAAGTAAAACGGTTAACTCATATGTCTGTTCCAAGCCTAATTTAATGGAGGTAATTATGCCTTGCCTTTCGTACTTTATTTTATTAAGTACACCTATAGCAGTCTGCCCAGTAGTACTATTATATTCAGGAGCTACGATTATAGTTTGCTGTTGTCCATCTCGGCTGATAATCATTTCCAAGTTTTGCCCAGCCTCTATTTGACCAATTTGTTCTGTGAACTCATGCCAATTAGTTACCTTAGCACCTTCAACTTCGAGGATTTCATCATTTTCTCGGAGCCCCGCAGCATATGCCGGTTTATCTTCCATTACTTTGCCTAATACAGCTTCATTAGATGAATGAGGTATACCGATAAATGCAAATATATATATAAATATTAAAATTGCTAATACGAAATTCATAAATGGTCCAGCAAAAGCAACTCTTATTTTCTCCAACGGTGTCCTGCTACTATATCCCTGAGATTCATTAAGATCATCTAATTCTTCACCGGCCATTCGAACAAAACCGCCTAATGGAATAAGACGCAGTGAATATTCAACCCCGTTTCTTTTTATGGAAAATAACTTATAACCAAAACCTAAAGCAAATTCATGAATAGGTATACCTACTCTTCTTGCTACAATAAAATGACCCCATTCATGTACTAAGACTAATACTGCTATTATTAACAAGGTAATTAGAATTGACATTAATTAACCCCCCTTTAATACTATTTCGGTACACCTTTTTCTAGCCCATTTATCTATTTCTAATATGGTTGTTAAATCATATTTTTTTATAACAGCATGTTCTAACATGACTTTTTCAACAATAATAGGTAACTGATTAAACTTTAACTTCTCCATAATAAAGTAATTAACTGCTATCTCATTAGCAGCGTTCATAACTGCTGGCATACTACCACCTATCTGACCTGCTTCATAAGCTAGTCTAAGAGCAGGGAATTTAATTAAATCAGGCTTGCTAAAGTGAAGTTCATTTAATTTTGTAAAATCAAGCTTCTCGACTAAAGTGTCCATACGTTCGGGGTAGGTTAAAGCGTACTGAATCGGTATCTTCATATCTGGTGTACCTAAATGAGCAAGAACAGAACCATCACAAAATTCCACCATGGAATGAATTATGCTTTCCGGCTGAATAACTACTTTTATCTTTTCGTATGGAGTATTAAAAAGATGATGAGCTTCTATTACCTCCAAGCCTTTATTCATCAATGTAGCGGAATCAACAGTAATCTTAGGTCCCATCTCCCAATTAGGATGTTTGAGTGCCATTTCAACATTGACTTGTTCTAATTGCTCGATTGTATAATCTTTAAATGGTCCTCCTGAAGCAGTTAACCAAATATTTTCTAAAAATTTATCTTCACCTGACAAACATTGAAAAATTGCAGAATGTTCACTATCAACTGGAATCAACTCGACATTATTAAGGGCAACTTTTTGCATGACAATGTCACCAGCCGCAACTAAAGTCTCCTTATTTGCTAAAGCAATATGTTTTCCCGCATTAATAGCAGACAAGGTGGGCAAAATCCCTATAGCACCACTTACTGCCACTAGCACAGTATCAGCTTTTTCCATTGCGGCTACTTCACTAAGACCTTCTGTTCCTAAAGTTATCATCAGTTTTTTGCCAAATTCATTTTTAAGCCTTAAATAAGCTTCTTCAGAAGCTACAGCAACCATTTCAGGTTTATATTTTATTATCTGCTCTGTAATCTTTTCTACCTCATCTTTGGTAGCTAAACCGATTACTTGAAAATGCTCTGGGTAGTTATCAACGACTTCTAAAGCCTGAGTTCCTATTGATCCGGTAGAACCTAAAATCACTATTTTTTGTTTCTTTTTAATCACAAATGTTTCCTCCAATTAATCCCGTCAAAAACACCCACCCTAAAACTAGCCATAATTATAACTAATATAACTGGGCCTAAAATCATGCCAAAAATACCCCCTAGCTGCAAACCTACATATAAAGAAAACAAGGTGGCTAAAGGATGTAAGCCTATATTATCACCAATTATTTTAGGTTCTAAAATTTGCCTTACAGTAGAAGTTGTACCGTATAATATTAATAAACTAATACCTAATTTCGTGTTTCCAGAAATAAATCCCCATAAAAGCCACGGTATAAATATAGCTCCTGGACCAATTATAGGAAGAATGTCTAAAATCCCCGTAATAATACCAAGGGTTAGAACATATTTTACTCCCATAATTTTAAGTCCAATCATGGTTATAATAGCTGTTATAGTAATTAAAATACTATATGCCTTGATAAATCCCATGAAAGTTTTAATTAATTCTTTAATCATATCTCTAGTTTTTGACTGAGCAGTACCAGGGATAAACTGTAAAAAGAACTTTTTTATAATTGCCCTATCTTTAATAATAAAAAATGTTGCAACTGTTGCTATTAGAATAAAGACAAACATTTCTGGTAAAGAGGTTAAAGTTTTTGCCAGAAAATTGGTACTACTCTCCATAAAGTTACGGATAAAGATAATCGCGTTTTGCAAGTTGTCTTGAATCGCCATTTGTGCTTCTTCTGGTAAATCTAGTTTTATATATAATAGCCTAAAATCACTAATAGTCAGTATAAATTTTTGCACAATATTATCGGAATATTTAATTAATTGAGGTAACATACCCGATATCTCATGTATTATTTTAGATATTAATAAGGATATTAAATATATAAATCCACCAACTGATAGGATAAGACTTACCACAACAGCCCAAACTCTTTTTAATTTTAATTTAGTTTCAAAGAATACAACTACTGGTTCAATAATTAAGGCTAATAATAAGGCAAATATAAATGGTGCTAATAATGCGGGTAAGTATATAAGTATTTTACCGACAATAGGAAACACATAGGTAAATAATAAGTAAAAAGCTACTAGAGCCATAACTAATATAGTTAACTTGGCTAATGTCTTTAAATACCTTTTTAGTTCAGGATCCATAATTTACCCACCTTTTATATTTTATAAAAATTGACCATAATAAAGAAAACAATAGACTACTGGTAAAACTAACAAAAAGCTATCGAATCTATCTAGTATTCCACCATGTCCGGGAATTATATTTCCCGAATCTTCTACATCAAAAACTCGTTTTACTCCAGACATGAGAAGATCTCCTAATTGTGCAGCAATACTAGCTGCAAATCCTAACAAAATAATACTATATAAAGAATAATTCCCTAAATCACAAATACTTAGAAAAACAAATGCAGTAATAATAGTTAAAATAACTCCCCCTAGAGAACCTTCCCAGGTTTTATTAGGACTTAAAGCGGGAGCTAGTTTGCGTTTTCCCCATTTTTTACCAAATATGTAGCCACCTACATCACTAGACCAGGTTAGTAAAAAGACAGCTAACATAAGCACAAAGCCGTCAGGTTGATTATTTATTAATATAGCAAAACTTAAAGAAATTCCTATGTATAATGCAGGAAATAAGATAAGGGATATGTCAATTATTGTTTCCCGAGGAAACCTTGCTATCAAGTATATTACTAAACCGACAATAAAAAGAACTATAGTCAGGAGTAAATAATAATTATACATGTAAAACATAGTTATCAAGAATAAAATAACACCTATAAATAATGGTGGTTGATAACTCTTTTTAGTCATTCTATTAAATTCGTATAAACTGCCTAATCCTAATACAGTAAAAAACAGTGTCCAACAAATTCCACCTATATAAAGAATAGCTAATATAAATGGTATACCAATTAGAATAGTAATTATTCGTTTTTTTAACATTCATCTCATCCCGTCACTTTGGACTTATCCCACCAAATCTTCGATCCCTTTGCTGGAAATCATAAATAGCCTGGTAAAATTCCTGTTTTGTAAAATCAGGCCATAAGGTTTCAGTAAACCACAACTCGCTATAAGCAATTTGCCATAATAAAAAGTTACTGATTCTCTTTTCACCAGCCGTTCTTATCAGTAAATCTGGGTCGACAATACCATTAGTATACAACAAACTATTAAACATTTCTTCAGTTAAATCATCTACACCTATCTCGTTCGCTTGGGCTTTTTCTATTAATATTCTTATAGCCGATAACATTTCATCACGAGCACCATAATTTAATGCAATATTAAAAACCATTCCCTTGTTATTAGCAGTTTTCTTAATTGCAACATCAATCTCAACTTGGCAGTTAAGAGGTAGGTTTTTATAATCCCCCAACATATTTATACGGACATTGTTTTTATGTAGCTCATCTAATTCTCTATGTAAATATTCAATTAATAGATTCATTAAATATTCTACTTCTTCAGTAGGCCTTTTCCAGTTTTCAGTTGAAAAAGCAAAAACAGTGAGGATAGGTATACCTATTTTAGATGCAGCAGTTACAATGTCTTTTAAAGAGTTCATTCCCGCACGATGTCCTATGCTACGAGGCATAAATCTCTTTTTTGCCCATCTTCCATTTCCATCCATGATAATTGCTATATGTTGTGGCATTTTTTGGAGATTAATTAACTTTTTATAGTTTGCCTTGTGTTTTTTCAAAATAATCCTCTTCTCAATTTACTATCATATGTTTTATAATAATAATACAAAACCCCCTAGGGAAGGGGGTTTTGTATCCCATAAAAAGGGAATTAACACTTATCATAATATGTTTACACAAAAAAATATTACACTATTACACTTCCATTATATCTTTTTCTTTAACTTGCAAAATTAAATCTACATTTTTTATGAATTTATCTGTTATTTCTTGTATATCATCCATAGCTTTTTTGTTCTCGTCCTCAGAAATCAACTTATCTTTTTCGCTAGCTTTAAGCATATCATTAGCTTCTCTTCTGATATTACGAATGGCTATCTTAGCATCCTCAGCCTTCTGTTTAACTACTTTAACTATATCTTTTCTTCTTTCTTCTGTCAGCTGGGGAATAGCTATGCGAATAACATTTCCGTCATTATTCGGATTAACTCCAAGATCAGATCTTAAAATCGCTTTTTCTATTTGCGGCACACTCGTTTTATCCCATGGTTGGATTACAATTAACCTTGCTTCTGGTACAGTTATATTTGCTAACTGATTAATCGGCATAAACTCTCCATAATAGTCAACCATGATTTTGTCTAACATAGCTGGATTGGCTCTACCAGCCCTCATTGATGCTAAATCTGTTTTTAGATGCTCAATAGATTTACTCATACGATCATCGGCATCTGATAAAATATCTTTTACCATTATATTACCTCCCGACATAGGTACCTATGTCCTCACCCATCACTGCCTTTAATATATTGCCATTTTTAGTTAGATCAAAAACTATAATTGGTATTTTGTTATCCATACATAAAGAAGCGGCAGTAGAATCCATAACTCCAAGTCCTTTGCTAAGAACATCAATATGTTTTAAATCAGTAAATTTTTTCGCATCTGGATTCGTCAACGGATCCGAATCATATACCCCGTCTACTTTTTTCGCCATTAAAATCACATCAGCTTCTATTTCAGCCGAACGCAATGCTGCTGCTGTATCTGTGGAAAAATACGGATTACCCGTGCCAGCTGCAAATATTACTACTCTGCCTTTTTCTAAGTGCCTTATTGCCCTACGCCTGATATACAGTTCAGCGATTTCTTTCATTTCAATTGCTGAAAGAACTCTAGTTTCCATATCCATTTTTTCTAAAGCGTCTTGAAGTGCTAAAGCATTAATTACAGTTGCTAACATACCCATATAGTCAGCTGTAGCACGATCCATTCCTCTGGCACTGCCAGCTACACCCCGCCATATATTTCCACCACCAACAACAACTGCAACCTGGACACCTAAGTTGACAACCTCAACAACTTGTTTTGAAATCGAAGTAAGTATATCATGGTTAATCCCATGACCATCATTTCCTGCTAAAGCTTCGCCACTTATCTTTAAGACAACACGTTCGTAATTTGGTTGTTGCAAAAGATTAACCTCCTAGATATTAAGATTTTATTTGTGACATGACCTCTGAGGCAAAATCTTCTATCTCTTTTTCTATACCTTCACCAACTTCATATCTAGCAAACCTACGAATTGAAATGTTTTCACCTATTTTTGCTACATATTCATGCACTAATTCTTGAACAGTTTTGTCAGTATCTTTAATGAAATCTTGCTCCATTAAGCATTTTTCTTTAAGATATTTTTCCATCCGACCTTCAATCATCTTGTCTACAATTTTTTCTGGTTTGCCTTCTTCTAGAGCTTGTGCTCTTAAAACATCTTTTTCACGTTTTATAACTTCTTCTGGAACTTCTTCCCGATTAATATATTCTGGATTTACAGCAGCTATTTGCATGGCAATATCATAAGCTAATTGTTTAAACTCATCAGTTTTGCCCACAAAATCTGTTTCACAGTTAACCTCAACTAATACGCCAATTCTGCCACCACCATGTATATAAGAAGTTACTATACCCTCATTAGCAACTCTGCTAGATTTTTTAGCAGCTTGAGCTAAACCTTTTGTCCGCAATTCATCAATCGCTTTTTCGAGATCACCCTCAGTTTCAACTAAGGCTTTTTTACAATCCATCATACCTGCACCAGTTCTTTCGCGCAGTTCTTTAACCATTGCAGCAGTAACCAAGTTCATTACCTCCTATGTATTCAATTTTTTAATAGAAACTTAACATCTATAATATGAAAAAGGATGGGTTGGAAAACAACCATCCATCCCTTTAATTTAACTTATTCAGGTAATTCCTCACCTTGTTTTCCTTCAATAACAGCATCAGCAATTTTACCAGTTATAAGTTTAACTGCTCTTATTGCATCATCATTACCAGGAATAATATAATCTATTTCATCAGGATCACAATTAGTATCTACAATCGCCACAACTGGTATGTTGAGCTTCCTTGCTTCAGCTACAGCTATTCTTTCTTTTCTGGGATCGACAACAAAAACTGCTCCAGGCAGTTTATTCATATCCTTAATACCACCGAGGAATCTTTCTAATCTCTCCCGCTCATTTATAAGCTTTGCTACTTCTTTTTTAGTTAAAACTTCAAATGCGCCTTCTCTTTCCATTTCTTCCAGTTCTTTAAACCTTTGTACTCTCTTTTTAATAGTTTTAAAGTTTGTTAACATACCACCTAACCAACGTTGGTTAACAAAGTACATATCACAACGTAGGGCTTCATCCCTAATAGTTTCTTGAGCTTGTTTTTTGGTACCGACAAAAAGAACACCTTTTCCTTCTGCTGATACATTTCTTACAAATTCATAAGCTTCATCAAACTTCTTAACTGTTTGTTGAAGATCAATAATGTAGATGCCATTCCTTTCCATATATATATAAGTTGACATCTTGGGATTCCACCTGCGTGTTTGGTGTCCGAAATGGACTCCTGCTTCGAGCAATTGTTTCATTGTAATGATTGACATAATATTCGTACCTCCTATAGTTTTATTCCTCCGCTAATCTCATCCATTATAAACTCTAAAAAATTAGCACCTTTTATAATGTCATTTAGCGTGTGTGATTACCAGAAATAAATATACCAAATAATCATAGTATTTGCAAGATTACGAGACTTTTCTTCAAGAAAAGAGTCAACTTAGCATATTAATGTAAGTTGACTCTATATTGCTGTAGACTTTGCGGCTAAGTTTAATAATAATTTTACTTCACCTTGACCCCGCCCTAGTAGCTTTGCAATTTTTTTAATATCATGCCCCTGATCATGTAAAATACGTACAGCAATATATGGATGGACTTTTTTTATATCTTCAATATTAACAACTTCTTCGGTTAACATTTCACTCATAACTTGTTTTTCTTCATCTTCTGGATCTTCTGCAGTTGCTAAAAGTAATTTCTCAATACTAATTATACTATCATCTAATATATTTATATGATGAGATAATTCAAAATCAGGCAGAACCGTGTTTAATTGATCGCTTTCCAATAATATAGGAGTCTCTTTTGCAGCTTGTTTGGAACTGTGAGGTAAGGAATTAAGTTTTGCTGCTTTTTTATCTAGCTCATCTATTAATGAACGAGAAATATCTACTGCGTTTTCCATAACTAGGTTCAAATCTTGTTTTAATTGTTTAGCTTCATTAATAGTATCTGCATATTCTAACTTAAATGAGTTTATAGCATTTCTCTGCTTAGCTAAATTATAAAATATAATTCCAATTAGAATAAACACTATCAAAAATAACACCACTACGATTTAAACCACCACCTATACTATAATATCAATTCCTGGATTAACATCTTCATCTTTTTCCTCAAAATCTTCTCTAGTTAATTTTCTTTTTTTGTTTTTATTTCTTTTTTCTTTTTCATTTTCTTCTTGTACCCGTTTTGATTCAGCACGTTTATTTTCTTCAACTTTTTTACTAGTAACTTCTGTTTGTTGTATATTCTGATTAGCATTTTCTTGTTGTCTATTACTACTCAGGTTTTGCTGTGTCTGTTGAATTTTGGCTATATCAGATACTTTTTGAACGAGGACTTGCATATCTATGCTTCTAATAGTCATTTTTAGCCCCCCCTTAACTTAACGACGTTATCTTTACCTCTCCATCTTCTAATATAAAAGCACTGTATTTTATAGGATCATTCACAATAAATATCGCCTGACCTATAGTTATCCTTACTCCAGGATGCACTATATCGAGCACTTTAATTTTAGCATTAGAGCTTTTTTGGAACTCATCTTCTAAAGAAACAATACGATCCTCTATAGTTTGAAGTTCTTGCCTTAATGCTTTAAAATCATCTAACATTTTTATTAATGCTAACTTTCTTTTATTATCTAGTTTTTCCGGAGAAATACCCCTTCGTTGATAAACTTGTAAGTTATGATTTATGTTATCTATTTTCTTTTTCTTCTCATTTCTAGTTTTATTCAAATGCTGATATTCTTCTCTAAAATGAGGATTAATCCCAACTTCGACTATTGTGCCAGTAGCTAATTGGGAACCTAATACACGAGATTCTACTTCCTCGGCAGCCTGAATAAGCCCTCCTAATATAATAGCTTTCTTATCATGTACCCTTACACTTCTTCCTGCTCTTACAGTAGATTGCATTATAGCTTCTCTAATTATTATATCTCCACCAGCTTCTATTCGGGAATTCTCTACAAAACGTGCCCCTAAATCATTAGCAGCTTTAACGAAACCCTTATTACCAGTAGTAATACCACCCCTAACTAAAATACTGCCCTTGGATATTACTTGCGCCCCTTCAACAAAGCCCATTATTTCAATATCCCCACCAGCTTCTACTTTAAATCCGGAGTTAACGCTACCATTTATAACTACATCCCCAACAAAATCTATATTTCCAGAAGAGAAATCCACATCACCTGGAACTTCGAAGACAGGATCTATCACAATTTTATTGTCCCGGATAGTAACATTCCCATCTGTAGCAGCTAAAAGCATAGTTTCGTCATCATTGCAAAAAGTATTCTTACCTCGTGGAATTCTGAAATCAACACCAGCTTTAGGCTTAATTTCCTTACCAGTTATATCTATCCCTGGAATCCCAGGTGTAGCTAAAGTTTTTTCGGCTAGCAACTCACCCATTTTAACATTGTAGATTAAGCCCAAGTCATGATAATTAGCATTACCTTCTTCATCTATTTTGGGGCCTAAACGTTCAGATAATAATGGAAATTTAAAGTCTATTTTAGCATTTTTCCCCACTTCAGCTGGTTTACCCTCGGCAATTAGAATTTTTTGACCCCAATTCTTTTCTAACAATGCTTTTTTAATCTGTTTTTCATCTATTCCATGTTTTATGTTATTTTCGTTCATAACTTTTTTTATTTCTTCTAAGGTAACAGGTTGCCCAGATCCTATAGGGGGAACTACTTGCAGATATGCCTTAAGCTTGTTTTTTTCTAAATTAACTTTGACTTCTCCATCTTTGTTTATATTATCGCCTTTGGTATTATCCCCGCCCATTTTATCTCCCCTTATTACATTACCAAATTCTTCTTTTTACTCAGACTTCCTCTGAGACGTAAAATCGCTTTGGTATGCAGTTGTGATATTCTTGACTCTGATAACTCAAGAACAGCACCAATTTCTTTCAAGGTTAATCCCTCATAGTAATAAAAATATACAACCATTTTTTCTTTCTCGGGTAATCTTGAAATAGAATGTGCTAAAACTTCCTTAGTGTCGGAAAGTTCAAGTGTTTCAATAATATCAGGATTGTTATCATCTTCTAATAGATCGATGATTCTCTTCTTTTTATCACTCGTATCATCACCCATTAAAAAATCATCTAAAGATATAATAGTAGTAGAGGCTACCTCTCTTAACAGATTAGAAAGCTGGTCAATACTTATGTCCATAGCTTCAGCTACTTCACTATCAGTAGCTGTTCGACCTAATTTGGCCTCTAGTTGAGCATAAATCTTTTCTAAATCCTTACTTTTCTGGCGTGCAGATACTGGTACCCAGTCCATAGAACGAAGACCATCAATCATTGAGCCTCTAATTCTAGTTATAGCATAGGTCTCAAATTTTATATTTCTTAGATGGTCAAACTTTTCTATTGCATCTATAAGACCCTCGATACCGTATGACACTAGTTCATCTATTTCAACTACTGATGATAAATTAATGGCTAACCTACTAGCAACATATTTAACTAGTTGAGAGTAATGAATGATTAAATCATCACGAGCCTCAATTATGTGTTTGTCTTTATACTGCACCCACAAGCTATTCAAATCAGAAGCCATTAAATTATTCTCTCCCCATGCCCAATTGTTCTCACAAGTAGGTCACCTGACTCCGGATTAAAGGTTATAGTCCTTCCGTAATTACCACCTGTATCCGAGGACAATATTCGTATCCGATGCTTAGTTAAGTACTCCCCAACTGCTTCTGCATTTCTAGGTCCTATTTTCATAATGTTATTTTCGCCTGCAAACTTAAACATCTGTGAACCACCAGCATATTTTGCTTGTATTCTACTTCTATTACAACCCATCTTTTCTAATTCTTCTAATAATAGAATTATTGCTGTATCAGCAAATTTGGCATGATTAGCAACATTTTTAGCCAAAGCACTATTTGGTAGCATTATATGCGCTAACCCACCTTTACGAACACTTTTATCAAATAAGCAAATGCCAATACATGAACCTAGTCCGGCAGTTAATAATTTATCTGGAGCTTTTGCTAACTTGTAATCAGACATACCTACTTGAATTATTTTCCCCATTTATAAATTCACCCCAAGTGCAGATAAAATAGTAGCTAGTGAACCAAGCTCTGGCAATAAAAAGAAATACCCTACTACATCAAGTTTCTCTTTTTTAAATTCCGTTTCCAGTAGAAGAACATGATCCGCTACCTCACCGAATTGGGCTAATACCGAATCTATTATAGCCCCTGCCATATCAATCCCTATAGCTGGCACTGAAGGCGTGAAATTAAGCTGGGTAAACATTGATAGTGAATTTAAATAAGTTGCCGACAATATGTTTCCTAATTCCATCATAGCAGACATTTCCATTTCCCCAAAGTCTTCTATATTAGTCTCCCCTATATCCCTAGCAAAAAGCATATCAACGAGCAATAAAGCCTTGTCTATTGGCAATATAAACAAAATACTAGCAGGTGCAGCGCCAGATACATTGAAAAATATTCCTACAACATGCGAATCTGCACCACCAATTAATTTCGGTACATCAGCAAATGGGAGTATACTCACTCTAGGTACATTCATATCAATCTTAGCATTAACCATTTGAGCTAGTGCAGTAGCTGCATTACCTGCGCCAATATTACCAATCTCTTTTAGAGCATCAATCTGAATTGCCGAAAGTTGATTATAATCATGTATCATTCAAATCACCACCAGTTTTATAGTTCTAATATCTTAAATAAGTCTAGAAGAATCAAAAGCCTTTCATCTACTTTTGCAATGCCCATAATATGTTCGGTAATTAAAGAATCATATACTTGTGCTGTTTCTTCTATATCATCCACATTAACTCTCAATACTTCTGATACTTCATCAACAATTATTCCCGCTTGTTCTTCCCCAAACATAAAGATTATAATTGTTTTTTCATCTTCTGAACTATAATTTTCAAGCCCAAACTTTTTATACAGGTTAATTACAGGAACAATATTCCCTCTTAGGTTAATTACTCCTTCAATAAAATCACTAGTTTTGGGCACTCTAGTAATATTTGATATGCGGTTGATTTCTTGTACATTTAAAACATTTACTGCATATTCTTCCTTACCTAACTTAAAAACTACAACTTGATAATCTCCAGCAGCTAAATTATGATTTTCCACCTTGAGATTAACGATATTTTCCATTATTCCACCTCACTAAAACAATGTAATTACATCAAGTATTAATCTAACATTACCATCACCAGCTACTATCGCACCTGCAATCCCTGGAATACCACCAAGTATTTTACCAAGTGACTTAATTACTATCTCTTGTTGGCCAATTAGAGTATCAACAATAAGGCCAATCTGTCTTTCAGATTTACGGACAACTACAACATACATTTCCTTTTCACTAGCCATAACCCCAGGTGTTTCTAAAAGCGAGCTCAACCGGTAAATCGGTAGTACAGTGCCCCTCATTACTATAACTTCTTGATTTTGAATCATTTTTATATCATTTTCGGTTATTATAGTTGTTTCATCTACATTACTTAAAGGGATAGCATATATTTCATCTTGGGCTGAAACCATTAATGCTTGAATTATTGCTAATGTCAGTGGCAGTTTAACTACAAACTTAGTTCCTACACCTGCTTTTGAATCGATAAATATTTCACCATTTAGTACTTCTATTTTCGTCTTAACTACATCAAGCCCTACACCTCGCCCTGATACATCACTTACGCTATCAGTAGTACTAAATCCCGGATAAAACAGTATATTTATTGCCTCTTCCACGGACATTTTTTCTGCCTCTGGCGCACTTATTAGGCCTCGGTCAATAGCACGGTCTTTTATTTTTTCTACATCTACACCTAGCCCATCATCCTCTACTTCGATATAGACATTATTCCCTTCATGCCTAGCACGCAAAATAACCATACCTTGACGATTTTTGCCCAGTTTCTCTCTTTTTTCCGGTAATTCAAGTCCATGGTCAATAGCATTTCTTAACAGATGTACTAAAGGATCACCTATTTCATCAATAACGGTTCTATCTAGCTCTGTTTCCTTACCTTCCATAATAAAATCTACTTCTTTGTTAAGTTCCTTAGCCAGGTCCCTAACCATTCTAGGAAATCGATTGAAGACTTGTTCGATAGGCACCATTCTTACCTTCATAACTACTGATTGTAGTTCACCAGTAATTCTATCGATTTGTTCAATCGTATCATTTAATTCCCCGATTTTGCTCGTAGCACCTATTTGTTCTAGTCTACCTTTGTGCATAACTAGTTCGCCAACTAAATTCATTAGATTATCTAATCTTTCGATATCTACGCGTACAGTATGTCTTACCTTATGACTTGCTATGGCTTCATCATTATTGTCAGATATGTCATCTTCATTAGTTTTACTTTCATCCTTGTCAGGAAAATAAACAGGCATGGCTAATCCAGATTTAATATTAATGGCATGAATATTACTTACTGTTACTTCAGATATAGCATTGATGTTTTTTTGGATATCTTCTTGGCTAAGATGTGTAACAATAAAAAGCTCGAAATCATTTTCAAAGCGTCCTTCATCAAGATCTTGCGCTGTTGGTATAGATTTGATTATTTCTCCGTCTTCTTCCACTGCTCTATATACCATAAAAGCTCGAACTGACTTCATCACACAACCTTGATCAACATGAACTAGAACATGAAATATATTGAACCCCTTACTATCGGCATCTTTTAAAACTGTCATTTCATATTCATTAAAATCCAAACTGTTTTCCGCTGCTCTATCTGTCAATGGTAATTCAGTTGAAAGCTCATGATACTCTCGATCTGATTCCATTGTAGCAGTCAACTCACCTCTTTTAATTCCTTCCAGCTTTTTTATTAGATCCTTATTGTCTAATGAACCTGTTCCCGTAGATTCGATATTATCAACCATTAACTGAATACGATCGAAACATTTAAACAGGATATCTATTACTGTAGTATTAGCAGTTAAAAGTCCTTCTTTTAAATCTGCCAAAACATCTTCCATATGATGAGTTAAATCAGCTAAATCTTCGAACCCCATCGTCGCAGACATTCCCTTAAGTGTATGTGCAGCTCGAAAAATTTCATTTAAGGCAGTTAAATCACTAGTATTCTTTTCTAATTCGAGAAGTTTGTGATTTAGGCTACCAAGATGTTCTTTACTTTCTTCCAAAAAAACATCTAAATATTGGGACATATCCATATTCATACTTGTCACCTCTTAATATAATTATATCGTGCAACATATTATAAAAGTTGTAATATTTTTTCACTTATATTTTCAAGTGGAACAACTTCATCCACCTTATCAGTTTGTACTGCTGCTTTAGGCATTCCATAAACAATACACGATGATTCATGTTCAGCAATGGTTAGCCCACCATGATCTTTTATTTGGGCTAAGCCTTCAGCACCATCTCGCCCCATCCCAGTCATGATTACTCCAATAGTATGACCCCAAAATTGTTCTACAACCGAGCTAAACATAAGATCAGCCGAAGGACGGTGACCACCAAATGGGGGCAATTGATTTAGTGAAACATATAAATGTTTTGTTTTGAATATATCTTTTGCTTTGACAAATAAATGATAATCACCAGGTGCAATATATGCACATCCCGGAACAATCACTTCATTATCTTCAGCTTCTTTAACCCTGATGTTAGAAATCGAGTCCAATCTTTCTGCTAATGATTTAGTAAAACCAGGGGGCATATGTTGCACTATAAGTATAGCTGCATCAATGTTTTTGGGTAGATTTGGAATAACTTGATGTAGTGCTTTAGGTCCACCAGTTGAAGTCCCTATTACAACAATCTTTTTCAAAAGTTTTTTCTCATCTATAACACTATCTTTTTTAGTTGTTTTGTCCTCTACAAAATTACCTATAATACTAAAATTCTGCAGATTTTTCTTTGTACCTGCCGCAGTTTTTATTTTCTCTATTATTTCGTCCTTTACTATGTCAATATCTAAAGAAATTTGACCGGATGGTTTAGTAATAAAATCTACTGCACCTAAACTTAATGCTTTTACCGTTTGCCCAGCATCTATTTTAGTTAAACTACTTAACATTATAGTAGGAACAGGGATTTCCTCCATTATTATTGCTAAAGCAGATAAACCATCTAACCCAGGCATTTCTATATCCATAGTTACTACATCTGGCCTTAATTCCTTGATTTTTTTAATGGCATCCCTGCCATCTCGAGCTTTACCGATAACTTCCAGATGGGGATCATTATTAATTATATCGGTGATAACTTTACGCATAAAAGCTGAATCATCAACAACTAATACTTTTACGACTGGCACAATATCACCTCTTTCATTATTCCATAAGCCCTTTGCGAATCCACTCTCTTTCTTTTTTAAATATATATTTAAAAATCTGATCCCTTTTAGCCTCATGAATATCCAAAAATTTAATAGCTACTTTGCTATCTTCAAATGATGTTTTAGCAATGTCTAATACCCTTATCACTTCAGCCTTACAATAAATAGGGTCGTTTTCAGGAATATCTAACCGAAAATCTAATATCTGTCCTTTTTCCAACTCAGTCTTAGTTATTAATAATACTCCACCACCACTAACATCTAAGGTAGTACCTTTATGCTCTGTCTGATCAGGTAAAACACTAAAAGTAGCCTCTAAATTCAGTAATAATCGCACATACGATCTACGCTGTATCCGTACTAAATTTTCTGGTTTATGCACTTTCAAAACTGGTATAGGTTCCCTTTGGCGTTCCATAATTAAAGTAGTAAATGAATAAGTGTTTTTTTCATGAGTAAATACTACCTTAATTTCACTCCCTTTGCGTAAGGGGATTAGTTCGCCACGTCTGATAGGTATAGCCAAATAAAGAAATTCATTAGTTTTTCCTTCTACTCGGCTCGAAAGATATGTTACATTAGTGGGGTCTGTTTGATATTCAATTTGAACGAGCTGATTTAACTTTATATCATCAACTTTCAAAACTAAACCCTCCTATTGTCTGTTTATACTTAAAAACTTTTTAAAAAAGTTCCTAATTCCACCACGCTGTTGTTTAAACTCCTGTTCTTGATTCACCCTGTTTTCTAGTAAGGAATCCGAAATCATACTGATGTTTTTAGCTGCTATACTCTTGGGGTAAAGAGTTATAAAAGGTTGTTGTCTTCTTATTCCCACACTAATTAGTGATTCATCCACCACATAACCGAGTAAGCTAATCTCAATATCTAAAAACTTCTTGCAGACTAGCTTGAATTTTTCCGCCGTCATAATTCCTTCACTTCTATTAGCTACACGGTTGACAACTAAATATATAACTCCTGCAAAAGTGTTTTTATTTAAACTTTTTACTATACCGTATGCATCAGTTATAGAAGTTGGCTCTGTAGTTGTAATAATTATCACATCATCAGCAGCCAATAGAAAAGTTAATACACTTTCAGATAATCCGGCACCAGTATCAATAATCATGTAATCATATATACCGTCAAGTTGCCCTAGTTGTACTAATATGTTCTTTAGCCTATCTTGATTTAAATTAGCTAGCTCATAGACGCCTGAACCACCAGGTATGATGTCAAAGCCTTCGGCTATATGTACCGTAATATCACTTATAGTCTTTTTGCCCGTAACTACATGATATAAATTATATTTTGGAACTATGCCCAGCATAATATCTATATTAGCTAAGCCCATATCAGCATCTAAAAGAACTATCTTTTTGCCTTTGCGACTTAAATCCATAGATAGATTTAGAGCTAAGGTGCTTTTACCAGTTCCACCTTTACCACTACTTATGACAATAACTTTTGTTTGTTGTAGATTGCCTAAAATCTCATTCTCAATTTTAAGTCGAGTCTTTAAAGCTATCTCTCTAAGTTTTTCAGCCTGATCTTTCATAGTTCTTTATCCTTTCCCAGAAACATTTTTGCTAAATATAAGGAATCTGGAATTTCGATATCATCAGGTACATTTTGACCGTTAGTTAAATAAGCTATAGGTTTTTTTATCTCATATATCGCATTAAGAATTTGTCCGTAATTATTAGTTTCATCCAGTTTGGTAAAAACAACTTTATCTATTCTAATTAAACTAAATCTATTATATATGTTAATTAAATCACTGCTCTCAGTAATTGCACTCAATACCAGAATTATTTCATCAGGATGGGCAACATCAACAAATTCTTTAATTTCATTCATATGCTCATCGTTATAAGGACTACGACCTGCAGTATCGACTAAAACAATATCTTTATCATTATATTCATCAATTAATTCTTCTAACTCATATGTTTCAAAAACAACACTCATGGGGATGCCTATTATTTCAGCAAATGTTCTTAATTGTTCTGCAGCAGATATTCTATATGTATCTAAAGTTATTAAAGCTACATTCTTTTTATCTATAAAAGTAATATTAGCTGCCAACTTGGCAATAGTAGTCGTTTTCCCAACTCCAGTCGGCCCTACAAAGAATATTACCTTAGCCTTTTTATCATTTTTGATTTCTATAGGTTTTATTTCCTTTATATATTGCTGTAATGTATGTAACAAAACTTCCCTAGTCCAAGATTCACCATTTTCTTTATCTTTAGGTAGTTTTTTTTCTACACTACTAACTATATCAAGTGCTAAATCTTTATCCACATTGTTCTTAACTAATATATGGTAGAATTCACGAATCTCTTCTGACATACCTTTAATTAGCTCTATCTCATACATCCTCGTTTTAATATCAGACATCATAATTTTAAGATTATTCAATTCATCCATTAGAGCGATATTCGTATTTTCTGGTTCATTTTCATCGGGAATATTAATAGTTTTAAAAGAAGATTTCCTTAATTTGTCCATGTTTACTTGCAAAGTATCATCTACTGCTACTGTAACTTCAACTTTATTTTTAGCAAAAAAGCCTAGTATTCCATCCGTTTTTATTTGTCGCGTATGTAATATAATGGCATCATTTCCCATTTCAGCTTTAGCTTGCTTAATAGCTATTTTATAATCTTTAGCTATAAATTTTTTAATTCTCATGTGACACCATCCCAATTACTTCAACATTAATATTGCTATCTATTTCATTATAAGAAAGTACTACAAAGTTAGTAATAAAACGATCTATTAATCTCTTGAAATAGATTCTCAACACAGGGGCACATATTATAATAGGTGTAATCCCTTGATTAGTAAGGTTTTCTTGGTGACGAGTTAACTCGCCTATCATCTTTTGAGCAATATCCGGGTCTAAGGCTAAGTAAGAACCGAATTCACTTTGTTGTATTGATTCCCTCAAATGCCCTTCTAAAGCTGGATCAAGAGTTAAAGCAACTAATTTTAAATCATTATCCGCATATTGTTGACTAATTTGTCTTTTAAGTGATTGTCGAACATATTCAGTTAGAACATCATTATCATTGCTAATTTTGGCATAATCAGCTAAAGTCTCTAAAATAGTGACCATATCGCGTATAGAAATTTGTTCTTTGAGTAGGTTGCTTAAAACTTTTTGTATATCACCTATATTCATCAAATCCGGTATCAGTTCTTCTACTAATGCCGAATTAGTCTCTTTAATAAAATCAACGGTATTCTGTATTTCTTGTCTATCTAATAACTCAAAACTATGGTTTTTTATTACTGTAGTTAAATGGGTAGCTAAAACTGAAGGAGGGTCTACAACTGTATACCCTTTTTGTTCTGCCTTATCTTGATCGTTTATTTCTATCCATTTAGCTGGTAAGTTGAAAGCTGGTTCAACAGTATCAATTCCAGTTAATTCTAATTCATTTTCTATATCAGGCCCTATGGCTAAATAACTATCTAATATTAGTTCACCTTGGGTTATCTGAATTCCTTTTATTTTAATTACATAAGAATTAGGTTTAAGTTGCATATTATCTCTAATACGAATAGGTGGAACAACAAAACCTAACTCTACAGCACACTGTCTTCTTATCATAACTATTCTATCTAACAAGTCTCCACCCTGTTCCGTATCTACTAAGGGTATTAAACCATAGCCTAATTCCATTTCCATTTTTTCTACCTGCAATAATTCAATAATATTTTCCGGTTTTCTTATTTCTTCTGCTTCCTGCACATCTTCAGTGTCAAAATCCTCTTCTTCCTCTTTTCTCGCTGTGCTCATAGCAAAATACATAATTCCAAAAAATACTGCTAAAGAATACATAGGCAGTTTAGGTAAGCCAATAGTTCCTAAAACTAAAAGAATAATAGCCACAATACCTAATGCCTTAGGTTGGTTAAATAACTGGGTACCAACTTCCCTGCCTAAACTGTATTTAGAGGCACTTCTAGTAACTATGATGCCTGTAGCAGTCGATATTAAAAGTGCCGGAATTTGCGTTACTAGACCATCTCCAACAGTTAAAAGGGTATATGTCTGAGCAGCTTCACTTAATGCCATACCTCTCTGTGCCATTCCTAGAGTAAGACCACCAATAATGTTTATTAAGGTTATAACTATTCCTGCAATTGCATCACCTTTAACAAACTTACTAGCACCATCCATAGCCCCATAGAAATCAGCTTCATCTTGAATCTTTTCACGGCGGTCACGTGCTGCTTTTTCATCGATTAGTCCAGCATTTAGATCTGCATCAATAGCCATTTGTTTGCCTGGCATTGCATCAAGGGTAAAACGGGCTGCAACTTCTGATACTCTTTCCGCACCTTTAGTAATTACGATAAACTGAATAACGACTAAAATCAGAAATATTACAAATCCCACCACCATATTTCCGCCTACCACAAAAGAGCCGAAGGCAGTAATAACCTGTCCGGCTTCCGCATGAAGTAATATTAAACGAGTTGATGAAACATTAAGTGCCAGCCGAAATATAGTCATTATCAAAAGTAATGAAGGGAAAACAGAAAACTCTAGAGGACTAGTATTAAACATCGCAACCATTAAAATTATTAAAGCAAAACTTATATTAAAAGTAAGTAAGATGTCTAAAAGCGTAGGTTTTATAGGAATTATCATCATCAAAATGATAGTTACTACTAAAGCTGCAATTAATATATCACTTTTTTCTAGTATTTTTTCAAACCAACTTGCCCTAACATCCATTTTTCTCCCCCTTAAACAATTACAAAGCTACTTGTTTTTGTTTATATACAAATGCAAGCACCTCAGCTATTGCTTGATAAAGTTCTTCTGGTACCTGGGTACCAATATCTAATGCATAATAAAGTGTTCTTGCTAAAGGTGGATTTTCCATAATAATCACATCATGTTGTTCGGCAACTTCTCTAATTTTCAAAGCCATGAAATCTTGTCCCTTAGCTAAAACAGTAGGTGCATCCATAGTATCCGAATCATATTTTAATGCTACAGCAAAATGGGTAGGGTTAGTTATCACTACATCTGCTTTAGGAACTTCAGTCATCATTCTTCTCATAGCAGCTTCTCTTTGAATTTGCTTTTGCCTTGATTTAATATATGGATCCCCTTCTATTTGTTTATACTCTTGTTTAACATCATACTTACTCATTTTCAAAGATTTTTCATGCTCATATAGTTGGTATATATAATCCAAGATTCCTACAATAATAAAAAACACTCCAACTTTAAGAGCGATTTCAAATACTATAGAGCTTAGAGTCATTATAGTTTCTGCTAGTTCCATGTCTACAAAACGGGGGAAAATATATAAATATTTTTTAAATACCAAGTAAACAATATAACCGGTTACAGATATTTTAAGTAGGGATTTGGTCAATTCCACAATAGCTCGTTTGGAAAATATCTTTTTAAAACCTTCAATCGGATTTAACCGTTCTAATTTTGGAGTTAAAGGATCAGCACTAAAAACGACTCCTACTTGTAAGTAAGTAATTATTAAAGCAGTAACAAAAGTAGTTAAAAATATAGGAAACAACATTTTTCCAAGTAAAATTAATACCTCAATCAATAATTTATGAACATAAACAATGTTAAAATCAACTACTCTTCTTTCTAAGATATATAACCTAGTAAAATCACTTAATAAATCCACCATATAGGGAAACATTACGAATATTATGACCGACCCAGCTAGTAATATTACCGCCGAATTCAAATCGGTACTTTTAAAAACTTGGCCTTTTTTTCTAGCTTCTTCCCGTTTTTTAGGTGTAGCTGGTTCTGTTTTTTCCCCAGTAGCATCATCAGCAAATAACTGTAAGTCAAAAAACAGTAAATATGATTTGTCTTTTTCTCCCATAACATTTACCCCATTAACATCATAATACTATCCAGATATTCAAAGAAACGAATAAACAAAGCCTTAAATAACCATATATAGACAGGTAACATTAAAAGAAACGCTATTAGTCCTACTAATATCTTAAGTGGCAACCCTACTATAAAAACATTCATCTGTGGTACAGTTCTAGCTATAAATCCCATCGCAATATCGGTAGTTAATACTGCTATAATTATCGGTGCTGCAATTTTAATAGCTATAATAAACATATAAGCTGTTATTTCAATTAATAATTTAGTAAAACTAGTGTTTATATTAAAGCCTAAAACTGGAATTACTTTATAACTTTGAGCTAATGCTTGCAATAAATAATGATGTCCGTTTACAGATAAATACAACAACAAGGCTATAGTCTGCGTTAAGTTACCTAATAGGGGTATTTGAGTACCAGTTTGTGGGTCGACAACATTTACGATACCGAAACCCATTTGCATATCCATAAGCTGTCCAGCTAATTGAATAGCTCCAAAAAGTATGTAAACTACAAAACCTATAGTGTAACCAATAAATATCTCTACAATTATCGCTGCTAAAAAATGTAGTGGATTAGTTATCTCTGCTCCATACTGAACTGGAACGAAAAAAGCTAACGACCCAGCTAAGATTACAATAACTAATACCTTAATCCTACCAGGAATCTGTTTGCTGGCAAAAATTGGAGCACTTAAAAATAATCCTGTTACTCGACCAAAAATTAATAAAAAAGTTTCCACTACAAATGGCATACTATTAACCTACCCATCATATAGAAAGAAAACTAGGAATAGCCATATACAAGTTTTGAGTAAAAGTAGTAACAATTCCTAACATCCAAGGACCAAAAACAGCTAAAATTATTAATACTACAATAATTTTAGGTACAAAGACTAAAGTCATTTCTTGAATCTGAGTAGTCGCCTGTAAAATACTAATTAATAATCCGGTCAACAAAGCAGCTCCAAGTATGGGGGCTGATACTAAGAGAACAGTTAAAACTGCTTCATTTGCTATTCCTAAAACTATATCTTCATACAAAGCGACTCATTCCTCCCTACTTAAAACTCAACATTAATGATTGGATAACTAAATTCCAACCATCGACTAATACAAATAGTAATATTTTAAAAGGTAATGATATCATCATGGGTGGCAACATCATCATACCCATAGACATTAATGCACTAGCAACAACCATATCAATAACTAAAAACGGAACAAAAATAATAAATCCAATCTGAAAAGCTGTTTTTAGTTCACTAATTATAAATGATGGTATTAAAACATAATTAGGTATATCATCGAAATTCCTTGGCCTTTCGATATTAGACATTTTAACAAAAAGAGCCAAATCTTTTTCTCTGGTTTGTTTTAACATGAAGTTTCGCATAGGTTCCATACCTTTTTCGAAGGCTTCCGATTGTTCTATTTCAGCGTTCATATAGGGTTGTAAGGCATTATTATTAACTAGTTGCAAAGTAGGTGCCATTATAAAAAAGGTTAAAAATAATGCTAACCCAATTAAGACTTGATTAGGTGGCATCTGTTGAGTTGCTAACGAAGTTCTGATAAAAGAGAGAACTACAACTATACGAGTAAATGATGTTAACAGTATAACTATAGCTGGTGCCAAAGTCAGTACAGTTAATAAAAGCAACAACTGTATTACTGAAGATGGATTTTGTGTACCTTCACCCTCACCACCGATGCTTAAGTTTATATTAGGTAGTTGAAAAGGTTCTGCCGATACTGGTGTAGAGTATAAAGTTAAAAATATTAGACCTAGTATAATAACAGTAAAGACTTTAACCTTGCTTTTGCTAACCATCTTCATCACGCTTTTTAATTTTTGATTCATTTTTTCCAACAGCATCTGATAGTTTCTCTAGTCTTAAAAATTGTTCATCCATTAGATTTTGAAATTGTTTTTTATCAGGCTCTGAAGGTTGACCTGGCCTGACCTTATTAATCACCGCACTTACTAATTCATTCCATTGTAAAGGTTTTTGTGGTTGGTCAATCTCATTAGCATAACTAATTTCCTCCAAAAGCTTGGGGTTATCAATTTCAAATAAGAGATTTATGTTGTGATCCGATATCCCTATAGCATATAATTTTTCTCCTACTTCACAAAGAATAATACCGCTATTTTGACCTAAAGTAACTTCGTCAACTACCTGGATCCAAGTACCCTGCATTTTGTTGCTTAATTGTTTATTAAATAATTTTATAATCGACCAAGCTGCACCTACTATTAAACCTAAGACTATTACTAGTTTAAAAAAATCTAGCCAAAGGTTATTACCCGTACTAGGTGCTTGTTGTTGTTTATCTAGTTCCATATTCAAGTCATCGATATCATTAACGGCTAAAGCACTTACAGATATTGAACAAACTAAAATTACGGCTATAATCATTATCCACCGGTGTCTTCTTAGTGAAATCATCTATATCACTTCCCAACTTAACTAATCAAGTGCTTTTCCTACCGCCTCTAACACTCTTTCCGGCTGAAAAGGTTTTACTATGAAATCTTTAGCTCCAGCTTGGATGGCATCAATGACCATAGATTGTTGGCCCATCGCACTACACATTATTATTAGTGCTTCTGGATTTGTTGATTTTATTTCTTTTACTGCTGCAATCCCATCCATTTCTGGCATAGTTATATCCATAGTAACTAAGTCAGGACTTAATTCATTAAATTTTTCTATTGCTACATGTCCATTTTCGGCTTCCCCTACAACTTCATAACCATTTTTGGTTAGAATATCTTTAATCATCATTCTCATGAAAGCCGCATCATCTACTATTAAAATCCGTTTACTCATCATAAACCTCCTAAATGCTATTGAAGTTTGCCCACTCTATCTATAGGACTAATAATGGTAGTTATTCTTATTCCGTAACTTTCATCGATTACTACAACTTCACCTTTGGCAATTAATTTTCCGTTAACTAATAAGTCCACAGGTTCTCCTGCCATTTTATCTAATTGGATGATAGCTCCTTGGTGAAGATCTAGTATGTCCTTAATAGTCTTTTTAGTTTTACCTAGTACTACTGTTACTTCTAAAGGGACATCCATAATAAGTCCAATGTTTTGTGGAACTTCTAAATTATCTGTTTCTCTTAATGGGGCAAACTGGACCGGCTGAACAGTATGTTTTTCATCTTTTTTAATCCCGGACGGAATATTGTCATAAGAGTCTTGGGGCCATATATCTTTAGATTCTACAGAGAAATCGTTCTCTTGCATTACAGGTTCGGTAACTGGCTTTGAAATCGGTTTTTCTTGCGGTGTAGAGACAGCTTCCTCAGTTATTGACTCAACTGTTGACTCTTTAAAGGTGTTTCCCATCAACATGCTAATCATGTTTTTCACAGCTTCCATAGGAATAATCTGCATTATTTCACTATTAATTAGACCTTCTATTTCCATTTTAAATCTAATGCTAACCATATCTTCATAATCACTTGATAGTGATAGATGCTCTTTACCAAAATCCATTATCGTTAAATTAGGAGGGGCAATAGCAATCCTAGCATTGAACATAGAAGAAAGGCTTGTTGTAGCAGAACCCATCATCTGGTTCATAGCCTCTCCTACTGCACTTAACCCAATTTCATCTAATTTAACTTCTTCACATATACCTTCTCCCCCCATCATTAAATCAGCGATGATACATGCATCTTCTTCCTTTATAATTAATATATTAGTTCCAGATAAACCTTCAGTATACTCAACTTCAACAACTACATAAGGTAGAGGATAATCTGATTTAAGTTGTTCGGCATTGGTGATAAAAACATTAGGTGTAGTAATCGACACTTTCTTTTTTAATAAAGTCGACAGCGTGGTCGCCGAAGTTCCCATGCTTATGTTTCCTATTTCTCCCAATGCATCCTTATCAAAATCACTAATAACAGAACTCGATGATTCGGAACCTAGTTCACTTGTGTTATCTGATATTTCAGAACTTGTGGCACCTTCTAATAAAGCATTAATTTCTTCTTGTGACAAAATGCCATCATTCATCTGCATTTCCCTCCTTTAGAATCTGGGAAACCTGAACTGAGTATTTCTTGCCAAAAACACCCGGTTTACCAAGAAACTTTGTACTTTGCCCAATGACTACCTCTAGTTCTTCATTAATGTTCTTATTTAGAGGTACTACATCACCAACAGATAATTCTAGCAAATCTTTTACAGTAATCACTGTTTTTCCTAAGAGAGTTTTTAAAGGGACATAAGTATTTTTCAATTTATTCCTTATAGCATCCACATTCTCTGCTGTTGCTTGTTTACTAGATGATGCATAATAAAAATGCACATTTAATTTATCTAAGATAGGTTCTAAAACTAAGAAAGGGATACACATATTAATCATACCTAAAAGATCACCCATACGAGTTTCTAGAGATATAATAATTAGAATCTCTGATGGAGAGACTAATTGTGTAAACTGTGGATTAGTTTCTATCCTGTCTAATATAGGCTCAATTTCAATAATACTACCCCAAGGTTCTGGTAGATAATCTAACATGCGCTGAACAATACGCTCCATAACTGTTTGCTCAATCTCTGTTAATGCTCTGATCTTTTCAGGTGCTTGCCCAGGTCCTCCTAATAACCTGTCTATCATGGCAAAACCTAGATTGGGATTAATTTCCATAATAGAGCTACCTTCTAATGGATAAAGAGAAAATATATTAAGTATAGTCGGATTAGGTATAGAGCGAACAAATTCATCATAAGTTGTCTGCTCAACTGATAATACTTCCATTTGTATAGATGTTCGTAGTTGTGCGGATAAGTAAGTACCTAAAGAACGAGCATAATTTTCATATATAACTTGCAAAGTATGTATCTGATCTTTAGAAAACTTATTAGGTCTGCGAAAATCATAAACCCTTATCTTCTTTTTGACTTCCTCTTGCTTTAATTCATCAGCATCTACCGATCCGCTACTTAAAGCAGACAATAATTGGTCTATTTCATTTTGAGATAAAACATCACTCATTTAAAATCCCTCCTCTTAAAGAGGTGTTATTGCATAATAAAATTGCCAAAATATACACTTTTTATCGTATTTTTACCTAGTTTTGAATTCAGTTCGTTTTTTATCTCTTCTTTCAGATGTCCCCAATTCCTAACATCTAGATCAGCAACGGTTTTAGAAGATAATATAGTTAAAATGCTGTCTTTTATAATCGGCATAAATTCCGCAATCGTTTCTTGGCCTTTTTTTCCGGTTACTTCCACAAATACTTCCACTTTTACAAATCTCGATCCATTTACATCTCCGATATTAGTAGTAAATTCGCCGACTTCTACTAAGTTTCCTGTTAAGACTTCTTTTTGTTCAGTTTCTTCTTTAGGTAAAAGAGGAGCCATTAGACTTTTCATTAAAAAATAAGATGCACCCATAGCTAGCAAGAAAATTATTAAACCGGCTACTATTATTTTAAAATCGAAACTTGATTTCTCTTCTACTTCCGGAGTTTTGTCTTCAGCCAATTTCTTCCCCCCTATACCTTACTTTTTTAATGTTGTATTAATAGTTTTTCTATACCTTGTAATAGCCTTAATGATTTCTCCTACAGCTTCTTTTACTACAAACTTCTTACCAGTAGTAAGAGTTACTATAGTGTCGGGAGTTTCCTCCATTATTTCGATTAAGTCAACATTAACTGCTATTTTTTCACCATTTAATCTAGTTACATAAATCATTTATATACACCTCAGTTCCAATTTCCCGGGGGAATACACCCCCAGGAAACGAACAATTATCTCTTTAGATTTACTAACTCTTGTAACATTTCGTCTGAAGTAGTTATTATTCGAGAATTAGCCTGAAAACCCCTTTGAGTTATAATCATATCAGTAAATTCTTCGGATAAATCGACATTAGACATCTCCAAACTTCCCGGTATTAATGCACCCATACCTTGATCACCTGGTGCACCTACCATTGGGTCCCCGGAGTTATTTGAAACTTGGAACAGGCTTCCACCTGCTTGTATCAAGCCTGCAGGATTCTGGAAATTAACTAAAGCAACCCTAGCTAGATTTCTAGCCTCTCCATTGTCATATACTCCTTGAATAACCCCATCAATACCTATGGTATAGCTAGTTAAATTCCCCATGGTATAACCATTTTGATGTTCAGCCCAAGCGGTAGATTTTGTTTCCCATTGGGTAAGAGAGCTAAAATCGATGTCTAATTCGATGTTTTCTGCACCGTGTGCAGACCTGTCGATAACTAGATCCTGCAGTATTGAAGAATCTAAAACACCATTAGCATTAAATATCAAATCCTCTACTCTTACAACACTTTCATCTACTATTGGATCAACACCAATTATAGCTGGGGTGTCGCTAAATTCGGAGTCCAATGATATATCGCAAGCCCATTTACTAATGGGATCCCCTGATGTATCATCGACTTCATATTTGAAAAATCTAAAATATACTATTTCTTTATTACCTAGAGAATCATAAACTTCCTTCGATGTAATTACTAATTGGTTTTCATCTAGTTCAAAATCGGTTTCCGAGTAACCTTCCTGCATCTTAATATCCGAACTCAAATTCCCACTAAACTTCATCTCTGTAGTAGCTTGTGGTGATACGGATTTAAATTCAGATATATCTATAGGTTGACTAGCTTTAACTGTATCAATTTCCCAGTTATCATCTGCTGTCCATCCATGTACCCGATAACCATTAGCTAAGCTATACATGTTACCAAATTTATCAAAATCAAAATTACCTGCTCTAGTATAAAACTTTTGGCCACCATTATCTACTATAAAAAATCCATTACCATCTATAGCCAAATCAGTAGTTTTATTAGTGGAAGTAGCAGGTGCCGGAGTATGAATCTGATCAATACTAGCAACCGACATGCCTAAGCCGATTGACATAGGGTTAGTTCCCCCTCTAGCATCAGTCGGACTTGAACCACCCCTCATATTTTGATATAAGGTATCTTGGAAAACTACCCGACTTTTCTTGTAACCGGCAGTATTAACATTAGCAATGTTATTACCTATTACATCCATTCTAGTCTGGTGGTTTCTTAAACCTGCAACCCCAGAATACATTGAACGCATCATATTATATATGACCTCCATTTAGCTTTTAATTAGCATTACTTTAAAAAGTATGCTCTTTTGTCTAGATGCTTCAATCATTCGGCATCCTAAGGCTTCCTCTAAGAGGTCCAGCCTTACACTATTACTGCACTATCAATATTCGTAAATACATTTTCTTTTAGACTGTTTCCATCAACCGCAGTTATAACCGTGTTGTTCTTAACACTTACTATTAATGCTAAGTCTTGCATAAGAACTAATGAATCACGAGCTCCTTTTTCCCTAGCCCTAGCAACTGCCTCAGTAATTTTTTCTAAATCTGTCTCACTTAATGTTATATTTCGAGAATTAAGTCTTTGTTG
>DASRMR010000007.1:0-87079 GCA_035647815.1 Syntrophomonadaceae bacterium
TCTCCATAAAAATGTTGAGCTTTTTATCCTAGCCTTACTTATTTATTGATTAAAGGCTTGTTTCTCTTTTCAGAGCCTATTAGGCTTACTTCAATAGAAGTAGTTTCTAATATTTTTTTCGCACTTAAGTCTTACTGTTCAATTTTATCAAGATCATGTGCCCCTTGGCTCTTTGCCATGGCGCAAGAATTAATATAACATGCTCACCAGATGATGTCAAGGATTAATTTTATTTGTCTGAAAAACATGTTTAGTGTTTAAACGCACTTAATTTAGTATATAGCTTGAAGGCTTTTTTGACAATGTTTTTATAAAAGAAATATTTATATTACTTCTACAATATATTACGGTAGAAAGAATTATTGTTTTAAAATAACAGCCCTTAGTTAATTTACTATGCAATAACTTTTCTTTTCCTTATTCTTTCTATTTTTATAGCACAATCAGGACAAACCATTTCACATATATTACAAGCAATACAACTTTCTATATCTTTTGGTTTTACGATAGGAGTACCGTATACGCCTAGTTCTTCAGACCATATCAGCGTATCCTTGGGACATTTCTCTTTACATAGTCCACAACCTTTACAATACTCGGGAAATATATGAAAGTTAGCCTTTTCCATCGGTGTTGATATTGCTTTTATCGTTTTAGACATTCTTATCCACCCCTTCTTTAAGGGATTCTTCTGCCATTTTCTTACCAATTTCTAATGCCTTATAGTTTAGTTCCCTTAAATTAGGATCCTTTTCGAATTTATATCCTAATTTGTTTTCTAGTGCTGCTTTTGCCGTTTCGAAACTTACTACATTAGTAAGACCTATAACTGCTCCCATTATAATAATGTTGAAAACTCTAGGGTGTAATTCTTCATTAGCTGTCGCTATGGCAGGTATCCCAATAATTTTCCTAAACTCTTTAGGCA
Source organism: Syntrophomonadaceae bacterium (assembly GCA_035647815.1). Taxonomy (GTDB): domain Bacteria; phylum Bacillota; class Syntrophomonadia; order Syntrophomonadales; family Syntrophomonadaceae; genus JAAYRQ01. Next base: position 929 of record DASRMR010000007.1, read on the forward strand.
AATCTTGATCATCTACTTTAAAACCCTCATCATAAACAAAAAGAGTTTTACTATCTGAATAGTGCGCCGTTCTTCCTACAGCCCTTTCACTAAGAGCAACTACTACTTCAGCCTTGTCGAATTTAGGTGCACCAATCTTTTCATTACTAACCTGGATAAAAGCTATAGAAACCCCACCTCTTTGTTCTAAACCAAAGTTAGGTATATAAATAGTTTGTTTATCTTCATTATACGCAGCTTCTGCAATAATCTCGGCTACCGACTGTACCCCTTGGCCACCTTCGCCAGCAAGAGCAATTCTTACCAAAGACATTATTTAGCCCCCTTTCCGAAGGGTGTTTTAAGTTCGCCCACAGGAAAGTGTGTTTCCATTTCTTCTTCTAAAAAGCGCCAAGTTTGTGCTGCATTAGTTCTCCAATTAGTAGGGCATGTGGATAATACCTCTACAAAAGAAAACCCATTACCTTCAATTTGGTTTTGTAGTGCATTTCTAATAAACCTTTTTAATTGATTATATTTTGAAACAGTAGCACGCGCCACATATGCATTGTCAGGAGTTAGTTCAGCTATAAATTCAGGCCCTTTAGTAGGATATCCTGTTTCCTCGGGATCTCTTCCAAATGGACTAGTTTCTGTCTTTTGTCCAGGTAAGGTCGTAGGTGCCATTTGCCCCCCTGTCATGCCATAGTTAGTATTATTAACTAAAATAAGTGTAACTTTTTCATTTCTTACGGCCGCATTTAACAAATGTTGTGAACCAATAGAATAACCGCCACCATCACCCATATAACCCACTGTTATTAACTCAGGACGCGATCTTTTCAAACCGACCACTACGGGAGTTGTTCTGCCGTGGTGGGTTTGAGTACTATCACAAGCAAAAAAGTCCCAGGCTAATAAAGAACATCCTATATCAAAACCAAATACAGTTTCATCTTGTATTCCTAGTTCATCTATCGCTTCACCTAGTGCTTTTAGTACTATGCCATGACCACATCCTGGACAAAATTTATGTGGCTTGGAGGGTAGATACCACGATTTTGGTGTTACTGGTGTTACCATCTTATTAAACCTCCTATTTTAAGCACTTTATTTGCAGTACATTTCGTACAGATAATGCTTTTTATAAAATACTCTTAATTTTACTTATAATATGATAATCTATTATGCCTACTCCAGGCATAAAGAGGTTTTCAATCTCAATTTGTTCTCCAAATATCTCTTGTTTCACTAATTTATCTAATTGTCCATATGCTGATTCTGCTATCAGTAGTTTCTTCGCATTAGTTTTTGCTAGTACATCGAGTAGTCCTTGGCGAGGAAATGGCCTTAAGGTAATCGGTCTAAATGACCCTGCTTTAATACCTTGAGCGCGTAATGCTTTAACTGCATCATCAGCTGCCCTTGATACAACTCCATGAGTTAAAATAATTACATCAGCATCCTCACACAGGTTCTCTTCATATTCTACTATCTCAGGAGCTATAGATTCATATTCCTTGGAAACTCTCATTACTACATCATATAATTCTTCTTCTAAACTATAAATATTAACTAGATGTTGTGGCTCTCTATCTGTTCCTATATTTCCTTCTAGTCCGAGTAATGGAAAAGGCTTAACTAAGTCAATGCCTCTTTCTTCGGGATTATACATTTCTAAAGGCTCACGCATTTTAGCCTGGTAACCATCACCTAATATAAAGGTTGGAAACCTATACTTCCATGCAGTGTTAAACGCTTTTATAGTATAATCATACATTTCTTGGTGGGTAGATGTGGAATAAACTATACGGTGTCCTTCACCATTACCACCAAAAGTAGTAAGCGTTACTTCTTGTTGAGAGTATATAACAGTCCCAGAAGAAGGTCCGCCTCTTTGTTGAATAATACCTACTACTGGTAACCTCATAGCTTCAGCCATACCAAACGGCTCTTGCATTAAAACATTGCCTGGTCCCGCAGTAGCAGTAAATGCCTTTTTACCACCTTGGACCGCACCACATACGGTAAAACCCGCTGAAATCTCGTCTTCAGTTTGAAGAAAGCCTCTACCATATTTAGGTGCCAACCTAGTCCAATAATGCATTATTTCATTCTGTGGTGTAATTGGATAACCAAACATAATATCAGCTCCAGCCGCTAAAGTGGCCCAAGCTACTGCTTCATTTCCCGTGATAAATGCTTTTTTGGACTCACCAATAACTTTTTGCATTTATAAAAGCACCTCCTGACAGTTTATAATTAATAGGAAATCATTCTTATCTTTTAAACTACCACATCGCATTCACCATGTAACGCTCAATAAACTTAACTGGGATTTCAAACTTGTAATCAGATATTTCTTCATACATGGTTTTATCTATCCCCATATAATCTACCGGAATATTAAGTTCATTGGCTACTCTAAGAATTTCATTATTACCTTTAACTATTACATCAAGGGTAGTTTGATTTCCTAGGTGTGTGTTGGCTATTATACCATCTAATCTGCCTAATTCAAGCAAGTATTCCCTAACTTTTTCGGGAGAATTTGTCATAGGGCGAGTATAATTTATTACCGCAATTATTCTAAGCTCAGACGATTCATAGGCACCTTCTACTAAATTCAGGGTTTTGGCTCCATGTATGCCATAGCCAATATCTAATATTATATCCCCTTTATTCATCAGTGCCCATCTGGCCGCTGGATTTAACATAGCTCCAGTTTCACCTAAGCCAAATGAATCTTCTCTGGTATAACTAATAACATTTAAACCTTTGCCCTCTAATAATGCTTTAAGTGGCCTTAAAGTATAAAATGGTTCTACTGTATCCAAATCAACTAATGTTACCTGGTGATTTAAGCCTTTTAATTCTAAAGCACGATTAATTGCTATTTCACTTTTACCACTAGCATATTCACCCACAAATGCTTCTACAATTCTTGCCTTATTCTGTTGCGTAATCATAACACCTCCTGATTGTATACAGTTCTATATAGATTAGGAAATTATAGTAACATTTGTATAAGTATAAATTAGTGTTAATTGTGCGTCAATAATTATCTATATATAGTTATATATAACTCACATTTAAACATGTATGATACAAGTACTAAATCAGTATATTCCTTATACTTATAATCAATTACTATTGTATTGCTTTTCTCCTAAGAATAATAGTCCAATGAAAGGAAAAAGACCTGCCTTAATAACAGGTCAATGCAAATATTTTCTTACTTTAATAATAGTTGGAAACATGTTAACAATAATACACCAGGTATTCCCAGAAATCCAGCAATAAGGATAGTTATAACATTTATGGCAATTTTAAAAGAGAAAAATGTTCCTCCAATATAATTGACTACTAGTAATAAAACTAAACCAATCACTGAATTAAAAATCAGTTTCCATAACAATTTTATCGGTTTCAAAAATACTTGGGATATAATGTATAATATAACTAATAGAAATAATGCTGCGATAATTACATTTACAATCTCCATTTTACCACCCCACTATGTATCATATTGTCGTGTTGGAGAAATATTCTTTTGTTTTTTAAATTGCTTTATAAGCGAATTATATCTCTCCTCGGCTGCTAAGAGATTGTATACCGCGTAATCAATGTTTTCAGGATTAGTCCTAGAAAAAATATTTCTCGCCTGGGCCAGCTCTTGATGAGCATCTTGTAAAAGCTCTTCATCAGAAATATAATTCGAAGGTTTCACATCCTTAATTACAAAACATTGTAAAACCTGGCTAATCACACTAGTAATTCCCATAATGTCCTCCCATATTTACAAACGGATATTTTATCCTATTTGTATGTGGGAGTTTTCTAATTTATTACATAAATTCCTTGCGCCCTTCTAAAGCCCTTCTCAAGGTTAGTTCATCAGCAAATTCAATGTCTCCCCCTACAGGCAAACCATGGGCTAACCTAGTTACTTTAACCTGATGGGCTTCAGCTATAGAAGCTATAAATCTAGCCATTATTTCGCCATCTACATCTGGGTTAAAAGCTAAGATTACTTCTTTTATTGCTCCAGTAGCTAACTTTGCTTTTAGGGGTTTTAGGTCTATCTCATCTAGGCTATGTCCCTCCATAATGTGAAACTCCTTGTTTAAAACAAAATATTGCCCCTTATATCCTGTTCTCTCGATTGAAATAATGTCACTAGCTTCCTCTGCCACGCAAATAGTACTACGGTCTCTTCTTTCATCTTGACATATATGACAGGGGTCTATATCTGTTAAATATCCACAAGTAGAACAAGGGAATACTTTTTCTCGCATATCTAAAATTGCATGGGCCAATTGTTGTGCCTCCTGCTCAGAGACTTTGAGTAAAAATAAAGCTAATCTTTGAGCAGTTTTAGGTCCAATAGTAGGTAGTTTAATAAGTTGATCTATTAAGTTTTCCAAAGGTCGGACCAATCTCATACTTTTTGTGCCTCCAGTTGTTTATAAGTTAATTTGAGTGAGCTTATAATCCGGGGATATTTAGCCCTCCAGTAATCTTACCCATCTCAGTTGAAACCATTTCTTGCGATTTTCTTATACCTTCGTTCACTGCAGCTATTATCAAATCTTCCAACATTTCGACATCTTCAGGATCTACTGCTTCAGGATTTATCTTTATAGAAATCAATTCTTGTTTACCATTAATAACTACATTAACTACTCCACCACCTGCTGCAGCTTCTATTTCCCTTTCCTGTAATTCTTCTTGCATTTTAGCCATTTCCTCTTGCATTTTCTTGGCTTGTTTTATCATCTTATTCATGGAACCACCACCACCCGGATTAAACATAAAAATACCCCCTTAATCTTTTATTTCTACTATTTCTTCTCCAAAAAACTCAATCGCTTTCTGAACAATAATATCATTATATTGATCATCATCCAGAAAAACAAACTGAACCTCGATATAACGATCAAATAATTCATTTAAAACCTCTTCGAGAATATCCCTGTTGCCTTTTTCTTCCATTCTTTCCTTGTGAAATTTATATCCTTTTTTAAAGCCAATATAAACTTCATCATCCTTAGCCCCTAGTAATCTTCCTTGTGAGAGTAGGGCATGTGTAGGTATCTTTTTGTCTTTAACTGCTGCCAAAATTCTATGCCATAAAACTTCCCGTGCTTCAGACCTTTCCGCCTTATCGGTAGATTCTTTTGGTCTAGGCTCAAAATCACTTTTTTGCTGTTTAGCTTTCTCGGTTTTTGTAGCCGGCTTAAAGAGCTCCACTAATTCCAAAAAACCCATTTCTAGCAAAAACTTTTGTCCTTCGCTAAATTTAAGTCGTTCTGTGGTTTCCATCATGATGCGTAAAGCTATAATAAGATTGTTTTTATCTATTTTAGATTTCTGTTTATCCATTAATTTTATATTATCTTCCCCTGCCACACTAAAGTCTACCGTATTACCTGCATTAGCATATAAGAGCAAATCTCGTAGATATAAAGACATCTCTCTAGCTATTTGCTGAGCTTCCTTACCTTCACTTAAAGCTGTGCTCAGCAACTCTATTATCTTGCTAGTATCTTGATCAATAATCATATCCATCAAGTGAGATAAAAACAACTGATCGACAATACCTAGGATATCAAAAACATCTTTTTTGCTAATTTGTTGCCCTTTATAGGAAAACAACTGGTCTAATATGCTTAAAGCATCCCTCAAACCACCATTAGCCCGACGCGCAATAATAGGTAAGGCTCCTGCTTCTATTACTATATCATTGGAATTTGCGACCTTATCTAAGCGAGTCTCTATTTCCTCGTTTGTTAAGCGCCTAAAATTATAACTTTGGCATCTGGAACGAATAGTTGCAGGTATTTTTTGCAGTTCAGTAGTTGCTAATATAAAAATAACCGAATCGGGAGGTTCTTCTATAGTCTTTAATAACGCATTAAATGCTTCCGTTGTTAACATGTGAACTTCATCTATTATGTATACTTTAAATTTCCCCTGTGCTGGAAGAATTCGTACTTTTTCCCTCAAATCACGAATCTCATCGATACCACGATTAGATGCAGCATCGATTTCTACCACATCCATGAAATTGCCGTTATCAATATCTGAACAACTGCTACATATATTACATGGTTCACCATCTTGTAAATTTTCACAATTAACTGCTTTCGCAATTATTTTAGCAATACTCGTCTTACCTGTACCCCTAGGACCCGAAAAAAGGTAGGCATGTGCAAGTCTGTTTTCCTTAATTGCATTAGATAAAGCTGTAACTGTTTGCTCTTGTCCAACTACCTCCTCAAAGCGCCTAGGACGCCAGGCTCTGTATAATGCTAAATATGACATTTAATTAGCCTCCTTGTCCTGATTTAAGTTATTGCTCTAAATATAAAAACAAAAATTTCTAAACATATAAAAAATAGCAGGTTGTTTATTACTACCTGCTACTATTTTATACTATCAGAAATTATAACTAAAGGTCGATAATATAAATTTAACCACGAAGTTCGCTGTAGCCATTGGCTTTGGCAAGTCGGGTTTTTATATGAAATTTTAATGCCGTGCACCTGTCCTCGAGATTAGTCCCCAAGCGTTACATGAACAGTTAGCTCCATCTAGGCTACCCTACGACACATGAGATGAATCTCTTAGTGCTGCTTCCTTCCAGATCTGACACGGTTCAAGATGTCTCATTGCGTAGGACCCGGACTTCGACGCCACTTGTTCAAGCCAGACCTTGGAGAACTAAACCCTTGAGACAGGAATTCAACCCTGCTATAGCGGGTTGCAGGTTATAGGACACCGCTAATTTCCCGTCTAGCACGGCAAATTTGTTTTCTAAGAAAAATAAACCTTTTATCATTTATAAATAGGTTAGCTTGTATTTTAACTTTTTTCATATCTTAATGCAACTTATATATATTTCCAAGCTACTTGAATTCTTTAAATGATTACCTATTTGTCATCTTTATTTACCAACATTTATTTTAGTATAATTAATTATACTAAAATAAAAAAGCGATCCTAATTTTTGGAACGCTAATATTTTTTCTAATGGCGGAGAGAGTGGGATTCGAACCCACGAACGCTTTTGACACGTTACTCGATTTCCAATCGAGCGCCTTCAGCCGAACTCGGCCACCTCTCCATATATTATTAAGTTGTTAAGTTTATTTTTTTGGCAGAGAGAGTGAGATTCGAACTCACGAGACGGGGATTAGCCGCCTACTCGATTTCGAGTCGAGCGCCTTCAACCAACTCGGCCATCTCTCCTCAGATCCGAAAAAAAAGAACTAAGTAAGTCTGAACATTCTTCTTTTAAGACACCTTCACAAGTCTCCACCTGATGATTCAAAAATTGATATCTTACTACATCTAATATAGAACCTGCGGCACCTGCTTTAAGATCTTTAGCCCCAAAAACTAGTCGGCCTAATCTTGCATTTATCATAGCACCAGCACACATGGCACAAGGCTCTAATGTGCAGTATAATGTAGCATCACTAAGACGCCATCTGCCTAAATAATCGGCAGCTCTTTGTAAAACTAGTAATTCTGCATGATGTGTAGCATCTTGGTTTTTTTCCTTTTCATTATATGCCCAAGCAATTACATCATCATCTTGCACAACTACTGCTCCAATCGGGACTTCCCCCATTAAAGCCGCCCTTTTGGCTAGATGAAGGGCAATTCTCATATATATTTTATCCCTTAAAATCGGGACATCACCACCAAATGGTGCACCCGAGAGGACTCGAACCCCTGGCACGTGGTTTAGGAAACCACTGCTCTATCCGCCTGAGCTACGGGCGCTAATTTTTTTAGGTTCTGTTTTATTATCTTAAATTAATGGCACGCCCGGCAGGAGTCGAACCTGCGACCTCCAGATTCGTAGTCTGTCACTCTATCCAGCTGAGCTACGGGCGCACACAAAGTTTGTTTTCATTTAATTTATATGGCGGAGAGAGTGGGATTCGAACCCACGAGACAGTGTTAGCCGTCTACTCACTTAGCAGGCGAGCGCCTTCAGCCAGCTCGGCCATCTCTCCATGTTAATAAAATGGCGGAGGAGGTGGGATTCGAACCCACGGAACCCGCAAAGGTTCAACGGTTTTCAAGACCGCCTCCTTCAACCACTCGGACACCCCTCCATTAAAGAAGTATCATACGTCTCCTTAATGCAAATGAAAGTATATCATATGGCAATAATCGTTGTCAATAATACTTTTAGTGCTTACTAGGGCATCTTTATAAACTCAATTCCACCCATATAAGGTATTAAGACTTTTGGTATTGAAACTGTACCATCTGCCTGTTGATAATTTTCTAATATAGCTGCAACTGTACGACCAATTGCAACTCCTGATCCATTTAAAGTATGAACGAACTTAGGCTTCTCTTTAACTGCTGGACGATACCTTATATTAGCTCTACGAGCTTGAAAATCTTCACAATTAGAACAAGAAGAAATCTCCCTATATTCATTATTGCCAGGCATCCATACTTCGATATCATAAGTTTTCGCTGCAGAAAAACCCATATCTCCTGTTGATAGTAAAACTACCCTATAAGGTAAGTCTAATAATTGTAATACTTTTTCCGCGTCAGCAGTCAGTTTTTCTAATTCTGCATAAGATTTATCTGGTTCAGTTATTTTAACTAACTCTACCTTATTAAATTGGTGTTGTCTTATTATTCCCCTAGTATCCCTACCATGAGAACCTGCCTCAGCTCTAAAACAGGGAGAATACGCGGTTAATTTAATCGGCAGTTCTGCACCTTCTAGTATTTCGCCTCTATGAAGATTAGTTAAAGGAACCTCGGAAGTAGGAATTAAATACATATCCCGTCCCTCTAATTTAAACATATCGTCAGCAAATTTTGGTAATTGTCCTGTTCCTACCATGCAATCACCTGTAACCATAAAGGGAGGTAAAATCTCCGTATAACCGTGTTCTTCTATATGCATATCTAAAAAGAAATTAATTATAGCCCGCTCCAAACGTGCTCCTAAAGATTTATAAACTGTGAATCTAGCACCAGATAATTTAGCTGCTCTTTCAAAATCTAAAATATCTAAATTAACTCCAATATCCCAGTGTGGTAAAGCAGTAAAATCAAACTCTCGAGGTTCTCCCCATTTTCTTATTTCTAGGTTGCTTTTTTCATCTAAGCCAACTGGCACTGATTCATGAGGTATATTAGGTAAAATTAGTAATATTTCATCGATTGCTGTTTCTATTATTTTTAATTTATCATCATAATCCTTAATTTCTTGCCCGACTTTACGTACCTTTTCCATAAGTTCTACCGGGTCTTGTCCAGCTTTTTTCATCTTACCTACTTCTTGAGATGAAGTGTTACGAAAACTTTTTAATTCTTCCACCTGTACTAATATTTCACGTCTTTGCCCATCTAACTCTAAAAATCTATCTATTAAACCGGATAGATTCCTTTTCGCTAATGCATCATTAACTAATTGTGGATTAGCTCTTATTAACTTAGCATCTAACATAACTAGACCTCCGTTCCTCAGCTAAATAGTATGTTTTTCTATATTTATACTATCTAAAAGTGCAATAATCTCGGCTTACTAATAATTCCATCAAGTTGGCTAAGCTTTTCTAATATTTCATCACTAACTTTATTATCCACATTGACTAACATTATCGCCGTATCACCTTTAGTTTTACGTGCTACTTTCATAGAGGCTATATTAACCCCTTCATCTCCTAATAGGCTAGCAAAAGGGCCAATAACCTTGGGGCGATCTTGGTTTTCTACCATCACTACATGTCCTTGTAAATCAGTCTCTGTTTCAAAACCATTTATCTCAACTAATAGTGGGTTTCTAGCTCTAGATAATGTACCCACTAATTCTAGACTCTTATTATCATTAATTATCTTCACACTAATTACATTCTTATAACGTTTAGAACTTTGTGCCTCTTTATCTTCATAAATCTTAATACCACGGTCATCAGCTATTAATTTAGCATTAACATAAGTCACCTTGTTCCACATTACCGGCTCTAAAAGACCTTTTAAAAATGCCACGGTTAACATTTCCGTCTCATTCATAGTTATTGGTCCACTATATGTTAATTCAACCCGGCCAATAGGGGATTTTTCTAACTGATAATAAATACTACCCAGTTCTTCAGCTAAATAAATATAAGGTCTTAGATAATTTAGTTCATCACTTAACATTGTAGGCAGATTAACTACATTCGGTACAATATCGCCTTTTAAAGCCTTAATAACCTGTTCGGCTATATTTTCGCCGACTCTTTTTTGGGCTTCAAAAGTATCTGCACCTAAATGAGGTGTAACTACAACATTTTTGAATTTGAACAAAGGATTATCGACTGCCGGTTCCTTTTCAAACACATCTAAACCAGCTGACTGAATATGCCCCGATTTTAGTCCTTCTAATATAGCTGCTTCTTTTATAATTCCTCCACGAGCACAATTTACTATTCTGACCCCATCTTTAGCCAAAGCAAACATCTTTTCATCTAACATATGCATAGTTTCATCATTACGGGGTGTGTGTACCGAAATAAAATCTGACTTTTCTAATAATTCTTCTAAAGTTGGGCTCTTCTCTACTCCAAATCTCTCAAATCTTTCATCAGGAATATAAGGATCGTAAGCGATAACTTGCATGTTAAAAGCTTTTAATCTAGTTGCTACCATGGACCCAATTCTACCTAAACCAATAATTCCTACTGTCTTGCCATATAACTCTACACCCCGAAAAAGCTTTCTATCCCAAGTTCCATCTTTAAGATAATCATTAGCCCACGCGGTATTACGAGCTGATGATAATAATAAACTGATAGTCTGTTCAGCAGCTGAAATAGTATTACTATCAGGAGTATTAGCAACTATTACCCCATATCTAGTACAGGCGTCAACATCAATATTATCAATCCCGTTCCCAGCTCTACCTATAACTTTCAGCCGACTACCTTTACTAATTAATTCTTCATCTACCTTAGTAACACTTCTAACTATCAAGGCATCATATTGATCAATTATTTCCAGAAGTTCTTTCCGACTTATTCCATCCCGAAAATTTACTTCTAAATCTTTTCGCAGTAGTGCTAAACCTTCTTCAGCAATCCTTTCTGTAACTAAGACCTTTTTCTTTTCCACCTTAATGCCCCTTTCCTTTTTGTAAGTTACTATATAAATAACCTTGAGCCTTCTTAACCCCTATTCCTAGCTCCAGTTCAAAACCTAGTTTAATTAAAGTTATTTCTAAAGCTACTAAAACTGATAATAAGTCGAGTTCTCTAACGTGTCCTAAATGACCAATTCTAAAAATTACATCATCTAAGGATTGCTGTCCACCAGCAAGTACAATATTAAAATCCTCCAACATAACCTGCCTAATTTTATTAGCCCCTATTTCCTTAGGAGCAATAACTGAAGTTACTGCTGTTGAAGCATTAATATCGGGAGCTAATAGATCTAACCCCATTTCTTTAATCCCTAATCTTACCATATCACGGTAATTTAAATGTCTAGCAAAAATATTATCTAAGCCTTCTTGCAACAACATTCGTAAAGATTCTTGTAAACCAAAAAATATAGATATTGCTGGCGTAAAAGGGGTTTGACCCTTGTCTAAATATTTTAATCCTGCTGAAATATCCCAATAAAACTTAGTGTTTTTAGATTTATGATAAACTTCCATAGCCTTTTCATTAAAAGCCATAAAACTTAATCCTGGTGGAATCATAAAGGCTTTCTGTGAACCACTAACCACTACATCTAGCCCCCATTCATCCATCTTTAAATCTAAGGCAGCTAAACTACTTACTGCATCAACTAAAAATAAGGCTGGGTGATCTCCCATCGCCTTTTTCAACTGTTTTATATCATTAAATACTCCGGTTGATGTTTCATTATGAGTTACTAATACTGCTTTAATTTCTTGATTAACATCTTGTAATATTCTTTCTCTAATCAGTTCTGGATTAGCAGCTCTTCCCCATTCAACATTGATTTCTTCAACATCAGCACCGAATTCACGAGCAGTTTTGGCAAATCTTTGTCCAAAGACTCCTATAGAAACGGCTAAAACCTTATCACCTGGTGAAATAAAATTGACTATTGCCGCTTCCATGGCGCCACTGCCCGAAGAAGAATATATTAACAGATTATGCTTTGTTTTATAAAATTTCTTAATCCCCTCGGTTACCTCAAGAATTATTTCCTTAAATTCAGGCCCTCTATGGTTTATCATAGGTCTATTCATAGCCCGTAATACTCTATCTGGTATAGCTGTAGGTCCAGGAAGCAACAAAAACTGTTCTCCCGTCATTAAACTAAAACCCCCTTGACAAAATTAAATTTAAAAAACAAAAAACCTCTCGTCCCTGTACAGGGACGAGAGGTAAAATCCCGCGTTGCCACCCTTGTTGGTGAAATACACCCACTTATAATAGTTATAACGGCACTACTCACCGGCACTGCTTTTAAGCAGTCTGCTTCAGGGTGGATTCGAAACATATCTGCACTGATTTTCACCAACCATCAGCTCTCTTAAGCAGTTTAGTTTTTACTATGCCCTTGCATTGCATTTTAAAAATTAAGTTTGTTAAAATTATATGTTATTTTTTATTATTTGACAAGTTAATATTATAAGTAAAATTTACCAGCCACGTTCCTGCATTTTTTCCTCAGGTTTTATGGTATTAATATCTATTCCTACCATAGCTTCACCTAAGTCTTTGGAAAGCTCTGCTAATAGTTTGGCATCATTAAAGTTTTTCGTAGCCTCAACTATAGCTTTAGCTCGTTTAATTGGATCACCTGATTTAAAAATCCCTGAACCTACAAAAATGCCGTCACATCCCAATTGCATCATCAATGCAGCATCTGCTGGTGTAGCAATCCCACCTGCAGCAAAATTAACTACTGGTAACTTTTTAAGTTTTTTGATTTCTAATATTAATTCATATGGTGCTTGCAAATCTTTTGCAGCAGTCATTAGTTCTTCATCAGGTAAATCAGCAATCCACCTTATATCAGCATTTATCTGCCTAATATGTCTGACCGCTTCTACAACATTACCTGTTCCTGGCTCACCTTTAGTCCTAATCATAGTGGCACCTTCAGCTAGGCGACGTAATGCTTCTCCTAAATTACGTGCTCCACACACAAAGGGAACTTGGTAATCCTTTTTATTAATATGATATTTATCATCAGCAGGAGTTAAGACTTCGCTTTCATCAATAAAGTCAACACCTAAGCTTTCCAGGATTTGTGCTTCTACAATATGCCCTATACGACATTTAGCCATAACTGGGATGTTTACAACATCCATTATCTTCGTAACTATTGTGGGGTCAGCCATTCTTGCGATTCCACCTGCTGCCCTTATATCTGCTGGAACCCTTTCTAGTGCCATAACTGCACAAGCGCCAGCAGCTTCTGCTATTTTAGCTTGCTCAGGAGTAGTAACATCCATAATTACTCCGCCTTTTAATTTTTCAGCAAGTTTAGATCCAGTTTTAAAAACATTTTCTTGTTGCATGACTCGCCCCTCCAGTAGAATGTTAAATTAACAATTAAAATCATGATTGAAATTGTAATACACTTATCTAGTGTTGTATAGGTGTTATTCTTCCTTTTCTATTTTAAAACGGGCAAATGCGGCTATTTTATCTTTTTTAGCTAGTCTCATTAAAAGAACCCCTCGTGAATATCTCTTTTGTTCAGATACATCTTCCGCTTGTAGTCTAATCATATGACCATCACTAGTTAGTATTACTAACTCTTCGCCTTCTGATACAATTTTAAATCCTACTAAATTCCCATTGCGTTCGGTTAAAGTTATGCTTTTTAAGCCTTTTCCAGCTCGATTTTGGGTTTTAAATTCTTTTAGATCTGTCCTCTTACCATAACCGTTTTCTGTTACTAATAAGACAGAGGCACCTTCTCTATATTTATCCATGCCTATAACATAATCATCTTTAGATAACCCAATACCTATAACTCCAGTTGCAGTTCTTCCCATCCTACGAACTTGCGATTCTTCAAATGAGATAGAAAAACCTTTAGCAGAAACTAACATAACCTTTTCATCTTTTTCTACTCTTATTACCTCGACTAATTCATCACCTGCTTGAAGATTTACTGCTATTAAACCATTTTTGCGAATATTATCAAATGCTGATAAGGCTACTTTTTTGATAATACCGTTCTTAGTGACCATCATCAAGTTGCGTTCATTATAGTGTTTAGTCGCTATAATAGTCGTAACTAATTCGTCTGGGCGTAATTCGAGAAAGTTAATTAAGGGCAAACCTCTCGCTTGTCTAGAGGCCTCAATAATATTGAAAGCCCGAGTAGAGAAAGCTCTGCCTTGATTAGTAAAATAAAGTACATCAGCTAATACACTCGTAACTAATATTTCACTTACAAAATCCTCGGTTCTTATCGTTGTTGCACTTACACCCCTGCCCCCTCTTTTTTGGGCTCGGTAAGTATCTAGTGGTTGTCTCTTTATATAACCTCTATCACTCAAAGTTATTACTACTTCGTGATCATCTATAAAATCTTCAATATTAAATTCGCCATCATCAAAGCTAATTTCAGTTCTTCTTTCATCACCATATCTTTTTCTAATATCTGCTAGATCTTCTTTTACTAAAAGTAATACTCTTTCTGGTCTAGCTAGAATATCTTTAAAATCTGCAATCTTATCTAGTAGTTGGTCAAACTCTTCATTTAGCTTTTCTCTTTCTAAACCAGTTAGTTGAGCTAATCTCATATCTAAGATGGCGTTAGCTTGGATTTCCGTGAATTGAAAACCGCCTATTAAAGCTTGGCGCGCTGTTTCCCGATTATTACTATTTCTAATAATTTCTATTATTTCATCTAATGAATCAATGGCCCGGCGTAATCCCTCGACAATATGTAATCTATCTGATGCTAACTTTAGTTCGTGTTTTGTTCTTCTAGTTATAACCTCTTCACGGTGTTCAATATAATATTCCATCATCTGCTTTAAGTTTAATATCCTAGGTTCACCGTTTACTAAACTTAACATGTTGATGCCGAAACTATTCTCTAATTGAGTATGTTTAAATAATCTATTGACTAATACATTTATATTAACATCTCGCCTAGCCTCTATGACTATACGAATACCTTTTCGATCAGATTCATCTCTTAAATCGACTATACCTTCAACTTTTTTATCCCTAACTAATTCTGCAATCTTTTCAATCAATCGCGCCTTATTAACTTGATAAGGAAGTTCTGTTACTATAATTGCATTTCTTCCATTTTTGCGTTCTTCTATCTCATAACGCGATCTAATTCTAATACTACCTCTACCAGTATGAAACGCCTTTTTGATACCTTCCATACCCATAATAATTCCTGCGGTTGGGAAATCTGGGCCTTTTATCGTTTGCATTAATTCGTCGATAGTTATTTCTGGATCATCTATTATTTGAACTAATCCATCAATAATTTCTGTAAGATTATGTGGTGGAATATTAGTAGCCATTCCTACCGCTATTCCTGCTGAACCATTAATCAAAAGATTAGGTATCCTCGACGGTAAAACTGCAGGTTCTTGCCTACTATCATCATAGTTTGGCCGCCAATCAACAGTATCTTTGTCAATATCGTTTAATAATTCCGATGCAATACGAGCCATGCGGCTTTCTGTATATCTCATAGCTGCAGCTGCATCGCCATCAACTGAACCAAAGTTACCGTGCCCGTCTACTAAAGGATAACGTAATGACCAGTTTTGAACCATTTTAACCATAGTTTCATAGATAGCACTGTCCCCATGGGGATGGTACTTACCCATTACTTCCCCTACAATATAGGCGGATTTTCTATGTGGTTTATCATGTGTCATACCTTGATCGTGAAGAGCATATAATATCCTGCGATGTACAGGTTTTAGACCATCTCTAACATCAGGTAGAGCACGTGAAACTATAACACTCATGGAATATTCTAAAAACGACTTTTTTACTTCCTTTTCGATATCTATGCCGATAGTTTTATTAAATAGATTATCTTCTGCCACCTAAATCACCTCTTTAAATATCCAGATTAGTAACAAATTGTGCATTTCTCTGGATAAATTCCCTTCTAGGTTCTACATTTTTACCCATTAAATCAGAGAAGACTTGATCAGCTCTCATAGCATCGTCTATATTAACTTGCAAAATAGTCCGATTATCTGGATTCATTGTAGTATGCCATAATTCTTCCGGGTTCATTTCACCCAACCCTTTATAACGCTGTATAGTCCACCTTTGTTCAGTAGATTCAATAAATTGATTTAATTCTTCCTCTGTCTGATAGTAATTAATCTCTTTACCTCTTTTAGCTCCAAATAATGGTGGTTGAGCTATATATATATATCCGTTTTCGATTAATTCACGCATATAACGATAGAAGAAAGTTAATAACAAGACTCTAATGTGAGAACCGTCAACATCAGCATCTGTCATAATTAAAACTTTATGATATCTAGCCTTTTTAATATCAAAATCTTCACCGATGCCAGCACCTATTGCTGTTATCATCGCTCTTATTTCTTCATTAGACAATATCCGGTCTAAACGAGCCCTTTGTACATTAAGTATTTTCCCTTTAAGAGGCAAAATAGCTTGTGAGTTTCGATCACGACCTTGTTTAGCCGATCCACCTGCGGAATCTCCTTCAACAATATATAGTTCTGATTCAGCTGGATCTTTATTACTACAATCAGCTAATTTACCAGGTAATGAGGTCGAATCTAGAGCACTTTTTCGTCTAGTTAATTCTCGAGCATTTCTAGCTGCTTCCCTAGCACGACGTGCAGAAATAGCCTTTTCTAAAATTTTCTTAGCTAAAGGCGGATTTTCGTTTAAAAATATTTCTACATTTTCAAAAATCGCACTTTCTACTATTCCACGAATACTAGTATTGCCTAACCTCGTCTTAGTTTGCCCTTCAAATTGTGGCTCTTTTACTAAGACCGATATAATTCCTACCATTCCTTCTCTTATATCATCTCCAGTTAGATTAGGCTCATTTTCCTTCAGAAAATTATTCTTATTTGCATATTCATTAACCGCCCTAGTCAAACCATTTTTAAAACCAGCCTCGTGGGTTCCACCTTCTTGAGTTTTTATATTATTAGCAAATGAATAAAGATTATCACTGTAATCTGAATTATATTGGATAGCTACTTTAACAATGATATCATCTTTTTTTGCTTCAAAATAAATAGGGTCTACATTAATTATTTCCTTGTTTTTATTAACATAATTAACAAAGTCCACTAAACCATTAGCATAGTGCAGCTCTTCTGTTAAATCTTCTCTTTCATCCGTAAAATAAATAGTAATCTTATTATTTAAAAAAGATAATTCTCTTAGACGTTGAATTATAATATCATTTTCAAAATCAACTGATTCAAATATCTCTTCATCTGGAACAAAATGAATAGCTGTCCCACTCCTATTAGTATTACCGACTATTTCTAACTTGCTAATCGGTTCACCTTTCGCATAATTTTGTTCGTAGATTTTTTTATCTCTCTTAATGGTTATTTTCATTTTAGATGAAAGTGCATTAACTACAGATAAACCTACTCCATGTAAACCACCAGATGTACTGTAACTACTATCTCCAAATTTTCCTCCTGAATGAAGTGTAGTTAAGATTAATTCTACTGCTGGAATGCCTGCCATTGGATGTATATCGACCGGAATTCCCCTGCCATTATCAGATACTGTAACACTATTATCTTTATGTATAGTTACAAAAATCTTATCACAATAGCCATCAACCGATTCGTCAATACTATTATCCATAATTTCAAAAACCAAGTGATGTAAACCTCTAGAGCCAGTTGACCCTATATACATACTCGGTCTTTTTCTTACTGCTTCTAATCCTTCTAATACTTGAATATCCGAAGCATTATATGTGTTTTCGGGTTTGTTCAAAACTTAGACCTCCTTAATTTGATTAAATGATCTTTTATATAAAGTCGTAGATGAAATCGGAGATATATAGACATAATCATCACAAATTACTAGTGCTTTTTCTTTCCCATCTTCACTTATATTTACTAGATTTTTATTATCTATGGCAACATGCATAATATCGTTTACATCTTCTGAATATGGTGTTTGTATATTTAAAATGGCGATTATACTTTTAGCAGTAATAACATAATTGTTTCCTAAATGAAGATACATTGTCCTACTCCTTTCCCAATAAGCGACCATTAGTAATATTATCAACTTCAACATTTTTTAAAATCAAGTTATCTAAATTAACCGCAGTTAAAAAACTTTGAAAATCAGCTTGGCTAAGTTGATTTATTATTAATTGTCTTTTTTCATTGTCAAGTTCTGATAAAACTTCGTCTAGTAAAAATAAAGGATAAAATCCTTTAATCTTTTTAAAACTATATAACTCAGCTAGTTTCATAGTGATTGCTATATTTCTTTGTTGACCTTGTGAAGCAAAAATCCTGGCCATTTTATTATCTAGATAAATATGTAAATCATCTAGATGTGGCCCAGCAGTAGTACTCCTCTTTCTATTTTCTAATACTGAATTATCTTCTAATTGTTTAATTAATGTATTCATTAAAACATCTAAATTAATTTTATCACTATTGACCGGAAAGGAAAGCGCATACCTAATTTTTAGTTGGTTTGCACCATCATTAATTTTATAGAAAACGGATGTTGCTATTTCATCAAAAAGAGCAACAAAATTTAAGCGTAATATAATCAACTTACTTGCATATTCTACATATAAATCATTAACTATTTTAAAACTCCTAGTATTAGTCTGTTCGTTTCTTAATAATAAATTCCTTTTTCTTAATGTTTTAGTAAAGTTATCCAGACAATAATTGTAGTCATTTGTGATTTGTTTTAAAACAAAATCTAAGAAATACCTTCTTTTATGTGGTGAACCTTTAACTAAATATAAATCGTCTGGTGTAAATAATACCACTTTTAACAAATCTGTGTTACTGCGATTCACTTTTTTATTATTAAGCACTAAAGATTTGCCAGATTCTAAATCGAAATCTAAAAAGAGATTATGGTTTCTTTCTTGATAGATATATTTTGATCTAATAGAAAAATCTGTAGCATTATAATTTAATAAATCCCTATCTCTGCTAGTTCGGAATGAATTATTAGCTGACAACATATAAATAGCTTCAAGTAAATTAGTTTTCCCTTGTGCATTTTTACCCTTTATTATGTTTAATTGGGATTTAGGATTATATTCAATTTTTTCGATATTTCTAAAATTCCTAATTTTTATTTGGTTTATTTGCAAACTATTTCATTCATACTCCTTTTTAAGTATTAGTTCTTAAAGGCACTAATACATAAAGATAGTTTTCTTTACTTAAGTTTTTAACTAAGGCTGGACCTAAGGCGCCAGATAAACTAATCTCAATTTCATCACATTCATCATCATATATTTTCGCAATATCTAAAAAATAATTAGTATTAAAAGATATTTTTAAGTCTTGATCACCTTCAAAATCTATATACTCGATTATTTCTTCTATTTCTCCCATAAACTCCGAATATGTATTGACAATAGCTTCATCTTTTTTAAAAAGGAATTGAACATTCTGAATTTTTATTTTATCATCCGTCGGCATCGTTTTAGCTCTTTCTAATGTGGTTACTAAAGTATTCGGGTTAATTTTAATGCTGGTGTTAAATTTTTGAGGAATTACTTGTTCATAATTAGGATATTGACCCTCAATTAAACGAGACAATAAAATAAATTGTTCTTGATAAAAAATAACATTATTTTCACTAAAAGCTATATTTATGGGTTCTTCAGTGTCATCTAATAAGCGTTGTAGTTCATTTACGGTTCTAGTAGGAATTATAAAATTAAATGGTTCTAAATTATCTACAGATAGACTATAACTATAATAAGCTAAACGATGAGTATCAGATGCTATAATCCTTAGTTCTCCATCAGCTAGTATATCAAAAAGAACTCCAGTAAAAACTGGTCTAAAATGATTATCAGCTGTAGCAAAAGAAGTTTTCTTTAAAGCTTCTTTTAAAACTAATTGAGGAATAGAGAATTGATCTAACATTTTATTTATGGGTAAACTAGGGTATTCATGATCTCGGTAAATATTAATAAAACCGGAAGATCTACCATAATTAATATTTAAACGTGATGTTTCAGTATTTAATTCTACAGAAATAGTTGTATCTGGCAATAGTTTTATAAAATCAGAGAAATAATGTGCATTTACTAAAACAGAACCTGTTTCGATAATATCAACTTGAGTTGTCGATGCTTTTATACCTATTTCCATATCTGTAGCAGTCATGGTTAAACCATCAGTTTCATTAAGTTCGATCAATAAACCAGATAAAACAGGTATAGTTTGTTTAACTGCTGCTGCTCTATGTACTAATGTCGTCAAAGTAGATAATTCTTTTTTTTCGATTTGAAACTTCATTATTTTTCCTCCGTATCTCTTGTTTATTACTTATTAAAAGATAGTAGTAGCCGTAGTAGGGGCGGTTAATATGTGGACAACCTACTCAAAGTACGGCCTACGATGTGTTTAACAAGGTTAATAAACCTGTTGAAAATTAAGTTTAAGGAGTGTAGTTAGGAGCTATTTTTCTGGATAACTCTTTAACTGACATATTTAATTCATTATCCTCCTTAATTAATCTTTCAATTTTATCGTTAGCATGAAGAACAGTTGTATGATCCCGGCCTCCAAATTGATCTCCTATTTGGGGGTATGAAGCATCAGTTAAGCGACGACATAGATACATAGCTATTTGTCTAGGGAAAACAACTTTTTGGTGTCGCTTTTTAGATAATAATTCCGTCATTCCTAGACCGTAATGTTCAGCAACAGTTTTTTGTATAGTTTCAATGGTAATCATCCTAGGCCTAGGGGGTGGAAGAATATCTTTTAATGCTTCACTTGCAGTAGCCATATTTAGTGGCATTTTATTTACTGTTGCATATGCTACTAACCTTATAAGTGCACCTTCTAGCTCTCTAATATTAGAATCTATATAATTTGCAATATAATCAATCACATCATAAGGAACATTTAAATTATCTATCTGAGCCTTCTTTCTTAATATAGCAATTCTAGTTTCTAAATCAGGTATTTGTATATCAGTTATTAAACCCCATTCAAATCGAGACCTTAACCTATCTTCTAATGTAGGAATATTTCTAGGGGGTCTGTCACTAGAAATAACTAGTTGTTTATTTGCTTCATATAAAGTATTGAAAGTATGGAAAAATTCTTCTTGGGTTCTCTCCTTACCTGCTAAAAACTGTATATCATCTATTAATAATACATCAATATTCCTATATTTCTGTCGAAAACCGGGGGTATTGTCATCTTTAATAGCACTAATTAATTCATTAGTAAATTGTTCGGAAGAAACATACATAATCGAATATGTAGGATGCTTTTGTAATATATGATGCCCTATAGCTTGCATAAGATGAGTTTTTCCTAAACCTACCCCACCATATATGAATAGTGGATTATAAGCTTTAAAAGGTGATTCCCCTACGGCATAACAAGCAGCATGGGCAAAACGATTACTATTTCCTACCACAAAAGTATCAAAAGAATATTTGGAATTTAAGGGCGAACCTCTTCCTTCTTTTTTAATAATATTGTCAGTTGTAAGAATTACCTGAATACTTTGGTTAGTAAGAGCTTTAAAATTAGTAAGTATAATATCTAAATAACGCGCTTCTATCCACTCTTTAGTTAAACTGTTAGGAACAGTAATATATATTTTATCATTTTGATAAGAATTATATTTAACCATGGAAAACCAAATATCAAAACTTGTAGTTCCAATTTCTTCTCGAATAGAGTGCAGTACTTTTTGCCATACTGCGGGATAATCATATTCATAAGGCATGTGTAAAATTCCTCCTGTTACTTTGTGGAAAAATGACTTATTGATAACTATTACAGTTGTGGATTTGTTGATAAGTAAGGAGTTTTAATAATAGTAGTTATTTTGTTTATATGCAAATATTATCTAAAAACCAGTAATAACTTTATGTAAATTCATTCTTAATCATATCAAATTAAGTAATAAAATAAAAGTATCCCAATAATAATAATCGTATCAAGATACTTTAAGTTTCACACATAAAATAATTATATTAAATTATTCTCTCACCACCATATTTAATTCTTCTACAAGTTCATAACTGATTGTTTAAGTTATTTCCTGTATAATAAAATTATAAACCTTATTAATTCCGTGAAATATTTTGATTTTGCATGTTTTCATATTAACATAGAGAAGATTCTCTTATATTATTTTTGGTTTTTTTATTTCACAAAAATTTTGCACAACAATACTACTTGTCTTGACATCAGTATATAGAAAAGCATAAAATTAATAAGTATCGGAACTTTAAGGAGGCAATATAAAATGAAGAGGACTTATCAACCAAAAAATCGCCAGAGAAAAAAAGTGCATGGCTTTAGAAAAAGAATGTCTACTCCTGGCGGTAGAAGAGTAATCGCGGCTAGAAGAAAAAGAGGCAGAAAAGTATTATCTGCATAGGTCGTATTATACGACCTATCTTTACTTCTAAAAAAGTAATTATTAAAAAGACGGCATAGCGGTAAATAATTTTTAGATATTATATTTACTATATAAGGAAGATTTTAAAGTTAAACACGGCTTTTACAGTTCTATGATTAGTAAATATCGCCATAGTGATTAGCGAATATTATTGATTAGGTTTCAGTATAAGCCGGTTTTACTAATTACGAGGATGGATTCAATGTTAGCCAAAGATAATAGAATAAGTAAAACGACTGATTATAATAATATCTATAAAAATGGAAAAAAGATACCTGGAAAGTATATAATAACATATATACTTAATAATGATTTAGGACATAATCGCTATGGAATAGTAACTAGCAAAAAAATTGGCAATGCAGTAATAAGAAATAAAGCTAAAAGAAGACTAAGGTCCATAATAAGGCTTAATATGAAAAAAATTAAACCTAGTCATGATATTGTTATAATTGGACGTTACAAGATAAGAGGCATAAAGTTTGCCCTTTTAAGTAAAGATTTCATAACAGTTATGAGGAAATCAGGTTTATGGTGCAAAGATTAATTATATTTTTAATAAAGGGATATCAAAAAATCACCCTGTTTAAAAGCCCATCGTGTCGCTTTTACCCTTCTTGTTCCAATTATTCGCTTGAGGCAATTGAAAAGCATGGTGTTATTAAAGGAGGATGGTTAGCCACTAAACGAATATGCAGGTGTCATCCTTTTAACCCGGGGGGTTATGATCCTGTACCATGATTATTTCAGATGAAAAGTATTAGAATATCTAAAATTAATCAATAATCATAAAAACGACTAAAAATAAACTAAATAAAAACAAATAACTATGTATAAGGTAGTTATGCAAAACAAGGAGGTGAAACCTGCTATAGACCGCTTATCGGTAAGCAGGGTTTAATTTGTGGCAGTCTTTTGTACAATGGTTT
Source organism: Syntrophomonadaceae bacterium (assembly GCA_035647815.1). Classification (GTDB taxonomy): domain Bacteria; phylum Bacillota; class Syntrophomonadia; order Syntrophomonadales; family Syntrophomonadaceae; genus JAAYRQ01. The sequence goes on from DASRMR010000007.1 coordinate 24,459, forward strand.
GCTAGTGTAATTGAATTTATGTATGGCATAACTGGAAGCTTAGGTGTACCTAACTACGGATTAGCTATAATATTTTTGACTATAGTAATAAAAATCATATTATTTCCCTTAACTCAAAAACAGATGAAATCTATGCGTGGGATGCAGGAAATTCAACCTAAAATGAAGAGGATACAAGAAAAATATAAAGATAATCCTCAGAAAGCGCAAGAAAAGGTAATGGAACTATATAAAGATAATGGTGTCAGCCCATTCGGAGGTTGTTTGCCATTATTGATTCAGATGCCTATTTTTATAGCATTTTACCAATCTTTATTCAAATTTGATTTTGCAGTTGCTGAACATGCTAGCTTTCTTTGGATTCCTGATATAGCCCAACCAGACAAACTCTTTATTTTGGCTATATTAGCAGCAGGTACCACTTTTCTACAACAAAGAATTTCTATGGTTGACACTAAAGATCAAACTCAAAGAACCATGTTATATATAATGCCTTTATTTATGGCGTGGATAGCAGCTACGATGCCAGCAGGATTACCATTGTACTGGGTTACCTTTAATATTTTAGGTATTATACAACAGTTATTTGTTAATAAGGCCAGTAGTAGAGCTAAACTTGATACAGGAACTGGTGTACAGGTGGAAGTAGAGATGGAAAGCGAGTCAGCAGCTAAAACTACATCCAAGGATACTACTAAAAAAGACACCAAAGATACTAAAAATACTAGTAAAAAAACTACTAAAAAAGACAGTAAAGATACTAAAAACACTACTAAAAAAGACCCGAAAAAAGATACCAAAGATACCAAAAATACCAGCAAAAAAGACACGAAAAAGCCTAATACAACAGGGAGGGGAAAAGAAGGAGGAAAGAAGAATGCAACTCCAGACAATCGAAAAAAAGGGAAAAAACGTTGACGAAGCCATTAAAACAGCTCTAGAAGAATTAGATTGTACTATTGAAGAAGTTACTATTGAAGTTTTAGAAGAAGCTAGCAAAGCTTTATTAGGCCTAATAAAGAGACCGGCAATAGTACGAGTCTCTGTGATACCAAGGCCAGAGCAAGAAGCTAGCAAAGTTGTGGAAGAACTGCTAGATAAAATGAAAATAGACTATAAGATAGATAAAATTGAATGGGACTCTGGAAGGGTTAGAATTAATATTACTGGTGAAGATATGGGTCTACTTATAGGTCGTAGGGGTGAAACCTTAAATGCAGTTCAATTTTTAGCAAGTTTGATTATTAATCGTAAAAGAGATGAGAGGATTAATCTAGTCCTAGATGTTGAAGATTATAGGAAAAAAAGAGAACAATCTTTGGAAGCATTAGCGTTAAGGTTATCAGATAAGGTTAAAGATACTAAAAAAAATGTAGTAATGAGACCAATGAATTCCCGGGAGCGAAGAATCATTCATACAGTTTTACAAGGGGATTCAATGATAACTACATATTCAACAGGTGAAGAACCTAATCGTAAAGTAGTCATCGCTTTAAAGAAATAAATTGATTAAAAAAGACCCGTACGGGTCTTTTTTATGTGTTTATGTGTAGTTTAGAAGATGTTCTGGTAAAATATTAATAAAAATAACTAGTTTTATTGGAAGTGGTTTTTTGTATTATGATGATATAGTTGCAATTTCAACACCACCAGGTGAAGGTGGTATAGCTATTATTCGCTTAAGCGGGAGCGATGTTATATCTAAGGTGGATTCTATTTTCAGACCTTATAAATTAAATGTAGATATTAAGGAAAAGCCCAGCTTTACTCTTACTCTAGGTTGGATAATAGATGAAAGTTCAGATATAATCGATGAAGTTTTAGTTTCTATAATGAGGGGTCCTAATAGTTATACTGGTGAGGATGTAATAGAAATTAACTGTCATGGTGGCACTTTGCCTGCCAAAAGGTGTTTAGAAGAAGTCTTAAAAACAGGAGCTAGGATTGCTGAACCTGGGGAGTTTACCAAAAGGGCTTTTTTAAATGGGCGTCTAGATGTTAGTCAGGCAGAAGCAGTTATAGAAATAATCAGGTCTAAGACGAATAAGGGTTTAAAATTAGCAGTTAAACAATTAACCGGGAAGAATAGTGAGTTAATTAATCGACTAGAAGATCAATTAATTGAGCTTAATGCCATGGTTGAGGCTAGTTTAGATTTCCCTGATGATGTTGGCGATTTAGATATTTCTGCAGCAAGTGAAATAATAAGTAAAGCTATCGAACAAATTGATAAATTACTAGTTGCAGCCAAAAGAGCGGAGATATACAGAGATGGGATTAAGGTAGTTATTTGCGGTAAGCCTAATGTAGGTAAATCAAGTCTTTTAAATGTATTATTAAGGAAAGATCGAGCTATTGTCACTAATATTCCGGGGACTACACGAGATGTTATCGAAGATTATATTAATATTAGGGGTATTCCGGTGAAATTAATGGATACTGCTGGTATTAGACTGACTGATGATTTTGTGGAAAAAATAGGTGTAGAGAGATCGCGTGAAGTTATAGAGGAAGCAGATTTAGTTGTTTTTGTTCTAGATGTAGAAACAGGAATCACAGAAGAGGATTTAGCTATTTTTCAGGATATAGAAAATTCTAATGTGATTATATTAGTTAATAAAGAAGATTTAGAAGAGAAAAGAATTTCCGATCTTGATTTGCAAGGTGATTTGGCTAAATTTCATATTATAAGAGGTTCTATAAAAGATGAAGTAGGTTTAGATGAGTTAGAAACAACTATGGAAAATATGATTTTAAGTGGAGAAGTAGAAAGTGATGAAATGGAACTAATGATTAATCTTAGACAGAAAAACAGCTTACTCCAGGCTAAAAAACATCTGGAAGATACTTTGGGATCTATTGATATCCTCCCTTTGGATTGTATTAGCATAGATGTATGGGGGGCTTTAGAAGCCTTAGGAGAAATAACGGGTAAAAACTTAAAAGAAGATGTTTTAGAACGGATATTTAGTAATTTCTGTATAGGTAAATAAACTAGATAGCTTAGGAGGGAATATGAAAATTTATGATGCTGGCTCTTACGATATAATTGTCATCGGTGCTGGTCATGCAGGTTGTGAGGCTGCATTAGCTGCTGCCCGCATAGGTTGTAAGACATTATTAGTTACACTTAGCATGGAAAGTATAGCTATGATGGATTGTAATCCATCTGTAGGTGGACCTGCTAAGGCACAATTAGTAAGGGAAATTGATGCCTTAGGTGGAGAAATGGCAAAACTAATAGATAAAACTAATCTTCAAATAAGACTTATAAATACAGGCAAAGGTCCAGCAGTACAAGCTTTGCGGGGCCAGATTGATAAACATGAGTACCATCAAGAAATGTTAAAAGTTTTATTGCAAGAAGAAAATCTAGATGTAATGATGGCGGAAGTTGAAGAAATAAAAGTTAATAATCAAAAGGTTACGGGAATTATAACTAAAACTGGGGCTAGATATAATTGCAAAAAGGTCATAATGACATCAGGAACATATCTTAAAGGCCGAATTGTAATCGGTAATTTGGCTTTTGAGGGAGGACCAGCTAATCAATTCCCAGCCATAAAACTATCTGATAACTTACGACAATTAGGTTTTAAACTAGGCAGGTTTAAAACTGGAACACCTCCACGAATCGATAGAAAAAGTGTGGATTTTTCTAAAATGCTGGAACAACCTGGTGATGAAGAAGATTATCGTTTTTCTTTTATAAGCTCATCTAATAATAGACCCCAATTATCGTGTTGGTTAACCCATAGTAATCCACAGACACACCAATTAGTAATGGATAATCTTGACCGTGCCCCAATGTATAGTGGGATTATTAAAGGAAAAGGACCTAGTTATTGTCCAGCATTTGAAGATAAGGTTGTGCGTTTTTCACATAAAGATGCCCACCAATTATTTATAGAACCAGAAGGTAGAACTACTGATGAAATGTATATACAAGGGTTAAATACAAGTTTGCCCGAGGATGTACAGATTAAAGTTTTGCATAGTATTGTAGGTTTGGAAAATGCTCGTATTATTAGGACAGGATATGCTATCGAATATGACTATCTATTCCCATCACAGCTGCAAGTAACTCTTGAAACTAAGTTGATAGAAGGTTTATATACGGCAGGACAGGTTAATGGTACATCTGGATATGAGGAAGCAGCTGCACAAGGCTTGATAGCCGGAATAAATGCGGCTTTAAATATTCAGGAAAAAGAGCCACTAGTTTTAAAAAGAAGTGAAGCATATATAGGTGTGCTGATAGATGACTTACTGACTGGGGAGATCGATGAACCATATCGCCTTTTAACTTCGAGAGCAGAATATAGATTAATCTTAAGACAAGACAATGCTGATTTAAGATTAACAGAAATAGGTCGAAAAGTTGGCCTAGTCGATGATTTTCGCTGGACTACTTTTCAAGCTAAAAAAGAAATCTTAGAAAAAGAGATATCACACCTCCAGAATAGTACTTATACACCTGGGGATAAAGTTATAAGTGATTTCTTAGCTAATAGAAAGCTGACCCCATTAAAAGACCGTATTTCTTTATGGGAATTGTTGCGTAGACCAGAAATATTAATAAATGATTTTGTAGAACTAGGATTAGTTCAACCTAATAATCATGCTATACTCGAGCAATTACAAATACAGTCTAAATATGAAGGATATATAAAGAAACAGCAAGAGCAAGTTAAGAGATTCGAAAAGATGGAAAATCGCTTATTGCCTGATGATATTGATTATGCTGATGTTTATAGTTTATCGAGTGAAGCATTGCAAAAATTAAAACAAATAAGACCAGTCTCTATAGGGCAAGCCTCTCGTATTTTTGGAGTAGATCCGGCAGATATAAATGTTTTATTAATATATTTGGAAAAAGAAAAGAGGAAATAGGAAAGCTATATGGAATATAATGTAAAAAGATATGTTGATATATTAAGTGAGGAGAACGAGCGTCATAATTTAGTCAGTAGAAAAAGTTTTGCCCAAGATGTGGATAAGCATATTATTGATAGCCTATCAGTTTTGCAGTTTGAAAGGTTAGTCGATAAAAAGGTTGTAGACATAGGAAGTGGTGCAGGTTTTCCGGCCTTGATTTTAGCCATGAAATGCAGCAATAGTAATTTTGTTTTAATTGAATCAAATTTAAAAAAAAGCTCGTTTTTGTCTAGGGTAGTAGAAGAATTAAATCTTTCTAATGTTGAAGTAATAAGAGGACGAGTTGAGGAGATAGGACAAGACCTACTATATCGTAATCAATTTGATATATGTACGAGTAGAGCAGTAGCACCACTTAATGTAATGCTAGAATATGGCCTACCACTTTTAAAAACTGGTGGGCAAATGTGGTTGTGGAAAGGTAGAAACTATCCTACTGAAGTAGATGAAGCCCAAAATGCACTAAAAGTTCTTAAAGCTAAAGTTATGCAAGTTCACTTATATACTTTGCTGGAAGAAAGAGACCGGGCTATAGTAATAGTAAAAAAACAAGAAGATATATCACAAAAATACCCGAGAAGAATAGGTATACCGAAAAAGCAACCATTATAGGGAGGGGTCTAAATGGTTCGTAAACAAATTGAAAAGTTTTGGGGTAAAAATCATGGTGATCGGATAATGAACATATCATTGGAGAAAATAAGCTTTAATCCATTCCAACCTAGAAAGTTTTTCGATGAAGAAGAATTAAAAGAACTCGCCCAATCTATTCAGTCCTATGGAATTATTCAGCCCATCATAGTTAGGGAAGATGGGGAGAACTACCAGATAATTGCGGGAGAAAGACGATATAGAGCGTGTAGAATACTGGGCCTAAAAGATATTCCTGCAATTATTCAGGATATGGATGATGAAAAAGCGGCTGCAATATCTTTAATTGAAAACTTACAAAGGAGAGAACTCAATTACTTTGAAGAAGCCTCTGCTTATAGTGTACTGATTAACGGGTTTGGATTAACTCAGGAAGAATTGGCCAAAAAGGTAGGGCGAAGTCAATCTGCGATTGCTAATAAGTTACGACTTTTGAAGTTAAATATCAAAGTAAAAGAAGCTATCGCCCCTGACTTAATAACTGAAAGACATGCAAGAGCACTACTTAAGCTAAATGATCCACAAACTCAATTAGAAGTTCTAAATGAAATAAACAAGAAAGAAATGACGGTCAAAGAAACGGAAGAATTAGTAGAAAAACTTAGGCGCAATAATATCCCCGTAAAGAATGTTAGCAAAGAAAATAACCAGAACATTTCTATGATTATTAGAGATGCTCGTATATTCTTAAATACTATAAAAGAAACTGTAAAACGAGCTAAACAGACTGGTATAGATATATCCATGCTAGAAAACGAAAGTGATGAAAACTATGAAATAGTAATAAAAATCGCCAAATCTAAAAAAAGCGTTCGCCAAATTAGATAATATGACTACCAACAATATAATAAATTATTTTAAACAGAAAGCGTACCTCGGCTAGAATCTGCGAGATACGCTTTTTATATTGGCTTAGTTTTATTATAGTGTCAGTTAATTTTTCTATGTGCCTGGCATTTTTGTGAAGACACCTCTTGGGTCTACTACGGTGCGTAATATTTCTAAAACATCTTTAGGTGGTTCTTCTAAATATTCGATCTCATCAGGAACTAGTAATTCAAAACCTGTACAAGCTTGTGCTATTTCTACAGTCATGCCAGGATTAAGAGTCTTAATACGCAGCTTTTTTGAAACTGGTTCGAAATCATAGACTCCTACTTGAGTTACAACAGCAGTAGGTCCTCCTAAGAGTCCGGCTTTTTCTCTAGTATCTCCACCATCTAAATATCCAGGAGTAGTAACAAAGTCTACTTTAGCTGGAAAACGATCTGGAGTCTGTAAGCCAACTAAAACAGAATTCTCGGTTAGTGAACCAATATCATTACCTCCACCACTGCCAGGTAAAATAGCTTTTAAGTTTTCGTAACTTCCTATTACGGAAGTATTAACATTCCCATACATATCTATTTGGGCTCCACCTTGGAAAGCTATATCTACATATCCAATGGCACTTTGTCCGAATGAAGTTGCCATTTCCATTGACATAGTAGACTTTCTAAATGTAAAAGGACAACCTACTGACCAAGGCATTTCACCTTCTAGTGGGTCTTGCCCACCACTTTCATAAACCATAGTTATATTTTTAGCATGAGTTTTTTTGGCTAACATACCGCCAACCATAGGAAGGCCAGTTCCTACATAAACAATTTGACCATCATGAATCTGCAGTGAAATATTATAAGCCAACATTTCTAGTGGATTAGCTTGTGCTACATTGCTCATTATTTTACCTCCTTAATCCCGTTTTGGTATTACTTCTTGGTAGTCGAAACTAACCAACGAATCATCTATTGTAGCCTGGGCAGCTTCCATTTGCTTCCTAGCTTCATTAATAAAGCGTATTCCACCTAGCTTCTCGATAAAATCGAACTGATCTTTACTTTCAAATACCCAGTGTTCCATGTAGGCAGTCATACTTTCAAGTTCAGGTGTACCAATACGAATTAACCACTCCCACCACTCACGAGACCAGTAGTAATGGCCAGGACACGAGCCAGGCACTGCACCATAAGGCATATCTACAACTGCATCAACATACCAGAATGGAATAGTTCCGGTGCTATTTTCTCTTAAAGTCATTTCAGGCACTATTCTTTCGGCAGTAATAATTACTTTTCGGCATGCTGCAGATAAGGCGATATCATTAATAGCTGGACCTTCTATAACCGCATTTCCGAAACGATCAGCTTGTTGTACATGAATAATACAAACATCAGGAAACAAGGCTGGAATAAGTGCAATTGGAGATTTGTCACTACCTACAGGATTATCGATGACCTCGACATAAGGATTCTTTTTTACCATATCTGTTCCGATTAGTGATTTAGAACCTATACAAGGTGCACCTAGTTGTGCAGCCTTGAACCCCAAAGCCATAGAACCGTGACTCCAAAGAGATAATAGTTCAGTTTGTTTACTTTTAATCATACGAGCAAAGTTTTTATCATTACCTCGCATTTCTACGCCTATGTATGATAAATGCAAGCTTTTTACAATGTTATAGAACATTAAATAAGAACAATTTGACATGGGTGAGCCCATACCAATCATATTTTTCCTTCCTTGTCGCACTAATTCAAAATAGGCCTGAATTGGTGAGCGAACATAAGAGAAACCAGTTTCTGCTAGTATATCACCATCTTGAATATAAGCTGCAATAGCCTCATTCAAAGACATACGCTTATCTTTTTTGGAACGATCTTTTTCAAGATGAAAATCACGAGCACCTTTATAATCTACTAGACGATCCATTTGTTCGTCTGTAGCATACAAATAACTCATTTAACAAAGCCTCCTCACATTAATTATATATTTCTTTCCGGGGAGATACACAAAAAGGACCTTCACCTCCTAGAACAATATAAATTATGACTAATATTATAAAAACGGATAATCAAAACGCTATAAATATGACTATCCGTAATAAGTCTATTATAGAACGATATTTCACTTATGCCAATACGATAAATTGAAAAACCTGCAAAACAGTTGTTCTGTTTAAGAAAAACATAGATTAAAAAAACAAGAATATAGTGAGGAATAGGCGTGAACAATGTCTATATTTAGGAATTATAGGCACAAAACAATAAAACAACACATCTCTTTCTGACCTGGTAAGATATGTTTATATTTTAAATAAAAATATTTTTTATAAGCCATAACCCAGCCTGGAAATGATAATTATTTCAATTGTGTAAGTGGAAACGTAATAAACCATTTTTTGCAAATCTATTTTTTATTTTAACATTATCAGTTGATTCTCAGTGGGGTAATAGTTAAAAAACTTCATCTTTGGGAACTGCTAATTCAATATTATTACAAGCTAGGGCTATCTTTACAGTCAGATCAGGGTTAAGAGTTTTAATAAATATTTTCTTTGTAAGAGAACCAAAACCATATATGGTTACTTGGGTTATAATGGCTACAGGGCATTCTAACTCCCCTTTTCGGATATTGTTTTTAAGACTTTAGTAAATTGACCAAGAATCACAAGCCATATCATGGTTATTCATAAAAAGGTACTGTATAAAGCTTAATGACATAGTTATTCCAAAAAAATTATATTATACTACAATCCGGGACATTTAAAAAACGGAAAATACATGAGCGAAGATTGCTAAAACTTAGAATAAAAAACTCACCTAGTAAAGGTTTAGTAAAATGTTAGAATACTAAGGTTCGTAGCTACGATTAAACATAAGTTATGGCCAAGAATAGAAAAAAGACAATTAATAGTGTTTATATAGTTTAAACATGAAGGATTTATTCATTCTATAGGAGAAATGATTTAAGTAGGATTCTGAAAGGTGGATTATAAATGGGAAAGATAATTAGCGTGGCAAACCAAAAAGGTGGTGTGGGCAAAACCACTACTGCCATTAACTTAGCCGCTTGTATAGCTAATTACGGCTATAGGGTTTTATTAGTTGATGCTGATCCTCAAGGTAATGCAACTAGTGGCTTAGGAGTAAATCGAAAAAAACTAAAAAACTGTTTGTACAATGTAATAATAGAAGAACTCGAAGCTCAAAAGACAATCATAAATACAGAATTCCGCAATTTAGATATAATACCTGCTACGATCCACCTTGCAGGCGCAGAAGTAGAGTTAACCATAAAAGATGAGAGGGAAAAAGGATTGCAAAAAGCCCTCCAGCCAATAAGTGAAAAATACGATTATATCTTTATTGATTGTCCACCATCTCTAGGGTTGATAACTGTTAATGCACTTACTGCTAGTCATTCAGTTTTAATTCCCTTGCAGTGTGAATATTACGCCTTAGAAGGTTTGAGCCAACTGATGGAAACTATTAAGCTGGTTAGAAAAAAACTAAATAGGAACTTAGAAATTGAAGGCATAGTATTTACCATGTTTGATGGCAGGACAAATCTTGCCATACAAGTAGTCGATGAGGTTAAACGCCATTTTCGCAGGGAAGTATATAGTTCTATAATCCCTCGAAATGTTCGCTTAAGCGAAGCACCTAGTCATGGTAAACCAATTATCATCTATGACCCTAAATCTAAAGGTGCGGAAGCTTACAATGATCTTGCAATGGAGGTATTAAAACATGTTTAAAAAGGAAAGAGGGCTAGGGAGAGGCTTGGATGCTCTTTTTTCCTTGGACAACAACTTGGAATTGGGTGCTGAGGAAATTAACCAAGTAGAAATCGGCCTAATTATCCCTAGAGATGACCAGCCAAGAAAAGACTTTAACATAGAGGGACTAGAAGAGTTGTCCGAATCTATTAAAACGCATGGCATCTTACAACCAGTCCTAGTACGTCCCCTAGGAGATAAATACGAGATAATTGCGGGGGAGCGTCGTTATCGTGCGGCAAAGCTTGCTCACCTTGAATTATTACCAGTTGTAATAATGGAAGCAAATGATAACGAAGTCACGGAAATAGCCCTTATCGAAAACTTGCAACGAGAAGATTTGTCGATTGTCGAAGAAGCACTAGCCTATCAAGGGATGATAGATAAATTTGGCTATGTACAAGAAGTTATTGCTCAAAAGGTAGGCAAAAGCAGGACACATGTGGCAAATACTTTAAGAATATTAAAATTGCCAGAAGAAATATTAAAAATGATAGAAGACAAGGAAATAACAGCTGGTCATGCTAGAACATTGCTAGGCATTGAGAATACTCAGGAACAGATAAAGATAGCTGAACAAATTGCTGTCGAAAAACTTTCCGTTAGAGAAGCTGAACAGAAGGCTAAGTCCAGGAAAGGTCAAATTAAGGAAAAGCCAGTGGAAATAGTGGAAATTGAAGATAAACTGCAAAAACATTTTGGTACAAAAGCAAAAGTTATGCCAAAACAAAAAGGTGGCTCCATCCAAATATCTTATTTTAACCAGGATGACCTACAACGGATTTTAGAAATACTAGGCATAATCTAAGCAATTGTTTCACGTGAAACAATTTTACAAAGCACATCAGTAACCAACTTTAGAATTGTTAAGTTTTACAAGTAGGCATTTAATTGTTATGATATCTTGAAAATTGTTAACAATCTATAATATAGTCATTTTAAATTTATTAATAGTAGGGAAGAAAATGATAAGAAAAAAGAATCGAAATAAAAAAAGATTAACATTTATAGTAATACCTCAAGATGCTAGTAAACCATATAAGTTAAATACTTCTACCCGGACGATAATGGCAATAGCTACATCAATGGTTTTGTTAATAGTAATTACTATAAGTATTGCTATAGCATTTTACGGTAGTCGCATGGACATACGGACTGTAAGAACATTAAAACAAGATAATAATCGTCAAGTAGAAACTATCAACTTATTAGATCAGGAAATTAAAGAAATAGAGATGCAGAAAGAACAAATAACCAAAAAGCAAGATGAGATTAAAAAGCTTATGGGGATTAAAGAGAGTGAAGCGCAAAAGATCGAACCTACTGCAGGGGGTAAGGGTGGAGCAGACTTAAAGACTGATGGATATATGCGAGCACATACAGAAGCTTTTAATCGAGTCCAAGGCATAAAGACATATTTGAACCGACAGGAACAAGAATTAGACGAACTTATAGCACAAGTGGATGATAGACCAGAATATTTTCGTTCTATACCTAATCAATGGCCTGTCACGGGAAACATTACCTCTCCATATGGATGGCGGGAATCTCCTTTTGGGGGTAAAAACCGCTCTTTTCATGAAGGAATTGATATTGCCAACCAGGTGGGGGCAGATATTGTAGCTGCAGCTGATGGGAAAGTGATTTTTGCCGGATGGCAATCTGTTTACGGAAAAACAGTTATTATTGATCACGCTTTTGGTTTTACTACTAAGTATAGTCATAATTCTGCACTATTAGTTGAGGTGGGCGATCAAGTAAAAAAGGGTGAGGTAATTGCTGCATTGGGAAGTACTGGCAGAAGCACTGGACCTCATTTGCATTTTGCAGTAATAAAATGGGGTAAAACCCAAGATCCACTTATCTATTTGCCGTAATGAAGCTTTTTAACAGAGATGATCAGGAGTGACAAAGATGAAAAGACGACGTAATGGTGACTATAAAAACATTGAAAGCATTATTTCTAATGGGGTTGAGATTAAAGGTGAGCTAAATTCTAAAGGCTCTATACGAATTGATGGCTTCCTAGATGGCAAAATGAATGTTCAAGGTGATATTATATTAGGTGATAAGGGTCATATTAAAGGAGAAGTAAAGGCAGAGAACATAATTATAGCAGGTAAAATTGAAGGAAATGTCAGTGTTAAAAAACGCTTAGAGATTGCAACAACTGGGAACTTATCTGGTGATGTGAGTTGTAGTATACTTACTATAGAAGAAGGAGGTATACTTAATGGAAACTCCTCTATGGATAAAATCGGTGGAAAACCAGATGCTATTAAAGAAGTGGTTAAGAAAAAAAGATGAATTGATTATATAAAATTTACTAGAAATAAAAAAGCACCCTTTTTAAAATATTTTAAAAAGGGTGCTTTTTTCATTAGCTTATGGCTAGATTCATTTACAAACTTGAATTGATTCGCGCTTGAAACGTTCGTATCTATAATTTGCCAGGTGCAAACTTTTGGCGATAATATTCGCCATTGCATAAACTGTATATAATCTAGTGTTTTGTAAGACTATTTGCTCTAAAAAACCAGCAACATTAACTACTCCTGATATATGAAAATCACCTACTTCGGGTAAGACTTTTTTCAAAGCTGTTCCTGGTTTTAAACCGCCTCTTTTAACATTGATAAAACCTATACGGTCAGCTTTACCTAAGCTAGCATCAACTGCAATTATTAAAGGTTTATTAAAAGTTTTTTCAATATAATCTATAGTATGAACTAAATTAGTAGCATGTGTAGGGTTTTCTAAAGTCCCGAATATATGTGCTAAAGGGGATAATGTTTTCAATCTAGTTCCTACTAATGGGCCTAGGCAATCTCCTGTAGCACGATCTGTTCCAATGCACAGATATATAATATCTTTGGAAAAGTCTTTATTCATTTCCATAGTAAAACTGAATAATGCTTTTTCTAATTTGCTGAAACATAGTAGTTCATCATAGTGATATGAATAAGAATTTATAAGCGTGCTACATACACCGCTATCTTTCAAGATTAAAACCTCCCAATAATAGTCTTGTATCAATTCTGACCATTTGGGAATATTTTTATGCTGTATTTGTATGAGTAAATGAATATTTATTAAATAGGCTAAAAATAGGGGGGTAGATTAGAATCAGGCAGCGGTGGGTAATAGTAGTAGCTTATATTGGCGCTGTTATCGGAGCGGGGTTTGCCTCTGGACAGGAAATAATACAATTCTTTGTCGCCTATGGTCTCTATGGGCTAAAGGGAAGTATAATAGCTGCTATTTTATTTGCCTCTTTAGGAGGGCTGTTATTATATTTAGCCCACCATCATAGAGTTTCTAATTACCAAGGTATACTATTAGTTTTATTTGGCTCTAAAATAGCGCCGGTTATCGATTTCTTTATGACGCTCTTTCTTTTTTTAGGGATAAGCACGATGTTATCAGCTAGTGGAGCAGTTTTTCAGGAGCATTTATTTCTACCGAAAAGTGTAGGAATTATTTTTGCATATAGCCTTATAGGTCTATTTCTCATTACTGGTAAAAAGGGGTTAATGTTTTCTTATAAGATATTAGTTCCCATTAAATTAATATTACTTCTTGTTATTGCTAGTTATGTAATGTTTTTTGTACAAAGTTCTGCTTTAGAAACATACACAGCATCTTTATCCCTGAATGAGGTTAGATTTTGGGGCATATCCAGTGTTTTATATGTATCATACAATTTTGCTTTAGCTATGGTGATTTTAAGTGAATACCAGCCCCTAACTAACAAAAGAAGCGGAGTAGCTGGAGGTTTTTGGGGAGGGTTAATATTAGGTCTTTTAGTTTATATAAGTTATATGGCCATGAGTAAGTTTCTGCCTAGTATTCTACACTACGAGGTTCCGATGCTTTTTATAGCAGGAAACATTTCGATAACTGCTAAGCATGTATATACTCTAGTACTATGGTTGGGGATTTTAACTACAGCACTAGCTAACACATATGGATTTTCTCAAAGGATGGCCAAGTTTGTAGGATTAAATTTTCGCAGTTGTTTGTTAATCAGCTTAACATTGGCAATTCCTCTTTCCACCCAGGATTTTTCCGTATTAGTCGGGAAGGTATATCCATTGTTCGGTATATTGGGATTTGTTATCGTTTGTGGTGTAGCATATAAGGCTATAAAAGACTTACTTGGGGAATTATACTATAATATAATCAAATTAGAAAAATAAAAGTGGGAGGGCTAGATGAATAGCTTGCAGAATATTCCTTCAGTAGATGAGATGCTGGCACAAGGATTGATAAAAGAATATATAGAAAAATATAATAGAGATTTTATACTTGGCTTAATACGGGAGTCAATTGAAGAACAACGCCAAGAATTGATGGATAAACCATCAAGCTTAAGTAGATTAGCAATAACAAATCTACTTTTAGAAAAGATAAGTAATTTAACTAGAATTAAAAATGAAGGTACTTTAGAGAAAGTTATTAATGGTACAGGAGTTGTTTTACATACTAATATGGGACGAGCTCCATTAGGTAATCGAGCCATTTATCATATGGTAGAAATGGCTACTAATTATAGCAATTTGGAGTTAGATTTAATCGAAGGAAAACGGGGCCTACGTTATACTCATTTGGAAAAGCTGTTAGTGGAACTAACAGGTGCCGAGGCAGCTTTAGTAGTAAATAATAATGCTGCAGCTGTAATGTTAGGACTCAACACTATTGCCCTAGATAGGGGGGTAATAGTTTCTCGTGGGCAATTAATAGAGATAGGTGGCTCCTTTAGAATTCCCGAAGTGATGAAATTGAGCGGTGCTTATTTAGTAGAAGTAGGAACAACTAATAAAACTTATGTTGAAGATTTTGAGCAAGCTATAACAGATGAAATTGCCTTGCTCTTTAGTGCTCATACTTCGAATTACAAGATTGTCGGCTTTGCAGAAGAAGTGGAGTTAGAAGATTTAGTTCGGTTAGGTCGAGCTAATAACTTACCAGTTATGCACGACTTGGGTAGTGGCGTATTATATGATCTTAATAGGGAAGGTTTAAAAGATGAACCTACTGTACAGGAATGTATTGCCTCAGGGGTAGATATTGTTACATTTAGTGGTGATAAGCTTTTAGGAGGACCGCAAGCAGGTATTATCGTGGGGAAAAAGGAATATATAGATCTTATGAAGAAAAACCAGTTAACTAGGGCATTGAGGGTAGACAAACTAACTATTGCAGCATTAGAAGGAACTTTAATGGAATATAGGAGTGGGAGACCAGAAAAAAACATTCCTATATTGGCGATGCTGACGATGAAGGTTGAAGAAATACATAGTCGAGCTCAGGAGCTTTTACATAGACTCGAAACTGAATTGGCGGAAAACCCTAATATTAGTCAAATCAAGCTAGTCTCAGTAGCAGATATGGTGGGTGGGGGAGCATATCCAACCTACCACATTCCCGGATATGGAGTAGAAATCAAGTTTCACGAGCGCAACTTAGCTGATATTACTAAATGTCTAAGATGTAATAAACCGGCACTAGTAACTAGAGTACAAGCAGATAGCATACTTATTAGCGTAAGAACATTAGTGGAAGGGGATATCGAACAAATACCTGTTCTAATCAGTAAGGTATTAGTCTAAACATTATTGTTCGTCATGAATAATGAAGGGATGGTTTAATGAAAAGAATCGTTATAGGGACAGCAGGGCATATTGATCATGGTAAGACTACGCTAGTAAAAGCATTAACCGGTATAGAGACAGATCGTCTAAAAGAAGAACAACAGAGGGGTATTTCTATTGAATTAGGATTTGCTCCATTTGTTTTACCAAGTGGACAAAATTCGGCTATTGTAGATATGCCAGGACACGAGAAGTTTATTAAACATATGTTAGCAGGCGCATTTGGTATAGATTTAGTAATATTAACTATAGCCGCGGATGAAGGAATAATGCCTCAGACTCGTGAACATATAGATATTATTGAGTTATTAGGGATAGACAATGGTGTGATAGTTATAACTAAAAAGGATTTAGTTGATGAAGAATGGCTGATGTTAATGGAAGAAGAAATAAAGGAATATATGGCTAAGACAATCCTCAAGGATGCACCGGTTATAAGCGTTTCGGCTGTAAAAAAACAAAATATAGATGAACTTATTAACCTTATAGAAGAGTTAACCTTGGATATCCCTGAAAAACCGGCCTTTGGACATGCTAGAATGCCTATCGACAGGAAATTTACTGTCGCTGGATTTGGCACTGTAGTTACGGGGACATTATGGTCTGGGCAGTTTAGTGTAGGTGACATTCTTCAATTGATGCCAGCTGAAAAGGAAGTTAAGATTAGAACACTTCAGGTACATAATGATAAAGTATCAACAGCTCATGCAGGACGGAGAGTAGCAGTTAATTTACAAGGTATTGAATTATCAGAGATAAATAGGGGGGATTGGCTAGCAACACCTGGTTTTTTGCATGCAACTTATCGGGTAGATGCTAAATTTCGTTTAATTAACTCAACTAGCAGGGTTATTAGTAATTGGAATAGAATCAGATTTCATCTAGGTACAGATGAAGCCTTAGGTAGAATAATCTTATTAGACCGTGATGAGCTAGTTGCAGGTGATGAAGCTTATGTGCAAATAGTATTAGAAAAACCAATAGTCTGTTATAAAGGTGACCCATTTGTTGTTAGATACTACTCACCTGTAACTACTATAGGTGGTGGCACTATTATAGATTCTAATGCCCCTAAGCAAAAAAGATTTCGCGATGAGGTATTAGAACAATTAGCGATGAAAGAAGAAGGTTCTTTAGCTGAGGTATTAACTCATGAAATGGAATCTAATCCATACCAAGTGTTCCATATGGAAGAGCTAACTAAACGTACTGGCAATACAACTGAGCTAGTTAAAGATGAGTTAGAAAACTTAAGGAAAACTGAAAAAGTAGTTGAAATCACAAAAGAAGAGTTTATTAGCACCTTTGGATTAGATCTAATTAATGATACAATAATTCAGACTCTAAAAAGTTATCATGATAAGTACCCATTGAGGACAGGTTATCCTAAAGAAGATATGCGTAGTAGGTTTTTTGCTACTATTAACAGAAAATCTTTTAACTATATTCTCAAGCATTTTGAAAATAATGCTACAATTGTGAGCCGTAATAATCTGCTTAGCTTAGCAGAACATAAACCCATACCGAGTGAACCCCAAAGGAAGGTTATTAAAACTATTGTAAATCAATTAGGGGCTACTCCTTTCACTCCACCAGCTTTAACTGAAATAAAAGAAAAGCTGGTAGTTAGTGATGATGATTTCTCGGAAATAATATCTCATTTAATCTCTGAGGATATTATTGTTAAGCTTAGTCAAGACATATTTTTTACTAAAAGTGCTATAGAAGAAGGAAAAAATGTTCTTATAGAGTATTTTTCTAAAGAGAGAGAACTTACTTTAGCTACAACCAGAGACATGTTTAAAACTACTCGTAAATATGCTCTGCCTTTGTTGGAGTATTATGATCAGATTCGTTTTACTAAGAGAATCGGAGATATTCGGGTAAAGATGTAAGACAGAGATTGTTAGTCAAGAATCGTATCTAATTAGTATTTAAAATTCATGTTCGTAAGGCATGATATTATAAACAAAAAAAAGGAGGTTGTTTAATGAGGTTAAGTAGGAAGGTATCGGTAGTCGTTTTAACGATGTTCATGCTTAGTATCCTTGTAGGGTGTGGGGGGAACGCGGAAAAAGACCCAGGACAGGAAGGTAGTAAAACTGATGGGACTATTAAGATAGGTATTAATAGTGAACTATCTGGTAATGTTGCTAGTTATGGGACAAATGCTAGAGATGGTGCCATGTTAGCTATCGAAACAATTAATGCTAGTGGTGGGGTTTTAGGCCAACAATTAGAAGCTGTAGTTAGAGACTGTAAGTCTCTTCCTGATGAAGCGATGAGTGTTAGTGCCTCACTAATTGATGAAGGCATTGTAGCACAAATTGGACCACTAACTAGTGGTAATGTAGCAGGAAGTACTCCCGTAATGATGGAAAGTCAAGTTCCACTAATTGCACCGGCTGCTACAGCTGATCCAATTACATTTGACGAGAAAACAAACAAAGTCAGAGATTATATTTTTAGAGTATGTTATAGCGACTCCTATCAAGGTACTATAATGGCAGCATTTGCAACAGATAACTTAGAGGTAAAAAACGTAGTAATATTTAAGGATGCCTCATCTGATTATGGTAAGGGTTTAGCTGATTACTTTAAAGAGGCCTTTATTGAAAAAGGCGGAAAAATAATAGCTGAAGAAGGCTTTGTAAAAGGTGATCGTGATTTCCGGGCAACTTTGACTAAAATTAGGGGTATGAATCCCGATTTTATATATGTTCCTGGTTATTATGAAGAAGTGGCTCCATTAATTAAGCAAGCTCGTGAACTTGGTATTAATGTGCCTATTGGCGGACCAGATGGATGGGATTCTCCTGACTTAGTTGGTGTTGTTGGTGCTGACAACTTGAATAAAACATATTTCACCAATCACTATTCAGTTCAAGACGAAAGCCCAAAAGTTGTAGAATTTGTAGAAGCTTATAAAGCCAAATACAATAAAGACCCTGACGCATTTGCGGCTCTTGCTTATGACTCCGTGTATCTTCTAGCACAAGCGATTACAGATGCAGGTGAAGCAGATCCACAAAAAATTACTGAAGCATTAGCTGTAGTAACAGATTTTGAGGGTGTAACTGGTACTATGAGAATTGACGACAAACATAACCCGGTTAAGGGTGTTGTTATACTTGAACATATAGATGGTAAACAAGTAATGAATACTAGGATTCAACCGTAGTATAGTAGGGTAAAAGGAGAGGTTGCCTCTCCTTTTACAATCTTTAGAAGGATGTGGCAGTATTGCTCGAATTAACGCAGCAGCTTATAAATGGTTTATCCTTAGGGGCGATATATGCACTAATTGCTTTAGGGTACACCATGGTATATGGAATTATAAAACTTATAAATTTTGCCCATGGTGAAATTATGATGGTTGGGGCTTATGTAGGGTTCTTCTCTATAAGTATTTTAGGAACTCATATAATAGTAGCAATGCTGTTTGCGATGATAGCTTGTGCTATTTTCGGGGTAATAATTGAAAAAATAGCCTATAGACCTTTGCGATCTGCTACACGAATAGCAGCTTTAATTACGGCCATAGGGGTCTCTTTGCTTTTACAGTACACTACTATATTTTTTCTTACTCCTCAACAAAGGATATTCCCAGCAACGGCTTTTGTTACGCAAGATTATGTTGTTTGGGGACTTTCTATTTCCAATAAGGACATATTTATTTTTATATCAGCCATTATTTTAATGATTATTCTCCAATATATTATTAGGCGTACTAAAACTGGAAAAGCTATGCGAGCAGTATCTCTGGATAGAGATGCAGCTGTTCTGATGGGAATTAGTGTAGATCGCACCATTTCAATTACTTTTGCAATTGGATCAGCTTTGGCAGCAGCAGCTGGAGTTATGGTGGGAATCTATTATAATACAATAAATCCACTGATGGGGATTATCCCAGGCTTAAAAGCTTTTGTGGCAGCAGTACTAGGAGGAATAGGTATTGTTCCTGGTGCAATGGTAGGTGGCTTTTTAATGGGGATTTTAGAAACCCTAGTTAGTGGCTATGGAAACAGCTTATATAGAGATGCCGTAGCTTTTGGAGTTTTAATACTAATATTAATTATTAAGCCTACCGGTCTATTTGGTAAAAATACCGGCGAAAAAGTGTAGGTGATTTGCTTATGAAAATATTTAACAACAAGATTAGTCAATTTATAATGCGGGTATTAGTTTTAGTTCTTATTTTTACGATTGTTCAGTATTTAATTGCTTCTGGATCGGTAAGCAGATTCTATGAGATAAGCTTAACTTCTATGTGTATTAATGTAATCTTAGCTGTAAGCTTGAGCCTTATTAATGGATTTACTGGACAATTATCACTAGGACATGCAGGATTTATGGCGGTGGGTGCATATGTATCAGTAGTACTTACTAATTATTATGAACTGCCATTTATAGTAGGTTTATTAGGTGGTTGTTTAGGTGCCGCTATTGCCGGTTTTATAATAGGTGTTCCTACATTAAGGCTAAAAGGTGATTACTTAGCTATAGCTACTTTAGGTTTTGGTGAAATAATTAGAGTACTTTTACAAAACATAGATTATGTAGGTGGCCCAGCTGGAATATCAGGCATAGCAAAGATGACTAATTGGGCATGGCTTTTTGGATCAGTTGTATTAACCATAGTAGTTATACAAAATATAATTAACTCTAGTTATGGCAGGGCAATTATTTCTATACGAGAAGATGAGATTGCATCCGAGGTAATGGGTGTAAATACTACTAACTACAAAGTATTAGCATTTGTAGTAGGTGCTATGTTTGCCGGATTAGCTGGGGGTCTTTACGGTCACTATTTTTATATTATTAAACCAGAGACATTCAATTTCCTTAAGTCTTTTGACATTCTGGTCATGGTCGTTTTAGGAGGATTAGGAAGTACAACCGGGGCTATAATTGCGGCAGTCTTTATTACTGTACTAACAGCAGCATTACAAGCATACCCAGCAGTTAGAATGATTATCTATGCCTTGATTCTAATCATCGTTATGATATATCGTCCACAAGGTTTAATGGGTAACAAGGAAATAACAATGAAAACTTTTGGCAGGATATGGAGTGGAAGAAAATGACTCTACTACAAATAGATAAGTTATGTAAATCATTTGGTGGTTTAAGTGCAGTTCTAAATGTTGATATTAGATTAGGTGAAGATGAATTAATTGGCTTAATTGGCCCGAATGGTGCTGGTAAGACTACTTTGTTTAATTTAATTACTGGGGTGTATAAGCCAGATTCAGGTGATATTTTATTTAATGAAGAAGAGATAACTGGTCTACCACCATATACAATATGTAAAAAAGGTATTGCTAGGACTTTTCAGAACATAAGGTTGTTTAACGATTTATCAGTATTAGAAAATGTCAAAATAGCTTTGCATAAAGATGTGTCATATAGTTTATTTTCAGCAATTTTACGCTTACCTGGCTTTTATAAAGGTGAACAAGAAATTGAAAATAAGGCTATGGAAATTCTGGAGCTGTTTAACTTGAAAGATAAAAAAGAAGAGCTTGCCTCTAGTTTGCCCTATGGGGAACAAAGAAGGTTGGAAGTTGCTAGGGCATTAGCAACAAGCCCTACTTTATTAATCCTAGATGAACCTGCAGCAGGAATGAACGCTAATGAAACCCAAGATTTAATGAATTTAATTAGGCGTTTAAAAGAAGAGTTTAAATTATCAGTTCTTTTAATAGAGCATGATATGTCTTTAGTAATGGGGGTTTGTGAAAGGATATATGTCTTAGATTATGGCCAACTTATAGCCGAAGGTAAACCAGAAGAAATAAGAAACAATAAACGCGTTATCGAGGCGTATCTGGGGGAGGATGTAGAATAGTGCTTAAGGTTAACGATATAGAAGTTTATTATGGAGCAATACATGCTTTAAAAAAAGTGTCTATAAGTGTTGAACAGGGAAAAATCGTAACACTTATTGGGGCGAATGGAGCAGGTAAAACGACTACCCTTAAGACTATTTCTGGGTTATTAAGACCTAAAACCGGAATGGTGAAATTTAAGGGAAAAGAACTAAACAAAGTGCCTCCGGAAAAAATTGTAGCTATGGGTATCTCCCAAGTACCAGAAGGACGCCGGGTATTTTCAACTATGTCAGTATTAGAAAATCTTGAAATGGGTGCTTATTTACGAAAAGATAAAAAGGGAATTCATGATGACTTAGAAAACTTATTTACTCGTTTTCCCCGTTTGGAGGAGCGAAAAAGACAATTGGCTGGCACTTTATCAGGTGGGGAGCAACAGATGTTAGCTATTGGTCGGGCCCTTATGGCTAAACCTCAGTTATTGCTGATGGATGAACCATCTATGGGACTTGCACCTCTTTTAGTAAAAGAAATATTTGAAATTATAAAAGATATAAACGAAAAAGGTACAACTATTCTTTTGGTTGAGCAAAATGCTCGTATGGCACTTTCTATTGCTGACAAAGGTTATGTTATTGAAACGGGTGAGATTGTCTTAGAAGGCACTGCCCAAGAACTGATGCATAGTGATGATGTTAAAAAAGCATACTTAGGTGGTTAGTTAAGGTAGGAGGAATATCATGAAAGTAAAAGATAGGATGGCTACTAAAGTTATTTATGTTGAAATGGAAACTAGTATCACAGAAGCATTTAGATTAATGAAAGACAATGATATAAGAAGATTGCCAGTAATGGATAAAGGCAAACTTGTGGGGATAATAACTTTGACCGATTTAAACCAAGCTTCCCCATCATCTGCTACATCATTAAGCATTCATGAATTAAACTATTTATTAGCTAAAACAAAGATAAAAGATATAATTCCAAAAAAACAAAAAACTATAATTGTTTCCCCGGAAACTTATATAGAGACAGCTGCCAAATTAATGATAATCAACAAAGTAAGTGGATTACCTGTAATCGAAGATGGAAAATTAGTCGGGATTATAACTGAGACAGACTTATTTGAATCTTTAATTGAAATTTTAGGAGTTTATGAAACTCATACCCGAATAGACTTATTTACAGAAGATAAGCCTGGTATTTTAGCGGAGATTATAAACTTAATCTCTGATAAAAATATTAATATTCTTAATATCGTAGCTTATTATGACAAGAAAAAAGAGCGCCATAAGATAACTATCAGAATAGAAGAAATAAATTATGCTCCACTTACCCAAGAATTTAAAAACAAAGGATATGATATAGAATCTGTAATAGTTAAAGATTATGCATAAATGTGTTCGTAGCTGAAAAGAGGATATTAGCATATTTGACAATCTTAGACTATCAATATATAATTTCCATGCACATGTATTAAGGAGGCGGATCGGTCCTGGTGGGCCGCCTGGACTTCAAATCCAGTCGAGCGGTAGTGATCCTATCGTTGGTGTGTTCGATTCGCACACGCTTCCGCCATTATATAGTCGGTAGTTCAATAATTTGCAACGGTTAAATAATAGTTTATGGTCGTTTTTTAAAATACTCTCCCGGACAAATATAGTTGGGAGAGCATTTCTATTTTTCTGTTGGTGAATCAACATAATCACATACATTTCTAATCTCAAGTTCGTTTTTAACTGCCTAGTTAAATGCCATGCCTAGGACTGAATATACATGTTCTAACATGGGGGAGATAGATGATATGATATCTTCCGGCGAACACAAATCAATCAAAATCAAGAGTAGCTAAACCGCAATACTTATAATTAATCTAGCAAAACTATTTGCGTAGAGCGAATACGCCATTTTTTATTGAAAAGAGGCTATTATATATGATATATTCGTTTAGTAATAAATAAAGTAAGGTTTGGGCAGCATTAGACCAATAATACTAGGTGGAACAGCTGACCTTTAGTAATAGATAAAGCGAGGTTTGGCATGAACGAATATATTTTATTAAGTTTGGTAAGCATTATCGTCTTGGGAATCGCTTCCCTGTGGTTGGCCTGGAGATTCAGGATATCCAGCGTGATTCTGTTCATATTTTTCGGTATCCTGGCCGGCCCAGTTTTAAAAATTATTCAGCCAGACCAGTTGTTTGGAAATCTCCTCTTACCACTAGTTTCGCTCTCGGTAGCCCTGATTCTTTTTGAAGGTGGTCTAGGCCTGAAGTTCAAAGAACTGCGTACTATTGGCAGAACATTGAATCGCTTAATCAGTGTCGGAGTACTTGTGACCTGGGCGGTGACTAGTCTTGCGGCTTATTATATACTAGGAATGGAGATTCGCATAGCCTTATTGCTAGGAGCCTTGCTCGTCGTAACTGGACCTACCGTTATTATCCCTTTACTGAGGCATGTCCGGCCGGCAGGAAAAGCTGGGGTTCTGCTCAAGTGGGAAGGGATTCTTATCGATCCGGTGGGTGCACTGTTGGCGGTTTTAGTCTTCCAGGCGGTCTTTTCCATCGATCTGAGCACAAGTTTGCTACATGCTAGTCTTAACTTTTTACAGGCACTTTTGACTGGTGCTTCCCTCGGCTTTATAGGTGGGTATATCATTATTCTTCTCTTGCAGAACCGCAAAATCCCTGAACACCTGCAAAGTCCTGTTACACTTATGATGCTGATGGTTGTTTTTGTTTTAGCCAATATGCTGCAGGCGGAAGCTGGGTTGCTAGCGGCTACGGTCATGGGTATCGTTCTGGCCAACCAGCAAAAAGCTAACATCAAAAAAATCGTGGAGTTCAAAGAAACTCTTGGCAGTTTGGTATTGGCGGGAGTATTTATCATATTGACTGCTCGTTTGCAACTGGATGATCTATTCAGCATTGGAATGTCGGAATTACTGTTTCTGGCAGTTTTGATCTTTATCGCCCGACCATTGTCGGTTTTAATTTCCACCATCGGTAGCACTTTGAAATGGCAGGAAAAGACATTCCTGGCCTTCATTGCCCCTCGCGGAGTCGTGGCAGTAGCGGTTACATCGCTCTTTGCTCTGCGGCTGCAGGAACAATACATGATACAGGCGGAAAATTTAGTCACTATCACTTTTATGGTGGTGATTGGCACGGTTTTGTTTTACAGTATTATCTCCATGCCTTTGGCTAAAAAGCTGGGGTTAGCGCAGTCTTCTCCTCAGGGGATATTGATCTTGGGTGCCCATCACTGGGCTCAGATGATAGCGATAGCTCTGCAGAAAGAGGGATTTCAGGTCACCATGGTCGACACCAATCCCAGCAATGTCAAACGCGCACGGGATAGTGGTATCAATGCTATACGAGGGAACATATTATCAGCAGATATTGAGGACAGGATGGACATCAACAGCCTGGGAAGACTGCTAGCTTTAACTTCCAATGATGAAGTCAACTCCCTAGCGGCCCTCAATTTCATGGATTTGATGGGTAAGGATAATTTGTACCAGCTACCTTTAAGATCTCATTATGAAGTGCCGGTATATCTGCGGGGAAGAATGCTGTTCAATCAATATGCCAACTACGATTACCTTGAAAAATTGATTGATACCGGTGCCGTCATCTCCGAAGTGACGCTGCTAGAAGAAACTGACTGTAGAAGCTTCAACAAAAGGGTAGGAGAAAAAAAGATTCCCTTGTTCACCATCGATGACAAAAAGAAACTGACCATCATGTGCGAAGATGAGCAGCCAGTTTTAAAGGCTGAATCAAGGGTGTTCTTCCTCACACATCCCGATTCGCAGGATTGACCAGTATAAAAGCGTTTCCATAACATGTAAAAAAGAGGAGTAAAATAAACAGATTTCTTGATATACATGGATAGGCAGTGAACTTTGCCGTAAAAAAAAGATGTCGGAGATTAATATCTGACATCTTCTCTTTTTTTATGTAGTAGTTTATAAATAATATGCATTGCTATTTTTGTCATCCTAAACGAAGTGAAGGATCTTCCCCCCCTATTATGATCTGCAAAGGGAAAGATCCTTCGTTTCTTTCAGGATGACAATCCACATTTTTCTACTAAAGTGCAGGATTCGACTTCGGTTTTAGACCTAAATAGATTATTTCCCGGGAAATATTGCAAAGCTAATCATTTTTCTGAGAAAAAATAGTATTTTTCCCTTTAGTTAAACATCTTCCCAATATTATTAAAGCCAAAATTGCTCCAATAATGATCAAGGTTATTTTAATATCTTGCTTACTAAAAAGAGCCACACCTAATCCAGTATATAATACTGCAGATGGTATCTTACCTATAGCAGAAGATAAGAAGAAATTTCTAAAAGAAACTCCACCAAGTGCGGCTACTACATTAATTAAGGGAGTAGGAATTACAGGAACTATCCGAGCCATAATTATACTCCAGAAAGCTAATTCTTCGTTTACTTCTTGTATTTCGTAATTAAATCTCTTTTTTAACTGTATTGCTATCCATTCTGATCCCGATAAACGGAAAAACCAATATGCTAGACTTGCACCTGCTAAGGCACCTGACCAAGATATTAAAACCCCGGCTTTAAAACCGAATAGCATACCACCTACCGAAGCTAATATTATATACGGAAAAACTGGTAGTGCTGCTTGGATAACAAAAAGAAAAAAAGCTGTGGCAGGTCCTAAAAAACCAGAGTTCGTCAAATAGTTACTAACCATGGCAACATTACTGAAGTTTTGTATAATATCCATTAAGACTCCTTTAATATATATAACTTATAATTCATTATCAATGATATACAATAAGAGCAGCTAATTTCAAGAAGATTTTATTGGATATCATTTCATTAGGCAAGGATACCTAATGATTTCTGTTATAATTTGGCCGCTAGCAAATTTTACTATGTTATAATTGATAACAAAAGTTACTTATGGAGATTTAATGCAATTTTACCTTTTTGATTACCTTATCTTGATAATTATAATATTAAGTATTATAATCGGGTTCAAACGAGGTTTTATTAATACTATTACAAGTATGGTAAATACTCTTTTGGCTGTAATTATTGGGCTGGTGAAATATGAAGATTGTGCTGTTTATCTAAACAAACACTTTAACCTAGCTAGTCATATAAGGAAAATAATCCAGGAAAAGTTTCCTCCAACTACACTTTCGATTGAAACACCCTTATATAGCAAAGGAATACTAGTCGAATTTATAAAGTTTCAGGATGCTACGGAAACTCTAACTAACTTAATCGTGACCATAATAAGCTTTTTTGTAATATTTTTTCTAGTTCTATTATTGTTAAACCTATTATCTCGTCTGCTACAAGGTATTTTCTCTTGGGTAGGATTATCATGGATTAATCGATTATTAGGCATGGTTATTGTGCCTTTTAAAAATATATTTATACTGATAGTTATTATAGGGCTAACTTTTCCGGCGATAGAACTTGCTGCTCAAATAGGTTTAAACGGAGCTATACTTATCCATGATTTAATAGAAGAATCTTTGCTAGCCAGTCTATTATTAGATAGCTTTGTCTATATTAAGGCTCTATTGATTACATAGTACTAGACTTGTCAGGGGAAAATAAGCGCATTAAAAAAAGAAGGAGAGATAAATTTGGATAATGAAATAAGGGATAAAAACACATGGTGTAAGATGGATAGTTCACAGATTGACTTAGCTTATGAATTTAGTAAAGGATATGTCGAATTTTTAAATCAAGCTAAAATAGAGCGAGAAGTAGTTGAATATATAGTAGATGTGGCCAGTAATAAGGGTTTTAAGAATCTAGATGAACTAAGCACTGTTAAGCCAGGGCAAAAGCTAATCTATAAATTAAAAGATAAAGTTTGTGCCTTAATCGTTATAGGTGAAAAGCCTATTGAAGCAGGAGCTAATATTATTGCCTCCCATATTGATTCACCTCGCATTGATTTGAAAGCTAATCCACTATATGAAGCAGATGGGCAAGCACTATTTAAAACTCATTATTATGGTGGAATAAAGAAGTACCAATGGGTAACTATTCCCTTAGCACTACATGGGGTAGTAATTAAAAAAACAGGCGAGAAAATCAACATAAAAATAGGAGAAGAACAGGATGATTTAGTCCTGACTATATCCGACTTATTGCCACATTTAGCTAAAAACCAGATGGCGAAAAAGGCTTCAGAGGTAATAGAAGGTGAAGATCTGAATGTTTTAGTAGGAGGTCGTCCTTTACTAGATGTAAAAAAGAATCATATAAAAGGTTATATTCTTCAGATTTTAAAAGAAAAATATAACATATTGGAAGACGATTTTACTAGTGCAGAATTACAACTAGTTCCTGCCTTCAAAGCTAGCGATGTTGGCCTTGATCGGAGTATGGTCGGTGGGTATGGACAAGATGATCGGGTATGTGCTTATACATCTTTAAAAGCAATTTTAGAAGTAGAAAAGCCTGCCACTACCGCTATTTGTCTTTTTGTCGACAAAGAGGAAATAGGTAGCACAGGCAATACAGGTTTACAATCGCTGCTTATAGAAAACCTAATTGCAGATTTAGCCCAAAAGATGGGGGAAAAAGACTATTTCAAGGTGCGGAAATGTTTAGCTAACTCTAATGCTCTGTCAGCAGATGTTAATGCTGCGGTAGATCCTAATTACCCAGAAGTATTTGATAAATTGAATTGCAGTTTTATGTCTAATGGAGTAGTTTTGACCAAATATACAGGTTCGCGTGGGAAGTCAGGATCTAATGATGCTAATCCAGAGTTTGTAGCTGGGATTCGGAATTTACTTGATAAGCATGAGATAGTCTGGCAGACAGGTGAGTTAGGAAAAGTAGATATTGGTGGTGGCGGAACTGTAGCACAATATATGGCCTGGTATGGAATGGAAGTAATCGATTGTGGTGTGGCAGTTTTAAGTATGCATTCACCTTTTGAGGTAACTAGTAAAGCAGATATTTTTATGGCCTACCGGGCCTATAAGGAATTTATGCAAGGTTTTTCTTTATAGGACAAATTATGAAAGGTGGGATTAGTGATGGGGCAAGTTCGTCTTACCCAAATGGTAAGGGCTGCTGGGTGAGCTTCGAAAATAGGGCCGGGAGCTCTAGAAAAAATATTGGCTGATTTTAAATTGCCTAATCATCCTAACCTTTTAGTAGGTATAGATACTAGGGATGATGCAGGAGTTTACAAGTTAAATGAAGACATAGCTTTAATTCAAACTATGGATTTTTTTACCCCTATGGTTGATGATCCATATATATTTGGCCAGATTGCGGCTACGAATGCTATTAATGATGTCTATGCCATGGGTGGTCAACCGCTATTAGCAATGAACCTAGTTTGTTTTCCAGAGTGTGAGGATTTGAACATCTTGAAAGAAATTTTGGCGGGAGGATTAAATAAAATACAGGAAGCGGGTGCCTTGTTAGTTGGCGGCCATACTGTAGATGATCTGGAGCCAAAATATGGGCTATCCTTAACTGGTATAGTTCATCCTGATAAGTTAATTACTAATTCTAATGCTCAAGCAGGAGATTTGTTGTTTTTAACTAAACCGATCGGTAATGGTGTAATAACAACAGCGATTAAAGCTGGTATGGCTAAGCCACAGGAGTATGAAGAAGCTATTAATTGGATGACCATGCTTAATAAGGATGGAGCAGAATCTATGCATGATATTGGGGTACATGCAGCAACAGATATTACCGGCTTTGGGATTTTGGGACATTTATTTGAAATAGCTTATAAAAGTAAAGTAGAAATTGAACTTTTAGCCAACAATATACCCTTTATGGAAGGTGTTCTAAAATATGCAGAAATGGGTCTAATCCCTGCAGGTGCATATACTAATCGGGATTATTTAGCCCCTTATATATTACACCCTCCTAAAATTGATGCAGCTATAAGAGAAACACTATATACTCCTGAAACTGCGGGCGGACTCTTGATTGCAATTCCTGAGGATAAAGTGGGAAAATTAAAGGAAATTTTAAGTAAGAACGACTTTATATGTGTCTTAGTCGGAAGAGTTGTAAAAGAAGGTTTTGCACCGATTAAATTAGTCGACAATTAATCTGGAGGATGATTTGATTGCAACGAAAGGTTTTTGATTTAGGCAATATTATTAAAATGAAAAAACCTCATCCCTGTGGTAGTTATAACTGGGAAATTATTCGGATGGGGGCTGATATTAAAATAAAATGTCAGGGTTGTAATCGAATAGTCATGTTACCTAGGCAGGAATTCGAAAAACGCATGGTTAAGGTAGTTGAGTAAAACTTCTAACCTTTTATTTTGCTTACGCATATTATAGCAATAAGTGATCTCAGGTAAAGGGGGCGGGTAAGATGACAATTAGGCTTGTTACTAGTTCAGCTTTTTCTGAAGGAGACTTAGTTAATGTTAAAACTATGGCTAAGAATAAGCATTTTTGTATTATAGGATTTAAAAATAATGATAGAAATGAACAAACTGCTATCTTAAAAGCTCTTTTTAATGAAATTTATATTATTGAGAAGCCAGTTTCAGAACTTACTAGCTTATTAATTAAAGATCGGCTATAAAAAAACTTATAATTCTTGTAACTTGAAACTATTCTTGTTATAATTAACCGAAGTCCCTGTTCTGGTATTAACCAGAGCCGTTCCCATAAACATGGGTTCAGTCCATAGGGAGGAGGTGTAACGATGCGCACATATGAAATAATGTTCATATTTAAACCCGACTTAGCTGAGGAAGAAATAAACGAAAGCAAAGAAAGACTTCAACAAATTATAACTGATTTTGGTGGAGAGTTTGTTAGTGAAGCTGAAGGTTGGGGGAAAAAACGCCTTGCGTATAGTATTAAAGACTATACGGAAGGTATTTATTACTTGTGGTATTTTAATGGGGAGCCTGAAACTGTAAAAGAGCTAGATAGAATTATCAAGCTTTCAGATAAATTCCTGCGTCACATAATTATTCGACAAGAAGATAAATAAGGCTGCTCAGGTAAGGGGGAGAGTGTATTGTTAAACAGAGTTATTCTAATTGGCAGACTTACAAGGGATCCGGAGTTAAAGTATACGCCTAATGGAACAGCAGTTTGTAATTTTACTCTAGCAGTAAATCGAAAATTTAATAGAGATGAAGCAGATTTCATTGATATCGTAACTTGGCGTGGCTTGGCTGAAAACTGTGCAAATTATCTAGGTAAAGGTAGATTAGCTGCAGTAGAAGGACGTTTGCAAATTAGAAGCTATGAGAACAAAGAAGGGCAAAGGCGTTGGGTAACTGAAGTTGTTGCTGACGATGTACGCTTTTTAGACAGAGCCAGCTCTGGAACAAGTTCTGGAACAACTTCTAGCAGTACTAGTAACCAGAATGAGTGGAAAGATTTAGGGCGGGAAGTAAGCCTTGAAGATATTGATATAGTAGATAGAAATGATGATGATGATGAGATACCTTTTTAATAAGGAGGAGAAAAATTGAAAAGAGATAGACGTAAAAAACGGCGTCAGTGTAATTTCTGTGCTGACAAAGTTGATCATATAGATTATAAGGAAATCCCTAAATTACGTAGATATATAACAGAAAGAGGGAAAATCTTACCTAGGAGAATAACTGGTAATTGTGCCCAGCATCAGAGACGTTTAACGACCGCAGTTAATAGAGCTAGAGTAATGGCACTATTACCTTATACATCCGAATAAAAGTTTATTATAAGCCCTCACTAGTGAGGGCTTATTTTTATAGTGGAAAAGGAAAATAAACCCAAATGTCGAAAGTATAAGTGGGGGTGGTTGCAAGGTGAATAAATTCCGTGAAATAGATGTTGCTAAAAATCTGCGTATTATAGAATGGTTGAAAACGGAGTTGATAGATGGTGTCGCAGTTCTCTTTAGATCATTGCTAAAAACAGGTTCTGATGCAACAAGTGATGCCTTGGCCTCAATCATTATGGTTTCATACATATTGGGAAAAAGAGTTGGAATTAGTTTCTATAATATAGATGCTAAAATAAAGCTGAAGTTAGCTAAACAAATAAAGGATACTCATGAATTAGAAGAATGGTATGGAGATTTATCAGATTTACTAAAATATATAGAAGATAAAAAGAGGTGACAATTTGCCAACCTTCTTTTTTGTAGCCATTTCAATCGTTTGTTGTTTTCTTCTGACTAGGTTACCAGGCCTAACTTTTTTTATAGCTATTTTATGGGGAGTTTCCTTGATTGGTAGTGCCTTGTATTTGGATAAGAAAAGGTTAATATTACTTTATAGTATTAATTTAGTGGTATTATATGTGCTTGCTGGGGTAAGTAGCTTTTTCTTCTACTTATCATTTTTTGGCTTAGCTGGAATAGTCATGGGCTTATTAGTGCTAGAGAATAAAGGTTATTATGAAGTGCAAAAATGGGGCATTATTGCATCTGTTATAGGCGTATCTGTCTTTATATTTATTGCATACTTTGGTGCTGCAGATTTAGGGATGGAGCAATTAGAGCAACAAGCACAAAGTTATATAGGTGAGTCTATCCAAGATCTTGAGGCTAAAGGGATGTTCGAGATTTATGCTAAACGAGGTATTACTAAAGCTGATTTTGAAGAAAAGATGTATAGTTTTGCAGCTGTAATACTTAAGCATATTCCTGCATTTTATTACCTTCAATCTATACTGGTGACATTTACCATGCTACTTTTTGCTTCCTGGGTGAGCCTAAAAAGAGATTTTGGACGTCTAAAGAAGAGACCCTTTAGTCAAGAGGTTATGCCTTGGCAATTAGTATGGGTAATGATTGCCGGACTTTTACTATGGCTAATCGGTCGTAGCGAGATGTCCTTAATTTATTATGCAGGATCTAATATGATTGCAATATTAGTACCGATAACGATGTATTTTGGCTTAGCTGCTTTAATATTCAAACTTAGGGAGCAAAAAACTAGTAGGGCTAAGTGGATTATCATACCCTTGATAGTTTTGGGCATCATATTCCCTATATCGGTAATTATATTTTTAAGTATTTTCGGACTCTTTGATGCATTACTCGATTATAGAAAACTGCGTATTAATGAATAGGAGGACAAATTAATGAAAGTAATTTTATTGCAAGATGTAAAGAATATCGGTCAAGAGGGAGAAGTTAAGGAAGTGGCAGATGGGTATGCTCGTAACTACCTTATTCCTAGGGATATGGCCATAGAGGCTACTAAAGCTAACTTAAAGAGGAATCAGGAAGAAAACGAAAAAACCCAAAACATTAAAGACAGAGAACTAAAAAAAGCGGAGGGTATAAAGGCCAAAATAGATGGAAAACAAATAGAAGTTAAGGGTAAAGCGGGATCTGAGGATAAACTATTTGGGGCTGTAACTTCTAGAGAAATAGCTGAAAACCTGGAAAAACAGCTAAATGTGAAAATAGATAGAAAGAAAATAGAGTTGAAAGAACCTATAAAACATCTAGGGTTATACACCACAAGTATTAGAATTTATCCTTCAGTACAGGCAGAAATTAAAGTGTTAGTTACATCAGAGTGATACTAGGAGGCAAATTGTGCAGTACTTGATAAAGCAAGGGAGTAAGAAAGAGTCCAGTGATTGTGATAATAAAAACTTAAGCCATAACTGGAGAATAGAGTCCTTATATAAAAAGTTGGAAGAATTTTACGGAACCCATGAATTTATACTTAGAGCTAGCAAACTCGATGTTTTAGATTTAATGAATTCCGAAAAATCAAATGAAAGGGTATTAGCGCTACAAAGGATACTACAAGGGAATATGGTTACAATTGAACCGCTAAAAGAGATGTCTAAGACTTTAACTAGTTTAGAAAACCTAGTTGCAGAGAATTATGCCAAAAGAGAAGTAGAAGAAGAACTACAAAATCGTATTGAAGAAAAAATAATTGAAAAGCATGATGAATATGTCTGGGAAATAAAGGCACAAGTTCTAGAAGAAAAAAAGAGTACCCCTGAAAATGCCCAAACTTTAAAAAAGTTCGGGTATTTAGAAAAAATGGAAAGAACCACTCTTTCTAAATCGGCATTAGAATTACTTAGGCCTACTACTTTAGCTGAAATTATTGGGCAAGAAGAAGCAATTAAATCATTAATTTCAAAATTGAACAATCCTTTCCCACAGCATATTCTACTTTATGGACCTCCAGGGGTGGGGAAAACTACTTGTGCTAGACTAGCATTAGAGATGGTTAAAAGCAGGAAACAGAATCCTTTTGGTGATGAAGCACCATTTATTGAAGTCGATGGCACAACATTGCGTTGGGATCACAGAGAGTCGACTAATCCATTATTAGGGTCGGTTCACGATCCTATTTATCAAGGTGCGAAAAAGGAATTAGCAGAAAACAGTATTCCAGAACCGAAGTTAGGGCTAGTTTCCGAAGCTCATGGGGGAATACTTTTTATTGACGAAATAGGAGATATGGATTCATTTCTGCAAAACAAATTATTAAAGGTGCTGGAAGATAAGAGAGTTTATTTTGAATCATCATATTATGATCCTCATGATAAACAGATTCCACAATATATTAAACAGATTTTCGAAAGAGGAGTTCCTGCGGATTTTATTCTTATAGGTGCGACAACTAGAAGTAGAAAAGAGATTAATTCTGCATTTAGATCTAGGTGTATGGAAGTATTTTTTAAATCTTTAACTGCTGAAAACATACAAGAAATTGTTAATATATCAGCCCGGAAGCTGAAAATAGATATAGATGTTGAAGTAGGGCAAATCATTAGTAGTTATACTAATGATGGCAGGGGTGCTAATAAAGTGTTAGTCGATGCATATGCACTTGCTCTGAATGAAACAGATATACAAAACAAGAAAGTCTTAGTTAAATCTGAACATGTGTGGGAAGCCTTAAGCAATAGTCGTATTACTCCTAATATTATTAATCGGGCTTCTAAAAACATAGAAACAGGTAAAATCTTTGGTATAGGGGCTACTGAATACCATAGCTCTCTAATAGAGTTGGAAAGCATTGTCTTTCCTGCCGAGATTGATGGTAAAGGTGCTATTAGGTTTAATGATACTGCTGGATCTATGACTAAGGATTCAGTATTTAATGCTACCTCAGTATTACGCAAAGAGACTGGACATAACATAAAGAATTTCGATTTACATATAAATATTGTTGGTGGGGCTAATGTCGATGGTCCTTCAGCTGGAGTGGCGATTTACTTAGCTTTACTAAGTGCTATTCAAAACAAGCCCATTTATCAAGATGTAGCTATTACCGGAGAGTTGTCCATCCAAGGGAAGATCAAACCGGTAGGAGCTTTATATGAAAAAATACATGGGGCTAAGCAAGCGGGAATAAGGAAGGTCTTAATACCGATAGATAATTATATAGATATAGTAAAAAACATAGAAGGAATTGAAGTAATTCCTATCACATATATACATGAAGCATATCCACATATTTTTGCTAGTTAGACAATAATATTAAAGATAGATTAGCAAATTGTAGACATAAAAAACCTTGAAGTTTATGCCTAAATTTGTTATGATGATTTATGCAAAGTGCGGAGCTGTGGTGTAGCGGTTAACATGCCGGCCTGTCACGCCGGAGATCGAGGGTTCAAATCCCTTCAGCTTCGCCATTATTATGAAAATTTATATGGATTTGCGGGAGTAGCTCAGTGGTAGAGTACCGGCTTCCCAAGCCGGGTGTCGAGGGTTCGAATCCCTTTTCCCGCTCCAAAATAGAATCGTGAGCGGAGCGAACTCAAAATCAGTGGTGCCCTGTGGGTACTCCAAAATAGAATCGTGAGCGGAGCGAACTCAAAATCAGTGGTGCCCCGTGGGTACTCCAAAAAAAGTTCGTGAGCGGAGCGAATGAAATATACTCGTCCTAGACAGTGTGGGGTGATATGCTAAACCAAATGCCCCATGCTATATAGCTAAAGGGAAGGAGGATGTAGGTATGGGAAAACATATAATGACGATAATTCAACCTAACCTTAGGAAAGGTAATGATACTAACTGTAGGGAATGTGCTACATCTTGCCAATCAGCATGTAAGACTTCCTGCACAGTAGGAAACCAAGTTTGCAAAAATTAATAGATATACATAAAAGGGGCTTTGCCCCTTTTTCTTATTTTGGGTAGACTTTTTTGGGTTCTTTGGATTATAATAGTATTAAGAAACGGCTCGTATATTTTTAAATGGAAAAATACGACGAAGCCGTATTTTTAGTGCTTATTTCGGGAAATAAGGAGGGGAGTGCACATGTATATATGGGCAGGATATGATTTTGAGGCTCATATTCATTTATATAAATGGCAGGAACTTAATATATTATTAGATGTAAATAGTGGAGCTATTCATGTAGTAGATGACTTAGCTTTTAGATTTATAAGTTTATTGATGAAATATAAGGGCGATTTTCATCAAGCATTAGAAGATTGCCAACATATATATACACAAAGTGAAATAGAAACGATGTTTGTGGAGATATTAACTGCCTATGAAAAGGGAGCCCTCTTTACTGAGCCGGACGATATTAAAGTAGATTTATCACAGATGACCCCCAAGGCCTTATGCTTGAATGTAGCTCATGCTTGTAATATGAAATGTAAATATTGCTTTGCTAGTCAGGGGAACTTCGGGATGAATCCTAGCCTGATGCCTTATGCTATCGGTCAACAAGCGCTAGACTTTTTGGTTAAAGAAAGTGGAACGATAAAGAATCTAGAAGTGGATTTTTTCGGTGGTGAACCATTACTTAACTTTGAGGTAGTTAAAGAATTAGTAAAATACGGTAGGAAAATAGAAGCTAAAACAGACAAAAAGTTTAACTTTACTTTAACAACTAATGGTTTGCTATTAAATAAGGAAATTATGGACTTTATCATAGCAGAAGAAATTAGTATAATCTTGAGTTTAGATGGAAGACCAGAAATTAATGATCAGAATCGGGTACTTAATGATGGGTCTGGGACTTATGAACTGATTTTACCTAAAATAAAGGAAATGGTAAGTAAAGATCCAATAAGCTACTATATCAGGGGTACTTTTACTCGTGATAATCTTAACTTTAGCCAAGACTTAGTTCACATGGTTGAATTAGGTTTTAACTCTATATCATTAGAGCCAGCGGTGGGACCAGAGCTTGATGAATCTATAAAAACTGAAGACTTACCCCATGTGCTCAAGGAGTATGAAAAGCTGACAGATGTTTTATTGGATTATCATAAATCAGGGCAACAAATTCACTTTTTTCATTATAACCTTAATTTGCAAAGAGGTCCGTGTTTAGCCAAAAGACACACTGGTTGCAGTGCAGGAGTGGAGTATTTAGCAGTAACACCTGAAGGTGATATATATCCGTGTCATCAGCTTGTAGGTGAGGATAAATATATTATGGGTAATGTTAGTAGTGCAGCTGTTTTAGATAAAGACATTAGACATATTTTTACTCACAATACTTTAAGCGAAAAAGAAATATGTCAGCATTGTTGGGCACGTAATTTTTGTGGAGGAGGTTGCCATGTTAATAACCTTAAAGCAAATGGTGACATTAAAAAGCCTGATGAAATTTCGTGTAATATGCACAAGAAAAGGATTGAAGGTGCGATTTTTCTCGACCTTATGAAACAAATAGAATATTAAAGAGTAACAAAAACATATAAAAAGCAGGACTTTTAACTATAAAGATAGAATCTGAATAATTGATAAAAACAAAATAAAAAACAAATGGAGAATTTTTTTATGTTTAATTACTTTATGCAGTACAAAAGGTTTTCCCCTATTATCATTGGAGTTTTGGTAATTGGGTTATTAGGAATGTTTGTTTTCAAAACACCAGCGTGTTCAGTTATTGTAGATGGACAAGTTAAGTTTGCGGTAACAGATCAGAAATTGGTTAATGAAACGATTAGTGAAATCAAAAAACAAGAAGAAAGAAAGTGTTCTAACAGTTTAGAGGTCGCTAGTAAAGTAGAATTTAAAAAAGGTTTAGTTAACAGATCTATTCTAGTTAAAAAAGCAGATTTGGAAAAAGAGCTACGTAAAAATGTAGAATTCAAAGTTTTAGGGGCTAAAATAGTAATAGGTAATAAAACCATTGCATGTTTAGACTGTAAAACTAGTGCACAATTATTATTAAAACAGTTAAAAGAAAATTTTGAAGATGTTGACGAAGGCGAAAAGCTTATAGAACTTGATTTTGAAGAAAAAGTAGAAATCCAGGAAAGCATGGTCGCGGTAAATGAAATAATGTCTTCTGAAGATGCTTATACCTTGATAACTACTGGAAGTAAGGATCCTGAAAAATACACAGTTAAAGATGGAGATTCTTTATGGTTAATTGCTCGTCGAAACAATATGTATGTAGATGAAATAGTACAAGCTAACCAACTAGAAAAAGAAGATCTTTCTTTAGGACAAGAAATTATTTTAACTAAAGACAAACCGTTTATTAATGTTGTAGCTAAAGTAGAAGGAGAAAAGATTGAAAAAATCCCTTTCGAAACTAAAGTAGTAGTTGATAGAAGTTCTTCTAGTGCTATAAAAGTTAAGCAAGATGGTAAAGAAGGAGAAAAGAAAATAGTATATGTTGCTACTAAGAAAAATGGCAACATAGAAAATAGAGAAATTAAAGAAGAAACTATTTTGGAAAAAGCAGTAGATAAGATTATCGTTAAAGGTAATCAAGTCACAGTAGCATCTCGTGGTGCTAGTCCAGGCAATCTAGACTGGCCAGTAGCAGGTAACATTACTAATCGATATAGGGGTTCTTCACATACAGGTATAGATATTGCTACAAGAACTGGGTCTCCTATTCGAGCAGTTGATTCTGGGCGGGTGACATTTGCCGGTTGGCAAGGGGGCTATGGTAATTTCGTAATCGTAGATCATGGGAATGGTCAGGTTACTAGATATGCTCACTGTAATAGTATTAATGTCTCGACAGGACAAAATGTCAGCAGGGGACAAAACATTGCTACAGTAGGTTCAACAGGCAGAAGTACAGGACCACATTTACATTTTGAAGTACTTGTAAATGGAGGATTTAGGAATCCATTATCATACTTACGTTAAAACAAATCAAAAACCCTGACCCTAGGGTCAGGGTTTTTGCTATGCGAAAGGAGCATTTTGATGTACGATGTTATAATAATAGGTAGCGGGCCAGCTGGTCTTAGTGCAGCTATTTATACAGGAAGAGCAAAACTAAAGACTCTTATCCTCGAGGCTGGACTTATTGGTGGAAATGCTGCTATTACTGATTTAATAGATAATTATCCGGGATTTCCTTTTGGCATAAGTGGCCCTGAGCTTATAGAAAACTTTACTAAGCAAGCCGAAAGATTTGGAGCTGAGATTAGATTAGAAGAAGTTATTAGTTTAGTCCCTATACAGGAAGGTCACAAAGTTGTGACATCTAGTGGAAATGAATATAAAGCTAGAGCTATAATAATCGCGGTAGGAGCAAAAAGAAGAGAATTAGGAGTATCTGGTGAAGAGGAGTTTTCGGGTAGAGGGGTTTCTTATTGTGCTACTTGTGATGGGGCTTTCTTTAACGATGCTACAGTTGCAGTAGTCGGCGGTGGTGATTCAGCCATCAAAGAAGCTCTATATTTATCTGAAATTGCTTCTAAAGTTTATCTTATTCATAGAAGAGAAGGATTTAGAGCGAACCAGACTGCAATAGACAAGTTAAGAGAGACACATAATATTGAAACTAAACTAAACAAGGTGATAAGCCAAGTCAAAGGTAAAAACATAATGGATGCTGTTATGGTGCAAGATGTCATATCAGGAGCTGAAGAGGAACTAGGGGTTGAAGGTCTTTTCGTCAGTATAGGTTTAGTTCCAGCAGCAGAATTCGTAGGAGATTATATCCCTACTGAAGATGGCTATATAATTACTAATGATTCTTTAGAAACATCAGTAAAAGGCATATTTGCGGCAGGGGATATTAGGCTGAAAGAAGGGCGTCAAGTAGCTACTGCAGTAGGAGATGGTGCATTAGCTGGAATCGTGGTAACTGAATATCTGAAAGCATAATACCATTATTTACTTATCCTTCGCAAACTTATTAATAGTATAATAGGTGGCGGAGGGGAGTGATATCAGATGTTGGGTTCAAAGTTTATCAGTTCGGCTAAGACAGTTAGCCTAATCCTAGTAATAATATTAATAATAATATTAGCTTTTGCTAAGAATAACCAAGCTATAATGCGGGTTATGGTAGGACAAGAGATAAATCTTCGGACTGCAGGTTTTAATGAAGTTCAAACAGATAATTTTGTTATTAAATATACTTCAAAAGATGAAGAATATATAAATACTGTTGTATCTGCAGCAGAGCAAAGTTTCACAGAAGTTACCGAATTATTTGGTTACACTCCAGTTAACAAAACCACAGTTGTAATATACCCAGATACTGCTAGCTTAGCCAAAAGCTTTGGCTGGGATAAGGATGAAAAAGCTATGGGGGTATATTGGGGTGGATCTATTCGAATATTGTCACCTAGTGAATGGGTAAGGGGTAATGTAGAAAATGAATTTTACAAAGAAGGTCCGATGGTACATGAATTTACCCATTTAATTGTTGATGATTTGACTAAAGGCAACTATAATCGATGGTGGACAGAAGGTATTGCACAATATGTGGAAAAGAAAATAACCGGATTCCAATTTGCGAGTCCTTTTACAGATGGTAAACTTATAGAGTATTATAATATTAATGAATTAGAAAAGGAATTTGATCAGTTAGACCAACAAAGAGTCTACTGGCAATCCTTGAAGATGGTGGAATATATAGTTGAAAACTATGGAGAAGAAAGTTTGTTTTTGATTTTAGATAATTTAGGTCAGGGTAACAATATGTCCAAGGCTCTCGAAAAAGCTTTAGTAGTAAGTTATGATACATTTGTTAATGATTTTTATACTGATCTAGAAATTAATAATTAAGGCGAGAGGTGTAGATTTTGCTGAATACGTTGAAAATTGAGGGTGGGTACCCTTTACATGGTCAAGTACGTGTCAGTGGAGCCAAAAATGCAGGATTAGCGTTAATGGCTGCAAGCATTCTCGCGGATGGTGAGGTTGTTTTAGATAATTTACCTCGTATCCGAGATGTAGAAGTAATGACCGAAATATTAAACGAAATTGGTGTGACGACAACCTGGCGGCTAGATGGCAGTTTATCGATATACGCACCTGAAAAAAACCTGAAAATTAAAACACCTTATGAACTAGCCAAGCTACTTAGAGCATCTAATCTGTTTCTGGGTGCTATGTTAGGTCGCCAGCGTGAGGCTGTAATATCATTGCCTGGTGGATGTGACATAGGATCTAGGCCGATGGATTTGCATATTAAAGGTGTTCAAGCACTAGGTTCAGAGGTGGAGATAGAACACGGCTATATTCATGCACGGGCTAAAAACCCTAAGGGTGCAAGTGTATATTTAGATTTTCCTAGTGTAGGTGCAACCGAGAACATTATAATGATGGCCTCTAAAACACCAGGCATTTCTATTATAGAAAATGCTGCCAAGGAACCTGAAATTGTAGATTTGGCTAATTTCCTTAATTCTATGGGAGCTAAAATTAGGGGAGCTGGAACAGATGTTATAAAAATTGAGGGAGTTTCAGAATTAAAAGGTGGGCATTATAGTATTATTCCAGACCGTATAGAGGCAGGCACTTTTATGATTGCTGCAGTAATAACTAATGGTGAGATATTAGTAGAAAATGTTATACCTACACATCTCAATCCGGTAATTGCTAAGTTACAAGAAACAGGTGCTATAATTGAAAACAAGGAAACTGGTCTATTAGTTCGTCCTGGCAAATTTATTACACCAATTAATATAAAAACGCTTCCTTACCCAGGATTTCCTACTGACATGCAATCTCAGATGATGTCATTACTATGCTTAGCTAAAGGTTCAAGCATTATTGTGGAAAATGTATTTGAAAATCGTTTTCAGATAGTGGATGAACTTAAGCGTATGGGAGCTAAAGTTAAAGTTGAAGGGCATACTGCAGTAGTAGAAGGGGTAGATCACCTTTATGGTGCCGCAGTTAAGGCGACTGACTTGAGAGCGGGTGCGGCCTTGATTTTATCCGCTTTATCAGCTCACGGTGTAACCACAATTGAGGATGCTATTCATATATTTAGAGGTTATGAGGATATAAAGGAAAAGCTCGAAGGTTTAGGAGCAAAAGTCCTTTAGCATATTTTATCTACTATTAGCTATATAAAAAAGCTAATAGTAGATAAAGGCTGTTTAAAATAAGGGAGTATAGATAAATTAATATTTAGCTACCTTTATAGCACCATCTTTCTAGGTCCATTAAGTGAGTTGCTCCTGCGCAGCTAGTTCCGAAGAAAATTACTGGTTTATTTAGTCCTACATAATCGCCCATAGTATTATTGATTGCGGTACTACCAGTAGCAATTATAAGATCACACCAATCTAATACTTCCTGAGTATTTTCAAAACTTTCGATAAGTATGCCGTGTTTAGTTTTTCCAATATTATCTTCATCTAAATCCACAGTTCTTATTCTAAACTTTTCGGCCAGTTTCTCCAAAATTGCAGGTTGTAGTCCGATAAGGGCAATTTTAGGTTGATCATACTGTTGGCTAATATGAGCTTGCAATGCGCTAGCACATTCTTCGGGTTCTTCATCATGACAGTGAATAGTCCCTTCGATTAAATCTAAGTATCTACAAACAGCGTTCATAGTAGCAATTAAAATACCGCGATCCCAGTTATTCTCAGGTACTTGGTTAACAATTTCTTCTATAGTTCCCTTGAAGGAGCCAGGCATATCGGTAAAGGCTTGTCCTTTATAGCCTTTAAAATCAGCTTGGATAAGCTTTTCTTTTCCTTTTATAATAGGATAATCCTGACGTTCGGGATTTCCAATCGCTTCCTCAGTAGATAATGTTCTAGCAGTTACTATAATTTCCTCATTCATAAGGTTATTTTCCTTAACAATTTGAGCAAATTCTGTTAATAATTTTCGGGAAAAGTCCTTTTCCTTCATCTTTGATCCTCCTTGTATGTTCATATAATTATCTAATCTGTAGGTCGCATAACATGACCGCTTTTACCCCCGTGTTTTTCTAATAGTTTTATATCCGAGATGGTCATCCACCTGTCGATTGCTTTGCACATGTCGTATATAGTCGTAAGGGCAATCGATACAGCCATTATAGCCTCCATCTCAATACCTGTTTTACCATCCGTTTTAGCTATAGATTTAGCCATAATACTAGAAGATTCCTCGTCAAAACTAAAACTGATATCTATAGCAGTTAACATCAAAGGATGACACATAGGAATCAAATGTGCAGTCTGTTTAGCACCCATAATACCAGCTACTTGAGCAATACTTAAGACATCCCCTTTTTTAATACCCCCAGTTTTAATTGTTGCAAGTGTTTCGGGTTGCATTTGTATGATTCCTTGAGCAATAGCTATGCGGTGAGTATCATCTTTAGTGCTAATATCTACCATCTGGGCACGACCTTGATCATTAAGATGAGTTAAATTCATGTTTAGCCTCCTATTTGATACATTTTACGATTATTGTTTTTACCCCATCCATCTAACATGTGGTGTTGGGCTGGTTTCATAAGAATAGCCTTTTTAAATAAGGCTAACAATTGTTCATCAGTGCAGTCATTACATAATGCTAAACGCAAATCGATTTCATCTTGACTATATAAACACCCTCTAAGCTTGCCATCAGCAGTTAATCTCATCCGGTTACATTTATTACAAAAATGATTGCTTAACGGGCTAATAAAGCCTAGAGAACCTTTTCCACCAGCAATTTGAGCATAATTAGCTGGTCCATGCCCTTTTATATTTACACCATATTCAAGATTATAAGTTTCCTCAATTATACTTTTTACTGCACCGATAGTTAAAACTTTATCTTCGGTATGAAAATCTAAATCACCTATAGGCATAAATTCGATAAAACGAACATGGACTGGAAGTTCATAAGTTAAACGGGCAAAATCTAAAATTTCATCATCATTAAAACCTTTCATAACTACTACATTAATTTTAACCGGGTCCATATCTAGAGATAAGGCTTTCTCTATAGCCTGAAAAACACGATCTAGAT
This sequence comes from Syntrophomonadaceae bacterium, assembly GCA_035647815.1. Classification (GTDB taxonomy): domain Bacteria; phylum Bacillota; class Syntrophomonadia; order Syntrophomonadales; family Syntrophomonadaceae; genus JAAYRQ01. The sequence continues at coordinate 68,262 of DASRMR010000007.1, forward strand.
TACCTTTTAAAGTTATATATTTATATTTCTCTTTATCGAGAGTATCTAAACTAATATTTACTCGACTTATCCCTGCTTGTTTAAGGTCATTAGCCATTTCCGGGAACAATATACCATTAGTAGTTAGAGAAATATCTTCAATAGAAGATAGGGCTGAGATAGCTCTGATCAGTTGCACAATATTTTTTCTTACTAAAGGCTCCCCACCAGTTAATCTTACTTTATTAATACCTATCTTATTAGCAACTTTCACTATACGATAAAGTTGCTCAAAAGAAAGCATGTGGTGATGTCCCTGATTTTCAATTCCTTCTTCTGGCATACAGTACCGACAACGTAAATTACATCTATCAGTGACGGATATACGCAAATAATCAATATTACGACCTAAAGTATCAATCATATAATTCCCTTCTTTCTAATACCTCTCACTCTCAAGTCTTTTTTTAAGATTTATGGTCAATGATGTAGGCTTCAACCTTTTCGCCTGCTGTTATGCTTTTAGATCCAGCAGGTACATCAATAAGTACATTACAATCAATAAGGGATTTTAAGACTCCATTAGTTTGTGATCCAGTTAGCTTAATATAATTGGAACCGTCCTGGTGATAAAGGTTTCCTCTTAGGAAGCGTCTTAATGGACTAGCTTTTCCGAAACCATCTACTAAAGTTGCAGAAGTTCGAGGAGGTAGATAATTTGTCAGTCCTAACATCTTCTTAAGCAGGGGTACTACAATTAGTTCAAAAGTAATTAAAGCTGAAGCAGGATTACCGGAAAGTCCAATTATAGGTTTATCATCTTTAGTGGCGACAAGCATTGCAGAACCAGGTTTTATATCTACCTTCCAAAACAAAGTCTTTGCTTCGATATCTTCCATCGCATCAAAGAATAAATCATAATCGCCAACCGATACTCCACCAGTAGAAATCACTATATCTGCATTTTCTAATCCGTACCTGATACTTTTCGCTATAGCTGATACATTATCAACTACAATACCTAACGAAATTGGCTCTATACCTAGTTCGATGCAATGTGCATACAAAGTATATAAGTTACTGTTATAAATTTTGCCGGGATGCATTTCTTCATCAGGTTCTAGCAGTTCATCCCCAGTGCTCAGTATGGCAACTTTAAGCTTAGGGAAGACGGGAACCTGGTTTATCCCTTGGCTAGCAATTAGACCTAATATAGGAGGGGTTATTAAAGTTCCGCGTGGGGCGATAATTTCATCTTTTGTAACATCTTCACCTCTAGGAATAATGTTACTATTTGACTTAAGTGATTGATTGACCATAATGTGGTCTTCGATTAAATCGATTTCTTCAAACTTAATTACTACATCTGCTCCTGCAGGGATAGGCGCACCAGTCATTACCCCTATAGTTGTTCCTGGGGATACGCTTTTAGTCGCTACATAACCAGCCGCAATTCTCTCAATTACTCTTAACTTAACAGGATTAGAAGAGTTTGCTTGACTGATATCTTCAGCTCTCATAGCATAACCATCTAGTGGTGAACGATCAAAGGGTGGTATATCCCTATTAGCTTTAATATCTTGACTCAGAACTTGTCCCGCAGCTTCAAAAAGAGATATTAGTTTTTCTTCTCTAGAAGTAACTAAGTCTAGAAGTATTTGCTGAGCTTGTTCTAATTTAACTAATGTTTGCATGAAATTTCCTCCTAAGCTCCAGTACCGAATGTACAAATTGGATAATGACATACTTTACAATTTAGGCATAGACCACCCATGCCTAGTTTTGCGAGATCACGTTTTTCAATTCTTTGTTCCGCAAGCACTAAGGGGAAAATGAGGTCGAAAACAGTTATCCTGAAATAAGAAACTGCACCAGGTATACCTAATATAGGCACATCTCCTAAGTATGCTATTAAGAACATAGCTCCAGGAAAGACGGGAACTCCATAAGAGATGATCTCAGCTCCAGTTGCTTTAATAGCTGTGGGAGTAACATCATCTGGGTCGACAGACATCCCTCCTGTAGAAAGAATAAGCTCTGCCCCCTCAGCAATGAGCTCCTCCATAGCGCGCCTAATTTCTTCCGCATCATCAGGAACAATAACTTGTTTAAAAAACTCGCACCCATATTCTGCTAATTTATTTTTAATAACTGGGCCAAATTTTTCTTCAGTTAGTCCTGTATATAACTCATTTCCTGTAGTTACAACCCCGACTTTAAAAGAACGGAAAGGTTTTACACTAACTATATCTTCTTCCTCAGCTATCTGTTCAACTAAGTCAAGCTTAGCTCCATCAACAGCAAGAGGAATAATTTTTAATGCGGCAATTGAATCGCCCTTTTTTACAGGTCTTTTATGATTACGAGTTGCTACTGCCATATCATCGATCATGTTTATTTGGATAAGCAGCTCTTCATTTACATAGCACATACCATCATGGGCAGCTCTTAAGGTAATCTTTCCTTCAATAGGTTCGTTAGAAGTTAGGCCTTCCCCTGAAATAGCTTTGGCTATGCGTATAGCCGCATCATGTTCATGTACTTTGTCTGGTGAAAGCTCTCCTACATAGACATGCTCTTTACCAAGTTTTAGAAACTCAGGGATATCTTCTTCTTTTATTATGTGTCCTTTAGAAAAAGCTCGTCCTTTGAATTTACCCGGTATAATCTTGGTAATATCATGCATTAAAACTGAACCGACTGCATCTTGTACTTTTATAAGCTCCATATTTTTCCACTCCTTTATATTAAAAAACAGAGACCGGTAATAATAAAAAAAAGGTAACTCCCCTTAGAAGAATTCAGGGGGGCTACCTTAAAAAGACAGTTGTCCTAAAAACTCCTTTCCGTTCGTGGAGGCAACATGATTTCCCATGTTACCCTGTGGGCTTAATTAGCCCAGGCATGAATACCCTAGTTAAGAGCCTTAGGTATTACTGCTCGGAGTCAATATTTAATTAATAAATCAATTATAATTTTACAATACAATATTTCAGCAAAAGGGTCAATGGCAGAATTTCCATATTAGGCAATTAGAGGTTGCAAGTTAAAGAATACCTTAAACATTAGTTGCTCAAAATATTTATGAGTAAAAGTTAAATATGAGGGGGCAATATTTTGAAATATAAAATCACCAAGGGATTATGGTTTTTCCTTTTGTTTTTCGCTATTGGACTAGGAGGTTATTTATTAGTAAGTCCACATCTTACCGATAGTAAGCCTATCGTTACAGATGAAGAGAATCTGATGCCAGTAGGGCGGATTAGTGATGTAGCAACCCAAGTGAGCCCTTCTGTAGTAGGTATTACTAACCTTCAAAGAGATTTAGAATACTTTAATCAGAAAAGCACTGAAAGCAGTGGTTCTGGTGTAATTCTTGATAATAGCGGATATATTGTTACTAATAACCATGTAGTAAGAGATGCGAATAAGATTATCGTAACTTTAGCAGATGGAAATGAGGAAGAAGCTAAAGTTATCGGGACTGATTCTCGCACAGATTTAGCAGTAATCAAGATTAAAGTAGATAATTATGTTACTCCAGTAAAGTTTGGGGATTCGGATGAATTACTAGTAGGAGAGGAAGTTGTGGCCATAGGAAATCCTTTAGGATTAAGGTTTGCTAGATCGGTAACTGCTGGTGTAGTTAGTGGTTTAAATCGAATTTTAACTACTGAGGAAGGATTTGCTTTTCGCTTAATTCAGACCGATGCTGCCATTAATCCAGGCAATAGTGGGGGAGCATTAGTTAATCTACGTGGGGAGTTAATAGGAATAAATACTATAAAAATTGCAGCAGAAGGCTTTGAAGGCATGGGTTTTTCCATACCTTCTAATCAGGTTAAACTAGTAGTAGAAAGTATTAAAGAAAATGGTAAAGTTATTCGTCCAATAATGGGGATAAGGATAATACGGGAATTTACTTGTGATGAAACAGAATTTTTCAGTTTACCAAGAGAATGTGGGGTAGCTGTTGATATTATAAGAGGTGGGCCGGCTTATAAAGCGGGACTAAAAAAATATGATATCATTACTAAAATAGATGGTATAGAGGTAGAAACAGCTTTATTACTTCAAGAAGAAATTGGGTTAAGAAAGATAGGGGATGCTATTCATGTGGAATATATTAGAATCCCTGCTAATAAAGAAGGCCAACCAGAAATAAAGACAAGCCATGTTATATTAGGTAAGTAATGCATGAATGAGTATGTTCCCCACCGCTCATAGTTGTGCCAATTAGCGTTTCTTAGCAGGAGACGCTTTATTTTTGTAAAAATTTTAAGTCAAATTATAATTAGGGAGTTTATTAATGAAAATTTTTATATATTCGGTAGGAAAAATAAGGGAACCATTTTATATTAATGGGGTAAAAGAATATCTAAAAAGGCTTAAACCTTATACTAATATAGAATTAGTAGATGGATTTGAAGAAAAGCTTAGTCCTAAAGCGAGTGAAAAAGATATTCAAAACCTACTAGCTAAAGAGGGGCAAAAAATGTTGAACTCTATTAGTCCAGATGATTTAGTTGTGCTTTTAGATATAAAAGGTAAACAAGTAAGTTCACCGGCTTTTGCTCAAGATTTAGAAAGATTTAATTTATCCGGAAAAGCCCGCTTGAACTTTATCATCGGTAGTTCACATGGGGTAAGTGAAGCAATAAAAAAAAGGGCAGATAAACTTATTTCTTTTTCTCCTATGACTTTTCCTCATCAGATGGCAGTGTTGATATTGGTCGAGCAGATATATAGGGGTTTTAAGATAATAAAAAATGAGCCCTATCATAAGTAGGGACAATAGAGAGCAGAGGCAGTTAGATATATTATGGGGGAAATAATTTTGCTTTTAAGGACCACTATTTTATTTGAATTAAGGTTAGTGATATAATCTAATAGTAAAAACAGAAAGTTGCCTAGATGCCTAATATAGAGGTGAAGGATTGCAAACTACATACTTACCTACCAAAGAAATGTTAGAAGAATTTAAGCTATCTAGGCAGACTTTATATAATTGGATCAAATTAGCAAAGATAACTGAGCCAGAAAAAGACTGGAGAGGCTGGAGAATGTGGACAGAACAGCAAATGAAAGAGATTGAAGGAATAATAAGAGCAAAGGAAGTGGAACAACTTTCCCCGCCTAAGATAGAGCAAAGACTGCAAATTAATCTTAAAAAGATTAAAAATTTAATAAAAGTACATCTAAACATAGTATGCGAGGAGTGATTAAGTTGAATAAAACTGTAGTCAGGCAATTAGTTCGAGATATGAAGAGATATGTTGATCAAGATGTGGAGATAAATGGTTGGATACGTAGTAATCGTGATCAAAAATCTTTTGGCTTTATAGCTTTAAATGATGGAACCCATTTTGAAACAGTGCAAGTAGTTTATGAAAAGGATTCTTTAGGTAACTTCGACCAAGTAGCTAAATATAGGGTAGGTGCAGCAGTTACAGTCAGGGGTACTTTAATAGAAACTCCTAAGGCTAAACAAGCTTTTGAAATTAAAGCTAGAGAAGTAATATTAGAAGGTGATGCACCAGAAGAATACCCTCTTCAACCTAAAAGACATACCCGGGAATTCTTAAGAGATATTGCTCATTTGAGGCCTCGGACTAATCTTTTTTCAGCAGTATTTAGAATTCGTTCAATAGCTGCTTATGCTATACATAAATTTTTCCAAGATAAAGGCTTTGTTCATGTACATTCTCCCATCATCACAGCTAGTGATGCGGAAGGGGCAGGTGAGATGTTTCGGGTGACTACTTTTGACGGCTTAGAGCTACCTGTTGATGAAAAAGGAAAACTAGATTATGCTCAAGATTTTTTCGGTCGTAGTACACACCTTACAGTTAGTGGCCAGTTAGAAGCGGAAGCCTTTGCCTTAGCTTTTCGAGATGTATATACTTTTGGACCAACTTTTCGAGCGGAGAATTCAAATACAGCTCGTCACGCCGCAGAATTTTGGATGATCGAGCCGGAAATAGCTTTTGCAGATTTAGAAGATGATATGAATTTAGCGGAAGATATGGTCAAGTATGCTATTAATTATGTTTTAGAAAATGCACTCGAAGAAATGAATTTTCTAAATCAGTTCGTAGATAAGGGCTTAAAGGAACGGTTAAGTCTGATAATTGAACAAGAATTTGTGCGGATAACTTATACTAAGGCAGTTAGTTTGTTGGAAGAATCAGGACAAGATTTTGATTATCCGGTCAAATGGGGTAGTGACTTACAAACTGAACATGAACGCTATTTAACGGAAAAGATCTATGAAAAGCCGGTTTTCGTAACCGATTATCCTAAAGATATTAAGGCTTTTTATATGCGCCAAAATGATGATGGCAAAACAGTTGCAGCTATGGATCTCTTAGTTCCCGGAGTAGGAGAGCTTATCGGGGGTAGTCAAAGGGAAGAACGCTATACTAAGTTAGAAACTAGGATTGATGAACTGAATATAGACCGAGAATCATTATGGTGGTATTTAGAGCTAAGAAAGTATGGTGGGGTTAAACATGCTGGCTTTGGCTTAGGTTTTGAAAGATTTATCATGTATTTAACTGGTGTAAGCAACATTAGGGATGTTATTCCATTCCCAAGGACAGTTAATTCGTGCGAGTTTTAAGTTGGCATAAGAGGAGTAAAATTATTGATGAGGGTTTTTAGATATATAGTAGTTTATATGTTAATTATACAATTTACTCTACCTTTATTTTTGCAATTAAATCCCATTTATGATTATCGCATGAACTATGACCTAGTAAAAGATAATACCGAAAACATTGATTTTATCTTAGATAAAATTAGCCGACAAATAAAAGCTAGTGAAGGAGATTATGTAATTATTTTAGGTGACTCGGTAGGTTTTAGTGGACCTGGTCCTAGCACGCAATCGATAGGGTACTTTTTAGAAAAACAAGCCCAAGAGGAAAGTGCTTTAGCAGCTAAGGTTTACAACTTATCTATGCCAGCTATGCAGACAGGCGATATTTATACTATGTTATTAAAGTTAGATGAAAAAGGAATTGCTACTGATAAGTTGATTTTTAATGTTATCTATGCCGGTTTTGTAGCCAGGAACCCTGATCCTCCACCAGTATTCTGGTTAAAAGAAGAGCTGAAAAGGTTAGATAAGGAAGCTTATGATCATATTTATCCAGCCTTAAGTGCTAATGGGTATAAAGAAGAAAAAGGAATATTAGCGGCTATAAAAAGGATTTTATGGGACAAGATTGCCTTATTAAAATATAAAGATGTATTAAAGCTAAATACTTTTAGCTACTTGCCATTTATAAATGAAGAGGCTGAAACTTTAGGCGACTTTAGACCCTGGTATGAAAAAGAAGGGTTAGCTGAAATGCTTCAAGAACCAGAGTATCTTAATAGTTTTCTAGATACTCCTTTTGATATGAGCAAAAATAATCCCCAGATATTTTTCTTGGAAAAGATACTTGAACATCAAAAGGGCAAAGATACTTTAGTTTATATAGGTGGAACGAACACGGAGTTAATGCCGGAACAAGTTAATGCACCAGGCTATAAAGATAATTTAGCCCAAATAGATAATTATTTTATGGAGCGAGAAGTTACTTATATTAATTTCCAAAATAAAATTGACAACCAGTATTTTACGGATCATGTTCATCTAACTGGAGAGGGCTACCAGAAGATGGTCCAGATTATTTACGCTAAAATTAATGAGGGAGATTAGATTGAATGCTTTTTCAAACGCCAGAATTTATACTGTTTTTAGGTATAACCCTCTTAATTTATTATAAATTTCCTAATCTACGTCTATATACTCTAGGCTTTGCTAACCTACTATTTTATGGGGTAGTAGGGCTGGGGGCGGTTATTTTATTTTTGGGAATTATTACGATAAGTTATTTATTATCCTTTGGTTTGCAAGGTAAATATAAAAAGATATTTATTTGGATTGCTATTCTTATAAATGTTGCTAACCTAATCTTATTTCAATATTCTATTTTGCTACTTACCTCTCTAGAACAGCTATTAGCCATAGAATTAATCATAAAGAACACTTTAGTAACTCATCTAATTTTGCCTATTGGGATTTCTTTTTATACTTTTCAGATGATTGCTTATTTAGTCGATGTTTATCAAGAGAAAATAGAAGTATGTAAATCATGGCTAACATTTTGGGTGTTTATGTCTTTCTTTGGACAGCTAATTGCAGGTCCTATTATGCGGGGGAAAGATTTAATTCCTCAAGTTCAAAAGTTAAAAACTATAGTCTTAGATGATGCTAATTTAAAGTTAGGGGCGGGATTATTCTTACTAGGACTATTTAAAAAAGTAGTTTTAGCAGATAATTTAGCTATATATGCAGATTTGGCTTTTCAGCATGGGGCAAGCCTAACGGGGCCTGAAGCATGGATAGCAGCATTTGTATATACTTTTCAGATATATTTTGATTTTTCTGCCTATAGTGAAATGGCTTTAGGAATAGGCTATCTCTTCGGAATAAAATTAGCTGTAAACTTTAAGACTCCATATATTAGTCGCAATCCTACGGAGTTTTGGAGGAGATGGCATATAACTCTCTCAACTTGGATTAGAGATTATATATATATCCCTTTAGGGGGTTCACGTAAAGGAGAAAACAGGCAATATGCTAACCTGTTTATGGCTATGACTATATCAGGTTTATGGCATGGAGCAGCTTGGAATTTCGCTATATGGGGCATGTACCATGGCGCCCTATTAATAGGGCATAAGTTTTATCTTAAATTTCTAGATAAGACGAGTTTAAAAAAGTTTGCTAACAATATATGGAGCAAGCTCATCAGTATTGCAATTTTCTTTCCTTTAGTTGCTTTGGGGTGGGTATTTTTTAGGCAAGGAGATATTACTGTAGCAACTCAGATGATTAATAAGATGTTGACTACTAATCCTTTGGCAGTCGACTCGTCACTATACAAATACATCTTATTAATACTAGGATTATATTTTGCCCATGTTCTGGAATACATAGCTATTAAAAATCAAGATAAAATTACTCAGCTCTGGCATAAGATTTTGCCAGCTCCTTTGAGGGGTATTTTTTATACGATTATAATAGTTATAATTGTAATCTTCTTAAAAAATGAGACGAGTGCTTTTATATATTTTCAGTTTTAAAAAGAAATTTAGTGCATAAAAGTTGATAATAGGCTATACTAAGGAATGGTGTGTAAAGCTGATATTCTTGTTTAAAAAAACAGGTTTTAGGAGAATATATATCTATAAACAAATAAAAAGGAGTAATGCATAATTGGGAACTTTCCAAGAATTAAATTTAGATGAAAAAACTATCCAAGCAATAAACAGTATGGGGTTTGAAGAGACGACCCCTATTCAAGCTCGAACTATTCCATTAGCTTTAACCGGCAAGGATTTGATCGGGAGGGCTCAGACTGGTACAGGTAAAACAGCTGCATATGGGATTCCACTCGTAGAAAAGTGTGATCAGAACAATAATGCGGTACAGGCCTTAGTTATAACCCCGACTCGTGAACTAGCTATGCAGGTAGCAGAGGAGCTAAACCGTATAGGTCAATATAAGCAAGTTAAATCTTTGCCTATATATGGTGGTCAAGATATAGGCAGGCAAATTAGAGGCTTAAAAAGAGGTGTGCAGATAGTTGTAGGAACACCTGGTAGACTGATGGATCATTTAAGACGTAGAACTTTAAAGGTTAATCAAATTAACATGATAGTCTTAGATGAAGCTGATGAAATGCTTAATATGGGCTTTCGTGAGGATATTGAGGAAATATTAAAACAGATGCCAGCAGAAAGGCAAAGTTTACTATTTTCCGCAACTATGCCACAACATATCCATAGGTTAGCTAAAGAATTTATGAATGAACCAGAGCTAATCAGTATTAATCCAAAGCAGTTGACGGTTAAAAATATAGAACAACACTATATAGAGTTAAATGAAGGCCAAAAGCTAGATGTCTTATGTAGATTACTTGATACACAAAGTCCTGATATGTGTATCGTATTTAGCCGTACTAAGCGTAGAGTCGATGAGATTGCGGAAGCACTTTCTAAACGTGGTTATTCAGCTGAAGGCATACATGGAGATCTTAACCAAAGTAGACGAGATCAGATAATGAGGACATTCAAGGCGGGAACTAGTGAGATTTTAGTAGCTACTGATGTAGCAGCTAGAGGACTCGATATTAGTGGAGTTACACATATTTATAACTTTGATATACCTCAAGATCCTGAGAGTTATGTACACCGTATCGGAAGAACAGGACGAGCCGGAGAAGAAGGTGTCGCATTAACTTTTGTTACATCACGGGAAATGGGTCATCTTAGATTAATAGAAAATCTGACTAAACTTAGAATTAGACGTCAACCTATTCCTACTATGAGTGAAGTTTATGCAGGCTTACAAAAGGTCGTAATTGAAGAATTAATCGACATTATTGAAAATGAAGATAGCCAAATGTATAAAAGTAGTGCTCAAAACTTGTTAAATGAATATGATTCGGTAACTTTACTATCAGCTGCTCTTAAAATGATGACTAAGGAACCGAAAGATAAACCGAATGTAGTATTATCTTCAGCGCCTCCTATTAGTGTAAAGAGGAATAATCCTAGCAATAGGGGACAAAAGAGATTTAATGACAGGCGTAGGGATAACAAAAGAAGTAGTTCACCGAAGTCTAAACAATATAATAGATAATAATAAGTTTTAAATCTCCTCGAAGCTTAAAACACCAGTAAAGATCAGGCATTACGCTTGATCTTTTTTATTTTAACTAATGAAATAAAAATTTTATCAAGAGGGCAAGCTATTATTAGTTTATCCTCTATGTAAGGGGTGATTTTATGGAAACATCTAAATTAGCTACTTTTGCCGGAGGCTGTTTTTGGTGTATGGTAGAACCTTTCCAAGATATAGATGGTGTAATAACGGTAATTTCAGGTTATACGGGTGGTAGTTCCGTAAATCCCACTTATGAAGATGTTATAAGTGGTACAACTGGACATGTTGAAGCAGTACAGGTGACATACGATTCCGAAGTTGTAGATTATGCGCAATTACTAGAAGTGTTTTGGCGTCAGATAGATCCTACTGATAATGGTGGTCAATTTGGAGACCGTGGTCCCCAGTACGCGACGGCAATTTTTTATCATGATGAAGAACAAAAACAAATTGCCAAAAAACATAAAGAAGAGTTAGAAAAATCAGGGATCTTTAAACATCCTATAGTTACAGAAATATTGAGCGCAGAAAAGTTTTATCCTGCAGAAGATTATCATCAAGATTTTCACCTGAAGAATGCGGCACATTATAAAAGATATAGTAATCATTCCGGAAGGGAAAGGTTTATAGCTAAAAATTGGCTGGCAAGTGAGAAGTTTGATTTTAATCAGGATAGTCGTTTACGAGACTTAACTCCCCATCAATATAAAGTGACCCAAGAAAAGGGCACAGAAGCTCCTTATGATAATGAGTTTTGGGATAATAATGATGAAGGAATTTATGTAGATATTGTCTCAGGTGAGCCATTATTTAGTTCGCATGACAAATATGATTCCGGAACTGGTTGGCCTAGTTTTACGCAGCCACTGGTAGAAGATAATATGGTGTATAAGGAAGATCGGCAATTATTTATGAAAAGGGTTGAAGTCCTAAGTAAATCAGCCAATTCACACTTAGGACATGTATTTAAAGATGGGCCTCAACCGAGTGGATTAAGATATTGCATTAATTCGGCCTCATTAAGGTTTATTCCTCAGGAAAAGCTAGGTGAAGAAGGTTATCAGGATTATGAACACCTTTTCCGATAAACTATCTATTTATAGGCAAAAAGCCTTCACCTAGTACTTCATGAGTATTCTGAACGCTAATGAAAGCATTGTGGTCTATATCTTGGATAAAATTACGTAACCGTATAAATTCGCGTCTTTTAATTATAGTAACTATTACATCGCGGTTTTCATCGGTGTAGGCACCATGTGCTGTATAAATAGTTGCTCCACGATCTAAGTGTTGGACGATATAATCTTTGACTTGCTCTATTTCGGTAGTTATTATAGTAACATGTTTACTTATAGTTAGACCTTCGATAGCATAGTCAATTACGAATCCGAAGAGTATTACACCTAATAATGCATACATCCCTTTTTCTAGGCCAAATACGAATACTGCACCAATAGTTATGAAGAAGTCGATCATTAAAAGACCTTTACCCATATCAACACCGTAATAGGAATACAAGATACGGGCGAGTATGTCTGTGCCACCACTGGAAGCATCTTGATTAAATAAAATAGCAATACCAATACCCGAAATAAGTACGCCAAAAAATAGCTGGATTAAGATATCATTAGCTAAGGGAGCACTTAAAGGGTAAACTTTTTCAAAAAACCATATTATCAAGGGAATTGCTATGCTACAATATACAGTTTTTAGACCAAAAGCGGTACCCATTAAGATAGAACCTATAATTAGTAGTATAATACTCATAATGAGTACTAATAATCCTAGAGGTAGCTGGGGGAAAAAGGTGTTTAATACTAGGGATGCACCAGTAATGCCACCAGCTGCTATATCGTTAGGGGCTAAAAAAAAGTAGAAGCCTGCGGCATCCATGGTCGCACCAAGGGTTAATAGTAAAAAGCCTTTAATTTTATTTATCATACTAGAAGTTCCCTCATTTTTTATATTATTATCCCCCAAAAGAAAGTTTATAGTAGGGGATTTGCAATATAACCATATGTTAGGTTATCTTATTACTATGAATTTAGCAATTTATTGAGGAGGGGAAGACATGGTTAATTCTGATTTAAAAAAAGATGAAAAAGATGAAAATCTTAATGAGGATGGAGTCGAATTATCTGTTAACTTTATTCAAAATATTATAAGTGAAGATAAGGTGAGTGGGAAAAACCAAGGAAGAGTACATACCCGTTTTCCTCCTGAGCCAAACGGATATTTACATATTGGACATGCCAAATCTATCTGTCTTAACTTTGGGCTAGCTATGAATAATGGCGGAATATGTAACTTAAGGTTTGATGATACTAATCCAGATAAAGAAGAAGTAGAATATGTAGATTCTATTCAAGAGGATGTAAAGTGGCTAGGATTTGATTGGGAAGATCGTATGTATTACGCATCCGATTACTTTGATCAGTTTTATGAGTTTGCTATTGGTTTAATTGAATCTGGAGATGCCTTTGTATGTGATTTAAGTGCAGAAGAAATGAGAGAATACCGAGGCACTTTAACTGAACCAGGTAAAGATAGTCCTTATCGTAATAGAAGCAAGGAAGAAAATCTAGAGCTTTTTATAGCTATGAAAAACGGGGAATTCCCTGATGGTTCTAGGGTCTTAAGGGCTAAAATCGACATGAGTTCAGGCAATGTTAATATGAGAGATCCAGTAATATATAGAATTCAAAGGTCAACCCATCATAGAACTGGGGACGAGTGGTGCATTTATCCCATGTATGATTATGCTCATCCATTATCAGATGCCTTGGAGAGTATTACTCATTCTATATGCACAATAGAATTTGAAGATCATAGACCATTATATGATTGGTTTCTAGATAAAGTTGATTATGGTTATGAAAAATATGGCCGACCCCAGCAAATTGAATTTGCTCGCCTAAATCTAACTTATACAGTTATGAGCAAGAGAAGGTTGCGGGTATTAGTTGAAGCGGGACTAGTAGATGGCTGGGATGATCCTCGTATGCCGACTATTTCCGGTTTGCGTCGGAGAGGCTATACTCCTGAAGCGATTAAGGACTTTTGTGATCGTATCGGTGTTGCCAAGCGTAATAGCATGGTTGATATTGCCTTATTAGAACATTGTTTAAGGGAAGAGCTTAATGTTAAGGCAGGACGGGTAATGGGAGTTTTGCGTCCAGTTAAAATTGTGATTACTAATTATCCTGCTGATCAGGTGGAATGGGTAGAAACAGAGAACCATCCCGGAAGACCGGAAACTGGAAAAAGAGAGGTTCCTTTTTCAAAGGAGATTTATATTGAGGCAGAAGACTTTATGGAAGACCCTCCGAAGAAATTCTTTAGGCTTTCACCCGGGAATGAAGTACGACTTAAGAGTGCTTATATAATTAAGTGTGAAGAGGTTATTAAAGATGAAACCACAGGTGAAATAATCGAGATAAGATGCACATATGATCCAGAATCAAAAAGTGGTGGCCCTAATGCAGGACGTAAGGTGAAGGGAACCCTACATTGGGTCTCGGCCGAACATTCTATTCCTGCGGAAATAAGATTATATGAAAACTTATTTACTGAGGAAAACCCAGATGCAGATGATGGTATAGATTTTCAAGATAAAATAAACCCAGAATCACTCACAGTATTAAAAAACTGTCGAGTAGAACCTATGCTTAAAAATGCTACTTTAGATGAAAGGTTCCAGTTTTTAAGACAAGGGTATTTTTGTCTTGATTCTAGTTCTACTGAGGATAAATTAGTGTTTAATCGGATAGTTTCACTAAGGGATAGTTGGGCTAGGATGCAGAAGCAAAAACAAAAACAAAAGGGGTAGGAATTGAGCAAAAGGCTAAAATAGTTGATGGATTTTCTTATCATAGAGGAGAGCGAACAGGATATTTGCCTATTCGCTCTTTATATACTTACTTATTCTCTAGTAAAGTTTTTATAGGTTGACCAACCTAGTAAATCATAGATTAATCAGTAGCCTAGAAATCCTTCTATAATGCTTATTGCTCCTAAAAAGTATGCTATCCAGATCCAAGTAGAACTTATGGGAAAAACAGAAGGTATAAAGAGTAAAATGACACCTATACTGATTCTTATAATCCTATCTATGTTACCGACATTTCTTTTAAAATCTAGATTCATTTGTAAACCACCTCAAATTATATTATGTCCAAGAGGTAATAAATCTAGTAGAATAGTATTGGAATTAAAATTAACGATTTTTTATTAATTAAGGAGTTAATATATATGCAGGTTCATGTTTTAGCTAGTGGCAGTTCTGGTAATGCCGTTTATTTTCAGATGGGTAAAACTAGAATCTTAATTGATGCTGGAATTACTGCCCGTAGAATAGAACAAGGTTTAGATAAGGTGGGGGTAAAAGCTAGTGAACTAGACGCAATTTTAGTTACCCACGAACATTTGGACCATGTAAAAGGTATAGATGTTCTAGTTAGAAGACATCATATACCTGTTTTTGCTCGTCCTAAAACATGGGAAATGATTAAGTGCAGGGATAACTTGCCCAGTAATTGTGTGAAATGTTTAGATTCTGATTTAGAACTACCTGATATGTACATAAAACCTTTTCCTATTTCCCATGATGCAGTAGATCCGGTTGGATTTTGTCTGTATAATCAAAATCGCAAATATGTTTTGGCTACTGACTTAGGTGTTGTAACTGAAGTGGTGGAAGATGCAATTAATATGGCAGATCTAGTAATTCTGGAATCTAATCATGATTTAGCTATGTTAAGAAACGGATCATATCCCAGGTTTCTAAAAAAACGCATTGAAAGTTGTGAAGGTCATTTATCTAATGTAGAAGCTGGACAGTTATTAGCTAAGGTCAATAAAAAGCCGAATATGAGTGTGTTCTTAGCACATCTAAGCCAAGAGAATAATATGCGCCATGTGGCTGAAAATACTGTAACCCATATTTTAAAAGAATCTGGTTGTGTAGTTGGTGAAGATATAATATTACATCGTACCTATCCTAATACTATAAGTAGCTTTATTGCATAAAAAACTTCAATAACTCGCAAAATAAGGTGACAAGCGAGTATCTTTCATATATAATCTATTAATATAATTAAATATAAATGAATCTTATCAAGAGTGGTTGAGGGACGGGCCCGATGAAACCCAGCAACAGCTAGTATTACTAGAAATGTGCCAAATCCTGCAGGTTTACCTGAGCGATAAGAAAGGTTGCGCAATCATTTAGCCGTTTCTTATCCATATGTTAAGAAACGGCTTTTCTTATTTTAAGACTAGGAGGACTATTGATGGACAAAAAAGACTGGAAATTTGCTACTAAGGCGATTCAAGAAGGTTATAATCCTCAATCTGGGGATCCTCGTATTTTACCGATTTACCAAAGTACTACTTATTATTATGATGATGCTGATCATTTAGCTAGCCTATTCGACCTACAGGTAGCTGGACATATGTATAGCAGAATGAGCAACCCTACTTTAGAGGCCCTAGAAAACAAAATTACTGCTTTAGAAGGCGGGGTAGGGGCCTTAGCTACATCTTCCGGGCAAGCAGCTATTACTATAGCTATTTTAAATATTTGCCAGGCAGGGGAGCATGTTATTGCTTTAAGCACTTTATATGGGGGCACATATACATTATTTTCAGTTACCCTGAAAAAGTTAGGTATAGATGTCACTTTTATTAGTCCTGATGCAGATTTACAAGAGATTCAGGCAGCAATTAGGCCAGATACTAAAGCTATCTATGCAGAAAGTATAGGAAATCCAAGCTTAAATGTTTTAGATTTTGAAAAGTATAGTCAAGTTGCTAAAAAGAATGAGATTCCGCTTATTATCGATAATACTTTTCCCACACCTTATTTATGTCGTCCCTTTGAACATGGGGCTAACATAGTTGTCCATTCTACAACTAAGTATATTGACGGACAAGCACGGACTGTAGGCGGCGTAATAGTTGATGGGGGGAATTTCAATTGGAAAAATGGCAAATTTCCTGGACTAGACGAGCCTGATCCTGCTTATCACGGCATGAGATATACGGAAACCTTCGGCAATCAAGCTTATATTGTTAAGGCACGATCCCAGTTCATGCGTGACTTAGGTATGACCATGAGTCCTTTTACTGCATTTATTCTGCATATGGGCATAGAAACTTTAGCTTTAAGGATGGATAGACATAGCGAAAACGCCCTAAAATTAGCTGAATATCTACAGGGTAATGATAAGGTAGCATGGGTTAATTATCCTAGTTTAAAGGGAAATGATAGTTATAATCTAAGTCAGAAATACCTAGCTAATGGTTGTAGTGGGATGATGACTTTTGGTTTAAAAGGCGGGGTTGAAGCTGGTAAGAAATTTATAAATAGTGTGAAACTAGCTGCCCAAGTCGTGCATATGGGTGATACTAGGACTTGCGTATTACATCCTGCTAGCACAACACATCGCCAGTTAAGTGAGGAAGAACAACGATCCTCAGGGGTATTGCCAGACATGATTAGGGTTTCGGTAGGTATAGAGGATATTGATGATATTATAAAAGATTTAGAACAAGCTATAAATTGTTCAGGCTAATCATAATTATTAATAACATTTGAAAGGAGGCTGGGGTATGCCAATAATTATTCCCCAAAACCTTCCAGCTGGGAAGATATTAAAAAAAGAAAACATTTTCGTTATGAATGATGATAGAGCCCTACATCAAGATATAAGACCACTTAGGATCGCTATTGTTAACTTAATGCCTAATAAAAGTTTAACGGAAACACAACTGTTAAGAATATTATCTAATTTCCCCTTACAGTTAAAGATAGATTTAGTTTATACGGAAACATATAAAAGTAAGACTACTCCGGAAGAACATTTAGAAACATTTTATAAGACATTCTCCGAAATTAAAGATTATAAATATGATGGTATGATTATTACTGGAGCACCAATTGAAAAGATGCGCTTTGGAGATGTAACTTACTGGTCAGAACTAAAGGAAATAATGGATTATTCTAAAGCTAATGTAACTTCAACTTTTCATATTTGTTGGGCAGCTCAAGCGGCATTATATCACCATTATAGGGTGCATAATTATATTTTAGAGGAAAAACATTTTGGAGTTTTCAAACACCGAGTAAGAAATCCGCAATGTGAACTACTCCGAGGATATGATGATGAATTCTGGGTTCCTCATTCTTGTCATACTGAAGTCAATCGGGAAGAAGTTGAAGCGATTGACGAATTAGAGATATTATCTGATTCGGAAGAGGCAGGTATTTATTTAATCGGCAGTCGTGATGGTAGCCAATTTTTTTCCATGGGTCATTCTGAATATGATGCTAATACACTGAAAGATGAATATGTTCGGGACTTAAAAAAAGGTGAAGATATAGCCATCCCTAAAAACTACTTTCCTGATGATGATGTTAATCAAGCTCCAATAGTCAGATGGAAAGGGCATGGTAGCCTACTCTTTGGTAATTGGCTAAACTACTATGTTTATCAGATTACACCTTATGACTTGTACGCATAGCCTAATAAATGACGCGGAAATGACGCGGGGACGGGGTTGTTGTCACCTTTTAATCTCGTGGAGGAAAGGTTGTTTATATAATTTGGCGAATTATTAAATAGATTCGTATTTTAGTAATGAGAAGGAGTTATTATATGAAAAGATATTTGTGTTTATTAGTTTGTATAATCATGAGCTTCACACTCTTAATAGGATGTGCAGATAATGATAATATCAACTTAACTAAAGAATTAATAAAACACATAAAGCAAGATAACTCAACACAATCAACCGAAACTATCGAACTAGAGCCTACCATAAATGAAACGCTTAACAATCTGGATGGTGTCCAAATGACTGTAAAGGACGGAACAGTGTCTCGTACTGGATTAACTGTAGTATTTAAGAACGAATCTGTTGACCAACTTATTTTTGGTGAACATTTTCTCTTGGAAAAGAAAATCAATGAAAAATGGTATCAGGTTCCTGTCACTATAGATGGAGATTATGGTTTTAATGATATTGGATATGATTTACCTTTAGGGGAAAGTAAAGACTTAGAAGTTGATTGGGGCTGGCTTTATAGCAGTCTAGATAATGGAGAATATCGTAT
>DASRMR010000008.1:0-132254 GCA_035647815.1 Syntrophomonadaceae bacterium
AAACTATCCTTAGATAATACAATTCTTATTTTTCCATCAGATTTATTAACAATCACTTTAGCTAATTGGGTTTTTTCTAGATAAACACTATTTTCTCCCCCACCTTTTATAGTGGTAGTTCCGGTTACTTTAACATTTTTAAGTGTTACATCACCTTGTCCAACTGCTTCAGTAATATTTAGATTACCTTCAATAGTAGTATTTTGTAATACTACTCCTTCAGAACTAATTGTTACATTACTTTTTATAGTTTGGGTTCCAGTAGCAGGACCATAAGTACCAGCTTTATCTATTGAGCTATAATCTACTTCTGGTATTACTGGAGTTACATAAACCATAGCTTTAGATAAAACTATAACTGCTTCTGCTCTAGTAATAGAATTAGTAGCTTTAAAAGTCTTATCTGGATAACCGGCTATAAATCCTGCTGTTACAACAGAACTTACATAAGCACGACTCCAAGTAGGAATTGTAGCTGCATCAGTAAATTTACCTAAAGTAGCTTCATCAACAGCTATATCAAGGTTCTTAATATTGGCTACAATCGTTGCTGCTTCTTGACGGCTAATCTGATTGTTAGGCTTCATTGTTCCATCTTCATAACCAGATATATAACCCGCCGCTTTAGCTTTAGCTACTTCTTCATAAAACCAATCAGATGACTTAACATCAGTATATGTAACTTCTGCTTTAGTATCATATGAAAAGGCTCGGTTACAAAGGGTCATGAATTCTGCTCTAGTAATAGTGTTATCCGGTTTAAAAGACCCATCAGAATAGCCGGTAACAACGCCCTTTTCTACTAAGGTTACTATTTCACTCTTCGCCCAGTGGTCTTCAATATCTGTAATTGCATTAGCTTCCGCTTGTGGTAGATTAAAACCAAAAGTTATGGTCATCATAAATGCAATTGCCATAATCAATGAAAAATGTTTGTTTCTTTTACGCAATATCTTTCCCTCCCAATTATTCACTCACACAACTATCATGTATATAGTTAATATCTAATTAAAGGTTACCCCCTTTCACTTCTCAAAGATAATTTTTTACATTTATTAGTTAATCTTATCTGTTTTTAGGTTTTATTGCAATTTAAAACTACTATTTGTTTACTAGCTACCTAATTATGTTGCAGCTAACAATACACATATGTAGAATTCCGGCGAATGAATTCGCCTCGCCTCTACGCCCGTGGGGCGGGGTTGTCAACAACCCCGTCCCCTTGTCAATGTGCCCGGGTGATGTGGGTGCCGGCGTTCTTTTTTATGGCTTCTTTTAGGTTTTCGGGGTTGGTTATTATCACCGTGCGACCAGGTTTTTCTAAGAATTTCAGGCTGGCCTCGATTTTCGGCAACATACTTCCCGGAAGAAAGTGTCCTGCCTTTACATATTTTTTAATCTCTTCTACGGTAGTTTCGCCCAGTTCCTTCTGGTCAGGCTTACCGAGGTTAATACATACCTTAGGAACACTAGTTGTCATGATTAGTATATCCGCATCTACTTGTTCTGCTAGCAGACTAGTAGAAAAATCTTTATCGATTACTGCATCAATTCCATGATAAGTTTGATTATCCTTTTTTATGACTGGAATTCCTCCACCACCCACTGCAATCACTAGATAAGCAGAATCTATAAGTGACTTGATAACACCTTTTTCAATTATATCTATAGGTTTAGGGGATGGAACTAGTCTACGATATCCACGTCCCGAATCTTCAATAATGACCCAGTCAGGATGTTGGTCTTTCATTTCTTGCGCTTGTTCGGGGGTTAAGAAGGAACCTATTGGTTTGGTGGGATTCTGAAGATTAAGATCGTCCTTACTCACTTCGACTTGGGTAATTATAGTTGCGATCTCCTTATCGATGCCTCTAAGGATAAATTCGTTGTTTAATGCTTGTTGGATTTGATAGCCAATACCACCTTGGGTATCTGCCACACAATTGACTAGAGGTATTAGATCTGTTTTCGCAATTTCGTGGGCCACTTCACTTCTTCTCAAGGCAAATCCGACTTGTGGTCCATTGCCATGAGTGATGACAATATTAAAATTTTCTTGCACTAAATCAGCAATATTAGCCGCTATTTCACATACGGCCTCATATTGGTCCTGAATTGATTCATGGTCTTTATCCTTAATTAATGAGTTACCACCGATAGCTATAACTACTGATTTTCCCATGGTAAACCTCCTCACCTAATGAAATGTTTAAGTAATATAGAAGAGCATATTTATTAGCTAGCTTTTCTTGGGTTCAACTAGATAATAATAATTAGGATTATTTAAGACTATTGATTGGCAAGAAGGGCATATATTGGTCATATAAGCTTTTTTGCCTACTATCTGAATCATCTTTTTCAAGGTGGCTTCCGGAAATGTGTTTCCACAGTTACTGCATTTTAGCATCGTTTTTTTCTCTCTTTCATCAGATTAGGCGGGTGGATATGGAATCCACCCACACTACCGTATTATTTTACCACCATTTTTATAGGAATCAAATTTATTTTTATTTTGTATAAAAGGAAAGGCGAGATTAGACGGGGGGGGTATGGAATCCGCCCCTACTATATTACTAGCTGTAACATTTCATTTGCTTTAGTCCAATTATTTTTCAATGCTTCATTACCCATCAATGTTCCAATATGCCCACCTTCAGTAAGTATCTCAATAATATCATGTGAAGGTGTCTTAACTAAATCTTTTAAAGCAAATGCTTGTTCTGGAGGTGTAATATGATCCTTTTTACCTGCCATTATTATTATAGGACATTCTATATTGCTTAAGTCTACCGGATGGCCATCTAGCTTTATATAACCAGGCTTAGTTAGTCCATTATCTTTAAAGATATTGCGAATAACTTCTAAGTAAAATCTTCCCGGCAGATCCTGGGTATATTCATACCAGTTTTGGAAGCGCAAAAACCGTTCAATTCCTGCTTCATCTTCTTCTTCGATCATCTTCCATAGATTATGGTATTTTCTCAGATAATGTTGCTCAGGTTCCATATCCTTAAATCCACTTAAAATATAGTCCCCTTTCATAATACCAAAACCGCTAGCTACTAAGTATTCAAAAACTTGCATCGGTAGTCTAGCATATTCTATCATGGGAGAATCAACTGCTTCTACATCTATCGGTGCAGCTGCAACTACTAAACTAGCTATTTTTTCTGGAAATAAGGAAGTGTAAACTGCTGCTTGCCATCCTCCTTGACATTCTCCCACTAAATGTATTTTAAACAATCCAGTACGCTTGCGTATTTCATTTACTGCTTCATTTGTAAGCCTTATATAATCGTCAATCCCTAATTCCTTATATTCGCTAGTAGCTGAAAGCCATTCTGTCACATAAACATCAAAACCATACCTGTGAAATACTCTTACTAAGCTTTGTTCTTCTGAATAATCAGCTATGTTACAATGATGACCTGCTTGGGGGGGTAGTATTAGAACGGGACGTTTAGCATCCATTTCCCGATTAGGAAAATGTCTAAGCCGCAAAGTCTGATGTTCTAAAATTATAAAATTAGGTGTTGCCCATTCAACAGTGGGGTTACTAAGCTTGAGCAGTATATCTAAGTATCTTGCTGTGTTTCTGTAATATTTACCTATATTTAAGAACAAATGGATTTCCTCCTTTATGTATGCTAACATTAAATGTTACAACACTCACTGGTTATCTGTTTTTTAATAAACTCAGATAACTTCTTTTTTTAGGGGGCAATTACAAATGAATAATAATGACCATATACTCAGTAATTGGCACTACTACTTACCTATCTATGCCCATAATAGTTTTAAACATTGGGATAAAACTATTTTATCTAAGGTCGATTCCCTTATAGATTGCCAAGACCCTTTTTGTGTAGTCAATGAACAAGTAGATCCTGACTTAATTACTGCTTTTGGCACTAGCACTCCTGCACCTGCAAATTATTTACTGCACTTAGCGCCCGGTTGGGATAAAAATATTATAAAAACACCCGTAATTTTAGTACACGGTGCTGGCTTAGATTCAACTTCATATACTAATATATATAATATGGGATATACCGGTCTGCAACAACAATTAGTAGCACTGGGCTACCGAGTCTTTTCTATAACTTTTGCCCATTCTCACGGGGATAACTTTTATCAAGCTGAAGTACTAGCACATGCTATAGACCGAGTAAAACAATTATCTAATACCGCTAAGGTAAATATTGTCGCCCATAGTAAAGGTGGATTTGCTGCTCGCATTTATTTATCTAATCTAAGTAAAACTCCTTATCAGGATGATGTCGAACATTATGTAATGCTAGGTACTCCAAATATGGGATCCGATTATGCCTTTCGTTACCCTTCCATTAGCTATTCAATTTATTTAGCTAGTGGTAATGGGGTTATCGCTTGGGATAAACTGTTGTTTTTAGGTAATTTTATAGATATCTCCCCACGCTCGATTTATCATGATGGATGTTTCTCCGGCCAAAGCCAAATGTTATATCGCTTAGACGATGAATTCCCCCTAGACATTACTCAGCAAGATTGGTGGACTACTTATTACGGTGGTAATGGATTTATGAGTAGTTCCCGCGGTATTGATGTCGCCATTGCTGATGGGGGAAATCTAGTAACAAAATTAGAAAAACAAGGCTTAGAACCAGGTATTAAGTTTTCTGTTTTAGCTGGAGATAATAGCATGTTTTTTGAAGTTACCCCTTCAATTGACAGCCTCCCCAATGATGGTATTGTATTTGTCGATAGTGTCCTTAACACAGCCGGTTTAGCTAAGCAAGGTGCACTATTACAAGAAAAAACTATCCTCCCCCTCAATCATATGGAAATTCTATATGATCGGAAAGTCGCCAGTTGGATCGACCGTCAATTAAACGGTTAATCTACTAGGAATGTTCACTAAGCCAATCTGATATAACTGGATATGATTCCCTTTTAGCATAACTACCAAAAACTAAGCCACCATGGCCAACTGGAAATTCATGATAAGTTTTATCTGTCGATCTAGCATGATCTATAATCGCCTCAGCTTGGTGAGGTCTTACCAAATGATCATTTTCTCCACTCATTACTAATAATGGAGCATTAATATTAGCTATATCGACTAATCTTCCCTTGAGATAGAACTCATTTTTGACCAGCTTATTTCCTTGGTATAAGTCTTTTATCCACTGTCGATAAGCAGCCCCAGGGAAATTAGAGTTATCATCCACCCATTTATTTAGAGCTTTCCACGCCGCAACAGGTGTACCTTCATCTATTGATTTCCATAAACGAGTATATGTGCCCCAGAAGTTAGTTACTGGTCTTAACATTTTTACTCCAAAATCAACAAAATCTTTCGGGATTAACTGAAAAGTATCTGCTACCCGATCCGGGTCAAACTCCGGGTCTTTTAACCAAACACTAGATAAGCCTGCATCTTGAAAGTCAATCGGTGCAGCAAGGTATAGCATGTTTTTTATAGTTGGTGCAGGATAAAGAGCTGCATACATAGTTGCTATCGTTCCACCCATACAATAACCGAGTATGCTTATTTCCTTAACTTTCGAGATTTGGCAAACCTTCATAACTGCTCTCGCAATATAATAGTCAACTATATCACCGAAAGATATATCACGATCTTCCCATTCCCACTCACCCCAATCTAGTAAATAAACATCAAAACCTTCTGCTACTAAATGTTCCACTAAACTCATCCCAGGGATAAGATCTAATATATATGGTTTATTTATAAGAGCATAGATCATTAATACTGGGGTTTTATGCTTTATATCATTATTCGTATAACGATAAAGCCTAGCTTTATTCTTTCTCCATACAATTTCTTTTGGAGTTAAACCAGTTTGGGGAGCAGGATCAAATGTTAATATTTCTGCCCACTCCTGGCTACTCTCTAACATACGATCATAATTCTTTTGTAGCTTAACCCCTATCTCCTCTGCAGTACCAGTCAACATGTGTAATTTTTTCTCCATCAATTTTCCTCCTGCAACTCATGCAATTCGCCACAAATAACGTGTTTTCTAGGTGGTATTACAATTGCTTCCCCATCGACTAGCAATTCTCCGCGCTGGTTATGGCAAGTAGTCTTTAGTTTAACCCTGCCAGCAGCTTGTAGTTCTATTACTTCAGTCATAGCACGAACCGTATCATTAATAAAACAAGGCTTTAAAAACCTTAGTTTATGGCTTTCATATATAGTACCTACTCCTGGCATCTGATTACCTACCACATTAGAGATTAAACCTGCCAAAAGCATTCCATGTACAATACGAGCTTTAAAATGACCTTGTTTGGCTCTTACTTCATTAATATGTAACCAACTAAAGTCACCTGTTATACCCGCAAATATATAGACATCGGTTTCGCTTATAGTCTTTTCCACATAACCGCGATCCCCTATCCGCAATTCTTTATATATATGTTCAATCATCTAATCACACCCCCTGTAATTCCTCCTAATCTTTTTTGTCTTCTTTCGCTTCTTTAGGCGAAGTATCTGCCTTTTTTGCTTTCGGTTTGCTCTTAGCTTTAGGCTTATCTGCCCGAACATCTTTTCCTATAGTAGTTACTTTTTTGTTTACAGTTTCTAGCTTCTTAGTTAAAGCATTCAAGTCTTTACGCAGACTTGCTATTTCTTCTCTAGATTCATTTTGGTAATCTACCATTTTTAAAAGGCTATCTGCTATACTCCCCATATTTTGAGTCAACTCAAATTCTAGCCCATCGATTTTCTCTTCTAAAGAAATAACTAATTCCGCCACGCGGGCGATATCCTTTTTTGAAGGAACTGGACTCATCTCCATGTATTTATCTATAGCTTGACGCGATACTTTTTCATAAGATAATTGGTCATCTAAGCTTTTGTTTATAAACTCAACAAATGTTTGAGTACTGATTAAATCCTTAAAAGAATCTGCTAATATTGATTCTGTTCTAAAATACATCTCTTTCCACATCTCGGTGAAATCAGGAATGTTAAGTTTTTCTTCGCTTTTCTGTTTTTCATCCTTTTTGCTATCTAGCGACATTAAAGCTACCCCTTTCAACAACATAGTTGATTTAATAAATATAAAAACGCGGTTAACATTTTTTACATGGTAACCGCGTAAGTATTTTAGCTGATTATAAGTTTTCTACTTTTTTAGATAACTCATCAACCTTTTTAGACATTCCCATGTAATCAAAATCAGGTATTTCAACATTTTCAAATGCTATCTTAACTGCTTCTTGCATCATAGTTTGCATTTGCATTTGGTTTTTCTTGACTTGATTAGTTAATTCTTCAATCACTTTAGCAGATTCCTCACGGGCAGTTTTGCTTTGTTCTAAGTATTTATCGACCATCCCTTCTAATTGCTCTTGGGACCAAGACATACTGCCAACACTTACTAACCACATATCCCAGAATTTTTCCAACATATTGTCTGCCATAGTAAAAGTCTGATTAAGTTTTTCTTCTGTACTCATAAAAACAACCACTCCCTCTTTATATTTTAACTTCTTAGCAACTAGTTTTATTTGCCAACACTAAAAAGTATTGCCCTATGGTTTAGCTTTTTTTAAAATGCTTAAATATTCATAGCCGAAATTAGATAAGGTAAAGTTGTCTTTGCTTTATCGCCATAATTTAATACTATGCTTCATTTAAAATTTTATGATTTATTGGTTGGTTTAAAACAGAAATAGTTAGTTGTGTGAGATTGTATATATAGTAGTGCGATGCGATGCGATATGTTGATTTCTTCTATTTACTTTAGTTTTATTAGTATGTATTGTAACATGATATACACCATATTACTAGTTAATCCCATATTATTATTTGCTTTTACCTTTTAACTGCCACTCTTCGACAAAAAACAAAAAGCCTTAAGAATGATTTAAGGTTTAAATAGAAAAGGAAGGCTGTTTTTATAAATTAACTACCCTGACTTTTTGTACATAAGGTGCACATCTGTCCGCAATAGCTTGCATCGTTTCTTTGTCATAAGGTGGGACACTTTCATAACTTACTTGTAAAGTTACTTGAGGATTAAACTGTTGTAGGGAATAAAGTTTAGCACCTTCAATATACTTAGCTATGTTTTCAATGTCTTCTGCACTATGTATGCTCGGCACTACTGTAGTCCTAAACTCCACATCTATTTTACTGTTTTGTAGAAGGTTGATACTATTTCTAACCTGAAAGAAATCTTCTGTACTTAAATTCCCACAAGCTAATTGATAACTTTTTAAATCGAGTGGTGCCTTTATGTCCATAGCTATGTAGTCGAGAAGATTGTTTTTTAAAAGCATTTCTAACATAGAAGAATTAGTACCATTAGTATCCAGTTTAATCAGATAACCTAGTTTTTTTACCTTCTGAACTAATTCAGGTAAATCTGGGTGCAGAGTAGGTTCTCCACCACTTATAACTAAAGCATCAATAAAGCCTTTTCTTTCGGCCAAAAAATCCAAAAGAACTTGTTCTGGAATATATTCTTCTGCTATTTTGCCCGGTTTTGTAACTAGATGCCCATTATGACAAAATGGGCATCTTAAATTACAACCTTGGGTAAATACTACCGCAGCTATTTCACCAGGATAATCGACTAAAGTTTGTTTTATGAGACCGCTTAATTTCATTTATTGAACAGCCTTATCAAATGATTTTCTGTTGCTAAATTCCTCTTGCTTGCCAGCGTTCCACTGATCTACTGGTCTTAGGTAACCTACTACCCTAGAATAAACCTCACAATTAGTCTGCTTACCATCTGCCTCACAGATAGGACAAGTATATTTTTCCCCACTTAAATAGCCATGTGAAGGACAAATGCTAAAAGTAGGAGTTAAGGTAAAGTAAGGTAAACTAAACTGGTTACACACTTTGCTTACTAGCTTTTTAGCTGATTCTACAGAGGGCACGGATTCACCGAGGAAAGTGTGAAATACTGTTCCCCCAGTATATTTAGTCTGCAAATCATCTTGTAATTGTAAGGCATTAAATAAATCATCTGTGTAATAAACAGGTAATTGGGTGGAATTAGTATAGTATGGTTCAGCACCCTCTTTATATTCTGTTTCATTAGCTACGATGATATCACTAAATTCTGCCTTGTCTTTACGAGCTATGCTATAGCTTACCCCTTCTGCCGGAGTAGCTTCTAGATTATATATATTACCAGTTTCTTCTTGATATTCACCTAATCTGTCTCTCATAAAGTCCATAACTTCGTGGGCAAATTGGTTTCCTGCCTCACTGGCAATATCTTCTCCCAAAAAGTTAAGACATGATTCATTCATCGCTATCAAACCGATAGTAGAGAAATGATTCTTCCAGAACTGACCAAAGGCTTCTTTAACTTGGCGAAGATAGAATTGTGAATATGGATATAAACCGGATTCTGTAAGTGTCTCTAATAACTTCCTCTTAGTTTCTAAGCTGTCTTTAGCCGTATCCATTATTTCTGCTAATCTAGCAAAATACTCTTTTTTGGTTTTACTTAAATAACCTAGACGACTCATATTAATAGTTACTACCCCTATCGAACCTGTTAAAGGATTAGCACCAAATAAGCCCCCACCCCTTTTACGCAGTTCGCGGTTATCTAATCTTAGGCGACAACACATACTCCTGGCGTCTTCGGGATCCATATCAGAACCGATAAAGTTAGAAAAATAAGGAATACCATATTTAGCAGTCATTTGCCAGATCTTATCGTAATTAGGGTTATCCCAATCAAAATCTTCCGTAATATTATATGTAGGTATAGGAAAGGTAAATACTCGTTCTTCTGCATCTCCCTCCATCATCACTTCTGCAAATGCTTGGTTGAACATGTCCATTTCTGCTTGAAAATCACCATAAGTTTCTGCCATATATTTGCCACCAATTATTACGGGCTCATCTTTCATAAATTTCGGAACTTTAAGATCTAAAGTTACATTAGTAAATGGAGTCTGAAAGCCTACTCTGGTAGGTACATTCATATTAAAAACAAATTCTTGTAAACCTTGCTTGACTTGGCGATAGTCTAGATTATCATACCTAATGAAAGGTGCTAACAAGGTGTCAAAGTTAGAAAATGCTTGAGCACCAGCTGCTTCACCTTGCAGGGTAAAGAAGAAGTTAACTATCTGTCCTAGAATGGAGCGAAAATGTTTAGCCGGTGAACTGGCAGTCTTGCCTCTAACTCCCTTAAATCCTTCCCTAAGCAAATCTTGAATATCCCAACCGACACAATATACCCCTAAAATACCTAGGTCGTGAATATGAAGATCACCTGAGTTATGGGCAGTACAAATGTCTGGCGAATAAACCTGGTTCAGCCAGTAATGGGAAACTAACAATGATGAAATATGAAAATTCATCCCTTGTAATGAATAAGTCATGTTAGAATTTTCTTTTATACGCCAATCATTCTTACCCAAATAATCTTCTATTAGTTTATTGTTAAAAAGCAGCTGGCTAGTGTTTCTTAAATCATCATGTTGTTTACGATAAATTATATAAGCTTTAGCAGTTTTATAATGACCATTTTTAACTAAAACTTTTTCTACTAAGTCTTGAACACCTTCGACGGTAGCCATTTCGTCACCATCAACATATTCAGCTATCTCTACAACCTTTTCAGTTAGATCTAAAGCTGTCTGATAATCTTTTCCTCCTACCGACTTAGCTGCTTTCCAAATAGCTTTGGTAATCTTTCCTTTTTCAAATGGCACTATTCTGCCATCTCTTTTCTTAATTTGACTAATATCCATAAACTGCGTCCTCCTTCTTCTACTTAAAGCACAATATATAGTGGTTTTTATTTTGCTGACCACTACATCCAGTGTTTTTTATTATAAAACATACTAGATGTATGAGCAAGTTTAAAATAACTGGCTGTTCAGAAATTTCATCTATTATCAGGGTTTTTGTAGAAAATCCTCTTTATTTTGCAGGCCTAAGAAAAAAATATTGCAGGGAGATTTGAACAAATCTCCCTGCAACAATTAACTTACATGTTACCTAATTGAAACTATATAGTCAAAGCCATAATAGCCTTATGGGCATGTAAACGGTTTTCAGCTTCATCAAATACTACTGATTGTGGTCCATCTATTATTTCATCAGTAATTTCCTTCCCTCTTTTGGCTGGTAAACAATGTAATACTATCGCATCCTTATCAGCATAGCCCATAAGCTCACGATTAACCTGATAAAGAGCAAAGCGTTTTTCCTTATCTTCAGCTTCTGCTTCTTCCCCCATACTTGCCCATACATCTGTATAAACTACATCTGCCCCTAGGCACGCTTCCTCAAGATCATGTACTACACTTAAGTTCGCACCAGTCTCTTTGGCATCTGTTTGAGCAAGTTTTAAAACTTCCTGATCAGGCTCAAAACCTTCCGGACATGCTATTACTACATCCATACCTACTTTAGCCCCACCGAAGAGTAAGGAGTGAGCAACATTATTACCATCACCGACATAAACACATTTTAGCCCCGCTAATTTCCCTTTGTATTCTTCTATGGTCATTAAGTCGGCAATTATCTGCGTAGGATGAAGTAAATCAGTTAACCCATTAATAATTGGAATATCAGCCCATTCAGCTAGTTCTATTATCTCTTCATGGGCAAAAGTCCTTATCATTATCCCATCTAACATTCTCGATAAAACGCGAGCAGTATCT
This sequence comes from Syntrophomonadaceae bacterium, assembly GCA_035647815.1. GTDB lineage: Bacteria > Bacillota > Syntrophomonadia > Syntrophomonadales > Syntrophomonadaceae > JAAYRQ01. The sequence goes on from DASRMR010000008.1 coordinate 11,662, forward strand.
GCTATACTTTCCCCTCGTCCTAGCTGGATATCACGGGGATTTAGAAATAAGCTATTACCACCTAGTTGATACATTCCTACTTCAAAAGCTACTCTAGTTCTAGTCGAGGATTTCTGAAAAATCATCCCTAAAGTTTTGCCTTTTAGATAATGATGAGTAACCCCGTTTTTTTTCAGCTCTTTTAACTTATGACTTGTCTGCAATATGTATTTTACTTCATCCACCGTATAATCATGAATACTTATAAAGTCGCGCCCTCGTAAACTATTATTAATTTCTATCATTATGTTATCCCTCCCTAATAGTTCTTAAAGTATATTTCGCTAGTTGAATGTATGAATACTCGTCGCCAGATTCCGCATAGGTAAACATTCTGTTTACATATGCTGCATCAAGTGCTCCTATGTATTCATACATTCAACCGCCCTATTCCTCTAAAACCTAGTTCCCCCATACCGCTTGGAATTTATAAGTATGGAGGAGCACTTGACGCAGCATGTCGGAAACACCCTGCGAAGGCGAAAGAAGAAAGGGGTGAGCCCCACGGACGGGGCGAACGGGTCACTGTACACGGATGTACAATTGACCCGGTACCCCTTTCTTCTTGAGACAAGCAGTCGGTGTTTCCCCATGCGGAGTCTGGCGACATAATACTTATAAATTCCACTCTCGTAGGGCCTCCCTAAAAACACTTACCCCCTGATTTATCTCAATTTCATTAATATTTAATGGAGGAACAAACCTTACTACATTAGGTCCCGCACCTACTAATAACAACCCTTTTTCCATACATAAACTTATAAGCTCTTTGACCTCATGATTAAATTCAACACCTATCATTAGCCCCCGGCCACGAATTTCGACTACTCTGCTATCACCTATATTTTCAATAGCTTCAGCTAAATCATTGCCTGCTTTACTTACTCCCTCTAGAAAATCAGCCTGGTTAATAATATCTAAAACCTTATTAGCCACTGAGCTTGCTAATAGATTACCTCCAAAAGTTGAGGCATGATCACCTGGTTTAAAACCTTGGGCAACTTTATCATTAGCTAACATAGCACCGATAGGAAACCCCCCACCTAAGGCCTTAGCTAAAGTCAGAATGTCCGGCTTGATTCCATAATGCTCATAAGCGAATAGCTTTCCAGTTCTCCCCATACCAGATTGTACTTCATCAAATATTAATAAAATTCCCTCCCGGTCACATATCTCCCTAAGCCCCCGCAGAAAACCTAATTCCGCTGGCTTAATTCCACCTTCACCTTGAATAGGCTCTACCAAAATCGCACCAGTATGTTCATTCAGAACTTTCTCTACTGAAACTAGATCATTATAGTCCGCATAAAGAAAACCATCGATAAGAGGATTAAAACCTTCATGGTACTTAGCTTGCCCCGTAGCAGCTAAAGCTCCCATAGTTCTACCATGAAAAGATTGATTAAAAGTAATTATCTGATAGCGTCCTGCTTCATTATTACGGTAAAAATACTTACGAGCCAACTTTATAGCAGCTTCAATGGCTTCTGCACCACTATTACAAAAGAAAGCTTTACCTAGCCCAGATGCTTCTACAAGCTTTTTAGCCAATTCAACCTGAGGCTTATGCCAATATAAATTAGAAACATGCCATAATTGATTAGATTGTTCTTGAATAACTTGCACCAGTTCTTCATGACAATGACCCAGGGAACACACAGCGATACCACTTACAAAATCCAGATATTGCTTACCATCCGCATCCCATACATAAGTTCCTTTCCCTTTTACTAAACTCAAAGGGAAACGACCATAGGTATTCATAACATACTCATTGCCTTTATCTATATATTCATTGTTGCTCATCTAGTCCCTCGCCTTTCTATTCATTGATTACCATAGTTCCAATACCTTCATTAGTAAATATTTCTAATAATATAGAATGAGGTACTCGCCCATCTATAATATGAGTTCTGCCTACTCCACCAGTAACAGATTCTACACAACACTGCACTTTAGGTACCATACCACCAGCAATAGTACCATTTTTAGTATATGAATCGACTTCACTAACTTTTAATACTGATAATAAGGAATTACTATCTTTTGCATCTGCTAAAAGACCGGGAACATCAGTTAATAAAACTAATTTATCTGCCTTTACAGCTACCGCAATAGAAGCTGCTACTAGATCTGCATTAATATTATAGCTTTGTCTGTCTTCATCTATCCCAATCGGTGCAATTACAGGTATATAACCATTCTCTATTACTGTTTCTATTATCTCCGGATTTATACTTTTCACTTTGCCAGTAAAACCCATCTTTCCAGTGCTATCTACTAACTCAGCTTTAATTAAACCCCCATCTTTACCAGATAAACCTATAGCCTTACCCCCACTAGATTCTAAGCCTACTACAATCTCTTTATTTACTTTTCCCCCTAGAACCATTTCTACTACTTCCATAGTTTCATGGTCAGTAACTCTAAGCCCATCTATAAATTTACTTTCTATATCTAGCCTTTCCAGAAGTTTATTAATCTCTGGTCCCCCACCATGCACAACTATAGGGTGCATACCGACATATTTCATTAAAACAATATCTTGCATCACTTTATCTTTAAGATCGCAGTCCTGCATAGCTGCTCCACCATATTTTATGACTACCCGTTTACCATAGAACTGCTTAATATAAGGTAGGGCTTCAACTAATATTTCTGCTTTCTGTAATGCTGATAAAACCATATTTCCCACTCCCTCACCTTCCATTTATGACCTATAAGCCGCATTAATGCGCACATAATCATAAGATAAATCACAACCCCAAGCTATAGCTTCACAATCTCCCGCTTTCATATCTACAGTGATTACTACTGTATCTTGCTGTAACTCAGCCCTAGCTTTATCTTCATCGAACAGTAAGCCCATACCGTTTTCAGCCATCTTTTCTGCACCTAAATATATATCTACTCTAGTCGGGTCAAATTCTGCTCCCGAATATCCGGCTGCAGCTAAAATACGACCCCAATTAGCATCTTCACCAAAAACGGCTGCTTTAGTTAAATTAGAAGAAGTTATAGAACGAGCAATCGTCCGGGCTGATTTATAATCTAGAGCATTAATAACTCTTACTTCGATAAGACGAGTCGCACCTTCCCCGTCCCGAGCAATCATTTTGGCTAAATGTATATTAATATAATCAAAAGCTTCTGCTAAAAGTCGGTAATCTTCAGAATTCTCATCAACTATTAATTCATTACCTGCCATCCCATTAGCTAAAACAATAGCCATATCATTAGTCGAAGTATCCCGGTCCACACTTATCAGGTTATAAGATGAATCTACCGAGCTTTTCAGTAACTTTTGTAAACAATTGCTGTCTATAGCAACATCTGTTGTGATAAATGCTAACATCGTTGCCATATTGGGATGAATCATGCCTGAACCTTTGGCTATAGCTCCGATCCGTACTGGTGTGCCTTGCAAGTTAATTTCTACTGCTATTTCCTTAGTCCTTAAGTCAGTAGTCAAAATTGCTTGGGCAGCACAATTAGCTCCTGTTGTTGATAAGTTAGCAACCGCATTTTTAATCCCTAGCTTAATATTATTCATAGGCATATTAACCCCAATTATTCCAGTAGAAGCTACTATAATATCTGTAGATTGTAAGCCCAGCAAATCAGCCGTTAATTTAGCCATAGCTATAGTATCTTTTTCACCTTTTACACCTGTGCAAGCATTAGCATTGCCACTATTTACTACTATGGCTTGAGCTGTTTTGTCAGCTAAATGTTCTTTAGAAATATCCACACAAGCGGCTCTAACTACATTAGTAGTAAAAGCTCCTGCTGCTCTACATGGTTTTTCGGAATAAATAACTGCTAAATCTTTTTTATCTTCTTTCTTTATCTCTGCATAAACCCCCATAGCTAAAAATCCCTGAGGGGCAGTAATCGATCCTTTTATTACTTGCATTATTATCGCCCTTTCCGCAACTATTACATGTTTTATGGATGGACCCCGGCAAAGTCTAAGGCACACTTTTCATCTATCCCCAACATGAGGTTAAGATTCTGTATAGCCTGCCCAGTAGCACCTTTAACTAAATTGTCTATTGCTGAAACTAAAATAACATTTCCATTTTCATCATCAACATAAATACCTATATCTACAAAGTTACTCCCATAGACCCATTTTGTATGAGGCATTAAGCCATCTGGAAGTATACGCACAAACCTTTCTTCACTATAGTAATCTTCCAAGGCCTGTCTAATCTGAGGCGCTTTAATCCCCGGCTCTAACTTCGCATATATAGTAGTAAGTATGCCCCGATTCATCGGTACTAGATGGGGAATAAAAATTATATTAGCTTTCTTGCCAGCGGCAAAACTTAATTCTTGTGCAATTTCCGGACCATGTCTATGAGTGCCTACAGCATAGGCCTTGATTCCCTCATTGACCTCACAAAACATACTGCTTTCTCTCAGTGACTTACCTGCCCCTGAGACCCCAGTTTTAGCATCTATAACGATGCCCTTTTCTTCTATTAATCCACTTGAAAGTAATGGTGCTAAGGGAAGTATTGCTCCTGTAGGAAAACAACCTGGATTAGCTACTAATTTGGTGTTTTTTATTTCTTCCCGATATAATTCAGGAAGTCCATAAATCGCCTCAGCTAACATATCCGGTCTTTCATGAACTTTTTCATAATACTTCTCATAAATAGCTGCATCTTTTAGCCTAAAATCAGCACCTAAATCTACACATCTAACTCCTGCCGGTATTAACTCTTCTACTATAGGTACAGACAGACCGTGTGGTAGGGCCAAAAATACTGCATCACATGTGTTTTTTAATAATTCTACATCTCCAGCTTGACAAACCAGATCACTAAACCCTCGTAAGTGAGGATAAACTTCATCTATTCTACGCCCGATATTTTCAGTAGAAAATATACATACTGGTTTAAAATGCGGATGTCCTGCAAGGATTCTTAATAAATCTGCTGCTGTATACCCATCGCCCACAATTCCTATTTTAAACATTTCATTTGACCTCATTTCTCTAACTCTTATTTATAATCTGGTTATAATTATACATCCTAGTGCATAATCTTGCAATGCTTTTTCTATATTTACACAAAAAAAATCCCGTATTTTATTAACGGTCCCCTGTCAAGTAGGCAGTAAAATAATAAAATCCGGAATATTAGTTTACATCTCTATTGTATGGTAAATTATATATATGTAATCTCGAATTTATTTGCAAGTGTTTTTACCATTAGATTGTTTATTCTAAAAGGTCATGTAGATATGATAATAATTCCTGGAGGGAACTAAAATGAGAATAGAAGAATTGACTTATTTTTTGCAAATTGCAGAATCAAAATCAATCTCAGACGCCGCAAAAAAACTTTTTATCTCTCAACAAGGATTGAGCAAGGCCTTACTAGGCTTAGAAGAACAATTCCATGTAACACTATTTAACAGAAGTTCAAAATCAATGGTATTAACAGCTGAAGGAAAATTATTTGCAGAATCAGCACGTAAAATACTTAATGAATATGAAAAACTCTGTTTACAAATGACGAGACTTTCAGCGAACAATACGATACAAAGCGGAACAGAATATGTAGTTTATGCTACCCCCTATATATTGCGTTATCTTCTTGAAGATATTTACGACATAATTAGAAGTCAGTTTCCTGATATTATTTTTAATTTTTTTGAAAAATCGCCAAAAGAAATAATGGTTAGCCTTCCTACCAATACCCCAAACACCATTTGTATAACTGACATGCCTAATTGCATGTTAGATGATTTTAAACAAAAACCTGATTTAACTTTTTCACCTATTTTTCAGGCTACCCTTATGGCAAAAGTTTCAGCACATTCTTCTTGGGCTAATAAAAAATACTTTTTTCGCGAAGAACTGCGAGAGTTACCCCTGGCTATTATAAGTGACGATATGATGATAAAGATTCTTACCCTTTTGCTTGGTGAAAATAAATTAGAAAAGATATCAATAGAAACTCTTAACAGACAAATCATCGATCATAAAATATCTTCCGGTGAAGTTGTCGGTTTTACTGATAATTTTATAGAAAGTAGACAAGCTAAAGACAATGGTTTTGTAGCTATTCCGATTGTCAACAGCATTACAATGATAGTAGGTTTTATTTATGGCAATTATAATCCCCCATCTAACACAGCACTCGAGTTGGCTGAAGTTATTAGAAAAAACTTCCCTACCACTTAATTGCACTTTTTAATTATTTAGGTTTTTTTGGCCCTTTATATATACCAATACTTTTACTAATAGCTCTAAATTTACATTCCTCTTTGCAAAGACCGCAACGATCACATTTATCTTGCACAATCTCCAAAGTATTATCATTTTTTTTCACAATGGCATTTTGCGGGCAAATATTTAGACAAACCATACACTCTTTGCATAAGTTCTTGCGAATATAATATTTGCTAAATTTAATCATATCTACACGCTCCGCATTAAATTTTCATATTACTTATAACTATTATCCATAAATAAAGGAACAATCAACTATGATTGTTCCTTTTATTCTTTTTAATTTTAAGGTTCTACTATGCAGCGTTTTTAGGTATTTTAACTAAGAAACAAGCAATAGCACCTATTAATGTTACAACAGCGCAAATCATAAATGCCGTTGACAAACTTCCGGTAGCATCAAATATAGCACCACTAACTATTGGCGCTGCACCAGATACTAAAGAAGCTAATAACATAACTGTTCCCCATATTCTAGGGAAATTATCATTACCAAAATAATTACCGACCATAACTGGCATTAGGGCAGACCCTCCACCAAAAGCTAATCCGGTAAGGAAATAATAAACATATGGCATTGTAGGTGACGCAGCCTGAGAAGCTATAAAAATGCCAATAGTTAAAATTACCAAGTAAATACCTAATATACGCGAAGGTTCAAATCTATCTCCTAAGGGGACTATCGAAACCCTGCCAAGAAAAATACCAATAGCCATGCCTGATATAGCTGCAGCTATTATCGCCGCACTAAAACCCAAAGTAGTAAAATGAATAGCACCTTGAGAAGCCGCCAAAGAATAACCAGTGAATGTAGCTGCCGAAGCTATCGCCATAAACCAAAACACAGGAGTTTTAATGGCATCATTATAGTTGATACTAGTTAAGTTTTTATAAACTTTAGAAGCTTTTACTGTTTCAGTAACTGTACTAGCATCAGAGATGCCATCTGGAAATTGACCTAAGTCACTAGGTTTATTATATACAAACAAAGCTGCAATAATAATTACGACAATCCCAAGACCTGAAATAAAGTACCATGGTGCTTGCCATGAACCACCGGTTCCATTAACAATCGCCTGTACTATAAGTGGTGCTAGAAAACTACCAACACTACCGAAAATCATTGCTATTGCCATGGCCCTAGCACGTTTTTGTACAAACCAAGTACTAATACTACTTTGCATAGTAAATTGTCCTGCCATGATTGCACCGATACTCAAAACAACCCCAAAAATAACAACGAATAAAATAGCGTTAGTTACAATTGTCGCCATCGCAAGACCGCCAAGTACCATTAACACTCCGCCAGTTAAAAACGACTTTTTTTGTCCAAATTTATCAATAAACTGCCCTATCAAGGGAGCGGGAAGACCTTGACACAAGATGAAAATGGTGAAACTAAGACCTATAAGTTTACCATTAAGTTTCATACTCGGGTCTGCTAACATTAGCGGGCTAACTACTGAACCTGTCAGCATAATAAAAGAACTGGAACAGAAAAAGAGCAAACCTACTACTACTAGTAGCTTCCAACCGTAAAAAGTGTTTTTTTCCGTCATGTATTTTAAACCCCTCTCAAAACTAGTTGTTAAATCTCTATTTTTAATTAAAAATAGAGATTTAAATCGACATCGTACATGGGAAACATTTTAACTTTGATAGCTGTTTTAAAAAATAATACGGTCCAAGCAAAGATACCAATTACAGATGCAATTGCTCCAAAAGCGGTGAGTACCATTGCTCCTTGCCACTGCATAGCAACAAATATTAAACTAATGGCAACTGTCAAGACACCAAAAATGAGCCATGTTATAAATGTCACATTATAGGGCTTAGAAATAACATTTACCGCCACACCGTATTCCAATGTTTTTAATCTTTGGATATATAGATATTGTGCAAACATTGAAAGAACGAACATCAATATCGTCACAACAGTTAGACTTACTGATACACTGCTTGTAAAAACATAAGCTGCGACCATTGTTGAGATACTCCCTACTTGAGCTGCTGTTAACATGAAGATGATTAATACCAAGCCAGTATCCCACGCGGGACGAGCACTTAGCTGGTATACTAAACCCGTAGTAATCAAAAACAACAGCGATAAAGCAACAGTAACCCAATGCATCATTACGGCTCCATTCCCTAAATCGAAAAGAAAACCGTCGAGAATGCAAACAAGTAAAGCAATTCCTAGAAAAGGTGTAACAAGAGCTTCTTGCGTTAAATGTGATTTAAAATTAGAAAAGGCATTGAAAAAGCGAGTTGGCTTGCCTAAATGAAAGGCAGAAGCAAGCCCCCCAAAACCTAATAGCCCCAAAGATATAACAGCTATTATATCGATGGGCAAAATAACACCCATAAATTGATTTGCCAACACACTAAATATAAATAATCCTAGTCCTAACCTTTGGCAAACAGTAGAGATTAAGAGCGCGATATGGACTTGCATAAAGTTTCAGCTCCTTTCCGTGGTAATAGATAAATAACACTGGGCTTATTAGTAAGCTCAGGGTGAATTTTAAATTGCCTGCCTTCATTTTTAGCAAGCACTTGAGAAATCTCACTGTTGGGATCATTTATATCCCCACAATGACGCGCACCACCAGTGCAGGTATAAACACACATCGGCAGCTCGTTTTTTTCAAGTAAGTGGGTACACATCATGCATTTTTCCACTGTCTTAGTCTCGGGGTTTAAAGTCCGAGCATCATAAGGACAGGCCCAAATACAATATTCACAACCGATGCATAAGTCACTATCGACCAAAACAATGCCATCTTCCGTCTCATAAGTTGCTTTTGTAGGACAAACTACAACACAAGTGGGGTTTTCACAATGCATACACTGCATTGGAAAATAAAACATTTCAAGCTTATCGGGGAATTTTCCCACCGGCCCCATACGATGAACACGGTTCCAGAAAACGCCTGAAATTACGTTGTTTTCTACTTTGCATGCAACAGTACAGGCTTGACAACCATTACAGCGATCTAGATCAATTAATAAAGTCATCTGTTTACTCATACTTATTCACCCCTTACTTTTTATAGATTTTACAAAGCACTGAACGCATATTTGGTGTCATAAATTCATTGCTATATGCTTTATCACCTGTTAAGACATTAACATTAGCACTGTCATCAGGATAAGCCGGTAAATTCAGTTCGGGACAACCTTGCCACCAACCATGCGGTATCATAATCATGCGTTCATGAAGTCCGTCTGAACTACGAGCTTGCATAGAAATTTTGCCGGTTACCGTTTCAATATATACCTCATCCCCATCTTGGATGTTTTGCTTTTTAGCCAAAGCTGTAGATATAACTACCATTGGATGAGGGGCTAGTTCACGTAAATGAGGAATCCCTCTAAAAGAAGAATGATAATAGATCGGGTATCGACGTCCAGTTACAGCAATTAATGGATATTCAGCCGCCATTTCCGGTTTAGAATAAGGCGTCTCTTTAGCTTCTTCAGCCCTAGGAAGAGGAAAAGCCCCAGCCCTAAGATTTCCTATAGAATATAACTCTGCCCTGCCCGTAGGTGTAGGAAAACCATTTTTCCAATATTCCCTACTGGAGAAAGGTGGTAGGTGATGGATCCATTTTCCTTTTAATTCTTTCCAAGTAACACCTGCATTAGTCTCTTTTAATTGGTAATCAAACAGTTCTTCATCAGTTTCCCATGGCCATGCCTCTTTATTAATTTCTCGGCCATAAGTACGCCAAAAAGTAATATCTGACCAACGTTCATATAAAGGCTCCACAGCTTTTTGCTGTCCAAATACCCATTCACTACACACTTCATCACCAATATAATCTCTTTCCGTCCAATGGGCGGCAGGTAATACTAAATCTGCTAGTTCGCAGGTAGGTGACATGTAATAATCCATCATACATAGTACATCTAAGCTCATCAGCGATTCCCGCACTTTTTTGGTGTTTTCAGCCCAGGAAAGTGGGTTGCCTTGTACACAAATATAAGCTTTGATTGGGTAAGGTTTTCCTGTACGCATTGCTGCAAAAGCAGCCTTAGGCAATGAAGCTGTACCATAAAGAGTACCTTTTGCTCCTTCTGGTCCGTCTTCGTACATCCGCAATGCTGCTTGAGTCTCTGGAGGTTTTCCTGCAAGACCACGCATTTGTTGCCAAAATGGCATACTCAAATTTCCACCCTTTTTTTCAAGATTGCCGGTTATGGAAATAATGATATTTATTAAATGAAGAGTCTCTTTGCAGTTTGTATGCTCTTCTATTCCTTGGAAAACACTAATTGTTGCCGCTTCAGCGTTGGCATAGATACGACAAGAATCAATTATTTGCTGCGGTTCACACCAGCACATTTCTGCTGCCTTAGCAGGAGACCACTCATCAGCCAATTCTTTAAGAGCCCAAAACGCAGTTTTGACTTCAACCTTCTTGCCATCTTTCAAGGTCAATTCCCCGCGATACCAAATATCCTGGTCGAGATCTTTATCATGAATATTCTTAACTGATTGAGTCGCTTTATCCCAAACTAAGAAAACATTAGGTTCAGCATCTTCCAGCATGTCTAATGTAACTGGAAGTTCGTCTTCAACGGTAATCAACAGCGGTGCATTGCTATATTTAGTAGTAAATTCATGATCATATAAGTCTTCATTAATAATTATATTAAGCCAAGCCAAAGCCATATAAACATCAGAACTAGGTCGAACCGGTACAAACACATCAGCTTTTGAAGCTAGAGGATGTTCAAAAAACGGATCGATTACAATCAGCTTAGCACCTCGATCACGGCTACGCCCAACTTGTCCTGAACTATAGCTACCCTCGGTCCAAACTGTGTTGGAACCCCAGAATACAATACAATCAGCGTTATCAAAATCAACACCGTCAAAAGTAGGAAACATTCCGAACTGCATAAAACCCTGAACCATCATAGGAACTAGGCAGATATTACCAGGTGATAAACTATGCCCGACTTCTCCACCCATAAACCCGCCTAATTGGGTCCACTGATTAGTGCCGCGCCCAGTACCTTGACCATATGCGATAGCCTTTGCTCCATGCTCCGCAGTGATTGCTTTTACTTTGTCTGCTAACCATTTAATAGCTTCATCCCAGCTAATGCGCTTCCATTTACCTTCCCCACGTTCACCAACACGAAGTAAGGGATAACGTAAGCGATCTGGATCATAAAGGATTTCCGGAGCAGATAAACCTTTCGCACACATTCTACCTTCATTGCGAGGATCTTCTGGATTACCTTGCACCTTTATTAATTTGTCATCTTTATCGACGGTACAGAGAACACCGCATTTCGAATGACATTCAAAGCAATTAGTTTTAACTATTTTGCCACCATCCGGTAATGGAATAATAGAACTAGACATTCCTTCACTTCCTTTCAAAATTTTCAAAAAAGCATTAACTTGCTACGCTTTGTTCGTGTAAATCTTCTTCAGTAATCTTTGGCGGTTTGACAAATAAACAGCCAACACCAGCAAGTACACCTAATACTCCAGTAATTATAAAAGCTAAATTATAAGAGCCTAGTTTTTGGAAAATAAATCCTCCGCCAGCTGGTACAAAAGCAGAGAATATAGCAGCTGTAGTCATAATTAGACCAATATTTCTAGCATAACTTTCAGGGCCAAAATAATTAGCTACAGCGGTAGGAATACAGACACGTCCAAAACCTGAGCCAAAACCAATTGCTAAAAAGTATATATAAATTACAGCAGGACTGACAATGTATGTTGCTGCTATTCCACCGAGGGCCATTATAGGCACAGCTATACCCATAATTTTAATAGGTTCTATATAATCACCTATTATGCCAACAATAATCCGAGCTACAAGGCTAGCAACACCCATAATAGAAAGTCCTGTTGCTACAAACATTGGGTCAAAACCAACATTACGAAAATGAATCATTGCATGAGATCCGCATAAATTATATGGGATAAAATAAGCTACCATACCAAAAGCCATAACCCAGTAAGCTGCTGTACGCACAGAAGCTCCATGAGACATACTTACACGAGTTTTATATACACGTGAGTTTTCTTGTGTTTTGTCTGCGGTATCAATCGCTCCATTATCAATAGTTAGTCCTTTATTTTCTGGTCTATTATGGACAAACAAGAGAACCAAGAGGAAGGTTACAAGACTGACTGCTGTCAGAAAAAACCAACCATAATTCCATTGACCACCACTTAATTCAATTATCTTTGTGACTACGGGACCAATAATAGTAATGCCTACTCCTCCAGCAAGCATAACGATACCCATAGCTAATGCTCGGCGCTTATAGAACCACATATTGATGACGGTCTGTACAGGTAGTTGTCCTGCCATGCCTACACCGAGACTAATCATTAAACTAAAGCCAATAATTAAAGTAGCTGGGCTTGGGAAAAAAGCCAAGAGAAGAGAACCTGCCATTACTAGCAATGAACCAATAAGCATTGTGAATTTAGAGCCTTTTTTTTCCACGATCATGCCGATAAGCGGTGCCGGTAAGCCTTGCACTAAAATAAATATTGTAAAAGCAATTCCCCACAAACCTACATTAACTCCTGAAAGTGGATCAGATGTTATATACGCCCCTAAGACAGAGCCAGTATAAAATGGGAAAACACCCATACACACATAAATGAAAAAAAGTGCAACCACCATTATCCAACCATAGAATATTTTCCTTGTTGACACAGAATCTTACCTCCCTTTTATTCTGCAGAACAAACAGCTGATAATTATTAATTTGACAACTATCTATATAGAGCGTTAAGTAACTTTTGTCTCGCAAAATAGCATGTCTTGCGAGAATAACCTTTTTTCATTTTATTAGTATTACATAGAACTTCTTTTCACAATTAAACTTTAAACAATTAGATATAGTTGTACAAACAGCTTATAGTTGTTTGTTTGACAACTATAAGCATTGAGACACAAACTAGTTTTTCTGCTGGAAAATAAAACATTTATTTATACTTGAACAAGTTGAAAAATGAGATTCATATTATATGTTTACGACAAAAAAGAATAGCCGCCATTCCTTATTATTCCAGGAATGGCGGCTATTCTTTTTTGATATATCATTACAATGGGACTTTTTAGATTACCTTTATGGCAGTCTATCTATGATTCTATCGATAGAAAATGATCGGCCGTGAGCCGGATAGATTCTTTCAACCCCTCTACCTATAAGTTCTTGCCAGCTTTCATATACTAGATCTGGTTCTTCAGCAAATAATGGGTAAATGTTTCCGATTGGCTTATTCATCGCCAAATCTCCAACTATAGCTCGTCCATCATCTAAGATTACCGATAATGAGCCAGGAGTATGCCCAGGGGTAGGAATTACCGTTCCCTTTACACCATAATCATATAAAGGAAATTCCTCTTTAACCAAATATTCGCCACCTACAGCAGGGAACTTCAAAACGAAATGAAATGTTCTTCCGATAAAACTTATTATCTTGCCTAGCAAGTTAGTCCCAGGAGGTATTACTACTCGACCCTGGGCTACGATCGCTTCTTCATGGGCACTTATAGCTACTGGACATCCGCAACTTTCCTTGATGTCTTTTAGAGTGCCTACATGATCATAGTGAGCATGTGTAATTACGATAAGCTTTATTTCTTCAGGTTTAATATTAAGCTTATTCAGTTTATTTAAGAAACTTCTCTTTTTTCTAAGACTACCTGCGTCTACTAATACATAACCTTGATTACCCTTAATAAGGTAGCAATTAGTTATGCCTAAAGTTAGTATTTTAATTTCCATACCTCCACCACCTAAACTTTAACCAAAAACTGCTTGGTATTCTTCCTCTTTAAAAGCAAATATAACTTTATCCTTTCCAGTTATTATGGGTCTTTTAATAATGCGCGGATTTTCTATCATCAAGTTAATAGCTTTTTCATCTGTAATTAAGTCCATATCCAAATCCATCTTCTTGAAAACTTGGCTTCTAGGATTTATTAGCTCTTTAATGGTAAATTCAGCTTCACTAGCTATTTCCCTTAATAAATCCGGGCTAAGCGGTTCTTTTAGTAAATCATAAAAATCAAAACTAATATTTTTCTGCTCTAGCCACGCCTTGGCCTTTTTACAAGTACTTCAAGTTTTTACACAATAAAAGATAATTTTCTCCATATATAAGCACTCCTTGCTTTTAAAGATATTATAGCTTACTAGAAAGGTAAAGGAAAAGAGCTGAAGATATTAAGGACTAGTAAGTTTAATCAATTTGTAACTTATCTATTCATGTATTCATATCATTAATTATGGGTATCATACTAGTTGAACAGCTTAATGGGATAATTCCTATTAAGCTTTCATATATAGGTGGGGAGAGTTTAACTCTTCCCGCTTTTTTAAATTTAAGTTAATTCTTCAGTTCTGAGTTCTTTCCTTCAGCTTCATATAAATGAAATTCCGAGATTCCAGACAGGATTGCTTCTGCTACTTGTTCCTGATATTTATCACTTTTCAATAATTCACCTTCATGCTGATTAGAAATAAATCCTACTTCGACTATTACAGCTGGCATCTCAGTATTATTTATCACAAAATAATCCCCGGCTAAGGCACTACGAGTAGTATTCCCTAATATTCTAGTTAACTCCCTTTGAATAGATTCAGCTAAAACTTTGCTTTTTTCACTTTTGGCACTATAAAATGTTTGCGCACCTTGCCAGCGAGAACTAGGAACAGCATTAGTATGGATACTTATATATAAATCAGCATTATGTTCATTAGCTTGTTCAACCCTCAAGGTTAAGTCTTTTCTTTTATTGAATTTTTCTCCGTTTTTAATCATATCTTTATCTGTATCCCTAGTCAGTATTACAGCTGCCCCTGATTGACTTAACTTTTTACCTAGCTTTTGGCTAATACTTAGAGTTATTTCCTTTTCTATGATATCTCCTCTCACTGCTCCTGTGTCTGTTCCCCCATGCCCTGGATCTATTACTATGATCTTATTAGCTACTGAGTAAGATGTTACAGGGTAACTTTCATTACTATTAATAGTAGTAATTATCAGGGATAAACATAATAAAACCATTAACAGTGAAACTATTACTAACCGACTTTTCTGCCCAGAAAAATAAAATACCCGATTTTTAATCAAAAAACTTCCCCCTGATTAACTAATAATACTAATTCTTATATATGCAAGTAAGTCTGATTTTATAAAACAAAATATAATATAGATAAAAATTATCTATCATTGTAATCGAAAGAATTTAATCTCGATATAGCTTATTACAGACCAGTATCTTATTATGTGATATTATATTAAGTAGTAATATGTAGTAATATGTTGTATTCTGTAATAATTCGGCATGTTATTCTTATCAGCAAAATCTAGTTGTTAATGTTGCAGCTTAGATTAAGCTGTTAATTAGTAAAGGAGATGTATGTAAAATGGAATCGAGAAGATTTGAAAGATGGGAATTACTAGACAATTTTCTAGAAGTAACTGACACTGTCCCCCAAATGTTTTATTCAACAGTGAAACACTTTGGTGATCGACCAGCCAATATCTATAAAGATGGGGAAGAGTGGAAAGAACTAAATTACAAGGGATGGGCTAAGGTCTCTGAAGAAATCGCCCATGGCTTATTAAGCTTAGGCGTCGAGAAGGGAACTGCTAACTGCATTATAGCTCATACTTGTGCCCAGTGGGCTTGGTCTGACATTGGTAATCAATTAGCTGGTGGAGTTACGGTTACCATCTTTCCTACCTTAAGTGATGATGAAATCATGTATATTTTGACACATTCTAAAGTTAATTATGTTTTTGCTGGTGATAAAGAATTGCTAGAAAGAGTTCAGGCATTATGGGATAAGGTGCCAACTATAAAAGGAATCATTTGTTTTGATAAAAGTTTTACCGGTGATAAAGTTAAAACTTGGAATCTCCAACAGTTGATAGATCTAGGTAGAGATTATCAAGTTGAAAATCCTGATCTTTTACAAGAATGTATAAATACTATAACAGCCAATGATCCAGCAACAGTTATTTATACTTCTGGAACGACTGGGAAGTTAAAGCCTGCACTTTTTAGCCATAAAGATTGTGTTGTGGCTGCTTGGCGAGGACTTAAAATAAATACTATAGGCGGAACACCACTCACCTATGAGAATACTGTTTATTTGTCTGTAATGCCTTTAGCACATGTTATGGAACGTACTTATGGTTATTTCTGTGTTATTGCCAACGGTGGTACGATAGGTTTCGGACAATCACCAAGTACAATTTTACCGGACTTACAAGTAATCAAACCTACGCTTTTTGTATGGGTACCTAGATTATACGAACGCATATTAAAAGGGATGGAAATTTCATTTAGCGGTACACCAGAAGGCAAGGAACTATGGAATTGGGCTATGGATGTGGGATCTAGAATGGTTGATGCTAGGACTTCTCCTACTGGCCTAATCGATATGACTATAGATCCTGTTACAGAGTTAACTGGGCAGTTAAAGGAAGACTATATTAAAGCTCGTGAACTCGTATATAGTAAAGTCCATGCCGCACTAGGCGGAAGAATAGTATTGTTAGCATGTGGTGGAGCTAGCCTACATCCTAATCTACACCGTGCCTTTATGGGTATGGGTTTTGCCATGGTAAATGGCTATGGATTGACTGAAACTATGTGTAATCTTACTATATCTTATTCTAATGCCATAAAAATAGGTTGGAATGCTGAACCAGGTCCTGGTTTTGACTTCAAAGTTGATGATGATGGCGAACTTTTAGTAAAAGGTATGGGTATTATTACTGAATACTATAATGATCCAGAATCGACTGCTAGCGACTTTACAGAGGATGGATATTTCCACACTGGAGACATTGTCGAATTTGACGAAAATGGTTACTTCCATATTGTTGATCGTAAAAAATCGATTGTCGTTATGGATACGGGTAAAAATGTGGCTCCATTACGTATTGAAGCTAAGTTGTTAAGTGATATGGTAATTGAACAAGCACTCATAATAGGTGATGGGCGTAAGTATATTACGGCTATAATCGTACCATACTGGGATGGTGTCATTAGCAAATTCAAAGAGAACAAAATACCTTTTGATGAAAGCCAATTAGTATATGAAGAAATCAATGGTACGCAAAGTTGTGTAGAAGTTGGAAGTGATTTAGCTACACATCCAGGTATTGTTAGCCTAGTACAGAATGTAGTAGACCAAGCAAATAGTGAGCTTAGTGACTTTGAAACAGTTAAAAATTTCTATATTTCACCACGCAAGTTCACTCAGAGTAGGGATGAACTAACACCTACTCAAAAACCTAAGAATCGAGTAATTGTCAAGAACTTTGCTGAAGAAATAGAAGCACTATACGCATAAAATATTAACTGAGAGCTAGTAAAGGAATAACCTTTGCTAGCTCTTTTTCTTTCCTCTCCAGCAAAAAACCTCCCCATAAATGGAGAGGTTTATTAAAATTCCCTTTATCTCTTTGAGTATTGGGGAGCTTTTCTCGCTTTGCGTAAGCCATATTTCTTTCTTTCTTTCATTCTTGGGTCACGGGTTAGAAATCCAGCTCTTCTCAATTGAGATTTTAATTCTGGATTTGCTTTTACTAGAGCGCGAGCAATACCTAGTTGTATTGAACCTGCTTGCCCAGTAACACCGCCACCATGAACTCTACAAATTAGATCAAATCTTCCCGTCATATTAGTTAATTCTAAAGGTTGCAATGCTATAAGGCGACTAGTTTTATTAGGGAAAAAATCTTCAAACGGTCTATCATTAATAGTTATTTTCCCATCGCCTGGTATTAACCTTACTCTAGCTACAGCTTCTTTTCTTCTTCCGGTTCCCCAGTATATTACTTTAGCCACAGTCTATCCTCCTTAACCTCTTAGTTCACGAACTTCCGGCTGTTGTGCCTGGTGTGGATGCTCGCTTCCTTTATATACTTTTAACTTAGTAAATATTTTACTGCCTAAACTATTTTTTGGTAACATACCTTTAATCGCAGCCTCAACAGCCTTTTCTGGTCTTTTATCCATAAGGCTTCTATAAGTCGTTTCTTTTAAACCACCTGGATATCCACTGTGACTTCGGTATTTTTTTTGATCAAGTTTTTTCCCAGTCAATACGATTTTTTCTGCATTTATTATTATTACAAAATCGCCTGTATCAACATGAGGGGTATAAATAGGTTTATGTTTTCCTCTTAAAATTGTAGCAACTTCTGATGCAAGTCGCCCTAAAGTTTGTCCTTCAGCATCAATAAGATACCATTTACGTTCTACTTCTAATGGCTTCGCCATAAATGTTTTCACATCTGTCCCTCCTGTGTATCAAATACAAGTCTTATATGTTTCCTGGGAACGGGGCTGAACCAAGGTACATTTTGAGACTACCTAACTATATTACCGGAAACTGACTAGTCTTGTCAATAAGACTAGGGTCTTTTAAAAAATTACCTTTTTATTTTAGAATTTAACTTCCATCATGTACAAACCTTGGGGTCCTGCAGTAGGTCCTGCAACTCTACGATCTTCAGCTTTTATAATATCATTTATCTTTTCAGGTGCAATATTTTTACGTCCAACTTCTAATAAGCTACCGACTATAATTCTGATCATATTACGTAAAAAACCATTTGCCTCGATTATCAAAGTTAAAAATGGCCAACTATCATCTAGGTGACAAGCTATTATATTTCGCTCTAAGTTTCTGATGGTAGAGCCACTAGCACAAAAAGATGTAAAATTATGGGTACCTAATAAAAAAGTACACGCTTTTTGCATCGCTTCTACATCTAATGTATCTGTATTACATAAAGCATAGTTACGCAAAAATGTAGTTCCCTTAGTATGACGATATATTTTATAGTTATAAATCTTGGAAACTGCATCATAACGAGGATGAAAGTCTGAACTAGTTAGTTCACTATTAATAATTCGTATATCATAGGGTAAATAGTTGTTTAAAGCGTACTGCCACCTGTCTGGTGGTATCTTACTATCAGTGTCAAAGGTTACTACTTGTGCTAAAGCATGAACCCCCGTATCAGTACGCCCTGCACTTGTAATGGTGATTTTTTTATCTATTAATTTTAATATTCCCTTTTCTATGGCACCTTGTACAGTATGAGCATTATCTTGCCTCTGGAAGCCGTGGTAGTTGCTACCATCGTATTCAACTATCAACTTGATTCTATGCATCTTTTCCCCCTTTGGGCAATAATGTATAAGAATTTAAAGCAAAATTAGGATAGTAATAATTAATAAGCCGAGCAAAGAAAAGTAATCAGCTTTTCCCCATTTAAATACATATAAATAAGTCCTACCTTCACCACCATTATAACAACGTGTTTCCATAGCAGTTGATATATCAAGTGCCCGAGTAAAAGACATCCTAAATAAAGGTATTAATAATGTTGAAATACTTTTAATCCTTTGGATTATAGTAAGGGATTTAAAATTAATTCCCCGACTAATTTGAGCTTGTTGCAAACGAGTCGCTTCTTCTATAAATAATGGTATAAACCGTAAACTAATAGTCATAATCATTATTAATTCTTCAACTGGTAGTCCTATAGAGCTAAAAGGTTTAAGTAACTTTTCTAGTCCCCCCATTAAAGATGAAGGTGTAGTAGTTGCCATTAAAATACGGATTAAGATTATTATCATGACTAGTCTTAAGCTAATAGCTATAGCCATGTTAATTCCATAGCTAGTAATATTAACACCTAGAATTGTCACTAATATGTCGCCTTTTAACATTATAAGTTGCAAAGCTGCAGTAATAATTATGATAAGTAGGAAAGGCCTTAAAGCATAAATATATATATGTAAAGGAATATAGCTAATTAGCATCAAGGAACAAATAAATAGCCCCAGGATTAAAAGTTTATAAGGATAAGCTGCAACTACGATTAAAGCTAAGATAACAAGTGTTGCGATTATCTTAGTTCTAGGATCTAATAAATGTAGGCTTGATTCTGATGGTATATATTGACCCACATTTATTCTGCTTAGCATTATAGTTTTCCCCTTAATCTACTATGATATATGCTAGTTAATAACTCCTAGTATTTAATACTTGAGCTATTGCTTGAGCTGCCTCAGTTACCCCTGTATTATTAGTATTAATAGACCAGCCCATCTGGTTTAGCCTGACTAAGGTCTCGATATAAGCTGGTAATTGGTATTTTTGTTGATATAGATTAGCAAAATCTTTTATGGATCTATTTTTTGATAAGTAGCTTTCAATAGTACCTGTAGACATAATATAAATTTCATCACATATCGAAAGTAGGTATTTTAAATTATGAGATACTATTATTATCGTTTTGCTAGTTTTAAGTTGAATTAGAGATTCTTTTAGATCTTTTCTACCTAGATAGTCTAATCCTGCAGTAGGCTCATCTAATAATAAGTATTTGGTCTGTAATGCTAATATTGTAGCAATTGCGACTCTACGTTTCTCTCCACTACTCAAATAGATAAGTTTCACATTCCGATATTTCTTATAGGGTAAACCTATTAATTCCATACTATTTATTACTCTAGTTTCTATCTCGGTTCGATCTAATTTAGTAAAAGATAGGCCATAGGCAATCTCATCATATACAGTATCTTGCACAAATTGTGCTTCTGGAAATTGAAAAACTAAGCTAATCTGATGGTTTTTATGTTTATATGACTTGTTTTTATCTAGAATGTTTTCCCCATCTATAAATATTTTTCCTACTTTAGGGACTAACAAACCAGCTAAAATCTTCAGTAAAGTTGACTTACCTGAACCAGATGCACCCATAATCCCTACAATAGTATGGTCAGCAATGTCTAAAGATACATTAGTTAGAGCAATTTTTTCAAAAGGTGTCCTTAAATCATAAGTATAAGAAATGTTTTCTATTTTAATCGGCATAATTCATTCACCAAGTCATCAACAGTCAGCAAGCCGTCCGTTAAGTTAACTACACCTTGTTTTTTTAGTTGAGATGTAAAGTTTATAAGATCCAGCTGTTCTATACCGTAAGTCTCTAATTCATCTGTATATTGGTATAATTCTTCCGGCTTTATTATTCTTTTGATTACCCCATCATCTAAAATCAATATTTTATCAGCATTTTTGATTTCACTTAAATCATGAGTAATCATTATTATTGACATATTGGTTTCTTTCTTTATATTAAGTATAGTTTCTATAAGCTCTGCCTGTGCCTGGAAATCTAACATTGATGTTGGCTCATCTAAAACAAGATATTGGGGATTCATAGCTATTAAGCCTGCTAAGGCTACTTTTTGCTTTTGCCCCCCAGATAAAAGATATGGAGGATGTTTTTTAAACTCCTCCATTAATACCATCTTTAGGGCTAAATCAACCCTATATCTTATTTCAGAAGAAGACCAACCCAAGTTTTCAGGCCCGAAGGCTACATCTTCTTCAACTATATTAAAAATAATTTGGTTATCAGGTGATGGTAATAATAGCCCTACCTTTTGCCTTATTTTGATCTGTTCTAGTTTAGACCTAGTATTTAAATCATCAACTATTACCTGACCAAAATTAGGAACTATCATTCCATTAAGTAACTGGGCTAATGTAGATTTGCCTGAACCGTTTCTTCCCACAATGCCTAAAAATTCACCTTTTTTTATATCTAGGGTTACATTTTTAAGTGCTGGTTTAGTCTTATGGGGATAAATATAAGAAACGTTTTCTAAACGAATCATAGCTTTTAGTCTACCAATTCTAATATTACCATTGGAGCACCGTCACCTTTGCGGTTTCCAATTCTAATTATACGAGTATATCCACCTTCACGATCACTAGAACGACTAGCAATATCTGTAAATAGTTTGTCTACTACATCTTCTTTAGTCAGATAAGCTAAAGCTTGCCTTCTAGCATGTAAATCTCCTTTTTTGCCTAAAGTTATCATTTTATCAGTAATCTTTTTTATGTCCTTAGCTCTAGTTACAGTAGTAGTAATCTTCTCAGCTTCGAGTAAGGAGGTGACTGAATTTCTAAGCAGTGCTTTTCTTTGATTACTTCTTAAGCCCATTTTACGGTTACTCAAAAGGAACCCTCCTTTCTAATCTTCTGGTTTTTTCAAAGCTAAATCTAGTTCTTCAAGTTTTCGGTCTATTTCTTCTAACGATTTTTGTCCTAAGTTTCTAATTTTACTCATTTCTTCACGAGTCTTTTCAATCAGTTCACCAACTGTATTAATATTAGCTCTCTTAAGACCATTAGAAGCCCTTACAGATAATTCTAATTCCTCAATAGACATTTCTAAAACTTTGTCCTTTTGTTCTTCCTCTTTTTCTACTAGTATTTCTACTTCAGCATAAGTATCATCAATTTCTGTAAATAATCTCAAATACTCTATTAGAATCTGAGCTGAAAGACTAATAGACTCTTCAGGGCTAATACTACCATTAGTCCACACTTCAAGTGTCAACTTATCATAGTCAGTCCTTTTACCGACCCGGGCAGGTTCAACTTCATATTTAACTCTAGTTACTGGAGTATAAATAGAATCAATCGGAATTAATCCAATTATTTCATCATCCTTAATCGGTTGACGATCAGCAGCTATATAACCCCTACCTCTTTCGACGGTTAGCTCCATATTTAAAGTAGCTCCCTCATCTAAGGTTACTATATGCAAATCGGGATTTAAGACTTCTACTTCTGTATCTCTTTCGATATCGCCAGCTGTCACCTTTTTGGGACCAACTTGTTCTAATCTAATTATCTTACGTTCATAACCATCATAATTCAAAATCATTCTCTTAAGATTTTGTATCATTTCAGTAGTATCTTCTACCATATTAGGTACAGTTGAAAATTCATGTAATACGCCATCAATTTTGATAGAAGTAACGGCAGCACCGGGTAAAGATGATAGAAGTATTCTACGCAAAGAGTTACCTAAAGTAGTGCCATAACCTCTTTCTAATGGTTCAATAACAAATTTCCCATAATTATCTTCGGTAGTTTTATCTACACAATCGATCCTAGGTTTTTCCATCTCTAGCATCTATATATCCCCTCCTTCATTATTAGAGGTTTTTTTTATCTAGAGTAAAGTTCTACTATTAATTGCTCATTAACTGCTGTATCAATTTGCTCTCTATTTGGATAAGCAAGAACAGTACCCGTCAAGTTCTCTACATCAATACTTAACCACTCTGGTGGTGTTTTGTAAGCAACTTGGTCTTTAATTTCCTCAAATTTAACTGATGCTTTGCTTTTATCTTTTACCTGCAATTCATCCCCTGCTTTTAGTAAGATTGATGGAATATTTGCTTTCTTACCATTAACAGTAAAGTGCCCATGTGTCACTAGTTGACGAGCTTCTTTTCTTGATGCAGCTAGTCCTAATCTATATACAACATTATCTAGTCTTCTTTCAATAAGAACAAACAAGTTTTCGCCAGTAACACCTTTTTGGCGTTCTGCCTTTTCAAAGTACCTACGAAACTGTTTTTCTAATATTCCATAAGTTCTTCTCATTTTTTGCTTTTCTCTCAGCTGAATACCATATTCACTCGGCTTTTGTCTACGTCCTTGTCCATGCATGCCTGGTGCATAAGGCCTCTTTGTAACTGCACACTTATCGGAATAACATCTATCTCCTTTTAGAAATAGCTTTTCTCCTTCACGGCGACACTGACGACAAACTGAGTCTGTATATCTTCCCACTTCTAAACATTACCTCCTTTTTTTATACCCTTCTTCTCTTAGGTGGTCTACAACCATTATGCGGAATTGGGGTAACATCTTTAATAGCACTAACTTCTAGGCCCGCGGCCTGTAATGATCTAATAGCAGCTTCACGTCCTGCACCTGGACCTTTAACATAACATTCTATTTCCTTAAGACCGTGCTCCATGGCTGCTTTAGCTGCGTTTTCTGCTGCTATTTGAGCTGCAAATGGGGTGCTTTTTCTAGAACCCTTAAAACCAGCAGTGCCAGCACTTGCCCAAGCAATAGCATTTCCTTGTTTATCGCTTATCGAAACAATCGTATTATTAAAGGTTGACTTGATATGTGCTATACCTTGGTCTATATTTTTCTTCGCACGTCTTTTAACCTTTACTTTTCTTTTTGTCAATTAGTTTTCCCCCTTTATAAAGCTATTTTTTCTTGCCACTAGTTAGCCGTTTCGGCCCTTTACGTGTTCTGGCATTATTTTTAGTCTTTTGACCTCTAACTGGTAAACCGCGACGATGGCGAATTCCTCTATAACTACTTAAATCCATTAATCTTTTTACATCCATATTAACTTGCCTACGCAGATCACCCTCAACGGTAAAGTCCCTCTCTATTATATGCCTTAATTTGGTAACTTCACTCTCGGTTAAATCTTTCACTCTTGTATCAGGATTTATACCTGCTTCGGCCAATATCTTTAAAGAAGAAGGTCTACCAATACCATAAATATAGGTTAATGACACTTCAACTCTTTTATCACGTGGTAAGTCTACACCTGCTATTCTTGCCAAATTTATTCACCTCCTAGTTAATTAGCCTTGTACTTGTTTGTGTTTAGGGTTTTCACAAATAACCATAACCCTACCCCTACGCTTGACCACCTTGCATTTTTCACATATTGGTTTAACTGATGGTTTAACTTTCAAGCTAATACCTCCTTACTTTGACTGGAACCTACTTAAATCGATAAGTTATTCTTCCGCGATTTAAATCATAGGGTGATAATTCCACCAAAACCTTATCACCAGGTAATATTCTTATATAATTCATGCGCATTTTTCCGGATATATGGGCGAGGACCTTATGACCATTTTCTAATTCGACAGTGAACATGGCATTCGGCAAAGGTTCTAGAACAATACCCTCAACCTCTATCACATCATCTTTAGACATTTATTACCAGACCTCCTTCCCATCTCTTACTTCGCTTTTTTGCAGTTCTTTTAAATTCTTACGAATCAAATGATTATCTGGCATTTCTCCAGCAATCAAAATAGGTTTTATGTTTTCTGCGACTATGTTAGTAATTTTAACATGTTTAATATTTTTAACCTTAGGCTTCTCAATTCTTCTTAAATCTCCGTCAGCTAACATTAAAGATTTTTCATCGATAATCTTTACCACCACAAAAAGTCTTCCCTTATCTCGACCTGCTTTGGAATATGCCACCATACCTATTCTCTCATCCATTTTTGATAGCCTCCCAATTACCGCAAAGTCAAGATTTCTGGACCCTGGGCAGTTATTGCTATAGTATGTTCAAAATGTGCTGAATACTTTCTATCTTGAGTAATTACGGTCCACCCATCCATTTGTGTACGTACTTTATGAGTGCCTAAATTCAACATCGGTTCTATAGCTAAGGTCATTCCCTCTTTTAGAATAGGCCCACTATCTAGCTTCCCATAATTAGGTATAGGAGGATCTTCATGCATATCTCTGCCTATACCATGTCCTACATATTCCCTAACTACAGATAAGCCGTTGTTCTCCGCATGAGTCTGAACTGCATTCGAAATTGCACCAAGTCTGTTCCCTGGAAGAGCTTGGTCAATCCCAAACATCAAAGCTTCCTCAGTAACTTTAATAAGTTTAGTCACATCATCATCTACTTCGCCTACTGGAATCGTAATAGCTGAATCTCCAGCGAAACCATTAAAAATTACCCCAAAATCGATACTTATAATATCGCCTTCTTTAAGCTCCCGATTGCTCGGTATCCCATGTACTACTTCTTCATTAACTGAAGCACATATTGACCCTGGGAATGGTTTGCCTCCGCTAGAATTAGGATAATTTTTAAATGCTGGTATAGCATTACGTCTCCTAGTTTCATGTTCAGCGATAGCATTAAGATTAGCAGTTGTAATTCCCGGTTTAACTCTTTCTTCTAAGATAGATAAAATATCGGCAACTATAGCAGCCGCATTTCTCATCTTAGCAATCTCTTCTTCGTTTTTTAGAATTATCATTAAAGATTCCCCAATACTCTTTTGATATCAGAGTATACATTTTTAGTATCCTGATATCCGTCAATTTCCTTTAAGTTACCTTTTTTATGATAATAGCTAATTAAAGGATTAGTTTCCTCTTTATAAACATTTAATCTATTACGCACAGTTTCTTCTTGGTCATCACTACGTTGCACTAACTTGCCACCGCATTTATTGCAAATACCTTCTTTTTCAGGAGCATTAAGTTTCAAGTTATAAACGGCTTTACAGTTTTCGCAACTTACCCGACTAGATAACCTTTCAATTAAGATCTCATCAGGAACAGCTATATTAATAGCTACTTCAATTTCCTTACTTAATTCTGCCATAACTTCATCTAAAGCTTTAGCTTGAACTAAAGTACGAGGAAATCCATCTAATAAGAATCCTTTTTTGCAGTCATCCTGAGCTAATCTTTCTTTTATTATTCCTACAGTAACTTCATCAGGTACTAATCTACCTTCATCCATATACTTTTTAGCTTCTTCTCCTAATTCTGTACCATTAGTTACTGCTTCTCTAAACATGTCTCCAGTAGATATATGGGGTACAGGAAAATCAGCTATAATTAATTCTGCTTGTGTACCCTTACCTGCTCCCGGAGGGCCCATAAGGATAATATTCAACTAAATCATCTCCTATTTTACAAAACCTTCATAACTTCTCAAAAGTAATTGTGACTCTATTTGTTTCATGGTATCTAAAGCAACACCTACTACAATTAGTAGTGCAGTTCCGCCGAACCATAAACTAGTTATACCAGTTAAGCCGATAACAAAGTTTGGTAGTATCGCTATAAGCCCTAGGAATACTCCACCAGCTAAAGTAAGTCTAGATAAAACTCTATCTATAAATTCAGCAGTCGGTCTTCCGGGTCTAATACCTGGTACAAAGCCACCATGTTTTTTTACATTTTCCGCTACATCTGCAGGGTTGAATATTATAGAGACATAGAAAAATGTGAAAAACACTATAAACACAAAATAAGTTAGATTATACGCTACACTTCCGAAATGGAAATACGTATTCAAAAAAGTATTAACCGTTGAATTTGGGTCACCAAATGATCCAATAGTTGCAGGGAACATCATTAAAGCCATTGCAAATATTATAGGAATAACTCCGGCAGCATTGACTTTAATAGGTAAAAATGTACTTTGTCCACCATACATTTTTCTTCCTACTACACGTTTAGCATATTGAATAGGTATTCTGCGTTGACCTTCGTTTACAGCGATTATAGCTACTATTATTGCTAATGCAATTATTATAAATAGTACAATATTGAAAGCACCAATTATTCCACCAGCTAATTCTTGACCTACACCACTAATTTGGCTAGGCAATCTTGATACGATTCCGGTAAAAATAATTAAAGATATTCCGTTTCCTATTCCTTTTTCGGTAATCATTTCACCAATCCACATTAAAAAGGTAGTTCCGGCAGTTAGTGAAAGTGCAATAACTAAATAAGATACTATTCCAGGTACGATTATCGCACCGCTTTTTCCAAGAGCAAAAGACATACCTAAAGATTGGACAAAAGCTAAAACAACAGTTCCGTAACGAATATATTGTGCAATAACTTTTTGGCCTTCTTCGCCTTCTTTTGAAAGTTCATCTAAACGTGGAATTATTACTTTCAATAGTTGCATGATAATTGAAGCATTAATATATGGAGTGATACTCATAGCAAATATACTAAATCGCTTAAATGCCCCACCAGATATAATGTCAAAAAATCCAAACAATTGTCCACTTAATAACTGTTGGATAGCCTCAGGATTTATGCCGGGAACAGGTATATGAGCACCTATTCTAAAAATTAACATCATCATTAGCGTATACAGTATTTTCGTTCTTAAATCGCCAACTTTAAATGCTTGCCCGAATGAACCCAGCATTAAATCACCTCAACCTTACCGCCTTGAGCAATAACTTTCTCTTCTGCTTGTTTGCTTATTTTGTGTGTTCTTATAGTTAGGTTTTTTTCTAAATCTCCATTACCTAATATTTTAACTTTATCTTGGGCGCTCTTTATTAACCCTTTTGCTTGTAAAAGCTCAGGGGTAACTTCAGAACCAGCATCAAAAACATTAAGTTGATTAACATTGATTATGGCGAATTCTTTCTTAAATATGTTTGTAAAACCTCTTTTGGGAATTCGCCTTTGAAGTGGCATTTGCCCACCTTCAAATCCTAACCTTACTCCACCACCTGAGCGAGACTTTTGCCCTTTATGGCCACGGGTAGATGTTTTGCCACGTCCAGAACCAGGGCCTCTACCTACTCTTTTAGTTCGTTTATTAGCACCAGGTGGAGATTTTAGATCGTTTAGTTTCACCTTTTAAAACCTCCTAACATTAATCTAGCTCTTCTACTTTAACTAGATGTCTAATCTTATTTACTTGCCCTCTGATTTCCGGGCTATCTTTTTTTATTACACTGTGATTTATTTTTCTTAATCCTAAGCTTTTTATAGTTGCTTTTTGTGTTTCCGGACAACCAATTGAGCTTTTAATCAAAGTAACTTTCATTTGTTTAGCCAACTGTATCACTCCTTAGCCTAGAATCTCATCTATAGTTTTACCCCTTTGTCTAGCAACTTCTTCAACACTTTTCATATTCTTTAAGCCTGCCATAGTTGCATTAACCATACTCATAGGATTTGATGAGCCTAGTGATTTGGTCAAAACATCTTTTATTCCTGCTGCTTCGAGTACAGCTCTTACTGGACCACCAGCAATAACACCCGTACCAGGAGCTGCCGGCTTTAACAATACTTGACCTGCGCCAAACTTACCTATTAGTGCATGAGGTAAAGTTCTTTCGTCAATTAGTGGTATCTCTATTAAATTCTTTTTTGCCTCTTCAACTGCTTTACGTATTGCTTCAGGGACTTCAACCGCTTTGCCTTTACCCGCACCAACACGCCCTTTTCCATCACCAACAACTACTAAAGCACTGAAACTAAATCTGCGTCCACCTTTAACTACTTTAGCAACTCTTCTTATTTTAACAACTCTTTCTGTAAATTCTGGAGCTGCTTTTTCTCTGTCTATCATCATTTCCCTCCTAACTTATCAATTAGAATTGTAGTCCGCCTTCCCGGGCTGCATCTGCTAGTGCGGCTACTTTTCCATGGTATTTATACCCAGCACGATCAAAAATTACTGTAGTTATACCTTGTTCTTGTGCCTTTTTTGCTAGTTGTGACCCTACACTTTGTGCTGCCTGAACATTAGATTTAGAAGGTAAATCTTTTAATTCTTTATCTAAAGTAGATACAGCCACTAAAGTAACATTCTTTTGGTCATCTATTATTTGGGCATATATATGATTTATGCTTTTGAATACGCATAATCTAGGAATTTCTTCTGTTCCTGAAAGCTTAACACGTATTCTTTTATGCTTATTTTTTCTAACTACATTTCTATTTGGTTTCTTAAACAACTTGGTCACTCCTTCCTATGCTAACTAGCGCCTGCTTTACCAGCCTTACGTCTGATAGTTTCATTTTCATATTTAATACCTTTTCCTTTGTAAGGTTCAGGTTTTCTAATAGCCCGGATATGAGCCGCAGTATTTCCAACAAGTTGTTTATCTATACCTTTTACCGTTATTTTAGTTACGGCTGGCACTTCAAATTCAATTCCTTCTGGAGGATCTACTTCAACTGGATGAGAAAAACCAATACTGATTACTAGTTTTTTACCTTGCAATTGAGCCCTATATCCAACACCGACTAGCTCTAAATTCTTTTCATATCCTTTAGTTACACCTTCAACCATGTTAGCTACTAATGTACGACATAAACCATGAAGTTCTTTATGCTTTTTGGCGTCACTAGGTCTTTGCAATAACACTTGGTTTTCTTGTAAAACAAGATCAATCTCTTCAGGCAAATCCTGGGTTAAAGTACCTTTTGGTCCAGTTACAGTTACTAAACCGTCTTCCCTTTTCACCTCTACACCTGCGGATAGACTGATAGGCTTTTTACCAATTCGTGACACTATTCACTCCTCCTTCAGCTACCAGATATAACATATTACTTCTCCGCCCAGACTATCCTTGCGGGCATTTTTATCAGCCATTAAGCCTTTTGAGGTGGATATAATCGCTGTTCCCAGCCCACCTAACACTTTCGGTACTTCATCCTTTTTAACATATACCCTTAATCCAGGTTTGCTTATTCTTTTCAAACCTGTTATGACCTTAGTTTTATTCTGGTCATATTTGAGGTATATCCTTATAATTCCTTGTTTACCATCAGCTATATATTCAAAATCCTTGATGTACCCTTCTTCTTTCAAGATCTCTGCCATTCCTATTTTGATCTTGGAGCTAGGTACCTCAACGGTTTCATGCATGACCATATTCCCGTTTCTGATTCTAGTCAGAAAATCGGCTACTGGATCAGTCATGACCATAATTATACCTCCTTTATATAACAACCTACCAACTTGATTTAGTTACTCCGGGGAGTTCTCCTTTGTGGGCGAGCTCTCTAAAGCAAATCCTACAAATTCCGAATTTACGCATATAACCTCTAGGTCTACCACATATCCTGCAACGATTATAATTACGCACTTCAAATTTCTGTGGTTTTTGTTGTTTAGCTATCATTGCTTTTTTAGCCATCTTAATACCCCCTATCTAAACGGCATTCCCATTTCTTTTAAAAGTTCTCTTGCTTCTTCATCGGTTTCAGCAGTTGTAACAAATACAACTTCCAAACCCCTTATCTTATCTATTTTGTCATATTCGATTTCAGGGAAAATTGTTTGTTCTTTAATACCTAAAGAATAATTACCCCTGCCATCAAATGAATTAGCTGATACACCCCTAAAGTCTCGAACTCTTGGAAGCGAGAAGTTAATAAGTCTATCTAAAAAGTCATACATCCTTTCGCCTCGCAAAGTCACCTTGCAACCTATAGGCATACCTTCTCTAAGTTTAAAAGCAGCAATAGATTTTTTAGCCTTTGTTATAACCGGTCTTTGACCAGAGATAATAGTTAGATCATTGACTGCTCCGTCGAGTGCTTTAGGATTTTGTATTGCTTCACCGACTCCAATATTTAAAACTACTTTGTCTACTTTGGGTACCTGCATAACATTCTTATAATTAAACTTCTCCATTAATTTTGGAGTTATTTCTTGTTTAAATTGTTCATATAACCTGGCCATTCAGCAACTAGCCTCCCTCCGAAGAGATCTTAATCTAACATCTCCCCGCATTTTTTGCAATATCTTACTTTTTCACCATTATCTAAAACTTTCGCACCTACCCGAGTCGGCTCATCACATCTATCACACATTAACATTACATTAGATATATTTAGAGGTGATTCTATTCTTTCAATACCTCCCTGGGGTAATGCGGGAGTTGGCTTTTGGTGTTTTTTCACTCTGTTTACACCTTCAACTACTAACTTACTTGCTTTTGGTAATACTCTAAGGACTTTTCCTTCTTTACCCGTGTCCTTACCAGCTAGTACCAAAACCTTGTCGCCTTTTTTGATTCGCAATTGTTACACCTCCATCGACTAAATAACTTCCGGAGCCAAAGATATAATCTTCATATAGTTTTTTTCTCTCAGTTCCCTAGCAACAGGCCCAAATATACGGGTACCCCTAGGGTTTTGGTTATCATCAATGATTACTGCGGCGTTTTCCGAAAATGCTATATATGATCCATCTGTTCGTCTAACTTCTTTTTTGGTTCTTACCACAACAGCTTTAACGATTTCTCCCTTTTTCACAACCCCACCGGAAGCTGCTTCCTTAACTGTTGCTACGATTACATCTCCAACGCTCGCATATCTCCTCATTGTGCCACCAAGCACCTTAATACATAAAATCTTTTTTGCTCCAGTGTTATCACCAACTAGGAGCACACTTTCTTGTTGAATCATGTTTTCAGCCTCCATTCGAAATGCAGACTTACTGCAAAGTCTTGGCTTTCTGCACTATTTCTATAAGTCTCCATCTTTTATCTTTACTTAAGGGACGAGTTTCTATGATTTTAACAACATCGCCTATTTTTGCGTCATTATTTTCATCATGAACTTTATATTTTTTGCTTGTCTTTATGGTCTTTTTATATAAAGGATGGCGCTTTACAGCTCCCACGCTTACAGTAATAGTCTTTTCCATTTTATCGCTAGTTACTGTTCCTAGTCTTGTTTTTCTATTCCCATGGTTCTCGGCCACCATTAAACCTCCTTTAAACTATAACTTTTCAGCAAGTTCTCGTTGCCTTAAAACTGTTTTACATCTCGCTATACTCTTTTTAACTTCTTTAATTCTCATAGGGTTATCTAATTGGCCGGTAGCAAGTTGAAACCTTAAGTTAAACAGTTCTTCTTTATAATCAGATACTTTTTTGTTTATCTCCATTTCGGTTAGTTCTCTTATTTTTTTAGCTTTCACTAACCTCACCACCCATTTCTTCTCTTTTCACAAGCTTGCACTTGATTGGCAGTTTGTGCGCTGCGAGTCTCATAGCTTCTCGAGCTACTTCTTCACTAACTCCTGAAAGTTCGAACATAATTCTACCTGGTTTGACTACCGCCACCCAGTGTTCTGGTGAACCTTTCCCTTTACCCATACGGGTTTCGGCTGGTTTCACGGTTAATGGTCTATCAGGAAATATTTTGATCCATAACTTTCCGCCTCTTTTAATGTATCTGTTTATAGCAATACGAGCTGCTTCTATTTGTCTATTAGTTATCCAAGCAGGTTCTAGAGCTTGAAGACCATAGTCTCCATAAGTTATGGTGTTTCCTTTGTTAGCCTGCCCAGCTAAACTAGAACGATGTTGTTTCCTATGTTTAACTCTTTTTGGGGTAAGCATTATTTATCTGCCTCCTCGACTACTTTCGCCTCTGGTCTAATTTTAGCAGCAGGTAAAATTTCACCACAATTAATCCATACTTTTATGCCAATTTTTCCATAATTAGTGTTAGCTTCAGCAAAACCATAATCAATATCAGCTCTTAAAGTATGAAGGGGTACTTTACCTTCGGCATACCATTCAGTTCTTGCTATTTCCGCACCACCTAAACGACCAGATATAGCTATTTTGATACCTTCTCCACCTGCCCGCATTGTCCTCGTAACAGTCTGCTTCATCGCTCTTCTAAAAGAAATCCTTCTTTCTAATTGTTGAGCTACGTTTTCAGCAACTATTTGAGCATCAATTTCAGGCTTTTTGATTTCTTGTATATTAACATTAATGTTTTTACCTGTTAATTTAGTTAGATCGGCCCTTAGTTGTTCAACTTCGGTACCTCCACGCCCAATTACAATTCCTGGCTTAGCAGTATGAATAGTAATGCGCATTCTATTTCCAGTTCTATTTATTTCTATCCTAGCTATCCCAGCAGCATAAAAGCGATCTTTAATGATCTTTCTTACTTTATAATCTTCGTGCAAAAGATCAGCGTAATCACGGTCTGCATACCAGTTGGAGTCCCAATCTCGGATAACTCCAATTCTAAAACCTTTTGGATGAACCTTTTGACCCACTATTTAACCACCCTTTCTCTGAGCACAACTGTTATATGACTAGTTCGATGTTTTCTAACATCTGCTCTTCCATAAGCTCTAGGACGCATCCGCTTTAGTGCTGGTCCCTCATCTATCATAATTTCAGATATAATCAAATCGTCAGAATCCATATCAAAATTATGTTCAGCATTAGCTATAGCTGATTTCAATACTCTATCAATATATAATGCTGGTTTTTTATTCGTATACCTTAGGATGCCCATTGCTTCTCTGACATCTTTACCTCTAATTAAATCAGCGACCTGGCGAGCTTTTAAAGGAGATACTCTTAAATAGCGAGCTATTGCTCTAGATTCCATAAATATCTTCCTCCTTCCTAAACAAGTGCTCTACTTGCTTTTTCATTACGAGCTGAATGAGAACGATAAAGCCTAGTAGGAGCAAATTCTCCTAATTTCATGCCTACCATATCTTCAGTAATGTATACTGGAATATGTTTACGTCCATCATGTACTGCTATGGTATGACCTATCATTTGTGGCATTATGGTTGAACGTCTTGACCAAGTTTTAATAACTTTCTTTTGATTAGATTCGTTCAGCGCTTCAATTTTATTGAATAATTTCTCTTCATAATAAGGTCCCTTTTTTTGTGACCTACCCATCCAAAGACCTCCTTTATTTCCGTTTTCTTATAATCATATTGTCTGATGTTTTCTTCTTACGTGTCTTACCACCTATAGCAATCTTGCCCCATGGAGATACTGGGTATTTTCTTCCTACTGGAGCACGACCTTCCCCACCACCGTGCGGATGATCAACAGCGTTCATTGCAGCACCTCTAACTGAAGGTCTCTTACCTAACCAGCGAGATTTCCCTGCTTTACCAACCGTAGTGTTTTCATGATCTAGGTTGCTAACTTGCCCCACGGTTGCCCGACAAGACAAATGAACAAAACGCACTTCACCTGATGGAAGTCGTACATGAGCATAAGCATCTTCTTTAGCTATTAGTTGTGCGACCGTACCGGCTGAACGGACTAGTTGCGCACCTTTACCTGGTCTTAATTCGATATTATGAATTAATGACCCGACCGGTATATCCTTAAGTTGTAAAGAGTTACCCGGCTTGATATCTGCTTTAGGCCCTGCTTCTAAAATGTCACCTACTTTTACATTGTTCGGTGCGATTATATAAGCTTTATGGCCATCAGCATAGTGCAAAAGAGCTATATTAGCAGATCGGTTTGGATCATACTCTATTGCCGCTACTCTAGCTGGCACACCTTCTTTTATGCGTTTAAAATCTATTATACGATAACGCCTTTTATGTCCACCACCGCGGTTTCTAACTGTTATACGACCCTTAACATTTCTTCCCCCTGTTTTCTTCAATGGGGCAGTTAGCGCCTTTTCAGGGTCTTTATTAGTTAATTGATCAAAAGAGACTATCGTCATATGTCTCCTGCTAGGTGTCATAGGCTTAAATTTCTTAATAGACATTAGTATTAATTCCTCCTTAATGCCACCTGATTACATACCTTCGAATAGGCGTATTTTATGTCCAGATTTCAAGCTTACTATCGCCTTTTTGCGGTTGGGCGTTTTTCCTTCGTGCATGCCTACGCGTTTAAGCTTACCTTTAGCTACCATGGTAGCTACTTTATCTACTTTAACTTTGAATATTCTTTCTACAGCATTTTTTATTTCTGTTTTATTAGCTCTTTTATCTACTATAAATGTGTATTTGTTATCAGCTAATAAATCCATCGTCTTCTCAGTTATTACAGGTTTTATAATAACATCTCTGTAATCTTTCATTTAGGCAAACACCTCCCCTACCTTCGCCACCGCATCTTCGGTAATAAGCAAAGTTTCATATTTTAAAAGATCATATACATTAATATAATCAGCTCTTACGGCTTTAACGCCTGGAATATTACGAGCTGATTTTACAACATTTATATCCCCATCAATCGTAACTAACAAAGTCTTTTTGTTAGCATTTAAAGCACTTAAAGTTTCAGCCATTAATCTCGTTTTAGGCTCATCAAACTTTAATTTATCGATTACTATAATACTGTTTTCTTTAACTTTAGTTGAAAGTGCAGATTTCATAGCTAATCTTCTTATCTTTTTCGGTAACTTATAAGAATAATCTCTTGGTGTGGGGCCAAATGTTATGCCTCCACCAATCCAAATTGGACTTCTATTACTACCTGCGCGAGCACGGCCAGTTCCCTTTTGTCTCCAAGGTTTTCTTCCCCCACCTCTGACCTCTGCTCTAGTTTTAGTGGAGCTAGTTCCCTGGCGTTTATTAGCTAATTGCATTTTAACAAAATCAGCCATTACAACTTCATTAGGCTCTATACCAAAAACAGCATCATTTAATTCTATTTCACCAACTTCGGCTCCACTCATATCGTATAATGTAACTTTAGGCACCTTCATAACCTCCTTATCTTCAGTTCAAAAATAGTAGCACTCTTATAACTTTTCACGGCTAGCTAGCTTTAACTGAATCTTTTATGATGACAAGACCTTTTTTGGGCCCTGGAATTGCTCCTTTAATCAGGATAATGTTTCTGTCCGAATAGACTTTTACTACCTTCAAGCATTGAACAGTAACTCTTTCGCCACCCATTCTGCCCGGCAGTTTCTTCCCTTTAAATATACGAGCTGGTCCCTTCGCACCTAATGAGCCTGGGCCACGATGAAATCTAGAACCATGACTCATGTACCCTTTTGAGAAATTATGTCTTTTTACTACGCCAGTAAAACCTTTACCTTTAGAAGTTCCAACAACATCGATAACATCGCCTTCTTGAAATATTTCTGCACTAATTTCTTGTCCTATTTCGTAATCATCGACATTATTTACGCGAAATTCTCTAATATAACGTAATGGCTCAACATTTGCCTTTTTGAAATGTCCCTTAGTAGGTTTATTAGCTAATTTCTCTTTCAGGTTGTAAAAGCCTACCTGAATCGCATTATAACCATCAGTTTCTACTTTCTTCTTTTGTAATACAACACATGGTCCTGCTTCAACAACTGTTACGGGAATTGCTTCTCCTTCTTCAGTGAAAATCTGGGTCATTCCTACTTTAATACCCATAATTGCCTTCTTAATATGATTAGACATCTGCAAACTACCTCCTAGCCCGAGTTTTTATTTACGATTGGTTGAAAGTGGGAATTTCAACTTCATTTCTATTTTCGGAATATTTACTGCCTCAAGGTTCTAGTTCCCACTAACCTTTCAGCACCGATCCTCATCTATAACTTGATCTCAATGTCTACACCAGAAGGCAGATCCAGGTGCATAAGAGCATCTATTGTTTTAGAATTAGGGTCTAATATGTCTATTAAACGTTTGTGTGTTCTCATCTCAAATTGTTCGCGAGCATCTTTATTAACATGTGGTGATTTTAAAACAGTAAAAATGTTTTTTTCTGTTGGTAAAGGAATTGGTCCAGATACACTAGAACCATTCTTCTTAACTGTGTCCACAATCTTTTGTGAGGACTGATCTAATAACTTATGATCAAATGCCTTTAGTCTTATTCTTACTTTCTGTTGGCCACTCACTTATGATTTAACCTCCTTAGTATCGTCTTAAATAGTACACGCTCCCGGGTGTATGGTAGCGAAGAGCTTAATCGTCCCTCGCTACCGGTCTACTTTGTTCCGGTCTTTAAATTTATAGAGAAGTAACAACACCTGCACCTACAGTTCTTCCGCCTTCTCTAATTGCGAACCTAAGTCCTTCTTCAACAGCAATGGGAGTAATAAGATCTATCTTCATCTGGATATTATCTCCAGGCATTACCATTTCTACTCCTTCAGGTAAGTCGATTATCCCGGTTACGTCAGTAGTACGGAAGTAGAATTGTGGCCTATATCCAGCAAAGAATGGGGTATGTCTTCCACCTTCATCTTTACCTAATACATATACTTCAGCATTAAAACTCATTAAAGGTTTAATACTTCCAGGCTTAGCTAGAACCATACCTCTTTCTACTTCGGTTCTTTCTACACCCCTCAGTAAGGCTCCTACATTGTCACCAGCTTCAGCATAATCTAAAAGCTTTCTAAACATTTCTACACCAGTACAAACAGTTTTACGAGTTTCTTCTCTCATTCCAACTATTTCAACTTCGTCACCAACTTTTACAACTCCTCTTTCTACACGGCCAGTTGTAACAGTTCCTCTACCAGTAATGGTGAATACGTCTTCAATAGGCATTAAAAATGGTCTATCAGTTGCTCGCTCTGGAAGTGGAATATAAGCATCTACTTCATCCATTAACTTCCATATAGGTCCACACCATTCGCATTCTCTAGTGCCACATCCACATTCTAGCGCTTTTAAGGCTGAACCCATAACAACAGGTATATCATCACCAGGGAATTCATATTCACTTAAGAGCTCTCTTATTTCCATTTCTACAAGTTCTAAAAGTTCATCATCATCAACCAAATCAGTTTTATTCATAAATACAACGATATATGGCACTCCAACTTGCCTTGATAGCAAGATGTGCTCTCTAGTTTGTGGCATGGGTCCATCTGCTGCTGATACAACTAGAATTGATCCATCCATTTGAGCTGCTCCAGTTATCATGTTTTTTATGTAGTCCGCATGACCTGGGCAGTCTACATGAGCGTAATGTCTGGTTTCAGTCTCATACTCTACATGAGAAGTGTTTATGGTAATTCCTCTTTCCCTTTCTTCAGGAGCCTTATCAATAGCTTCATATGAAGACGCGACTGCACCACCAACTGATGATAAAGTTAAGGTTATCGCTGCAGTTAAAGTTGTTTTACCATGGTCAACGTGTCCAATTGTCCCAATGTTTAAGTGAGGTTTAGTTCTCTCGAATTTTGCTTTTGCCATTTCTCTCTCACCTTTCCTTTCACTTTTTTATTCTTAAAAGATATTTAGACTGGTAAGCCATATCTTTTTGCTATTATTTTTTTACTAAGCAACTCCGGAACTTGCGCATACTCTTTAAGTAACATGGAAAAAGTAGCTCGTCCTTGACTAGCTGATCTTAAACTAGTCGCATAGCCGAAAGTTTCAGCTAAAGGCACAGTTCCTTTTATAATCTTGCTCTCCCGGTTTTCTTCCATGGACATAACTCTTCCCCGGCGTGAGTTAAGATCTGCAATAACATCACCTACATGATCTTCAGGTGCGATTATCTCTATATCCATAATCGGTTCTAGCAAACATGATTTTGCATTGTGTAATCCTTGTTTAATTGCCATACTTCCTGCAATTTTGAATGCTTGTTCAGTTGAATCTACCTCGTGAAATGATCCACCTAATAAAGTTACCTCTAAATCATCTACCGGATATCCTGCTAAGACTCCTGAACATAGAGCCTCTGATATACCGTTGCTAATAACTGATACAAATTCCTTAGGTATTTGCTCAGGAGATGATTGGTCAACAAACTTTTTACCATCACCTTCTAGCAATGGTTTTACTGCTATTATTACTTGAGCAAAAAGCCCTCGCCCACCAGTTTGGCGTTCAAAAATAGCCTCCGCCTGTGCCGGAGCAGTCACAGTTTCTTTGTAAGAAACTTGTGGCTTCCCTACATTAGCATTAACATTAAACTCTCTAAGCAAACGGTCAATGATTATTTCTAAGTGTAGTTCACCCATACCAGAAATTATAGTTTGACCCGTTTCTTCGTTAACCTTAGTTACAAATGTAGGATCTTCCTCAGCCAATCTTTGTAAACTTTCACCTATCTTATCTTGATCAGCTTTAGTCTTAGGCTCTATTGCTATATCAATTACTGGATCGGGGAAATCTATGTTTTCCAAAATAATTGGCCGTTTTTCATCACAAAGTGTATCACCTGTTACGGTAGACCTAAACCCTACACCTGCAACGATATCTCCCGCATATGCTTCTGCTATTTCTTCCCTATGGTTAGCATGCATTTTCAAAATTTTAGTTATGCGCTCTTTTTTATCTTTAGTGCTGTTATATATATACTCACCAACTTTTAAACTACCGGAATAAATTCTAAAATAAGTTAGCTTGCCCACATAAGAATCAGAAGTCGCCTTAAAGGCTAATGCACAAAAACTTTCATCTATAGTAGTTTGACGTTTTATGGTTTCACCCGATTCGGGGTCTATACCCGTCACTTCAGGTACATCTAATGGTGAAGGTAGATAATTTATAACTGCATCCATGAGCATCTGTACACCCTTATTTCTAAAGGATGAACCGCATAATACCGGTACCACATTGTTGTTTATGGTTTCTTTTCTCAAAGAACTATTAATCTCTTCTAGAGAAATTTCTTCACCCTCGAGGTACTTCTCTAGAATATTATCATCGTATTCGGATAGTTTTTCTAGTAGCAAATTACGGTAATAAGTGACTCGTTCCTTTTCATCGTCATTTAGTTCCCGTTCGGTAAACTTTTCACCTAGATCATCTTCATAAATATAAGCTTTTGATTTTAGTATATCTATAATCCCATTGAAATCTTCTTCTACCCCAATAGGTAGTTGAATCGGAATTGCACTACAACCTAAAACATCATTTATCATCTGAACTGTCCGGTAAAAATCTGCCCCTATTCTATCCATTTTGTTTATATATGCAATCCGAGGAACTAGATATCTATCTGCCTGTCTCCAGACTGTCTCGGATTGAGGTTGGACTCCTGCTACTGCACAAAATATGCCGATGGCACTATCTAGTATTCTTAATGACCTTTCCACCTCAACAGTAAAGTCCACATGCCCGGGCGTGTCGATAATATTAATAATCCATTCTCCCCATGCACATGTAGTAGCTGCAGATGTAATCGTTATTCCGCGTTCCTGCTCTTGACTCATCCAATCCATGGTCGCTGTACCTTTATCAACTTCTCCCATCCTATGAACCTTACCAGAATAATAGAGAAATCTTTCAGTAGTAGTCGTTTTCCCTGCATCGATATGAGCCATGATTCCTATATTTCTTATAGCAGTCAGAGCGGTCTTTTTCGTCATTAGTTAAACACTCCTCGGTATACCCCTACCAACGATAGTGAGCAAAAGCCTTATTAGCTTCGGCCATCTTATGAACTTCTTCTTTTCTTCTTACTGCTGCACCTGCTGAGTTAGCAGCATCCATAATTTCAGCAGCTAAGCGTTCAGACATAGTTTTTTCGCCACGTTTACGGGAAAATGTTACTAACCATCTAATTGCCAAAGTTTGGCGTCTTTCAGGCCTAACTTCAACCGGAACCTGGTAATTAGCCCCACCTACTCGTCTCGCTTTAACTTCTAGAATAGGAGTTATGTTTTTCATCGCTTCTTCAAAAACTTCTATAGGGTCTTTGTCTTGTTTCTTTTCTACTATTTCCAATGCTTCATAACATATTTTTTCTGCTGTACTTTTCTTACCGTCCCACATAATTTGGTTAACTAGTTTTGTGAAAACCTCACTATTATAAATCGGGTCAGGTAAAACTTCTCTTTTGAGTACAGGCCCTTTTCTAGGCATATCTTGCCTCCCTCCAATTTATTTTTTCTTAGGTCTCTTGGTGCCATATTTAGATCTGCTTTGGCCACGATCTTGCACCCCAGCTGCATCAAGAGCTCCCCTGACAATATGATACCTAACACCTGGCAAGTCTTTTATTCTTCCCCCTCTAATTAGAACAACGGAGTGTTCTTGAAGGTTGTGACCTATACCAGGAATATATGCTGTAACTTCCATTCCATTAGTCAGCCTTACTCTAGCAATTTTGCGCAAAGCTGAATTCGGCTTTTTTGGAGTAGTAGTATAAACGCGCGTACATACGCCCCTTTTTTGTGGACTGCCTTTAAGGGCTGGCGCAGCTGACTTAACTGTCTCTTTTTTTCTTCCTTTTTTAACTAACTGATTAATTGTCGGCATACTTGTACCTCCTCCCTTAGTTATTCATTTAGTATAGCTACCGTTGCTGAACCAATATCTATCCCACAAGCATGGCCTAATGTTTCCATAGTCTCGACCATCTCGTATTCTATAAAATTCTCTTCGCAAGCTTGCTTTATAAGGCTAGTAATGTGTGGTTCAGCATCACAAGCAACATATACTTTTTTAGCCTGTTTTTTGGCAATAGCCTTTTTCACTTGCTTAGTGCCAACTACCTTAGCCTGATTTTCTAAGTTTTGAAGTGGCAAGAATTTACCTCCTTTATT
Organism: Syntrophomonadaceae bacterium; assembly: GCA_035647815.1. Lineage (GTDB taxonomy): Bacteria > Bacillota > Syntrophomonadia > Syntrophomonadales > Syntrophomonadaceae > JAAYRQ01. The sequence goes on from DASRMR010000008.1 coordinate 53,651, forward strand.
AGCTATCTAAAGTTAAACATAGATAAAAAACGAGCTTCTTCGCCGCGCACCTAGTTATTGTAGCACCTAGCAATGTTACAGTCAAACACTTTATCTGACAATAAAATGTCAGTCATTTTATTGTCATTTATTATGCTTTTTCCTTAGTAGTAACATGCGGTTCTATGTCTGTATAAATTGAATAACCAGTGCCCGCAGGAATTAACTTACCTATTATAACGTTTTCTTTTAAGCCAATTAAGTAGTCAACCTTACCTTTAATTGCTGCCTCGGTTAAGACCTTAGTCGTTTCTTGGAAAGAAGCTGCCGATAAGAATGACTCAGTATTAAGTGATGCTTTAGTAATTCCGAGCAACATAGGTGAACACACTGCTGGAAGTAAATCATTTTCAATAGATCGTAAATTCTCATCTTCAAAAGTTGCAATATTTTCAAAAGCTCCTGGTAATAATGATGTTCCACCTGCATCTTCAATCTTTACTTTTTTAAGCATCTGGCGGATTATGATCTCAATATGTTTATCACTTATATCTACACCCTGAGAACGATAAACCTTCTGTACTTCTTCCAATAAATATCTTTGTACCTCTAGCAAGCCCTTAGTCTTAAGAATATCATGCGGATTTAAAGGTCCTTCAGATAAGGCATCCCCAGTCTCAACATAATCACCTTCGGATACTTTGAGTCTAGAACCATAATGAACTAGATAAGCACCTAATTCTTCATCATCGTCACCATATATTTGTACTTGTCTGCGCCCTTTATTTTCCCCAAACTTTACTTTGCCATTAATTTCCGCTACTACTGCCTGCCCTTTAGGCTTACGAACTTCAAATAATTCTTCAACTCGTGGCAGACCTCTAGTAATATCTTCACCCGCAACTCCACCAGTATGGAAAGTACGCATGGTCAACTGTGTTCCCGGCTCCCCAATAGATTGGGCAGCTATAGTTCCAACAGCCTCACCTATTTCAACATCATAGCCAGTTGCTAAGTTTCTTCCATAACATTTTTTGCATACTCCATGTTTGGTTTTGCAAGTTAAAACTGTCCTGATTCTTATACTTTCAATACCTGCTTCTTCAATTGCAACAGCATCTTCATCATCTATCATCTGATTTTCTTCTATTAATACTTCCCCTGTTTGAGGATGAACTAAGGTATCAATTGATACTCTACCGATAATACGTTGTTGCAATGGTTCGATTAGTTGTGAACCTTCGGTTATTTTCTCTACCCATATGCCTTCTGCAGACTCACAATCTTGTTCGCGCACAATAACATCTTGAGATACATCTACTAACCTCCTAGTAAGGTACCCGGAATCAGCAGTTCTTAAAGCTGTATCGGCTAAACCTTTACGTGCACCGTGCGTAGATATGAAATACTCCAAGACAGTCAGACCTTCTCGGAAATTCGCCTTAATCGGTAAATCAATAATTCTACCTGATGGATCTGCCATAAGACCACGCATACCTGCTAACTGGCGAATCTGCTGGAAGTTCCCTCTAGCTCCTGAAACTGCCATCATATATACAGGGTTGTCTTCACTCAGCGTAGCTTTTAAGGCATCAGTTATATCATCTGTAGCTTTAGTCCATATCTCAATTATTTGCTCATGTCTTTCGTCTTCAGTAATTAAACCTACCATGAAATCTTGTTCTATTGAATTGACAACTTCGTCTGCAGCTTTTATGATCGCATCTTTAGCTAAAGGAGTTTTAAAATCAGTTACGCCTACACTAATTCCTGCTTGGGTTGCATAGCGAAAGCCTAAACTTTTAAGACCATCAAGCATTATAGCTGTTTTAGCATTACCTTCACTTCTATAACAATCGTAAACGATTTCGCCTAGTTTTTTCTTGTCTATAATTTCGTTGAAAAACCCTAGACTAGCAGGGATTATTTCGTTTAGTATAACCCTGCCCATAGATGTCTCTAATAACTGATGTTCCTGCTTCAACTCCGACTCTTCTACAGAATCAATAATAGGAAGCCTGACCTTTATTTTTTCGTGTAATTTAATATGTCCTAATTCAAAAGCCATTATTGCTTCTTCGGGGGAACTAAAAGCTTTGGGCTTCTCTATATCCCAGTCTTTTTTATTTATATAGGTTAGATAATATAAACCAATAACCATGTCTTGGGTAGGTGTTACTACTGGTTTACCATCTTTTGGGTTCAAGATATTATTACTAGCTAACATTAATAACCTAGCTTCAGTTTGGGCTTCAGCAGAAAGAGGTACATGTACTGCCATCTGGTCACCATCAAAGTCAGCATTATAAGCTGTACATACCAGAGGATGTAATTGTAGTGCACGCCCTTCGACTAACACTGGTTCAAAAGCCTGAATACCTAGGCGGTGTAATGTAGGAGCACGGTTTAGTAATACGGGATGTTCGTGAATAACATCTTCGAGAATATCCCATACTTCCTCACGGCCTCTTTCTACCATCTTTTTCGCACTCTTAATATTAGACGCAATAGTTCTATCTACTAGCTTTTTCATAACAAATGGTTTAAAAAGTTCTAAGGCCATTTCTTTCGGTAGACCACATTGATGTATTTTAAGTGCTGGGCCTACAACGATAACAGATCTTCCCGAATAATCTACTCGTTTTCCTAATAAGTTTTGCCTAAAACGTCCTTGTTTACCTTTTAACATATCACTTAGTGATTTTAAAGCCCGATTACCTGGACCTGTTACTGGACGGCCACGTCTTCCATTATCAACTAAGGCATCGACTGCTTCTTGCAACATTCGCTTTTCATTACGTACGATTATATCTGGTGCACCTAAATCTAGTAGTCTCTTTAAGCGATTGTTCCTATTTATAACTCTGCGATATAGATCATTTAAATCTGAAGTAGCAAATCTACCACCATCAAGTTGTACCATCGGCCTTAATTCTGGAGGAATAACCGGTAATACATTCATAACGATCCATTCAGGATTATTAGTCGATAAGCGAAAAGCTTCCATAACTTCTAATCTTCTAATAGCTCTGCTTTTACGCTGACCTCTAGTAGTATTAATTTCTTCTTTTAGTTCTATAGATTCTTTCTCTAGTTCAATCGTATTCAACAGTTTTTTTATCGCATCAGCACCGATTGATGCCGTAAAACTATCTCCATATCTTTGCCTGTTTTCCCTATATTCAGTCTCATTTAACAATTGTTTCTTCAATAAGGGAGTATCTCCAGGATCAATAACTATATAGTTGACAAAATATATTACTTTTTCCAAAATCTTAGGTGACATATCTAATAGTAATCCCATGCGACTCGGGATACCTTTTAAATACCAAATATGACATACATCAGCTGCTAACTCTATATGCCCCATTCTCTCACGACGGACTTTAGATGTAGTTACCTCAACACCACAACGATCACAGACAATACCTCTATGTCTGACCCTCTTATATTTGCCACAATGACATTCCCAGTCTTTTACAGGGCCGAAAATCTTTTCACAAAATAACCCTTCTTTTTCGGGTCTTAAAGTTCGATAGTTGATTGTTTCAGGTTTTTTTACTTCCCCACTACTCCAAGAACGAATCTGCTCTGGGGAAGCTAAAGATATCTTAATTCGATCAAAATTGTTGACATCTAACAAGTCAGTCTCTCCCTTCCAGAAGAATAGTTGCTAACTATTTTGCTTAGCACTTCCAAGTTAGTACTTTTATATAAAACTTCTAAATCTTTGTTTTTGCTTTTCACCTAATTAGAACCAGGTAATTTCTCAGGTAACTCAACACCTAGTTCCTTAGCCTTTTCTCTTTCATTAACCTCAAAATTCGGGTCCTGAATAAGTATTTCTTTGTCGTCACTAGATAAAACTTTTACATCTAAAGCTAAACTTTGCAGTTCCTTAATTAGCACTTTAAAGCCTTCAGGTACTCCAGGTTTAGGAATATTTTCACCCTTAACAATAGATTCATAAGTCTTGAGACGACCTACCACATCATCAGATTTAACTGTCAACATTTCTTGCAAGGTATATGCAGCTCCGTAAGCCTCTAAGGCCCATACTTCCATTTCGCCAAATCTTTGGCCTCCGAATTGCGCTTTACCTCCTAGTGGTTGCTGGGTTACTAATGAATAGGGACCAATAGACCTAGCATGTATCTTGTCATCGACAAGATGAGCTAGTTTAAGCATATATACATAACCAACTGTAACCTCATTGTCAAAAGGTTGACCAGTACGTCCATCATAAAGAATTGTCTTACCATTTTCAGGTAAGCCAGCTTCCCGAAGCTTTTCAAAAATATCTTCTTCATTAGCCCCATCAAATACTGATGTCGCAACATTAAAACCTAATGTCTTAGCAGCCCAACCCATATGACATTCTAATATTTGTCCAATATTCATACGTGATGGGACGCCTAGAGGGTTTAAAACTATCTGGACAGGTGTTCCATCTTCTAAAAACGGCATATCTTCTTCGGGTAATATCCTAGATATAACCCCTTTATTCCCATGACGACCTGCCATCTTATCTCCTTCTGATATCTTCCTTTTTTGGGCAATATAAACCCTAACTAATTGGTTAACACCAGGTGGCAGCTCATCCCCTTCTTCTCGGGCAAATCTTTTGACTGCTACTATTTTCCCTGCTTGCCCATGGGGCACTCTCAAGGAAGAATCTCTAACTTCACGAGCCTTTTCGCCAAATATTGCCCTGAGTAATCTTTCTTCAGGAGTAAGTTCAGTTTCTCCTTTAGGTGTTACTTTGCCGACTAATATATCGTCTGGCCTTACTTCTGCACCTACTCTTATTACTCCGAATTCATCGAGATTTCTTAACATATCTTCCGAAACATTAGGAATATCGCGTGTAATTTCTTCTGGGCCTAATTTAGTATCACGAGCATCTGACTCATGTTCTTCTATATGAATAGAAGTAAAAACATCTTCTTTTACTAGTTTTTCAGAAATTAAAATAGCATCTTCATAGTTGTAACCTTCCCAAGGCATAAAAGCTACCAAAATGTTTTTCCCTAATGCTAGTTCACCATTATCAGTACTAGGACCATCAGCGATAATCTCATCTGCCTCAACCCTATCGCCAACTTCGACTAGCGGTCTTTGGTTATAACAAGTACCTTGGTTAGAACGAATAAATTTCAAGATTTCATAAGTATCTACTATACCGTGATCACTTTCTATAGTTATTTGATTAGCACTAACCTGCTTAACTATACCTGCCCTCTTACTTATGACTACTGCACCTGAATCTTTGGCAGCTTTGTATTCCAAACCAGTTCCAACGATGGGTGATTCAGCTTTCAATAAGGGCACTGCCTGTCTCTGCATGTTTGCCCCCATAAGAGCACGGTTAGCATCATCATTTTCCAAAAATGGAATTAAGGATGTTGCTACACTAAACACTTGTTTAGGCGACACATCCATATAATCTAGTCTGTCTTTTGAAACTTCTAAAATATCCTCAAACCAACGTGCTTCAACTCTATCATCCATAAAACGGCCTTCCGGATCGAGTGGCGCATTAGCTTGGGCTACAATAAATTCATCTTCCTCATCAGCAGAAAGATATTCTATTTCATCTAGTACTCGCCCATTATCCTTATCTACTTTCCGATAAGGGGTTTCTATAAAACCGAAATCGTTAACTCGTCCATAAGTAGCTAGTGAACCTATTAGTCCAATATTAGGACCTTCCGGTGTTTCTATCGGACATATCCTGCCATAATGAGAATGGTGGACATCTCTTACCTGGAAACCGGCTCGCTCACGAGTTAGTCCTCCAGGACCTAAAGCGCTTAAGCGCCTTTTATGAGTAAGCTCCGCCAATGGATTAGTTTGATCCATAAATTGCGATAGTTGAGAACTTCCGAAGAACTCCTTAACTGCCGCAGTAATTGGTCTAATATTTATTAATGCTTGGGGTGTAAGGGTTTCTACATCATGAATACTCATTCTTTCCCTTACGACTCTTTCCATCCTTACCAAGCCAGTCCTAAACTGATTTTGTAATAATTCACCAATAGACCTAAGCCTTCTATTGCCTAGGTGGTCAATTACATCCGTTTTTCCCTCACCATCGATAAGCTTAAGCATGTAACCGATAGTTTTAGTTATATCTTCTAAAGTTAAATTACGAGTTTTTAACGCAATATCTATTCCGAGCTTTTTGTTGACTTTATAACGGCCAACATTGGCCATATCATAACGACGCTCATCAAAGAACAAATTATTAATAAGAGTTTCTGCCGCATCTTCAGTCGCCATTTCACCTGGTCTTAAACGACGATAAAATTCTATCAAGGCTTCTTTCTTATTGGTTGTAGTATCTTTACCTAAGGTCTTGACCATCGTCTCATGGTTATCGTATAATTCTAGAATAGCTTCATTAGTCTCATAACCTAATGCGCGCAAAAATACTGTAACAGGTATTTTTCTGGTTTTATCTACACGAGTGTAAATAAGACCCGCACTATCCATTTCCAACTCAAACCAAGCACCACGATTTGGTATAATGGTAGCACCATATAATGTCCTACCAGCAACATCCATTCTTTCGCTAAAGTATACCCCCGGTGATTTAACCAACTGACTAACGACTACTCTCTCAGCACCGTTAATAATAAATGTGCCTTTATCGGTCATAAGTGGAAGATCACCCATGTAGACTTCAGATTCCTTGATTTCCCCAGTTTCCTTTTCCGTTAACCTAACTTTTAGTTTTAATGGAGCTTGATAACTTACATCCCGTTCCTTACATTCGTTAACCGAGTACTTAGGATCACCAATACCATAATCAAGAAAAGCCAAAGTAAGATTATCCGTAAAATCGGATATAGGGAAAACCTCGCCTAATGCTTCTCGCAAGCCATGTTCTAAAAACCAATTATACGAGCTTAATTGCACTTGGATTAGATTAGGGAGCCCAATAGGTTCGTCAATTTCAGTATAGCTTAGTCTCTTAACTTTCCCATATTCCTGAATGTGAGCCAATTTATGATCACCCCTTTAAATTATTCCTAAACGAGTGAAAAGCAAGGTTAATTGCCAACCTCGCCCCTTAACAAGTATTTAGTAGGTGTAAAATCAAATAATGCCATTTCATAATTCGAATGGCAATTATTAATATTATCATAAGAATAAATACGAGTCAAGTAATAAGCAAATTATTTATCGTCTTTTTTATTTTCATTTATCTCGGCTTGCTCTGCTAAATAATTCTCAATAGAATACTCCTCTTCAATAATATTATCCACCCGACTTGTCGCCCTGAAAAATAACAATATTATAACAAATATACCTAGTAAGAAAGTAGATAAACCTAAAATAAGGCCATCAAAAACGATACATTTAGTAAGATAATCTTTATTATACGATTCTGTCCATCCAGGCATAAGCTTCCATTGAGAAGTTGTGCCACTAATTCTTTCCCCTGTATTTTTAATATAGAACCCTGGAACGGTAATTTGTAAATTAATCGGTTCTGCAAGATCTTTAGTAATATCTGTTGCTAAATTATTATCTGTACCAATGACACTTACAGCAAAAAGTCCTCGATTTTTAGTAGTTACTGTTATAGGAAATTTACCTTCTAAACTATTATACATGTTCCAGTCTGCTGTATGGCGAGAAAATGTACCCTTACTATTTCCTGCTACAAACCCCCAATTACACAAATTCGCCGCTAAGTCTTCATTACTAGTTTGAACATTTTCTACTATAGTAGAATCCTCATCCCATATGATTTGCCATTCTGTTCCCATCGCCGGTGTCTCTACTGATAACACTAAAATAAATGCTATCGTCAAAAATAAGGATATAGACACTTTTCTCATTGTTTACATCATTGCCTTTCTTTGTAAAAATTAAACCTAAATTTAGATTATACTAGAATCATTAAATATTCAATATCGAGTTAAGACGAATGAATGTAAATTATGCGTTTTTATGTCTCACATTTACCAAGCCAACAAATCTAGCCCCCCGCAAGGTGTAAGAGCATACCTTTCTGAAGAGTGAGAGGAATAAGGCGATATCGAAGACGAGTATATTCTACTTACAAATAAGATGACGTTTATTAAAAAACAATAGCCGAATACAAAATTAAGACCGACCTCGAACGGTCAGATAGAGTATGCTCGTCACCGACTCAAAATCAATTTACCGAGCCAACAAATCTAGCCCCCCACAATTTATATGTTTCCAACAAAAAAGGTGTTGCAATTGCAACACCTTTTTTAAAACTTTTATGTTATTTTAACTCTACGCCTCCACCGGCTTCTTCAATCTTACCTTTAATTTCTTCAGCTTCTTCTTTAGAAATTTTTTCTTTAATTGCATTAGGAGCTTCGTCGACTAAAGCTTTAGCATCTTTTAAACCTAAACCGGTAATTTCTCTAACTGCTTTAATAACATTGATTTTCTTTTCTCCAATTGAGGTAAGAATTACATCAAATTCAGTTTGCTCGTCTTCTGCTTCCGCTTCTGCTGGTGCAGCAGCAACAGCCATTGGAGCAGCGGCACTAACACCAAATTCTTCTTCAAGAGCTTTAACTAGCTCAGATAATTCTAAAACGGTTAACTCTTTAACAATATCAATAACTTCTGTAACTTTACTCATTAATAATAACCTCCCGATAATCTTTTTATTATTATACTTCTTATAATTAACTAGCCTCTTTTTGTTCCCTAACTTGATCTAAGGCCCTTACTAGACCAGTAATATTTGCATTAAGAACATTAACAAAACCAGTAATTGGTGCTTGCATAGTTCCAAGTACTTGGCCTATTAGAACTTCCCGTGGTGGTAGATCAGCTAATGCTTTAATCTGTTCCGCCCCGATCATTTCGCCATCTATTAGACCAACTTTAACTTCTAGTTTTTTATACTTTTTCATAAAGTCGTATATAGCTTTAGCAGGACCAACCGGATCTTCATTACTAAAAAGAACTGCATTAGGACCTTCAATATGCTCAATAACCTCTTCATGTCCTGAATTTTTAAGGGCAAACTCTGTCAAGGTGTTCTTAAGTACCTTAAACTCTACACCCGGTTGTCTTAACATATTTCTAAGTTCAGTCATTTCCATAACAGAAATACCACGATAATTCGTAAATACTACTAATGTTGCCTCACTTAGCTTCTGCTCTATTTCCTGAACAATTTGCTGCTTTTTTTCAAGGTTGGGCATCATCTCACCCCCTTTTTTTTAATTTCATCATCAAATCAAAAAACCTCCGCAGACAATGCAGAGGTTAATATACACATAAAAATGTATAAATATTATAAAACCTCGGCAGGCGAATTTAAATTCATTATGGCATAGCCACCGGCTGTCTACAGTCGTAATTTTCAGTTTTTAATCTACTATATTCTACTTGCTAGCTGCTATTAATGCAAGTGGATTAATTTTAATGCCAGGTCCCATAGTAGAACATATAGTAGCTGAACGCATATACTGTCCTTTGGCTGCTGCTGGTCTAGACTTTATTAAAATATCAGCAATAGCTTCTAAGTTATCTTGAAGCTTATCTACTTCAAAAGATACTTTGCCAATCGGAACATGAACAATTGCATTTCTATCGGTACGATACTCAATCCTACCTGCCTTTAGTTCTGTTATAGTACGTTCTAAGTCCATTGTAACTGTGCCCGCTTTAGGATTAGGCATTAGACCTCTAGGCCCCAAAACTCTACCTAATTTACCTGCTACGCTCATCATATCAGGTGTAGCGACAGCTACTTCAAAATCAAACCATCCACCTTCAATTTTTTCTGCTAGTTCTTCCCCACCAACAAAATCTGCACCAGCTGCTTCAGCTTCCTGTGCTTTCTCACCTTTAGCAAAAACTATAACTCTTATATCCTTGCCAGTTCCATGTGGAAGACTTACTGTCCCTCTTACTTGTTGATCAGCACTTTTAACATCGACTCCTAATTGCAAATGAAGTTCCACAGTTTCATCGAATTTAGCAGTAGAAACTTCTTTCATCAATGCTAATGCATCAGTAGGTTCATACAATTTATGTTTATCAACTTTGCTAGAAGCTTCTCTATAAGCTTTGCCTCTTTTCATCTTTCTACCTCCTTGTGGTATAACGGTTTTATCCTCCCACTATTTGCTAAGATTATACTTTAATCAGTAACAACTATACCCATGCTACGAGCAGTTCCCTCGATCATTCTTATAGCAGCATCTATGTCTGCCGCATTCAAATCTTCTTTTTTAGCCTCTGCAATTTCAACTAGTTTTGCACGAGTAACTTTACCCACCTTTTTCTTATCGGGCTCACCCGAACCTTTATCAATATTAATAGCCTTTTTCAGAAGATCAGATGCAGGTGGTGATTTCAATTCAAATGAAAAAGACCGATCTTCATAAACTGTAATTTCAACTGGCACGATAAAACCAGCCTGATTAGCTGTTTGCGCATTGTAATCTTTACAAAAACCCATTATGTTTACACCATATTGCCCCAGAGCTGGTCCTACTGGTGGTGCTGGTGTTGCTTTCCCTGCAACAATTTGTAAAGATATCTTGCCCATTACTTTCTTAGCCATGCTTACACCTCCTTACAATTTATCTATCTGTTCATATTCTAATTCTACAGGCGTTTCTCTGCCAAACATAGAAATATTAACCCTAACCTTGCCTCGGTCAGATAGTAACTCTTTGACAACTCCTTCAAAGTTGGCAAAAGGCCCCGTCCTAACTCTGACATTTTCACCAATAGCAACATCGATTATTTTAGTTTTGCTTTTTACTAGACCCATTTGCTTAAGTATCTTTTCTACTTCAAAAGATTGAAGTGGCAGCGGTCTTGTTCCACTTCCAACGAAACCAGTTACACCAGGTGTATGGCGTACTGCATTCCAAGATTCATCATCCATCTTCATATTTACTATTACATAACCAGGAAAAATTCTTTTAGTAACAATCTTTCGTTTGCCACCTTTAAATTCTACTTCCTGCTCTTCAGGAATAAGGACATCGAATATTTTATCCTGCATATTCATGGACTCAACTCTTTTAGTAAGGTCTACTTTTATTTTGTTTTCATAGCCAGAATAAGTATGTACGACATACCAGTCGCCTCTATTTTCATTAAAGGCTTTTTCGGCTTCTTCTTGTTGTTTTTTTAGATCTAATTCTTGCTTAGAACTAATTGGAACCACCTCCTTCACATTACGCAAAAGCCTTAAAGATTAATTCCAAGACAAAAGACAATCCTTTATCAAATAACCATATAATTAACGCTACTAAAACGACCGCGAACAATACTACCCCAGTATATGCAACTAATTGCGTTCTGCCGGGCCAGTATACTTTTTTCAGCTCATTATAAACACTAATAAAGTAGTTTTTGGTGTTTTCCCAACGATTTGCTAATGTTACTCGTTTTTTAGCAGGCACATTATTTTTCGCCAATATTATTCACATCCCTGATCTACTTAATCTCTCTATGAACAGTATGTGCATTGCAAAACTTACAATACTTTTTTCGTTCAAGTCTTTCAGCTTGTTTTCTCTTATCCTTAGTAGTTTGATAATTTCGTTGTTTACAATCGGTACATGCAAGTGTTATTCCTACTCTCACCTGACTACACCCCCATCCTGTTCATAAAAATCCTATAGTATCTTAGCATAAGATTAGCTACTATGTCAACAAAAGGCCTTCTCCTGAATATACTCGTCTTTATTCACATTTTTATACATTAAATAAAGATATTCGTCTTTTACATCATTTGTTATTATTATAATTTGGACAAAATATAAATAAACTAAGAGGAGTGGATATTCCACTCCTCTTTATTAGCTTTGGTAGCGGCGGAGGGAGTTGAACCCCCGACCCTGCGGGTATGAACCGCATGCTCTGGCCAGCTGAGCTACACCGCCATATGGAGCCCATAACCGGAATCGAACCGATGACCTCATCCTTACCAAGGAGGCGCTCTACCGACTGAGCTATATGGGCTTTTGTTTTTATTTAGTGTTGCCTGTATTAGCACATGTTTAGGTTAACTTAGTTTTGTTTAGATTGCCCTTTGGGCAATCATGGTTGTGCCCTGGGGCACTCCCTATTTCAATCGCTCTGCGAGCTGTGTTCTTACTTAGTGTTGCTTGTATTAGTACAATGTTTAGGTTGAACTTAGTTATGTTTACATTGCCCTTTGGGCAATCATGGTTGCACCCTGGGATGCTCCCTATTTCAATCGCTCTGCGAGCGATAAGATTAATATGGTTGCGGGAGCAGGGTTTGAACCTGCAACCTCCGGGTTATGAGCCCGACGAGCTACCAGCTGCTCCATCCCGCGATAAAATATATCTCGTTAGGTACTTATTACCTTCGAGAAAAATAATGGCACCCTTTTCGAGTGCTACTGATACTCCTATTTAATGTTTCTAATCTTATTCCCTATAACTTATAATTGAGAATAAAAATGGTGGAGGGAGAAGGATTCGAACCTTCGAAGGCGGAGCCAGCAGATTTACAGTCTGCCCCCTTTGGCCACTTGGGTACCCCTCCATAAAGATGAACATTAAATAAATTGGAGCCGAGCACAGGACTTGAACCCGCAACCTACTGATTACAAATCAGTTGCTCTGCCAATTGAGCTAGCTCGGCTCAGCAAGTAACATTCTAAACGCTGAGTGTTATAATGTCAATATAAAATTCTGGATATTTTTTTATTGTAAATCATTACGGTCTACTAAGTATCTTTCTAGTTTTCTTTTTACCCTTTGTAATGCATTGTCAATCGATTTAACATGTCTTTTAAGTTCCACCGCAATCTCTTGGTATGATTTACCTTCAAGGTAAGCCATTAATACTTTCCATTCTAAAGAGCTTAATATTTCGCCCATTTTCCTTTCAATATAAATGAACTCTTCCCTACTTATTATAATATCTTCAGGATTAGTTGTTTTATTAGTAGAAAGTATATCCATTAGTGTACGGTCAGATTCTTCGTCATAAATCGGCTTGTTTAAAGACACATAAGAATTAAGCGGAATATGCTTTTGACGAGTAGCTGTTTTTATGGCAGTAATTATTTGACGAGTTATACAAAGCTCCGCAAAAGCTCTGAAAGAAGTAAGCTTGTCTACTTTGTAATCACGAATAGCTTTAAATAAGCCTATCATGCCTTCTTGGACAATGTCTTCCCTATCCCCACCTATTAAGAAGTATGATCTCGCCTTAGCCCGCACAAAGTTTCTATATTTGTTTACTAAATATTCGACCGCAATTTGGTCGCCTTGCTGGGCTATTTGCACAATTTCTTCATCTGCTAGTTCTTCATATGTAAATATTATGTGTTTAGCAGCGACAGAACTTGGCATTCAATCGCCTCCATCTTTTTTATTCCCTATCCCCTCTTGAATATGCTTTTGCATATGTGACTAGTATAGCTACTGCTTTAAAAGTCGTCAAGTCAATGGTAGCAAGCATAATGGGTATATTTCTACACTTTTTAACCTTAAGTAAATCATTTTTGCTGTTTTACTTAGAATAGCTTTCTTTGGCGCACAACTTCATAAATTAATAATGCAGCAGCAACTGAAGCATTAAGAGCTTCTATCTTTCCCATCATAGGTATTTTTACTAGTATATCGCAATTCTCCTTAACTAATCTTCTTATTCCTCTACCTTCCCCCCCTATCACGAGTGCAGTAGGACTAGGAATTGATGTACTATAATAGTCATTACTCCCAGACATATCAGCACCTACTACCCATAAGCCTTCCTCTTTAAGTTTTTTTATAGTATTGACTAGATTTGTTTCTTGGGCGACTTTCATATGCTCAATTGCACCTGCAGAAGCCCTAGCAACTGTATCATTTGCCTCTACAGAATTATGTTTAGGTATAATAACCCCATGCACACCTGCACATTCTGCCGTACGAATTATTGAACCTAGGTTTTGTGGGTCTTCAATACCATCTAAAATTAATATGAATGGTGGCTCACCCTTCATGGCAGCAACTTCTAGTATTTCTTTCATGTCACTATAATGATAAGCTGCAACTTGCGCAACGACTCCTTGATGATTAGTATATGTATACATTCTGTCTAATCGGTTTCTATCCACATATTGCACATATATACCTAGATTTGAGGCTGAGTTGACTAATTCTTCTATTCTTTTGCCTTCTTTGCCTTCTTGAATATATATTTTATGGATATTGCGTCCTGCCCTCATAGCTTCCATGATGCTATTAACACCAGCTAATTTATCTTTCATTGTTTTCTCCTTTAATAATAAAAAATGATACTCATATAATTATTTAATATAATGGCTCAAATAATTCATCAGTTAGAACAACTTCTGCATAATGTTCTGCAGGAAATTTCTTATCATACTTTACATTATCAAAAAGTATGGATAAATGTTTTTGAAAAAGCAATAAGAGAGGAATAGCTACTTCTCTCATCTGAGGATGTGCTGCAGGTGAGCATCTTAACTCGAAAAAATGTCGCCATTCTCTCATGTTAAAAGTAACAGCTATCTCGGTTTTTAAGCATGTAGGTAAAATTGCCCGCGCCTCCTGAGGAGAACAACCTTTCTCCAACATAGTGAAGTAAGTTTTTTCAGCTACTTTACAAGCTTGATACCAGTCATCATATGCTACATGCCCTTTTAAATAATATGGTTCAATAACTGTTATTTCATGGCCAAATTTATCCTGGCTATAATTACAATAACGAGTCGATTCTTGACTATAGCTTCCGATACGGTGTCGTACTAATTCATGTGTAATACCACGATCTAGAATAAACATTACAGTTATTTTCTCGTGTTCGATAACTGATTCATGTCCCCGAGATATAATCGATTTTAAAAATTTATCATTAGGTTCTTCTGTCATTTTATCTTCAGATTTGTAACATATCCTAGCATACCGCTCTAAGTTTTTTAACTTATCTGCACAGATTTCAACCTCAGGCACAAGTACTTTCGGTGGTATTATAATCATTAATTAATCCCCCCAGAACATATTTGTTTTACCTTTTTTTAAAAGAATCTACTTATTAATTCCTCTATACGAGCTTCATCACCTTTAAGATAAAGATATCCTATTAATGCTTCGAATCCAGTACTCATGGCATAATCCTTAGGATCAGTATGTTTTGGTGGGGTACTTTTCGAATTGCGTCCCCGCATTACAACACTCTGCTCATCATCAGTTAACTCCCCAAATATTTCTTTAATTATTTGGGCCTGGCTTTCAGCTTTTACCATGGCAACAGTAGCGAGATGTATATCCTTAACTTTGCGATTACCTTTAGCAACTACATGGTTTCTTACTACTAGCTCAAAAACCGCGTCACCAATGTATGCGAGAACTGTAGCCGAATATTCACGTAATATGTTTTCATCTACAGTATCATGCTTGAGCAATTTTCCATCTGACTCCTTCCATGGTATCTTCTAAAATTATACCTTTTTCTTTTAGACTGTCCCTTATATAATCAGCATTAGTAAAATCTTTTTGTTCTTTAAAAACATTTCTAAGATTTATTAGCCAAGTAATTAATTCATCCATCTGTGGCTCTTCTTCATACTTTACCCTGCTAGCTTGTGCAGTATCTTCTATTATAATATTTTGCTCATTTAGAAAATCTCTTATTTCATCTGCTCTTACAAAATCCTTTTGCTTACGTAAGATTTGGCGAAGATCTAAAAACACCTCACAAATCTCATTTCCCATGACTAGTGTATCTTCTTCTAGCATAAAAATACCTAAAACATCGCCTAATTCTTTAAGTATTTTAACCCCATATTTAACTGTTGTTTGAGCAACAATATCATTATGATCTGCATCGGCAATATAGGTGTTTAGGGTATGAGATATCTCAAAGATATGACTAATAGCTTTGGCAGTATTAAAATCATCATCCATAGCTTTTAAAAAGTCATTTTGATAACCGTCAACTAATATGCTTACCTTATTATCTATTATTTCACTATCTAACTTCAAGTCTTTATCATCTATAATTTCCTCAGCTAATGTTATGGTAGTTTTTAGACGACCTAAAGCTTTGCGAGCCTCATCTAATTTACTATCATCAAAATCTAGAGGACTACGATAATGGGTAGCAACTAAATAAAAACGCACTACATCAGCTGGATATTTAGCTAAAATATCTCGGAGGACAAAGAAATTCCCTAATGATTTGGACATTTTCTCATTGTTTATTGTAATAAAACCATTATGCATCCAATATTTCACGAAAGTCTTTCCTGTTAAAGCTTCAGCTTGAGCTATCTCGTTTTCGTGATGAGGGAAAATAAGGTCACTGCCCCCACCATGTATATCTATAGTATCACCCAAATATTTAGTAGACATAACCGAACATTCAATATGCCAGCCAGGTCTACCTTTACTCCATGGGCTTTCCCAAGCAGGTTCTCCTGGTTTAGCAAGTTTCCATAGAGCAAAGTCTACTGGTTCTTCTTTACGTTCATCTACTTCTACCCTGGCACCTGCCCGTAGGTCTTCTAAGCTATGACCAGACAGTTTGCCATAATCTTTAAAGTTTTTGACCCTAAAATAAACATCACCATCGACTTCATAAGCATATTCTTTTTCTATCAACTGGCTAATAGCTTCGATTATATCCGGAATATGCTGACTAACTCTAGGATGAACATCAGCTCTACGTATCCCTAGAGCATCTGCATCCTTGAAATATTCCTCAATATAATGTGATGCTAGAGTTAATGAATCTGCATTTTCTTCTTGTGCGCGTTGAATTATTTTATCGTCTACATCCGTAAAGTTCTGAATATAGTTTACTTCGAAGTTACGGTACTCTAGATAGCGCCTAACAGTATCAAATACTACTAAAGGTCGGGCATTGCCTAAATGAATATAGTTATAAGTTGTAGGTCCGCAAACATATATATTTACCTTATGCGGATCTAGTGGTATCAGAGTCTCCTTTTTTCGAGTCTCGGTATTGTATATTTTCATTCGGAATTATCTCCCTTTCATATTGTTCTAATCTTTTTTCTAAATCTGTTATCTTGTTTTGCAGGGCAACTAATGTATCTGCAATAGGGTCTGGTAACATATGATGTTCTAAATCAACCTCTATTTTACTATTTTCTACCTTAGCTCCATCTTGAATAACTATGCGGCCTGGTACTCCGACAACAGTACAGCTAGGTGGAACACTATTAAGAACTACCGAACCAGCACCAATTTTTACATTATCCCCTACAGAGAAAGAACCTAATACTTTAGCACCTGCACTTATTGTAACATTATTACCTATAGTTGGATGACGTTTACCCTTTTCCTTACCTGTACCACCTAAAGTAACACCTTGATATAATGTAACATTATCACCTATCTCAGCCGTTTCACCTATTACTATCCCACTTCCGTGATCAATGAAAAGAGCTTTACCAATAGTAGCCCCAGGATGAATCTCTATACCAGTTAAGAACCTGTTTATATGTGAAATAAACCTAGCTAATAAAAACCATTTATGCTGATAAAGAAAATGGGCAATACGATGGTGTAATATAGCATGAAATCCAGGATAGCATAATAAAACCTCAATCACACTACGAGCTGCCGGATCTCGGTCAAAGACTACTTGTATTTCCCTTTTTAGTCCTTTAAACATGTTTTACCCTCCCGCTTTTAGAAATATTTACTGATTAATTTAAAAACAAAAAAGCCTTTCATCTCATTTTAGAGACGAAAGGCTGTACTTCCGTGGTTCCACTCTTATTAGGTATAAACCTACTCAATTAGATAACGGCTATTTCCGTACATACCTACTTAGTTTCGGTATGTCTGCTCCTAGGCGCAATTTCAAATATCTTCATACTATGGCAAAGCTCTCAGCCGGTGACTCCGCCTCTCTGGTAGCGATAGATATTCTACTTATCCTATTCATAGCATTTGTTTTTTATATTACTTAGATTATATGTGGGAGTTTTTATATTGTCAACAAGATAAGATTTCTATTTTTAGTAAAATAAGAAACCACCCTACATTATTTTGATTTAAGTATATGACGCTAGCGGATATACTCTTTCTAACCGTTCGGGGCCGGTCTTCATTTTATGCTAGGCGATATAATAGCAATAATAGTTATTTTTTAGTTATTTGATGTCTGATTGCTTTCTGTATCGCCTTTTCCCCCTCACTCTTTAGAAAGGTACACTCTCCAGCTTTTACATCTCACGCCCGCGTCTAACTCACTTTTGCAATAGACTCATTGATTCTTCTTACGACTTCTTCTTTACCCCAAATAGTAAGTAGTACCGGCAAATCTGGCCCGTGTACTTGTCCACTACTAGCACATCTTATTGGCATAAAAACTTGTTTGGGTTTTAATTCATTCGCCTTCATTAGATCTTTAAGATATTTTTTAACATCTTCCGGCTCATTGAAGTCTGGACAATTATCTACAAATAGCTTTAAAACTTCTATAACTTCAGGTTTTTGCAAAACTTCTAAAGCTTTATCTTCATACTGAATATCTGTGAAAAAGACTGCTACATGTTCACTTATATCTTTTAGGCAAACTAAGTACTCCCTAGTCACCTCAATTAATAAGCTTAATTTATATTCACTAAGTCCTTTAAGGTCATTTACATAAATAGAATCATCCATGTAAGGTCTGAGCATTTCTGTTAATTCCTCAACACTAAGTTTCTTTATGTACTGTTGGTTAGTCCAGTTTAATTTATCCATATCAAATACTGCTGGACTTTTAGATACCCTTTTTAGGGAAAATCTTTCTATTATCTCTGAGGGTGATAATATTTCCTCTTCACCTTCGGGTGACCAGCCTAGCAGAGCTAAATAATTGAATAAAGCTTCAGGTAAATAACCCATTTCACGATATTGGATAATCGAAGTAGCACCATGCCTTTTACTCATCTTTTGTCTATCAGTACCTAGAATTAGTGATATATGGGCAAATTCTGGTCTTTTTAGATTTAAGGCATCATAGATAAGGAGTTGTCCTGGAGTATTAGATAGATGTTCTTCCGCCCTTATCACATGGGTAATACCCATTAAAACATCATCGATTACAACGGCATAATTATAAGTAGGGATTCCATCGGATTTTACAATTATAAAATCCCCCATATTACTACTTTCAAAAGTTACTTGGCCTCGTACCAGATCATTTACTACTAAAACTTTATTATCTGGCACTTTAAATCTAATAGCTGGTTTTTGACCAGCATCTTTTTTTGCTTGTCTTTCCTCAAGGCTTAAATATCGACATTTACCTTGATATCTAACCATTTCATTTTTAGCTAATAATTCTTGCCTTTCAGCTTCTAATTCTTCAGCTGTGCAAAAACATTCATAAGCCTGGTCGGAATCTAAAAGTTTTTCTAGATATTTATTATATATTTCTAAGCGTTCAGTCTGTCGATATGGACCATTATCGCCACCAGCACCGACACCTTCTGTCCAGTCAATTCCCATCCATCTGAGAGAATCGATTATTTCTTCTTCGTATTTTCGATCTGATCTTTCAATATCCGTATCTTCTATACGTAAAACCAATTCCCCACCAGTATTCAGGGCTTCTAAATAGTTAAATAATGCTGAACGAGCCCCACCTATATGAAGTGGTCCAGTCGGACTTGGTGCAAATCTTACTTTGACTTTACTCAATTAAAATTCCCCTCCCTTAAATCCTTGAAAATTATATCATTTAATATAACAAGTTACCATTACATCATCAACCGAACATATTGCGTAATTCTGCTATCATGTTTTTAAAGAAATCGATAATCTTTTCTATCACACTTAAAGATTTATTAGCCACACCTTTAATTTCAGCTAGGCTACGGGAAATATTGTTTAATTGTTCATCGATTTTCCCCGTATCTAATTTTATGTTTTGATATTTTTGCATCAGTAGCATTATTCGGTCTATTTCTGCAGAAGTAAGCTCTATATTATAATGATTGCTTATTTCAATAATAATCGGCTTAATTTGCTCTGGACTAGTAACATCTCTATCTATTATTTGTCTTTTAATATCATGAATCATGTTTTCAGCACTACTTTGGCCGTACTTATCACTTAATTTATAAGTTTCGGATAATTCTTGATAAGCAGTTTTTTTAGCATTTTCATCTAATTCTTTACCAGTAGCAGTTTCAAATGCTTTAATAATACCGGTTAAGGCAGCCGTTCCCGATACTTCGAAAGGTGCTATTACTAATAGGCGAGCATCTTCAACTCCGGCTGTTGTCAGTGCATTAGCGTACATAAAAGGAGTTATAGCAGTTATTTTCTCTGTTTCTATGTCTAAGCCTGCAGTTCCATTTAACAACTCACAATAAGAAGAAGAAATAGCTTTTGTACCTATTAGTTTATCATCTATTTTACCTTCCAGATATTTTCTTTCCTCAGCATTCGAAACCGTAATAATACGGACATTTTTGTTATTTTTCCATTTATCAAATGTTTTCATCACTTCTTGTTTTTGCTTTTCAGTCAAATCTTCTCCGAGTGTTATAACTACTTTAGAAGTTTTTTCACTTAATACTGGACTTGTATTTTCCACTTGATAAAAAATAAGCCCTACTAGAAATAATATAATTACTAGATTAATAGCCAAAAATCTTTTTTGCATATTAAAAACACCCCTACGATTTTCGACTAGTTTCTCTCATAATGTAGCTAAATATTAAGTTTCTTTTAAATTAGTTTAAATGTTTTTATTAACAATCAAAACGATAGCTTGGGCAGAAATACCTTCAGCCCGACCTTCAAAACCTAGTTTTTCCGTGGTGGTAGCTTTAACATTAACTTGCTTGATCCCAATATCTAGTGCTGAGGCAATCTCGGCGCACATACTAGGTAAATATGAGGCCAATTTGGGTTCCTCTGCAATAATAGTACTATCAATATTAAGTATTGAATAGCCACTATCAATCAGCTTTTTGCTGACTTGGGATAATAAAAACATGCTATTAACATCTTTATATTCTAGGTCATTATCTGGAAAATGCACTCCAATATCGCCTAAAGCTGCCGCACCTAAAAGAGCATCACATATAGCATGTATTAAAACATCAGCATCTGAATGTCCTAATAAACCGAGATGATATGGTATATGTATTCCACCTAAGATTAATTTACGTCCCTCACTAAAGCGGTGTACATCGTACCCAATTCCTACCCGCAATAATTTCCTCCCCTTTTTTATCTTAATTCACTGTTTTTGGCTAACATTAATTGCTCTGCAAATATTATATCTTCTGGATTAGTTATTTTTATGTTAGTCGAATCACCGATTACCAGCTTAACTTTACCCACATATTTTTCGTATATTGAGGCATCATCAGTACCTTTAAAATTATCTTCTGTAGCTAAATGGTAAGCTTTTACAAGTTCTTGATAATTAAATATCTGGGGTGTTTGAATCGTTACAATATGAGACCTATCTAAAGTTTCTTTTATAAAATTATTATTATCTATAATTTTTAAGGTTTCTTTTGCTAGGACACCTGGTATTGCTGCACCATGCTCTCGCGCCTCATCATAAATCTTCATAACTAGTTTAGACTCTAAAAGTGGCCGAGCACCATCGTGAACGGCCACCAAGTTAGTTCTACTATCTAGGTTTTCTAGACCTTTCCTAACTGATTCCTGTCTTTCTTTACCTCCTGGTATTAGCTTAGTTACTTTGGCAAATTCATATTTATCTATAATGTTTTTTTGACAATAATCAATTTCATCTAGGTGGGCAACTACTATAATTTCATCGACCACCTCGATTTCATTAAAAACCTTCAATGAGTGGTATAAAACTGGCTTTCCAGCTAATAACATATATTGTTTGTTAATATCGCTTTTCATCCGGCTACCTAGCCCAGCTGCTGCTATTATAACTCGCAGCTTATTACCCATATACTTCCACCTCTCGCATGTTATGCAATATATTATCTATTCCAGAATTACAATCTCCCTTTATTTTGCGAGTAAATATCATACGTCCAGCTGCAGTTTGGAAAACACTAGTTACTATTACCTCCAGATCATTCCCAATATCACCATAAGCCTCTTCAACAACTACCATAGTACCATCTTCTAAGTATCCTACCCCTTGACCATCCTCTTTACCTTCTTTTATTATGTTAATATGCATCGTTTCACCTGGATAGACAATAACTTTTACCGCATTTGTCAATTCATTGATGTTTAAAACATTAATACCTTGCAAATCAGCTACTTTGTTTAAATTATAATCATTAGTTATTATACTAGCAGCCATTTCCTTGCATAAACGCAAAAGTTTATTATCTACTTCCTTCTCATCAGCAATATCTTTATCAATTATATCAATTTTTATATCAGGATGCTTCTGCATTTTAGAAAGTAAATCTAAACCCCTACGCCCTTTATTTCTTCTTATAGTATCTGAAGAATCTGCAATGTGCTGTAATTCTTCGATTACAAAATTAGGAACTAATAATTTACCATCGATGAACTTACTCAATGATACATCATAAATACGCCCATCGATTATGGCACTAGTATCAAGGACTTTGAAGTTATCCGGAACAGATGAATTAGGAGTTGCAACTTGTACTGACGGTAAAAGCTTGAAAAAGTCATAAGCACGACGACTTCCTATTTTAAGTCCTAAATACCCCATTGCTATGAATACTAAGATGGTTAGATAGCCGCCAATCCCACTTATTAAAGAAAGTGGGAAACTACTTAAAACACCTACAAGAACACCTACAAATAAACCGGCACTTCCACCTAATAAAATCTCAATTGCGGTGGTATCTAGTAGCCAGTTAATGCTTTTTATTCCTTTTTTAGAAAGGCTAATAAGCCAACCAAAGCCAAAATAAAACATTACAGCCACACCTAAGCCGATTAATGATTGATAAGATAAATTAAGATTAACAAACATTTTAGAAACTGAAATCGCCCAAAAACCGAATATAAGTGCAAACACTAATAGTGATTTAGAAATATTGATTTTTCTAAACATAATATCACCTCCACTCTTATTCTTCTAATATATGTGGATATTTATACCATCCAGCTCAAATATATTGTATTTTATAGTTTAAGTGGGACTAGCTTTCATAAAGGAAGGGCTGGGAAAGTAGGATTTTGTAAATATATAAGATATTTTGCCTTCTTTATTCTCCAAATATCTGGCATTCTAAATTGACAAGCAGTAATTACACAAGTTATAATTTATAAAAATCACTAATGAAGGGGGCAAGTCTTTTATGAAGGACTTGATTTGTGATGGTTTTCAAAATTCTGTTGATGATTTACTAATCCGCCACCATAGCATTTTAGATATTCTTTCTAAACTTTCGGAGTCTTCCTGTAGAGTAAATCGAGCTGTAACTAAATCAGTGACAGATTGCGGTTGCATGAAAATTCAAGCTGAAAAGATACAAGTACCTGAACATATCGATTCTTACGAAGATATGAAAGCTTTTTTAGATAACCATTTAAGAGGAGACCTATGTAGTAACTGTAATGACATTGTTACTAGTGAATTAGGTAAGCTATTATTCTATACAGCAGCATTATGTAATGCTCTCGACATTAATTTATATGATGTGTTTTTAATGGAATATAAAAAAGCTAATACTTTAGGCGTTTTTAACATGACCTGAGTACTAACATAAAAAAGCCGTCATATATACGGCTTTTTTATAGCATTATCTCCAATAATAATTGTTCTTGCATTCTTTTCAAACCATTTTTTATTGATTTAGCTCTTACTTCTCCAATACCATCTACTTCATCTAATTCTTCGATTGTAGCCTGTAAAACATGGCTTAACAGAGCGAATTTGTCCACTAGATTATGGATTATCGGTGCTGGTATGCGAGGCAGCTTTTGTAGCATGCGATATCCTCGAGGAGATACTTGCTGTTCTAAATGGCTGGCGGCAGTACCTAAGCTTAACAGTTTAGCTAGATATACCGAGTCAGATATATCTTCTTCAAAGGCTTTCAACATAGTATCAAGTAATTCGTCCGCACTTTTCTCTTCATTTCTATTATAATCTTGAATAATATAAAGTGCTTCATCTTCTATATGGACAATCATTTCATCTAACTGCATTTTAACTAATCTTCCTTCAGTGCCTAATTCGATTATATAATTTTCAATTTCTTCTGCTATATGTAATACCCTAATAATTCTTTTCAGGATTTCACATACTTCCGATACATTAACTTCATCTTCAAATTCGAGACCACCTAGGCGCTGTAGCTCTTTAAACATTACATTGCGATATTTCTCTAAAGTTTGTAGAGCTTGATTAGCCTTAACTAAAATAGAAGGTAAATCACGTAAACGGTATATAATGTTTCCCTGATAAAGAGTTACAACTTTACGTCTTTGAGAAACAGCGACTACTAGTACACCAGTTTGACGGGCAATACGCTCTGCAGTACGATGTCTAATACCAGTTTCGCGGGAGAGTAATTGAGGATTAGGATCTAATTGAGCATTAGCCACTAATATGCGTGTGGCATCACTATTCATTATTATAGCCCCATCCATCTTAGCAAGTTCATAAATCCTAGCTGGTGTATACTCACAATCAACATTAAATCCACCACTTACTAACTTCATAAGTTCTTCTGAATCACTTACTACTATTAAGCCCCCAGTATTAGCTTGTAATATGTTTTCTATCCCTAGCCTAAATAATGTACCCGGGGCTAACTTGTACAAGGATTTTCTGAAATCACCTTGATAAATATCGTCCACGCAATCATCCCTCCAAAAGTATGTCTATAAATTCTTCTACCGTAGCTAACTCCACCACTTCTAAACTCGTGTCAAATACCTTTCTATCTGTAATCTTTGGTATCATAACCTTTTTAAAACCTAACCTTTCAGCTTCTTTAATGCGTATCGCCAAATTAGGAATTGATCTTATTTGTCCAGATAAGCCAATTTCACCTATAAAAAGCGTGTCCCCAGGAAGAGATATATCAGAATAACTTGAAACTATAGCAGCAGCAATAGCTAAGTCCATACTCGGATCTTTTAAAAATACTCCACCAGTTATTTTTAAATATACATCATAGGTAGAAAATTGGTAACCTTTTCTTTTTTCCAATACTGCAATAATTAAAGATAAGCGGTTTTGGTCAATACCTGAGGCCATCCTTCTCGCATACCCTGGTCCTGATAATGTTACTAAAGATTGAACTTCTATTAATAGTGGTCTGGAACCTTCAAAACTAGCCCCGATAGCCACCCCAGACACTTCGCTTTCTCGAGAACTTAAAAATAGGTATGATGGGTCGAGAATCTCTACAAGTCCAAGTGCGGTCATCTCCATTAAGCCAATTTCATCAGTAGAGCCAAATCTATTTTTAATTCCCCTTAAAAGTCTAAAAGTGAAATTCTTTTCACCCTCAAAATAAACGACTACATCTACCATATGTTCTAAAACCTTAGGGCCTGCGATAGCACCTTCTTTGGTAACATGACCGATTAGGAAAACCGCCTTTTCCATCTTTTTTGCTATCTCCATAATTTTAGCCGTGCTTTCCCTTAACTGTGATACACTACCTGGAATTGAATTAAGGTTCTCGGTATAAACAGTCTGAATAGAATCAATAACAATTAGCTGGGGATCAATTTCTTCGACATATTCCCTTAAAACATCGATATTCTGTTCATTACTCAAAAATATGTTTTCTGAATTAATGCCTAGGCGAATCGAACGTAAACGAATCTGTTTTAGACTTTCCTCACCAGAAATATATAAAACCTTCTGGTTTTGGCTAGCAAGATTATTAGATACTTGTAGCAAAATAGTCGATTTACCTATACCCGGATCGCCTCCTAATAATACTAGAGAACCAGGAACGATACCCCCACCTAAAACCCGATCTAATTCTCCGATACCAGTGCTAAAACGGTAAACCTCTTCATTAGTTATAGAATTAAGCGGTGTAAATTCGATTTTGTTCGCACTTTTGCGCCTAACCACTTTCTCTACTTTCTCTTCTAGAAGAGTATTCCACGCACCACAACTCGGACAACGACCTAGCCATTTATAGCTTTCGTAAGCACATTCATTACATATGTATCTAGTAGTAGTTTTACTCATATAACTCTCCTTTAACCTATTATAATACTAAACTACACTGTTTTAATATTACAAACACGAAAATAATGTTAATTTGATGTCTAAGTACTAGGAAATTATAGCTAAAAGGCCTAACATCTAAAATACAGATGTTAGGCCTTTTCTATTACTTAAAACAGCAAGCTTATTAAGATGATTTCTTAACTACGATAACATCGTTTTCTACATCGACGAGGATTTTGTCCCCTGGCTCAACCGTCTTTTTTAATATCTCCTCGGCTACTGCATCTTCAACTAGTTTTTGGATAGCTCTTTTTAAAGGTCTGGCACCAAAATCTAGATCAGTACCTTCTTTCAAGATAAGCTTCTTGGCGTTTTCCGTAATTTCTAATTCATAATCATTTTCC
Organism: Syntrophomonadaceae bacterium; assembly: GCA_035647815.1. Lineage (GTDB taxonomy): Bacteria > Bacillota > Syntrophomonadia > Syntrophomonadales > Syntrophomonadaceae > JAAYRQ01. The sequence goes on from DASRMR010000008.1 coordinate 80,149, forward strand.
GTAACTCTTTCCGCTAATTCTCGAACTAATAAGTCGATAATTTTTATTAGATTAGCTTCATTTAGACTGTGGAACACGATAGTTTCATCAATGCGGTTTAGGAATTCAGGACGAAAAGTCTTTTTCATCTGTTCCATGACTCTTTCCTTCATTTGCTGGTAATCTCCCTCTGAGCTACTTTCACTCATAAAACCTACCTTTTTACCGCTTTGAATGAAATTTGCTCCTACATTAGAAGTCATAATAATTACTGTATTACGAAAATCTACTGTACGCCCTTGCCCATCAGTTAATCGACCATCATCTAGAACTTGTAAAAGAATATTAAATACATCTGGATGAGCCTTTTCAATTTCATCTAACAATATTACTGAATAAGGTTGCCTTCTCACTTTTTCAGTAAGTTGGCCACCTTCATCATGTCCTACATAACCTGGTGGCGAACCGATCATTCTAGCTACAGAATGTTTTTCCATATATTCTGACATATCTAAACGAATAATAGAATCTTCGGTACCAAACATAGCTTCAGCTAAAGTACGTGCCAACTCAGTTTTACCTACTCCTGTAGGCCCAAGAAAGACGAAGGATCCAATCGGACGTTCAGGATTTTTCAACCCTGCTCTTGCTCTGCGCACTGCACGTGCTACAGCTTTAACTGGTTCTTCTTGACCAATAACCCTTTCATGTAATATTTCTTCAAGATTAACTAGTCTTTCACTTTCTTCATCAGCTAATTTACTTACCGGAATACTAGTCCAACTAGATAAAATATCTGCTATTTCTTCTTCTCCAACTATTCCTAGTTCAAGGCTCCTTTTACTAGCCCATTCTTTACGATCATTTTCAATAGCATCTTTTAACTTTTGTTCTTCATCCCGTAATTTTGCTGCTTCTTCATATTCTTGAGCATTTATAGCTTCTTCCTTTTCCTTAATAAGTTCCTCTAAACCATGCTCCTGTGCTTTAATTTCATCAGGCAGAACATAGTTAGCTAACCTTACTTTCGATGAGGCTTCATCAATTAGATCTATCGCTTTATCAGGTAAAAAACGATCCGTAATATAACGTGCCGACAATTTAGCTGCCGCTTCTATAGCTTCATCACTTATTTTTACCCCATGGTGAGCTTCATAACGATCACGAAGCCCCTTTAGTATTTCAATACTTTCCTCAATACTAGGTTCATCTACTATAATAGGTTGGAATCTGCGTTCTAATGCCGCATCTTTTTCGATATTCTTGCGGTATTCATCAATTGTGGTAGCACCAACAATCTGAAATTCTCCCCTAGCTAATGAAGGTTTTAATATGTTAGCAGCATCAATAGCACCTTCTGCAGCACCTGCACCAACTATAGTGTGAAGTTCATCTATAAAGACAATCACATCTCCTGCAGACTTAATCTCACCTATGATTTTAGTTAGACGATCCTCAAATTCGCCTCTGTATTTAGTACCAGCAATCATCCCCGCTAAATCTAAAGATACGACTCTTTTATTATTAAGAATCTCAGGCACCTTGTTTTCATTAATCCTTTGGGCTAAACCTTCTACTACTGCAGTTTTTCCTACCCCTGGATCACCAATTAAAACCGGGTTATTCTTAGTCCTTCTAGATAAAATCTGTATTACTCTTTGAATTTCAGTATCTCTTCCTATTACCGGATCTAATCTGCTTTCTGCAGCATCATTAGTTAAATCACGACTATAAGCATCTAATGTAGGAGTTTTGCTTTTAGATTTTCTTTTACCACCTGCTGGATTAGGGATATTAGGCGATTGTTCTGGAAAACTATGACTACTAGCTTGAGTAAAACTAGCATCCCCACCTAACAGAAGGATAACTTGTTCTCTGACCTCGTTTAATCTGACTCCCATCGATATCAAAACCTGCCCAGCTAGACCTTCTTCCTCCCTAAGTAAAGCTAAAAGCAAGTGTTCAGTACCTACATAATTAACTCCTTGTAAACGCGCTTCATCAAAAGCTAGGTTAAAAACTTTTTTAGCCCTAGGAGTAATCGGTAAATCACCTTCTGCCCCTTCGTTTCCACCTGCATCTTCACCAAGCATTTTAGTTACTTCTTCTCTAACCTTCTCTAAATCTATACCTAAACTTAATAAGGCTTTTGCACCTATCCCTTCGCCTTCCCGAAGTAAGCCTAATAATATATGTTCAGTACCTATAGTTTGATGGTTTAACTTTTTTGCCTCTTCTTGAGCATGCATAACCGCATTTCTTGCCCTTTGGGTAAATCTTCTAAACATAACTTATACCTCCCTGTTTTTTACTATCTTTTTTTTAATAACACCTGCTCGTAATATATCGCGATCCATAGCACCCATTTCTTGCCCAGTTACTTTTTGTAGATGAGCCGGTTTAAGTGCTACTACTAATTGATTTAATGCGAAAGGTTTTATATTACTAAGTATCTTCATATCTACACCTAATCTAACATCTGATAAGTGTTTTAAAGCTTCACTAGAAGTCATTATTTTCGCATTAGTCAAAATCCCATAAGCTCTGCCAACCCTATCTTCCAATTGTAATTTCGTTTCTCCCACGAGCTTACTCCTCATCAATCTTTCCTGTTCAATAATTTGAGTTACTATTATGGTTAAATTATTGAGTATATCTTCTTCTGCCTGGCCTAAGGTAACTTGGTTAGATAGCTGGAAGAAGTTGCCTAACATCTCAGAGTTTTCACCATATAAGCCCCTTACTGTCATACCCAACTGACCTAAATTTTGAAATATATGATTAGTATGACCAGTAATACTTAAAGCAGGAAGATGTAACATAACAGAGGCTCTCATCCCCGTTCCTACATTAGTCGGACATGAAGTTAAATATCCTCTTCTCTCATCAAAAGCAAAATCTAAATATTCTTCTAATTGATCATCAAACTTTTGGGCTAATGCATAACATTGCTCTATCTGTAAACCAGGTAAAATACATTGAAGTCTCAAGTGGTCTTCCTCGTTTATCATTATAGCTATTGAACCATTATTATTGACTAATAAACCTTGGAAGTTTTTATCTGATTTTCCATGCTCAGGACTAATCAAATGCTTTTCTACTAAAATCTCCCGATCTAAGCTAGGTAATTGATCGAATGTTATCAATTGGAAATCTGCATATTTATCAATATTCTTAGACCAGGCTTCTTTTATCTCACTCAATACTTTAGGGCCAGAATCATCATCTAATAGATGAGGAAACGGCATTAAGCTTAAATTACGTGCGAGTCTAATGCGACTACTAATCACAATATCTGTTTCCGGTCCATTATCAGCATTCATCCACTCTACATAATTACTATTTAAAAGATCTGTTAAACTCACTATCTACACCTCCTTTAGTCTAAATCCTTTTCTAATTTTTTAATCTGGTCTCTTAATTCAGCAGCCTTTTCATATTTCTCATCGACTACTGCTAATTGTAATTTTTGTTTATATTCTTCAACTTTCCTTTTAAGCAAGACATTTTCTCCTCCCCGTAAAGGTATTCTGCCAACATGTCTGCTATTCCCATGAATCCTGCGTAAAGTTGATTCTAATTCTTGCTCAAAAGCTGAATAACATTCAGAACAACCTATTTTTCCCGAATGTCTTATATCGTTAAAGCTGCGATTACAGTTAGGACAACTTATGTCGGAACCCGTCTGTTGCATACCTTTGACATTATAGTTATAACCTAACAAACTACCTAGTAAATTTGGTAAGGAAAATTTGTTGTCTAGGTCAAACAAAATTGCTCCTTTTTTGGCTGCACAATCTTCACATAAATGTACTTCCGTTTTTTTACCTTGGATGTTCTGAGTAAAATGAACAACAGCAGGCTTTGCCTTACATTCTTCGCAATACATAAATAAATCCTCCTTTGTATTCAATACTGAACATACTCTTCTATAATTTTTTTAAAGTTTTTGAACAAATGAACTTGTACTCGTGGATCTAAATCTTTAATTCCTTTTATAATTAGCTGTTTTAATAACTTATTTTCGTTTTCGGTTATATCCTCTTGTTCAAGTAATTGGTCTATAAAATCTATTAGCTCATTACGGTTAGTTTCAACAATTTGGTCATTTTCATCGATAAACTTAGTTATCCTGACATAACCTTTCTCACCCCTGCGACTTTCTGTTAAATATCCTTCTTCCTCTGTAAAACGTGTATTTATTACATAAGTAATTTGAGATGGTACACAGCAAAAAGTTTCTGCTAACTCTATTCGCTGTATCTCAATTCTTTGATTATCACTACGTTCAATCAATACCTTGATATACTGCTCGATCTTGTCTGTCAGACTTTTTTTCATTTACTTTATCTCTCCTGACCTTCTTTGACCTTAATGATATTATAAAGGCAATAGCCAAAAATAGAAAGTGTGATTTTAGACGATCATTAGTTTCTACATGAGATTGTCTGACTTTCTTTAACCAATGCTTTCATTTTCTATTATTTCCACTTTTTCAACAATTAAACCCTTAAAAGCATGGACTTATTAAATCCTAATGCTTTTAAGGGTTCAAAATCTTCTAACAATTAGTGTTTGGTTTGTAAGTTTATATCAATTCCAGATTAACTCAATCTTACTATCATTAAAAATAGGTGTAGTAAAACCTGCATTTTCACCATCTACTATAATTTTCAGTCTTTTAGTAGAGCTAGGTTTAATATTGATAACCTTGAAAATATCGCTTAATATGGCCGAACACGATTGGTTATCAAATTCTAAACGCATATTATCCTGCAATTCTTCGTCTACACTAACTATTTGTCCAGCACAAATAACTTGGGGATTAGTTATTTCCAAATCTACTATTTCGCCATTAACTTCAACCTTAATATACATATCGTTTTGTTTATAAAGTACATCTTTTATTTTAGGTTTTAAATTCTGATAAGTATAATAAATCTGGTCATTAAGATTAACTTCCTTGTCTAGTCCCACTATTTCATCTTCTATCATTACCGTAATAGGGGACCATTTAAAAGTTGTTTTTTCCCCATTTAGATAGAAGTTGAATTCATGTTTTTGCAAGTAAACTCTTGGTATCCCATGAAACAATAAGATATTTTTAATATTATTAACTAAATTAAATTCCACTTTAGCCCGATCGGGTATTTCTTCATCTAGCTTTGCTCGCTTTCCATTGATAAAGACTATGATATCTAACTTTAGTTTTTCATCATTCACATAAACATATCCTCCTAGGCTATTAGACAACAAGTCTTCTACTAATATTTTCGCATCTTTGCCATCTCGACCACGCTCAAACTCTATTACATCTTCCTCATAAATAATATCATCTAAAGAGGAATCTTTATTATTAACCTTGATGATAGGCAGTTCACCCATCACTCCTTTGTAAGATTTAATTTCCCCATTAACCTGTATAGTCTTTCCTAAGCCTGGCTTCCCGTATATATTACTTAGTGATATACCTGAACTCAAGAGGGCTTGGGCGACCGTAATCTTCCCCGCATTCCATAATACTATTTCCCTACTATTAACTTTTACTTTTATAAAAGGTAGTGGTTTAGATATAAAACTGTTGTAGCCTATTCCTAATGGGGTTACACCTTGAGGACCTTTAAGGAAATCTGAATTTATTACTAGTTCATTCATGCTTTCTGGATTGCGAAGACCGACCCGATTAGAGGGGAGATTTAAATGCTCCGCTAAAATACTAGGTAGCTCAGGAGATAGGCTACCTCCACCTATTAAAATAACTGCATCAGGATTTACCTCGTTTAATCTTAAAATATTTTGGGCTATATCACTAACTAGATCATTAATTATAGGTTGAAGTTCCTCAATTATATCCTCGGAACCTACCACATTCTTGTTGCCCAAGATATCTGTAAACTCGATTACTTCCGTTTTCCCTATTTGCCTTTTTAAAGATTCCGCATTATCAAAATCGAGTAGATATTGGTTGGCAATAAATTCTGTTAGTTTATCGCCGCCCATCGACACCATAGCATAAGCATAAATATTGCCGTTTTTAACAATAGCAATATCTGAAGTACCAGCACCTATATCTACTAAAGCTAAATTTAGAACTCTCATATTAGGAGGAATTGCTACTGATAAAGCTGCTATCGGCTCTAAAGTAAGACTATATATATCTAAATCTGCTCTTTTTAAGGAAGAAAATAAGCTGTCAACTACTACTCGAGGTAAAAAAGTAGCTATAACATTAACCCCTGCAGTAGCACCAGTTTGTCCTACTAAACTGCCTAGCTGTTGATCATTTAATAAGTAGCTACTAACACTATAACCTACACAAAAATAATCATTACCTGAAGTACCCCTACCATCTTCTGCAGCCAATTCAAATTGTGCTATCTGTACTGCTTCTACTTCTAAAGCTAGGACTTCTTCATAGCTTATCTCATCGAGAGTCAGCCTTTTCCGGACTAGACTCGCTGTAGAAGTTTTCAAAGCTCTTCCGGCTGCAGCTACTGCTCCCTTTTCTATTTTGATATTTAGCCTTTTTTCTAGTACTGCCTTTATTTCTCTAATAGTCTTAGCTACTGCCTCTACATCGTGAATCTGCCCATCTATCATAGCCCTAGTCTTATGTTCTAAGACTTCACTATCTAGTACTATATATTCATCTTCTTTTTTTTGCATAACTAGACCAACAACTTCACGAGTTCCTATATCTAAAGCAAATATATCATTCATTACGAACCTCCCCATTCTGAACGAGGTATTCTTTTTACAATTTTTTCTTCTCTCCCTTAGTTAGAACTGCATAAACAAATTTAGGTAAAACTATCTGGCGTTTTATCCTGCTAGGTTCTGATATCAAACGATACAACCATTCCATATTGTACTTTACCGCTAAGTCAGGTGCTCTTTTTTTAATCCCAGCAATTACATCAAAACTTCCGCCTATTCCGATACAAACTGGCACTTCAAGTTTATCTTTATATTGCTTAATAAAAAGCTCTTGTTTAGGTGCACCTAAAGCTACTAGTAGAATATGAGGCTTAGTTGCCTTGATATCTGCACACACAACATCTATTTCATTTTCTTTAAAATAACCGTCCCTAATACCGACTATTTGCAGTTTGGGATATTCTATTAATAACTTTTCAGCAGCCTGCTTAGCTACCCCTGGCTCAGCACCTAAAAAATAAAGCCGCCAACCATGCTCTTCTGCCTCTGGACAGATATTGTATACCATGTCTATTCCAGTTACCCGTTCTTCCATAGCCCAGCCTAAACGGCGAGCTGCCCACACAATCCCGATCCCATCTGGAGTAACTAAATCAGCAGCGTTTATAATCGTCTTTAAAGCCTGATCTTCTTGAGCCATATACGCTATCTCGGCATTTAAAGTTATTACATGAGCTGGTTTACCTTTTGCTATAAATTTCTTTATCTTTTCTATAGATGTTTTAGAATCTATGACATCTATATAACAACCTAAAATATTGGCACGATTCCGGTTTCTTATCATTTTAAACTACCTCTTTAATAACCTGTTTTATTTATATTTTAACCATTTACGCTTAATTTTCCTGCTTGGGATAATATTAATTTAAAAATAGCTACAAAGCTTACCTATAGATTATAGCCGAAATAAATAAAGCGTGCCTCATTTGAGATACGCTTTATAAGCTTAATTTAAAACTTAAGATTTAATATTAAATTTAATCTAGAGCCTAATTTACATAGTACTAGCCACTTTATCGATAGCTATTTGAGTTACTTCGTCTTCTGCTTGTATTACCTTTTGTAATGATTCATATGTCCTAGTTACACTAATTAAATCTACCATCTCTTTTACGGCATTAACATTTGATTCCTCGATAAAACCTTGCACAACTTCTGGGTTTTCCACCTCAAAATAGCCTCCTTCTGCCCTTAGAAGGTTGGCACCGATTTTTTCTAAATTATTATTATCCGCAAAATTCACTATTTTAAAACGAGTAAGTTCCTCCCCAGCACTAGAAAGGTTACCTAGATTATCGACTGTAATATCATCTGTATCTAAATAAATATATTCATCGTATATATCTAATATTGGGTAGCCGTTATTATCCATTAACAGCCCCTCATAATCTAGCTTGAATTTTCCATCCCGAGTAAATGCTTCACCTTGAGGTGTTTCAACCACAAAAAAGCCTTCAGCACCTAAAGCATAGTCTGTATTTTGGTCAGTTTTTTTAAGATTTCCTAAGCTAAAATCAGTATATACTTCATCTATTGCTACTCCAGTTCCTAATCTGCCAATCTGTTCTACAGGTTGAGAAACATATTTGCCCAAGCCTTCCTTTTCGTTTTCACCTAATCTACTTATTAACATGTCTGGAAACGCTTTAGAAACAGTAACATCTTTTTTGTAACCTGCTGAATTAACATTAGCTATATTATTGGCAATAGCATCTTGCTTAGCCATTTGTAACATCATCCCTGAACCGGCTGTATATAGTCCTTTGATCAAAACATATAGCCTCCCATATAAACAATACTATTCTTAGTAATTATTATCGTCAAAAAAGCATAAATACTTTAACTTATAATATCCTTTTTGCTCCTTTTCCCCGAGTACTTGATAATAATGATATTTCATCTAGAGATTTACCTGTTCCTTTCGCAACACATGTTATGGCATCATCAGCTATATGAACAGGTAGATTCGTTTCTTTGGAAAGTAAAAGATCTAAACCTTCTAACAAAGAACCACCACCAGTCATTACTATTCCGTTATTTACTATGTCAGCAGCTAATTCTGGTGGGGTAATTTCTAGTACAGTTTTCACCCCTTCTATTACTGCTTGAACAGGTTCCTGTATAGCTTCCCAAATCTGTGCAGAAGTAATTGTAACTGTTTTAGGCAGACCAGATAATAAGTCCCGCCCTCTAATTTCCATACTATTATCCTTATTGGCATCAGTCACATAAGCAGTCCCAATCCGCCACTTAACTTCTTCAGCAGTCCGGTCACCAATCATTAAGTTATATTCTCTGCGCACATAACGTATAATTGCTTCATCAAACTTGTCCCCCCCGATACGAAGCGAAGTATTGCATACTATGCCACCTAATGACAATACTGCAACATCAGAAGTTCCACCACCTATATCTACCACCATATTACCAGTAGCTTCTGCAATATTTATGCCAGCACCTAAAGCGGCAGACAAAGGTTCCTCAATAATGAATGATTGTCTAGCACCTGATGATAAAGTCGCCTGCCTTACCGCCCGCTCTTCTACATCTGTAGAGCCAGTGGGAATGCAAACAATAACCCTCGGTTTGAAAAACATCCTTTTACCAATTACTTTACGCATAAAGTAAGTTAACATTTTTTCTGTCATATCATAATCTGCTATAACCCCATCTTTTAAAGGGCGTACTGCTACAATATGTCCTGGAGTTCGTCCTATCATAAGGCGGGCTTCCTCCCCAACAGCAATAACCTTATGTGTATTTTTGTCATAAGCTACAACTGATGGTTCATGAAGTACTATTCCTTTATTTTTCTTAAAAACAAGAACACTTGCAGTTCCTAAATCTATACCAATATCTTCTTCAAAAAACATAGAGCCCTCCCCAATTTTATTCATACTATAACATTATTTTACCTTTTTATTTGAAATAATGCTAATTATTTTAAAATTATATATGAGTAAGGCTATCAAATTATTTACTTATTAACTAGTTATTTAACTTTTTAGTATCTATATTAGATAGTTATTTAAATATAATTAACCTTCTTTGTCAACAAGATATGCATTTGCATATTTGAGCCGTGTAGCTTCCCCACCCCTGATATGACGCTCAGCTTTATTATATTCCAAGATCTTTTTTACTTCTGCCGCTAAATCTTTATTTATTTTAGGTAATCTCTCTGCAACATCCTTGTGCACCGTACTTTTACTAATCCCAAAAACTTTTGCAGTTTGCCTCACTGTATCAGAAGTCTGTAAAATATGGTTGGCAACTTTAACTGCCCTTTTGCGAATGTAATTTTGCATAAACTTGCCCCTCCTGAATCTATTTGTATAATATATTCAGAAGCAAGTAAGTCTTAGAACTTAGTAGTTGATTTTATATATATCAATATTATGGTAATAATGATTTAATATGCCTTTATAAGCTTCTCCCTTAAGTGCTAAACCATTTGCTCCGTATTGGCACATACCTACACCATGTCCATAACCACGACAACTTATAGTAACTCCTCTAGCATCGCTTTTTAGGCTTACCCAGTTTGAAGGTAGTTTTAAAGCTTGTCGAAGTTTTAAACTACTAATTTTTGTATCCCCCAAATTTATTTCTAAAGTTCTACCTGAACTACTTTTTTGGCTAATTTTAATAGAACTATTAAATGTTATTTTAGTAGCTAAGGCCTGATTAATATCTGCAAAAGGAAATGTTTGAGTAGATAAATAATGTTTAGAATCAACACAATAAGAACATTTCTTAGATATTAGATAAGGAACCTTATTTCCCCATACCTCCTCTGCACTAGCCGTTCTTCCTCCACATGTAGAATGATATAAGGCATCAATAGGTTGGCCATTATATAGCATTACAATTCCTTCTGTTTCCTTAACAGCTTTTTTTACTTTTGATAATAATATTTCAGGCTTTTGAGGATGACGTTTATAAAAGTCTTCTACCGACACATACGCTTGACAAGATAATATATCATCTGAGAGATTCGCTTTTTTAGGATAGGGATGATTATCTATTAATTTACGTAAAGCATAAGTTCTAGCGCAAACTGCTTGTGCTTTTAGAGCTTCTAACTCAAAGTTAGCAGGCATTTCCGCAGCTACACATCCTATCAAATAAGTCTCCAGATTCATTTTAATAACTGTTTTTTCTTCCGTAAGATATAGGTTTATATACGGATCCTTGGAAAAATGTGACCTTATACACCCTTTAATCCCGACAAATAATATTATTGCAAAAATAATAACTACTAAACTAATTATAAATAAAAATTGTTTTTTTCTCATAAATAAGAATATTAAAAAAACATAACACTTATGTTATGTTTTTTTAATATTCTTGTTTCCTTATGGATTATAATTTCCCAAACTAACAATGTCAGCTCCTAAAGTGTTTAATTTATCTATAATATTCTCATAGCCTCTATATATATGCTCACTTTCAGTTATATTGCTTTCACCATCAGCTATCATTGCAGCTATAAGTAAAGCTGCGCCTGCCCTTAAATCAGTAGCTCTTACGGAAGCACCAGTAAGTTTTTCGGTACCTTTTATAATAGCTGTTCTTCCCTCTGTTTTTATATTAGCACCCATCCTCGATAATTCTTGAACATGCATAAAACGGTTTTCGAAAACCGATTCAGTTATAACACTACTACCTTCACCACAACTTAAATAAGTCATAAACTGGGCTTGCATATCTGTTGGAAAACCTGGATAAGGCAAAGTTTTAATATAAACGGGGTTTATAGGTAAATCTCGTTGGATTATAATGCTATCTACCTTTTCTTCTATTTTAACTCCAGTCTCTGCTAATTTTGCTGTTATAGCTTTAATATGCTCTGGTATGACATTTTTAATTATTACTTTACCACCTGTGGCCGCAGCAGCTACCATGTAAGTACCTGCTTCTATACGATCTGGAATAGGTGTGTAATTAACCCTATTATTTAACTCATTTACTCCTTCTATTTTAATAACATTACTTCCAGCTCCTATAACTTTGCCTCCCATCTGATTAATAAAGTTAGCTAAATCTACTATTTCAGGTTCTAATGCTGCATTTTCAATATATGTGGTACCTTTTGCTAAAGTAGCTGCCATCATAATGTTTTCAGTAGCACCAACACTAGGAAAATCTAAATATATATGAGACCCATAAAGTTTATTAGCTTTTGCGATTATATCCCCACCAGTTAAACTAATATTGGCACCTAATCCCCTAAATCCTTTTAAATGTAAATCTATAGGTCTAGTCCCAATTGCACAGCCACCAGGCAATGAAACCCTAACATTACCTTTTTTGGCTAACAAAGGACCCATAACTAGAAATGAAGCTCGAATCTGTCGAACTAACTCAAAAGGCGGAAAACTAGATTGAACATCACCGTGAAAATATAAATTATCATCTATTTTGTTTACGCTAACACCAATTTCTTTAATTAATTCTGAGATAACTTGGACATCTTTAATATCTGGAACTTTATTTATTGTGACCATGTTTTCAGATAATAAGGAGGCAGCTAAAATTGGTAAAATAGCATTTTTAGAAGAACTAACTTCGATTTCTCCTTGTAATTTTGTCCGACCTTTTACTTTTAACTTCAATAAATTCACCTCCTTGTACTTTAATATTCACTTAAAATTAACGGGGAACCGACTATAATATTAGTTTTATTAGCTATCTTATCAACTTGGATAGCAATCTGCACATTTACAGGTTTTTGATCTACTTTTATACTTGGAGCTATTTTAGCTAAATCTTTACTAAAACCTGTACAACTACAAGTTGCCCCACTATTAAATAACTTGACATCACTTATTTTAAGATTCGTCATCATAACATCTAATAATTTACGACTTCCTTCTTGGTTTACTACTAAATCTAAATTTCCTTCATATTGATAATAAAACTCCCAATTTAAGCCGATAATACTATTAAGCTTTTTTTGATATTCATTAATACTAGTTTTTTCTTTACAGACAATGCTAATTATAAAATATGTTTCTTTAGCTAGTTCGTCAGACTCTAATATAAAACTAAAATCTGTACTTCCCACACTTAGTTCGTTTTGTAAAGATGTGTTGTTAGCAGTTTTTACAATTTTAAAACCTTTTTGGTCTATGGGTAAGTTTAGACTTTCTAAGATTTTGCATAGATAGGATTCTAATTCTTTTTGCGATGATGTTGTTTTTATCTTTGCCCAACAATCTAGATGAGATTCTAGTGAATTTACACCGATAGATGCAAAAGATAGATAATATGGTGATTGATTTTCTATATGTTGCCCAACACTATAATCAATAGCATAATTACCAAATGTACAGAAAAGGCAAAAGAATATTATATAAGTTAAAATGTTTTTCAAATAAATTCCCCTCCCAAAACTCCATATCATGATTCTTGCCACAGAAATTACTACTTATTCTTAGAACTTATCTTAATTTTATTATTTAGATGAATAAAAAAACAAAGTGCTTATTCCTGATTTATCCGGAATAAGCACTTTTTAAAGAGTTTTTTTTATTTAATCAACAAGTTTTTAATGTTATAAAAAGGAAATATACTTCAACAAATGTTCGTGAAATACATTTCCTTTTTATAATATTTTATTTTTTTCGCCTAAGATTAACTCAGAATTAGTCTTTGATTTTACTAACTAGGAGTTTTCGTTAGATACTACTTCCTCAGTTAATTCCTGCTTAATAATATGTTTATCCGTCAATTCTACTTCCCTATCCCTAATAAATTGTTCTTTCTTTCTTTTGGCAATTAAAGCCTTTTTCTGTATTCTACCTAATTGTAGCCATATTAATACACCAAAAAGTATCGTAATAATAAACACACTACCTATGAATATTAAAAATGGTGTTCTCATAATATACCCCCATATAGCCTAGGCATTGTTGTTCATCATTCTTGGGCAGAAGGTTCTTCCTCTTCCTCTTCCTCTTCCTTATTTCGCTTAGCTTTTCTTTTTTCTAATTTAGCCTGCTTTTTTTCTTCTTTAGTTGCTAAAGCTTTTTCTTCTACTGCATGTGTGGCCTGCCATAAAAGAAGATAGAAAAGTCCTTTTATTAAGTAAAAAATTAATGTTAATATAATAAGAGTTTTTAGAACATTTTCCATATGCCACCCCACTATCCCCCCGTGAATACTATCACCTATTTCTTATAGTATAACATTTTTAGATAGTAGAAAAGCCGGAAAGACTTTTTGTCTTTCCGGCTTTATTTATTATTGGTTTGTGAAATCCACCGTCTTTATTCTGGCCATAGCTCTTTGAAGTGACAGTTGGGCACGTAAAAAGTTTACATTTTCATCCCGCTCAGCTAAACGTTTTTCCGCCCTTTCCTTCGACTCCTTAGCCCGAAGAACATCAATTTCCTCCCCGGTTTCCGCTGTCTCAGCAAGTATTCTTGCCGTATTATCTACAACTTCCATAAAGCCTCCACCTAAAGCCATAAATTTTTGGTTTCCACTATCATCTCTATAACGCATAACACCTATGTCAAGCGCCGCAACTAGTGGAGCATGATTATATAATACTCCCAGTTCACCTTCGATAGCAGGAACAACAACAAACTCGGCTTCATCTTTTAAAAGAATCTGTTCAGGGGTTACTACTTCCAACATGAAAGCTTTTTCCGACATAGATTACCCCTCCAGTCTCTTAGCTTTAGCCAGTGCTGTATCCATATTCCCGACCATTAGAAATGCTTCCTCCGATACATCATCATATTTACCAGTCAAAAGTTGTGCGAAAGATTCTACTGTTTCTCCTACAGGAACATAAATACCAGCATTCCCAGTAAACTGCTCCGCAACATGGAACGGTTGGGACAAGAATCTTTGAATCTTTCTTGCTCTAGATACTATGAGTTTATCTTCATCAGATAGTTCATCCATACCTAGAATAGCTATGATATCTTGTAGTTCTGTATATCTCTGTAAAATCTGTTGCACTGCACGAGCTGTATCATAATGCTTATCACCTATAATTTGTGGATCTAGAATTCTTGAAGTAGAATCTAGTGGGTCAACTGCTGGATAAATACCCAGTTCTGCAATAGAACGAGATAAAACAGTTGTTGCATCAAGGTGAGCAAAAGTCGTAGCTGGTGCAGGGTCAGTCAAGTCATCTGCCGGAACATATACTGCTTGTGCCGAGGTTATAGAACCTTTACGGGTAGTAGTAATACGCTCTTGAAGTAAACCCATGTCAGTTGCTAATGTAGGTTGATAGCCAACTGCAGAAGGCATACGTCCTAGCAAAGCAGAAACTTCATTACCTGCTTGTGCAAAACGGAATATATTATCGATAAATAATAACACGTCTTGCCCGCCGACATCCCTAAAATATTCAGCTACTGTTAGACCTGTTAAAGCTACTCGCAAACGTGCACCAGGTGGTTCATTCATCTGCCCAAAAATAAGAGAACATCTGTCTATAACACCTGATTCGGTCATTTCCATCCATAAATCGTTACCTTCACGAGTACGTTCACCAACACCGGTAAATACTGAATATCCGCCATGTTCATAAGCTATATTTCTTATGAGTTCCATAATAATAACAGTTTTTCCAACTCCTGCTCCTCCGAATAGCCCAATTTTACCGCCTCTAGCATATGGGCAAATTAAGTCCGTAACTTTTATTCCTGTTTCGAGCATTTCAGTTGCAGGCATTTGGTCAACTAATTCGGGTGGCTTACGATGAATTTGCCAACGTTCTTCAGATTCTATTGGCCCTGCTTCATCGACTGGCTCACCGAGTACATTCATTATTCTACCTAACGTCTTATCACCAACTGGAACAGTTATAGAAGCAGTAGTATTAGTTGCTATCATGCCTCTTGTAAGTCCATCAGTAGGTTGCAAAGCAACACACCTAACGGTATCGTTTCCAAGTAGCTGCATAGCTTCGAGAGCAACACTACTTCCTGTTTCAGTTTTTACATCTTGGTCTTCTGAATTTATAACTATAGCATTCATTAGATCAGGTAACTCCCCAGGGTTAAAGCGGATGTCAACTACCGCACCTATAACCTGGGTTACCTTTCCATATGTTACATTCGCCATCCTCTACTTTCCTCCTTTACTGAGAGCTTCAGCACCACCAACAATATCTAAGATTTCTTCCGTAATTGCCGCTTGTCTAACTCGATTCATTATCATAGTTAGATCTTCGATAATTTCGGTAGCATTTTCCGTAGCATTGCTCATAGCTGTCATTCTAGCGCCAAATTCACTAGCTTTACCTTCTAACATCGAATGGTAAATCTGACTACCTATATATCTTGGTATTAGGGTCAGTAAAATTTCCTCTGCACTAGGTTCATAAATATAATCTACAAAGTGCTCTTCCTCTTCCGTTTCCGTTTCTGAATCTGGAGGTTCAACTGGCAATATCTTAACTTTAGTAGGGATTTGACTAATAACATTTACAAAGCGTGCATATACTATATGAACTTCATCGAGTTCTTCATTTTCATAGGCATTTATAATATATTGGGCAATTTCCTTAGCATCTGCATAACTAATATCATCACCAAGATTAATAAATTCAGCATCTACACTGCCACGTTTGCTAAAGAAATCTCTAGCCTTTCTCCCCACAGTTATTATGCTATTTTCGATATCGCGAGTATCTTCTTCCATAGCTATTACAGCCTCACGAATAATATGGCTATTGTAAGCTCCACAAAGCCCTTTATCAGAAGTTATTATAATATATCCGACTTTATATATTTCTTCCCTTTTATCTAATAATGGGTGTTGTACATCATAAGCTACACCAGCCAGTCTAGTTAAAGTATCTTGCAATGTCTCTGTATAAGGCCTTGACACCTCAGCACTATTCTGAGCTCGGCGCAACTTAGAAGCTGCGACCATTTTCATAGCTCTAGTAATCTGCTGAGTATTTGTTACACTGCGTATTCTTCGTTTGTAATCTCTTACACCTGCTCCTGCCATTAAAAATTCACCACCTAAATCGTGAAAGTGGACTTAAATTCAACTATTGCAGTAGTTAGTTTCTGCTCTAAATCCCCCTCTATTTTAGTACCCTCTTTAATATTTTCTAAAATTTCAGGATAAGTACTGCGCATAAACATTAGGTAATCAACTTCGAATTCGCCCACTTTGTCGTTGGGCAGATCATCCAGATATCCATTAACACCTGCATATAATGCTACTACTTGCTCTTCTACAGGCATCGGTTGATACTGACCTTGTTTTAGTGATTCTGTTACTCTTTCACCTCTAGTAAGTCTAGCTAATGTCGCTCTATCTAAATCAGATCCAAATTGAGCAAAGGCTGCTAGCTCACGATACTGTGCCAAGTCTAAACGTAATTGTCCAGCAACTGATTTCATGGCCTTAGTCTGAGCATCGCCACCAACACGGCTAACTGATAATCCAGCATTAATTGCTGGACGTTGTCCTGCATTAAACAGCTCTGTTTCTAGATAAATCTGACCATCCGTAATAGATATAACATTAGTAGGAATATAAGCTGATACGTCTCCAGCTTGAGTTTCGATAATCGGTAGTGCTGTTATTGAACCACCACCATGAGCGTCACTAAGCTTACAAGCTCTTTCTAGTAATCTAGAATGGAGATAGAAAACGTCACCTGGATACGCTTCACGTCCTGGAGGACGACGAAGTAGCAAGGACATTTCGCGATATGCTACCGCATGTTTGGAAAGATCATCATAAATTATTAAAACATCTGCTGATTCACTTTCCATAAATTCCTCTGCCATAGCTACACCTGCATAAGGACTTATATATAATAATGGTGCAGGTTCTGAAGCTGTTGCAGCTACTATAATTGTATAATCCATAGCCTCTTCTTCTTCTAATTTAGATGCTATTGCCGCAATAGTAGATTGCTTTTGACCTATACCTACATAAATACAGATCATGTCTTTTTCAAATTTTTGGTTAATAATAGCATCAATCGCAATAGCAGTTTTACCCGTCTGGCGGTCACCAATGATTAATTCACGTTGTCCTCTTCCAATCGGTACCATTGAATCGATAGCTTTTAACCCAGTCTGCATGGGAGTATCAACTGGTGAACGGCTAACAACCCCTGGAGCAACACGTTCAATGGGACGAAATGTATCCGTGTTAATCGGACCTTTCCCATCTATCGGTTGACCAAGTGCATTAACAACTCTACCTAACATTGCTCTACCTGTAGGTACTTCCGTGATTCTTCCAGTAGCTTTGACTACATCTCCCTCTTTAATATGTGAATACTCACCTAGAAGAACGGCTCCAACATTATCTTCTTCTAGGTTTAGAACCATCCCAAACGTTCCACCGGGAAATTCTAATAATTCACCAGCCATGGCACCCTGTAACCCGTACACACGAGCAATACCATCACCTAGATATATAACAGAGCCCACATTGCTGACCTCGACCTCGGATTGGTAGCGCTCAATCTGTTCTTTTAAAATCGCACTAATCTCTTCCGGCCTAATACTCATTTTATGTGCTCACCCCTATCAATGATTAACTTATCTTAGCTTCTTTCAGCTGTGTTTTTAGCATCTCTAGTTTTTTAGCAACGGTGGCGTCTATTATCTGGTCACCGATCCTAATTTTTATCCCTCCGATGAGTAAGGGATCAATCGTCTGTTTCAGTTGCACTATTTTACCAGTTGAAATTGATAGCTTTTCTACCAAGTCTTGCACTGCATCTTCCGGTACCTCTTGTGCCGAAATCAGTTCAGCTTTGGAGATATTGTGATAGATATCAGTTAATTCTTGATATTCTTCAACGATAAAATCTAAATATGCTTCGCGTCTCTTGTCAATTATCATGTGCAAAAAGTTCAGCGTCATTACTGATATATTATCTGCGAATATTTTGCTGATAACTTCTTTTTTGGCATCGACAGGAATAAGAAAATGGTCCATATATTCCCTCAAATTTTCCATTTCCTCAATAGTTTTTACTACTAATTCTAATTCCTGTTGGTATTCGTCAATCTTGTTATGCTCCTCGGCAATGTTATAAAATGCTTCCGCATAACGCATAGCGACACTCTTATTTAACATAATAAATCGCCTGCCTCATTAACAAATTCACTTACCATCTGTCTATGATCATCTTCTGTAATAACTCTATTTAAGAGCTTTTCTGCAGCCATTATTGCTAGGCTAACAGCAGTATCTTGAATTTCTACTTTTGCCTGCTCCGTGGCAGACTCAATTTCAGCAACAGCCTTACTTTTAACTTTTGTAGCTTCCTCTTTCGCCTGACTAATAATCGCTGTTTTTGCATCCTCTGCGGCTTTACTAGCACGAACCACAATCTCTTGAGCCTCTTTACGAGAGTCAGTTAGGTTAGCATGAGCTTCCTGCCTCATCTGATCTACTTCTACCCTTACATCCTCTGCATGTTTTAAAGAACTTTCGATTGTAGTAGTACGTTCTTCCAAAATGTTATTAACCGGTCCGAATCCAAATTTATATAATAGGGCTAACAGTAAGAAAAAGTTAACTGCTGTCCAGCCAATTACATAAATATTTCCGAACCTAGGTGTTGCACCTGAAGGCGAAGTTATCGGTGTACCTCCACCAGCCGCCATGCAAAAGGTTGCAAATCCCATTAGCATAAGCACGGTCAAAAGGAGAACTGACAAATGAAACCTTTTGTTCCTCTTCACGGATGTGCTACCTCCAATCTTAAAGCAAATAATATTTGGGGCGATAAGATTTGTAGATAATTGTCAATAAAGTCACCTACCGCCCACAAATTAGGAACTATAAAATACATCTTTAGATCTTACCAACTAACATAAATGCAATTAACAGACCGTAAATGGTCAATGTTTCAATAAAAGCGAAGGTTATAAATAAAAGAGTTCTTACATCTCCTCCGACTTCAGGCTGTCTGGCAATGGCTTCGATAGCCTTACCACCAACAAGACCCATTCCAACACCACCGCCGAGACCTGCTATAGATACGGCTAAACCTGCTCCTAATGCTACCATTATTCCCCCTCCTTTCACTCTAATTATCTGACAATGCTTTTATTAAAACATTGTGCCTTTAAAATTTTGTGTCCAAAAATTAAGATTAACTATAAATCATCAGTTGCATGAGCTATATAACTGGCTGATAGAATAGTAAAGACTACTGCTTGAATAGCTCCTAATAATACGCTTAACCCCATTAGCAACGAAGGAATTAGGAATGGTACCAAGAACAACATATAAGCAATAACCATTTCCTCACCAAATATATTACCGAATAAACGGACGGTGAGGGATAACGGCTGGGTCACTTGTTCAAGTAGATTGAATGGAAGCATTACTGGCATCGGACTAATGAAGCCTTTAAAATATCCTCCCCCATGTTCCATTACTCCGGCGACATGAACTGTAAAGAATGTGATAAGTGCTAAGGTCATAGTAACATTCCAGTTGCTTGTAGGTGCTTGGAAACCTTTAATATGGCCTGCACCTGGAACTAAACCACTATAGTTACTTATTATTATGAATAGAAAAAAAGTAGTGAGTAGAGGAGCCCACTTTTTTGCAACATGTTCCTTCTCCATAAGTGATGTAAAGAAATCATATGTCCAAACTACTGCTAACTCAAAGGCATTTTGCAAGCCCCGAGGCACTTTTTGCATCTTTCGTGTGGAGAAATATGCAAGTGAAGCGATTAAAGCAATGATTACCCATTCGGTCAATATTAAATGATCAACCGGTACTGGTCCAATATTAAAAAGCACACCATCCCACATACCAAATATCATCTTTTTCCCCCCCTTCTAAGTGATATTTATCGATCTTCCAATCTTCGTAGTTTTTTTAGACCACGTGAAAAATCACAAACCAAAGTCAGGCCATACTAACTTTGGATGATCTCAAGATTAATTATTCATTTGCATCATTTTTTTCATTGTTTTTCTTCTCAATTCTTTTGTCAAAAGAATTGGCATTAAGTCTATCCCACATAATTTTAATACCCGTACCAGATCCCAGCAAAATCCCCAGAATAGTAAGCCATGGGTCAGTTGCAAATTTGCCATCTAACCACCAGCCTGCCAAACCAGAAAAGCCTATAGCCGCAGCAATAGTGGTTACCATGTTGATAGCATCAGCTAATGGTTTTACCCAATTGTTTTTTTGCCGAGTCATCATCTACCACCTTTAAAGTTTATATTGAGTAAATATTTATCCCTAACACCATATTCGTCATATAAAAGTAAAATCCTTTTTATAAAACTGCGAATTTAATAATCGCTCATGCGTGAATTGTCCGACTATTCAGGTTATTATATGTGTTTATTATTTATAATAGATAAGTAGCCTTTAGTTTCCAGCTTTTCACAATGTTCACTAAGCATTTCATCAATATTAACCCCATATTGCTCTTCCATAACGAACATCATAGTAACAGCTGTTTGGGCAACATCTAACAATTCCCTAGCTATTTCCTTAACTACAATATTCTCATCCATAATAATACTTTCCCCGCTCAGACCCCTGAACTTCCCTATCACCTGAGCTAGTTCCCCCGCCTCCTCCATTAACTTTAAAGCAGTTGACTCTAAAGTCGGATTAAGTTGATTAAGTCTAGGTAGAGATAATGTTTTGACATGCATATAAATTCTCCTTAACTAATAACGATCTTATTTTCTTTCTTTAAAGACTAAGTCAATACCTGCCTCTTTTAATAAATCTAATGCTAGTTCATCATGAAAATCACCATGGTGAACAATTTTGATTATCCCGGCATTTATAATCATCCGAGCACATATTATACAAGGTTGGTTAGTGCAATATATTACTGCTCCTTCAGTTGCTACTCCATAAAAAGCCGCATTTATGATAGCATTCTGTTCGGCGTGAACACCTCGACACAATTCATAACGCTGTCCAGAAGGAATCCCTTCCTTCGCCCGTAGGCATCCTGTTTCAGAGCAATGTTTCAAACCACGGGGTGCACCATTATAACCAGTAGCTATTATCCTTTGATCACGAACTAAAACTGCTCCTACTTGTCTCCGCAAACAAGTAGAACGACTTGCGACTAGTACAGCTAATTGCAAAAAATATTCATCCCAGCTTGGTCTTTGATTAAATACTGCCATAATCTACCTTACCTTCTATCCCTATGTTTTTCTTCTAGCGCGATTATTTTTTCCACTCTTTTCAGATGTCTACCTGCTTGGAAATCACTTTTAACAAAGGCTCTTACAATTTCCACTGCTAAGGCACCACCTGTAACTCTAGCACCAAGTGCAACAATATTAGCATCATTATGTTCTCTAGCCATTTGAGCCGTATAAATATTCTGGCATAATGCTGCCCTTATACCTATAATTTTATTGGCAGCTATTGAAATACCGATACCTGTTCCACATATAAGCACACCTAAAATATTCTGCTTTAATACTTCGGTTGTTACCTGCTCAGCAATATCCGGATAATCTACTGAATCTGTAGTATCAACACCGCAATTAATTACTTCATAACCTTCCTCTGTGAGCATTTCCATTATCTCTAACTTAAGTGCTACTCCTGCATGATCATTGCCAATAGCTATCTTCATCAATTCACCTCATCAAGTGGCATAGAAAATGTTGTTGCTATCTATTTCACGATTTTTTAAATATTTCGTTCTATATCCTCGTTTAATTTTTTTACCAATTCGGTTGTTATCCCCTTTAATTGTTCAACAGTTTCGTAGTAGGCTTCTACTCCCCTTCCAAAAGGATCTACTATATCGCCTTCAAGATTTATGTACTCGGTTATAGTAAAAACTGATGACTCATATTCAGGAAATTCATCTATTATTGATCTACGATGAAACTCAGTCATCGTAAAAATAAGATCCGCATCTTTAATTAGCTGTTCATTAATTTGTAGGGATTTATGATCTGTTATATCTATATTCTCTTTTAGCATTACTTCTATCGCTTCAGGACTAGCAGGTAAACCATCAGATGTAAAAATACCTGCAGATAAAACTTTTAACTCACTATCAATACTCTGTTCATCCCACATTTTTTTTAATAAAGCTTGTGCTATCGGACTACGACAAGTATTGCCCGTACAAACAAACAAGATTCTAAGCACTAATTTTCCTCCTTATATGACTAGTTTTATGGCCAAAGCTAATAAAATAATCCCACCTGCTATTTGGGCGTAACTTCCGACTACACGGCTAAATATACGTCCACCTATAAAACCTAGCCATGTCATTATTCCAGCTGTAAATCCTATTATGCCAATAGTAAGAAATATAGGCATCTTAAAAGTACCTAAGCTAAAACTAACTGTTAAAGCATCAATACTTACTGAAATTCCTAATAAAATTATACTCGACCAACTATTTGCAGTTAAACTATTATTCTCTTTAAATACTTGTTGACCTTCCTTAAATAAATATATCGATGGTTTAATTTCCCTATAACCATCGAGTATGAAACTTATACTTATGTATGCCAAGACTAATGCCCCTATGCGAGCTGCCCATACACCGAATATTTTTCCCACTACTAGTCCTATAGTTAGACCGATTAATGGCATAATAATGTGCAAAATTGTTATCGTAATAATAAGCCTAGTTTCGTATTTACGACTTGCCCCTTTTAATCCTATTCCTAAAGATAAGGCAAAGGCGTCCATGCCCAGGACTACGGCTACTAGGAAGATAGTAGCAATTTGTTCATACAAAAGCAAAACTCCCTTAGATTATCTTTTTCGGTTTGTAATTTTATAAATCCTATTGAGTAAGGCTTTATTGACCAGTTCTAAGTTTTCAGGAAAAGGAGCAAAAACTAAGACATCAAGACTAGCAGCTTTTGCATCTCTTAATAAATAAAAAAAATCTGCCCTAGGTTCATTTATATTAAGTTCATATTCCTTATATACATCTTTAACCATTTGCTTAGAAAAATAATTATTATTAACAATCCCTATTTTTTTCTTTTTGTTCTTTAATTCGCCAACAACTCTAATAAAATCTTGTATATCTTTACTTAAAATAACCTCAACTGTGTTTTCATAAACAATTTCTTCTGCACTCTTAGCTAGTTTTAACTTCATCTTTATAGTTGTTTCAATTTCCTCCACACAAATTCCTCCTAAACGAAGAATCTGAGGTGTTGGCTTGCTAAAATCGATTATAGTAGATTCTAAGCCCACACTCGTAGGTCCTGCATCGACAATAGCAGCAATTTTCCCGTTAAAATCTTGCCTAACATGTTGGGCAAAAGTAGGGCTAGAGTGAGCAGATATATTAGCACTAGTTCCAGCTAAAGGGCCTGCTTTTTCAATCAGTTGGATGGCTACTTCATTAGCAGGCATTCTTACACCTACATTATTCTTTCCCGCTGTCACTATTGATGGGACACTATGATGTACAGGCAAAATAAATGAAATTGGCCCAGGCCAAAACTTTTCCATAAGCTTGAAAGCTAGAGGTGGAACAAAACTAGTAACTATATCTAATTGTTTAATATTGCTAATATGAACTAATAAAGGATTGTTCAGGGTTCTTTCTTTAATTTTAAATACCTTTGCTACTGCAAGAGGATTAAATGCTAATGCACCTAAACCGTAAACAGTTTCTGTAGGAAAAGCGACTAATTCACCCTTTTGCAGCAATTGGACAGCCATGTCGAGCTTGTCTTTTTCAGGATTTATAGAATCTACCTTTAGATAAAGAGTATCCAGAACTTTACTCCTTCCGTGCTTTAATTACCCGGTCGCGCCCACCTAAGTCTTTTATTATTTCTACTTCTGTAAAAGTATCTACCATCTCATGAACAAATTGACCTTGCTTATAACCTATTTCAAAGAAAACATATCCACCGTTGGTAAGTAAGTCATAAACTTGTGGAATTAGTCTACGATATAAATCTAACCCATCACCATCAGCTAATAAAGCTAGCACAGGCTCGAAATCTCTAAGACTTTTATCTAAATCCTTAAATTCCTCTGGAGAAACATAAGGTAGATTAGCAGTCAATATATCAAATTTCTTCTCATTTTCTAAAGGCTTAAGTAAGTCACCTAAGAAAAACTTTATATCTACTAGATTATTAGTAGCATTTTCTTGGGCAATTCCTAATGCCTCGGGAGAAATATCTGTCGCATAGACTATAGCATTAGGCAAATAATGAGCCAAACTAACCGCTATCGCCCCTGATCCAGTACCTACATCACATATTCTCAAATTATCATCCCGATTGACTATTGCGACAACACTTTCCACTAGAACTTCCGTGTCAGAACGAGGTATCAGTACATCAGGTGTGACCTTAAAATTTAAAGACATAAATTCTTTGTGGCCTACAATGTAAGCTGCTGGCTCACCTTGTACCCTCCGTTTAATAAAAGCTCGGAACAATTCCCTTTCTTGTTGATTAACAGGTAGGTCGAAATTAGCATACAAATAAACCCGATCTCTATTAAGAACTCGGGCCAATAGTATTTCCGCTTCTAAGCGGGGATTATCAATTCCTTTATCACCAAAAAAGTTACTAGTCCAGGCTAGTAAATCTTGGATTTTCCAATCATCATGCACCTTAATCCACCTGTTTCAATTGTCGTTCTTGTTCGTATATTGCTAGAGCGTCTATCATCTCCATTAATTGCCCTTCCATAATAGCTTCTAATTTGTGTAAAGTTAGATTAATTCTGTGATCACTTACCCGACCTTGTGGGAAATTATAAGTCCGTATGCGCTCACTACGATCACCCGAACCTATTTGACCTTTACGTTCACCAGCTAATTCAGCATTTTTCTCTTCTTCAAATACCTCTTTTAGTCTGGCCCTTAATACCCGCATAGCTTTTGCTTTGTTTTTATGTTGTGATTTTTCATCTTGGCAAGTTACTACTAAGCCGGTAGGCTCATGGGTAATCCTAACTGCAGATTGAGTAGTATTAACTGATTGTCCACCTGGACCACTAGAACAATATACATCGACCCTAAGTTCATTTTGATCAATCTCTAAATCTAGCTCCTCTGCCTCAGGTAATACTGCTACAGTTGCAGCAGAAGTGTGAATTCTTCCTCCAGATTCAGTAGAAGGGATGCGTTGTACACGGTGAACCCCTGATTCATATTTAAGCTTACTGTAAGCACCCTTACCATCTATTACAAAAATTATCTCCTTAATTCCACCTATATCTGTATAATGTGAATTCATTAAGTCAATGTTCCACCCTTGTTCTTCAGCAAATCGCGTATACATCCGGAACAAGTCAGCTGCAAATAAAGCTGCCTCACCCCCACCAGTACCAGCCCTAATTTCCATAATAACACTTTTATTATCATTAGGATCTTGAGGTAAAAGTAGAACTTTCAGTTCAGCAGTGATTATTTCTTCTTGTCTTTCTAAATCTTCTAATTCATCTCTTAGCATTTGACAAAACTCTTCATCTTCCTCTTCTTCAAGCATTTCTTTACTATCTTTTATCTGTATTTGTACAGATTTATGTTCAAGATACTTATTAACTATGTCTACTAAATCTGCATGTTCTTTAGCATATTCCTGAAACTTGTTTTGATCAGAAATAATCTCAGGCTGACTTAGGAGCTCGGTTAATTCGTCATATCTTTCTTTTAATTTTTCTAACCTGTTTAGCAAGTATTTTTCCTCCTTAATTCTTCTTAATGCAACCCCTGGTAACTGTTTTGCATCTATAGACTAAGCTGCCCCGGTTACTAATACATTTTTAAGTGCTACAATAGCTACTTCAAGTTGTTCATCATCAGGTTCCCTAGTAGTAAGTTTTTGTAATAGTAAGCCAGGTGCCATTATGAAATTGGCCCATTTATTTCCATAGAAGTTGCCTGAGAATTTGATAAATTCGTATCCTAAACCTGCTACAATAGGTAAAACTGCTAATCTAGACCATATACGATAAAATAAATCACCTGTCCCTAACATGGCAAATACGAAAATCGAAATAACCATAACAATCAGTAAAAAACTAGTCCCACAACGTGGATGTGATGTACTATATTTACGAGCATTTTCTACAGTTAGTTCTTCACCCGCTTCATAGGTGAAAATTGTTTAATGTTCAGCCCCAATCAACTAAGAAAAATAGCAGAGACTATGCCCTGCTATTAATTAGACTAAACCATACTTTTTCTTAAACCGTTCTACTCGACCAGTTGTGTCTACTACCTTACCCTTACTTCCAGTATATACAGGGTGACATTGGGAGCAGATTTCAACTCTAATGTTTTCTTTTGTCGAGCCTACTTCTGCCTCATTGCCACAAGCACATCTTGCTTTGGCAGTAAAATATTCGGGATGTATCTCATTCTTCACTGTTTTCACCTCTCTTCGAATATTACTAACAGTATTTATATAAAGGTCTAAAGATCTCAAGATAAACTGCCTTTAAAATTATATCAATAAAATAATTAAATGACAAGAAACTTGCTATTTGTTTCTCCATCTCGGAATTATAGGTATTATCTTTTATTCTTCCCCAGCTTCATAACGATATTTAAAAAAGTACTGTTCAAAAAAGCTATCATAAGGCGTAAATAAATCTTCACTTTCTTCATCTTCTGCTATTTTGTTTAGATAAACAAAAAGTTTAGCATCTAAATTATCTGCCATATGCAGCACAAATGCTTCTGGAAATAAGGGGGTTACAGGTGATCCATATTCCAAATATCCATGATGACTTAAAATCATATGCTTTATCATTACTTCTAAATTAGGTGGGAAGGTGTCCCCGTCTTGACGAATCTTATCGATAACATTAGCTATCATCTCATTACCTAAAACAATATGTCCAACCATCCTACCAGAAACAGTATATTCAGGTAAAACTATTATCTCATATTCTTTTATCTTGCCTATATCATGCAAAATAGCTCCTGCGACTAGTAAATCACGATTGAGCAGGGGATATAAGTCAGTAGCTTGACCACAAATCTTAGCCACTTTAAGAGTATGTTCTAGGAGTCCACCTGGGTAATTGTGATGAACCATTTTGGCTGCTGGAGCTTTAATAAATGCTTCTTTAATTTCGGGTGTAAATATATAATGCAAAAGTTTCGCAATATAAGGATCAGTTATTGATTGGACTAGCTCGTCCATCTCCCCCTCTAACTCTTCTATATCTATAGCAGGGCCTTTTAAATAAATATTAATATCTTCATCTATAACCTTGATTCTTTTGGCAGTAATTTGTAAACGGTTATTATATAAACCTAAATCTCCCAAAAGACCGATTACAGAACCACTATTGATCTCTCCTGCCACATCGCAACTTTCCCATACCACAACATCTATATCCCCCGATGAATCACTAATCTTCAAGTTTATTATAGTTTTACCATCTTTAGTCTTTCTTTGTAATTTCTCAGAAACTAGATATTTTCCCCACAATTGTTTACCTGGCTCTAAACTTCTTAATTCCTTTATTAGAAATGGTCCTTTTTTCTCCACGCTTTTTCTCCTTTGATTATTATTTAACTAAACACGATATAATCCAATCTTAACCTAGAATAATTAATTAATAACTCAACTGCTATTTTCCTATTAATAATTCATAAACTGCTTTTATTATATTCTATACTATTTCTAAAATTTAGAAAACTAGCTTTAATCTACTTTTAAACGAAAAAAAGCCCCCTTACAAAAGGAGGCTCCTTATCCCTAAAATCGTAAATATTCTAGGGGATCTATATTTTCAGAGCCTTTTTTGACTTCAAAATGTAAATGTGGACCAGTAGTCCTACCTGTTACCCCTATACTACCAATTACTTGTCCTTTAGCAACTTTTGTTCCTGGGTTAACTTTTATGCTTTGCATATGAGCATACAAAGTTTCGTGCCCATTAGAATGTTCTATTATAATAGTTTTGCCATAAACAGGCTTGTAATCAGCAAATATCACCGTACCTGCAGCAGAGGCTTTAATAGAATCACCTAAATCGCCTGCAATATCTAAACCATGATGAAATCCAGTTGATCGCCATCCATATTTAGAAGTAATAGCGCCTACTATAGGCCATATAAACTGGGATGCCATACTAGATGAGGAACGAGAAGGTGCATTGTAGGCTAATACTGGCCTACTATTAGTGCTATCGGGGATATTTAGTTTATCACCAATTTTTAGTTGATTTGGACTTTTCCCCGGGTTAGCATTAATTATTCGTGCAACATTAGTCTCGTATTTTTGGCTAATGTCCCACATAGTTTCACCTTTGGCGATAGTATGAACTCGAGCCCTATTATAGGGAATCTCTAAAGTCTGTCCCACTGATAAAATACTACCTTGAGTTAAATTGTTCATAACTATTAAAGTATTAAGGTCAGTCTGATATTTCCTAGATATATCCCATAATGTGTCACCTTTTTTTATTTCATAATATTTAATTTTACTGTCTGTTGAAATAGTTCTAATTAAGTTTCTTGGGATAAAACTACCTTGAGTTAATGCTGCTTGAACATTATTAATATTACACATAATAAAAAACATGCATAGTAGTAATGTACTAATTCGCTTTTTTAATAGCAATAACTTCACCTCATTTCTGTAAACCCATAAAATAGGGGCTTACTTCCCTATTTTTCACATAAAATGAGGTTTTTATGCATTTTTATTAGTTTCTAAGTTTATATGCACTCCTAGTTGATCCTTTTTTTCCAAAAACAACTGGAGCAGCTCGTAACAAATCGGCATTAGATTGTGTTTTTTTCATCGTATCAATCATAACCTGCATGCTTTCCACTGCCGAATACTCATTAAAAGTATTCCGTAAATTCCAGGTTAGAGCCATTTCTTCGGAATTTAAAAGCAATTCTTCTTTCCTAGTTCCAGACTTTTTAATATCTATAGCAGGGAATATTCGACGTTCAGCTAACTTGCGGTCTAGGACTAGTTCCATGTTGCCTCGCCCTTTAAACTCTTCGAATATTACCTCATCCATACGAGAACCAGTCTCAATGAGTGCAGTAGCAATTATAGTTAAACTACCACCTTCTTCAATATTCCTAGCAGCCCCGAAAAATCTCTTAGGTTTGTCTAATGATGCAGGATCAATACCGCCAGATAATGTACGTCCACTAGGTGGTACAACTAAATTGTGTGCTCTAGCTAAACGAGTAACACTATCCATTAATATGACTACATCTTGTTTATGTTCAACTAACCTTTTTGCCCTTTCCAAAACCATGTCAGTAACTTTAACATGATTTTCAGGTGGTTCATCAAAAGTTGAAGCAACAACTTCTGCATTTGTTAAGCGTTGCATATCAGTAACTTCCTCTGGACGTTCATCGACTAATAATATAATTACTTTTAAATCTGGGTGGTTTTTAGTAATACTTTGGGCAATTTTCTGTAATAATATAGTCTTACCAGCTTTAGGTGGAGATACTATTAAGCCACGTTGTCCCTTCCCAATCGGAGCAATTAAATCAACAATACGAGTAGATAATTCACTCGATTCAGTTTCTAGAGTAATACGTTCTCTCGGATATAGCGGTGTTAAAGCATCGAAGTGGATTCTAGTTGTAGCATCTTCTGGGGGAAAGTCATTAACATGTTCAACTCTTAATAAGGCATAAAACCGTTCATTATCCTTAGGGGATCTGACTTGTCCGCCTACTAAATCCCCCGTTTTTAAATCAAATTTCCTGATTTGTGATGGTGAAACATATATATCTTCATGGCTAGGTAAGTAAGTAAATGGTCGTAAAAACCCGAAACCATCATACATTATTTCTAATACCCCTTGAGCCTGAAGTAGCTCATCTGATTTAGTTAGAGCCTTAGTTATTTCAAAAATCAACTCTTTTTTTCTTAGTTTAGAGTATCCAACTAGCCCCTTTTCTTTGGCCACTTGGTACAACTCTAACATATTCTTATTCTCTAATTCTGAGATCTTCAAAATTTTCCTCCTTCCTTAAAATAACACGTGATAATAACAAGGGAAATAGTCTTCCCTCAATAATTTAGATAAGTTAAAATTTGTTGCCATGCTAGATTGTGTAAAACCGCCCAGAGGACAGGCCAAGGCATGAACGAAGAGCGAATAAGTATAATCAAAAGTAATATTAAAGATTATACCTGTATATGCACTTATTTAACCATTAATAGATTGATCTAGTAAGGATTTTATACGACTATCTTTAAAAAGTGGTTTGCGGTCTAGGTCATGATTAGCCTCAATATGTCTAATAGTACCAGATGTGCTACGCATTACTAAGGTTTCAGTGATAGCTCTCCTTTTAGTATATCTTACCCCCTTGAGTAAGAAAGAATCAGTTATTCCTGTTGCTACAAATATAACATCATCAGATTTGACTAGTTCGTTCATAGAAAATACTTTGGCGGGGTTCTCTATACCCATTTTCTTACACCTTAATATTTCTTTATCATCCTCAGGGCAGAGTTTGGCCTGAAAATCGCCTCCTATACATTTCAAGGCTGCGGCGGTAATAACCCCTTCAGGTGCACCGCCAATTCCCATAAGCATATCAACACCTGAATTACTATAAGCAGCTGCTACACCTGGGGAAACATCACCATCAGTTATAAGCTTTATTCTAGCACCAGCTTTACGCACTTCTTCTATAATATGGCGATGTCTGGGGCGATCTAATATAACTACTGTCACTTCACAAACTAGTTTACCTAATGCTTTAGCAACTTCTTTTATATTCTCTTTTACTGGTGCTTCTAAATGGACTCTACCTTTAGCTGCTGACCCAACAGCTATTTTTTCCATATACATATCTGGAGCATGTAGTAACGAGCCTTTTGGAGCAACAGCTAAAACAGCTATAGCACCAGTAAGACCTTTAGCTACAATATTCGTTCCCTCTAGTGGATCTACTGCTATATCGACTTCAGGTAGAACACCTAAGCCAACCTTCTCGCCAATATACAACATAGGCGCTTCATCCATTTCGCCTTCACCGATTACAACGACCCCATCAACTGAGACCGTATCAAACATAACCCGCATAGCGGTGACTGCGGCATAATCAGCTGCCTCTTTATTTCCTTTGCCAACCCAACGAGCTGCAGCAAGAGCCGCAGCTTCTGTTACCCTGGCAAACTCTAAAGCTAATTCTCTTTCCAAAACTAACCCCTCCGATTTGGTTCCTATTTAAACGCTGCTTCCCAATCAGCTAAGAACCTTTCTATCCCAGCATCGGTAAGCGGATGTTTTATCATTTGTTTAATTATTTTATAAGGTATGGTTGCAATATGTGAACCTAATTTAGCAGATTCTACTACATGCATAGGATGCCTAATACTTGCTGCAATTACTTCAGTTTCTATCATATATTGATCAAAGACAGTTAAAATATCATCTAACAAGATTAGCCCATCATTTCCTGTATCATCTACACGTCCTAAAAAAGGACTTACAAACTTAGCCCCTGCTCGAGCAGCTAACAAGGCTTGATTAGCAGAAAATACTAAAGTAGCATTACAAAAAATACCATCCTTTTTGAAGGTTTTGATAGCTTTTAGGCCAGTCTCGGTTATCGGCACTTTAATTACGACATTATTGTGAATAGCTGCCAACTCATGACCTTCCGCGATCATTTCATCATGAGTAAGACCAATAACTTCGGCACTAATTGGACCATCTACTAAATCACAAATTTCTTTAATAATTGTTTTATAGTCCTTGTTCTCGCGAGCAACTAAAGTGGGATTAGTCGTCACACCAGCTAAAAAGCCCATGGAATGAATGTCTTTTATCTCATCTATATTAGCAGAGTCAATAAAGATTTGCAATATAAATTCTCCTCCTGTCAGTAAATATTTAGGCTTGCCCAGAACTTCCGAAAAGCCTAATCTTTTCTCGGATAATTTCTACGGTAGTTTCCCGAGCAGGACCTAATAATTTCCGGGGATCAATTTCATCTGGGTTCAGGCTCACTTCCTTGCGTATCCGCCCTACAAATGCTTCTCTTATATTAGTGTCGATATTTACTTTACATATGCCTAATTCAATAGCTCGAGTAATAGCTTCATCCGGAACTCCTGATGAGCCATGTAAAACAATAGGAATGTTTATTAAATTTTTAATCTCGGTTAAACGATCGAAATCTAGCTTAGGCTCACCTTTATATTGCCCATGTGCTGTGCCTATAGCTATAGCTAAACTTTCTACCCCAGTCTGTTCTACGAACAGTTTGGCCTCGTTGGGGTCAGTGTAAAGCGCGTCTTTTTCGCTTACATGAATATCATCTTCCGTACCACCTATTTTGCCTAATTCTGCTTCTACAGAAACACCAATAGGTCTAGCCACCTCCATAACTTTCTGAGTCATACGTATGTTTTCCTCTAAAGAAAGTTGGGAACCATCGTACATTACTGAAGAGAATCCACTACGAATACACCTGACTACTTGCTCGAAACTTGTTCCATGATCAAGATGAAGTGCAATCGGTACCTTAACCGATTGAGCTGCAAGCCTTACCATTCCTGTGATAAAATCTAAACCAGCATATTTGATTGCTCCTTGACTAGCTTGCATTATCACTGGTGCATTCTCTTTTTCAGCTGCCTCTGCAATAGCTTGGATTATCTCCATGTTATTAGCATTAAATGCACCTACTGCATACTTACCTTTATACGCCTTTTGTAATAATTCTGTTACTGAAACTAATGCCATTAATTAATCACCTCTATGAAAATATATCCTTAAGAGTTCTTGTTAAGAACCATTTCTTTAACTAAATCGCGTAAAACCATTATATCAAACGGTTTAGCAATACATTTTTTAACCCCGACTTCGAGGATCTTATTTACTATTTCCATCTCCCCATAAGCAGTCATAATTACAATATATTGGTCTTGGTCAATAGCTAGAATTTTCTCGGCTGCCTCCAAACCGTCCATATTAGGCATCTTCATATCCATCAAAATAATATCTGGTTTCAACTCTTGGGCCATATCTATAGCTTCCAGCCCATCAGATGCTAAATATACTTGCCAGCTCTCTTTCTTGAAAAGTTCTTCTAGTAACCGCCGAACACCTTTTTGATCATCCACAATTAATATAGTATATTCCATTTTTCCTCCTAAAATTATTACCATATCTTATTACTATATTTGTTACTATTGGATTGTTTCTACAAGCAGTATGTTTTTACCTTCCTTTATTTGTAAAAAGGTATCGTAGAAGAAATAGTTACTAGAATTACTATTAAAATCATTATAACTAAAATCATTGGAATTAAATACAGAAAAATAGCTTGACTTGTACTTAATTCAAATGATTCTCGGATAGCAATTATTTGTAAAGCTAATGTCCATAGACCTATAACTAAAGGGGCTAAAATAGATAAGGGGGTAAAGCCAGCTGTAATAGCAATATATTGTAGTGGAGGAGCAAATATCCCTGGTAAAGAGGCAAAACCTAAACTAGCTAATAAGCCCTTCGCATTCCCTGTCTGGTAAATAATTTCTCCTAAAAGGGAATATAGACCCGACATTATAAAGAGCATTATAACTGAAAAAATTACCCCTATAAATGCAACTAACCATATTAAGCTATTAGGTATCGCTAATACCTGCTCTACAGGCTCCAAAAGTACAATCCCACGATTTACTATCATATTGAAAATCATTACTACTGAAAATAATATTATACCTGCTAACCATAAGTTGTTTTTACTAATAGTGTTTAATGTCTTTACAGGGGTAAACATTATTCCATATATTGTTTCTATCAAATTCACTATTAAGCCATCCTTCCGTACAGAAACTAAGGTACTACTTGGAACTGTAAATTATTTTAATACAAAACTATTATTAGTAAGAAGATCCTGTACATTCATGTTTATAGCTAGATGATCCCAAAAGTTATTGGTATTTAATATTTCTACAGGACTATCTTTATCCATGCCTGCTATCTGTTCTGCTGTTTCTAGTGCATCATAATAATTACCGATACTATCGACTAAGCCTAATTCGAATGCTTGACGCCCGGAAAATATGCGCCCATCAGCGATTGTCTTTAGTTCATCGACATCAATCTTGTCTTTACGTCCCTGCATAACCTGGTCTAAAAATTGTTCATATGAATCATCAATAATAGCTTGTAATAACTGGTGTTCTTCACTAGTTAACTCCCTACTAGGTGAACCCATATCTTTCATATCACCGCTTTTTATAACTCGGGAGCTTATACCTATTTTCTCATATAAACCTTGTAAATTAGTAAGTTCCATGATAACACCGATGCTGCCAGTTAAGGAAGATCCATTAGCAACAATATGGTCACTACTGCAAGCAATCCAATAGCCTCCTGAGGCACATACATCACCCATCGAAGTTATAATCGGCTTCCCTGTTGCCCTTAATTTATCAAGTTCAAGCCCAATTTCTTGAGAAGCGCCTGAAGTTCCTCCAGGACTATTAATCCTTAAAACTACTGCCTTTATATCACTTCTATCGCCGGCCTTCCTAATAGCTTTCATAATCTCATCTGCTCCGGCAGTTCCACTATCTATCAAACTAACAGATGTATTTCCTGTAATAGCACCGTTTATTTCTATAACTCCAATTTTGGGCGAGCTAGATTTGGCAATACTATCTGGCGGGCTACTAGCTGTTTTTATAGCTAAGTAACCAGTAATAAGCAAGAATACTGCTATTATCCCTACAACTATCTTTTTTTGCAAGATTAGCCCTCCTTTGTAATATAAACTGTTTTATTCCCTCGGCTAACTTTACCTGATAAATCGCCTTGCACATACAATCGTACTATATCCTGATCTATTAATGTTTTTCTCATAGGAACTTCTACTATATCTCCTACTTCCACATCACTATGTATAGGAAGTTCTATTAATGTCATCTGCATAAAAACCTTACCTCGTATGGGATAATTTTCGTTTTTTATCTTCACATTCATGGTAAAACGAGAGTAATTAAAATATCTTAAAATGGTGCGCAACAATATTTTTATTAAGTCCAAAAAATTAGTAGGCGGGTTAGCAACCTCTAATACCAAACCATCACTAAAACCTACTGGTATTACAGCTACTTTGGCATTTGCCTTTAAACGGTAAGTTCTATAATAACCTAAATACTGACCTTTTTGCATCTCCCGGAGCGATATTATTTTAGTCTTAAAAGAAAATGGGTCAGTCAATTCAAAAGGGTGGGGCATATCTCCCACTGGGAATTGACCAGATAATAATGTTCCAATCCTCACCGCATCTAAATGCATTTCCGGATATTTAAGAAAAACTGTACTATTAGCAAAATGTTTAATCGGTATATGAATATTATTATGCTCTAACTTGTTTATAATTTCAGTAAATTGTTTAAACTGGTTAATAGTATGTTTTTCATTATTAGCTTCTGCTACATGGGTAAATATCCCCTCGATATATATGAAAGGATTATTTAATAAGTCATTACAAATATCGATTAAATCTTCATCATAAATTCCAAACCGACCTAAGCCTGTATCTACTTTAAGATGAATATTCACTGGGATCCTTAATTTACTAGAAACTTTATTAATCAATTGACTATCATAAATTGAAGTTATAGCTAAAGTTATCTCGTTTTCTATAGCTTCCTTAATTTCAAGCTCATCTATTAAAGGGCTAAAAAGCATAATACTAGATTTAATCCCGGAATTTCTAATTTTCAATGCTTCATCTAAATAACTGACAGCCAAAAAATCTACACCGTTTTGCTGGAGGATACGTGCAACTTCTATAGCTCCATGACCATATCCATTAGCTTTGACTACTCCTATAAGTCTTGCTCTATCAGCTAAGTGGGCTTGGATATTTAGCAGATTGTTTTTGATAGCTAAAATATCGATTTCAACCCATTTGTTTCCTTTCAAATTCTCCAATATCAATAATCCCCCTACCCTATTTACTTCTGCTTTGCATAATTTTCATATAAATTGGTAGAGCATTATTCCAAAGCCAATAGAAAAATGGAGAATAAACATAATCCCACTCTCCTATAAATTCGGTAAACTCTCCATTAAAACCTTTTTTAAATCGGTATAAACCGTAAAGGGGGTTGTTTTCATCTAAATCTCCTGATACACCGCGAAAATCATATAAACTACAATGGTTTTCTTTTGCCCATTCAATCATCGTCCATTGTATTAAGTAATTTGGCATTACATTGCGATATTCATTACTGGAGGCTCCGTATAAATACCACACCTTATCACCAGTCAACATGGCTAATGTACTTGCAATAACATTTCCTTCATATTCGGCTATAAAGACTTGTGCATAACCATTTAAAACCAAATGATCCCATATCCATTCGAAATACTCATAGCCTCTAATTAGGAATTTATCCCGCTCAGCAGTCTCCAGCAAAACCTTGTAGAATATTTTCAAATCATCTTTGCTAGTAGCTTCCCGTATTTCTACGCCTCTGCGACCTGCTAATCTAATGTTATATCTCCATTTAGAATGCATATTTGCTAATATTGTGTCTAATGTTGGGTTTATATCTAAACGAAACACAAAATTAGGTTGTACACCTTCAAAATCTAGTCCGGTTTCATTTTTCCTAAAACCACATTGATTAAGAATATCCGCAAAACGTATATTATCAGCTTTTACATCAGGATCTATCTTTAACAAAATTGCCCCATGTTCTTTGGCCACTTTAGTAGCCCCGGTAAATAGTGCCTCAGCTAATTCTTCATCATCTATATCAATTACCGGACCTCGAGGGGAATAAAATATACATTTGTTCAGACCAGGTATGGGTAGCCTTTTTTTCAGGATTAACAGTGATGCTTGGATTTCACCATCCTTTTCTAAAACTAATGGCAGGGGTTCCCAGCCCATACTTCTTTTCACTTCTCCCCATTCCCACAATTGTAAAAAATGACCTTTATTGTGGCTTTCCACAAATTCATTATATCTCGCTTTTTCTTTTATATCGATTATTCTAGTCGTAAACATTAGGTCGCTCCCTTATTTTTGTTCTTTTTTCTACCTATATAGGTAGATACTTCAACTATTTACTATAATCTATTATGCCTCCTTTTGGTAATACTTAATAGATTTTTTCTTCTGTTTTACAAAAATTTTGCAGACTTTCTTTAAATTATTCATTAATTTCCTCTCTAAAAAAAGGATAAGGAGCTTTTTGTGCGAATATTCTAATATATGTGAATCTATATGTAAATCGTATAGCTTTTTCTGTCGTATAAGTATTTACAAAGATTTTGGGGGGGTATATTTTGGGTACTTTTTTAAGAGAATACAAAGAAAAACTTATTACTGCTGAACAAGCAGCCAAACTAGTTGAGTCTAATAGTCTCATTGATTATGGTATGTTTGCAACGAAACCTGTTGACTTTGATATTGCTCTAGCTAAGCGAGCTGGTAGTGGCCTAGAAAATGTTAATATTCGTGGCACTGGAACTGTACTACCTATACCAGAAGTTATAAAGGGTGATCCGGAACAAAAGACTTTCCAGTGGTTTAGCTGGTATTACACTGCTATTGATCGTAGAGCCGGGGATTTTGGCTTAGCAGCTCATCTTCCATTTAATTACCATGAGGCTACTACTATGTCTTGTGATGTGGATAATACACACCCACACTTGTTACCTGATGTTTGGATAGCACAAGTTACTCCTATGGATAAACATGGCTGTTTTAATTTCGGTATAGGTAATTCTCATAATCGTGCATTAGCTTTAAATTCTAAAATTGCTATAGTCGAAGTGAATGAGAATTTGCCTCGTTGTCTAGGTGGTAATGATGAGTATATCCATATTAGTGAAGTAGATTATATTATCGAAGGATCTAACTCGCCAGCATTTGCTACTCCACCATCTCCAGCTCCATCAGATGAAGATGTGAAAATAGCAGAGTTAATAGTAGAAGAAATAATAGATGGCTCCTGTATCCAGCTAGGAATTGGCGCTATGCCTAACTTAATCGGAAACATGATAGCAAATTCCGATTTAAAAGACTTAGGGATTCAAAGTGAAATGTTCTGTGATGCCTATGTTAAAATGTATGAAGCTGGAAAAGTCACTAATGCTAAAAAAGCCTACGATATTAACAAATCTACCTATTCTTTTTGTTTAGGTACAAATGAGACTTATGAATTTATAGATGATAATCCTTTACTTGCTTCGTGTACAGTCGGTTATACTAATGACCCATCTAAAGTTGCTCTACATGATAATGTCATCTCCATTAATAATATCCTAGAAGTCGATCTTTTATCCCAAGTTTGTTCGGAAACTTCTGGACTTAGACAAATATCTGGTACTGGTGGTCAACTGGACTTCGTCATTGGTGCCTTCCATTCTAGAGGAGGTAAGGCATTTTTAGCCTTTTCGTCAACATTTAAAGATAAAGAAGGGCAAGTGCATTCTCGTATTAAGCCTATGTTAACTCCCGGTTCTACTGTTACTGTTCCCAGAACCCAAGTTAACTATTTAGTTACTGAATATGGTAAATACAACCTTAAAGCACTTTCTACTTGGGGTCGGGCTGAAGCACTAGTTAATTTAGCTCATCCTGACTTTCGTGATGATTTGATTAAGGAAGCTAAGGAAATGAAACTTTGGTCTAAGACTAACCGTATACCGTTTTAGGGATCCACGCGGACTAACGCAGACTTTTTATGACTGGCGCGAAGGGGAATTTTAACACACCCTGGGGTGCTCCCGATGTTCGCTATCGCTCACTATTAAGGTTGCAGATTTTCACTTTTGTTTTTATATGACCTGCGGTCATTAGTAAGATTTCCTAACTCGTACCAAGTTTAGGTTAAAGTTAACACCAGATATTTAAATTAAAATTGAAATTTAATTGGGAAAAGCACCTTAAGGTGCTTTTTTTATTTAAAATTATAATAGATTTAGTGTAATTCAATGACTTTATAAATGAATATCTGGAGCAGCTGGGGTGTTTTATCAACCACCGTTGAGTTAAAGTATCAAGTTCCTGGTTTCCTATGAGGAG
Source organism: Syntrophomonadaceae bacterium (assembly GCA_035647815.1). Lineage (GTDB taxonomy): Bacteria > Bacillota > Syntrophomonadia > Syntrophomonadales > Syntrophomonadaceae > JAAYRQ01. The sequence continues at coordinate 119,840 of DASRMR010000008.1, forward strand.
CGCTTGTAGTGCGCCAGAACTATTAATTCTTACAGCTACCTTAGCATTCTCCTGAACTTTTTGCCTCTCCTGAAGCAATATTACTTTAGTCTTAAAAAAATTTTTCTTTAAATTATTAATTAATCTTATATTTAAAAAAGGAATAAAAGACTCTTTGCTCGAATATTCTAATATATGCGAATTGTCTGACTTTTTAGTCGCATAAATAATTTAAAAAATGTTTTTGGGGGGATTTAATTTTGGGTACTTTTTTAAGACAATACAAAGAAAAACTTATTACTGCTGAACAAGCAGCACAATTAGTAGATTCTAATGTCATCATTGATTATGGCATGTTTGCAACGAAACCTGTTGACTTTGATATTGCTTTAGCTAAACGAGCTGGTAGTGGCCTAGAAAATGTTGCTATTCGTGGCACTGGAACTGTACTTCCTATACCGGAAGTTATAAAAGGTGATCCAGAACAAAAGAGTTTCCAATATTTTAGCTGGTATTTCACCGCTATTGATCGTAGGGCTGGGGATTTTGGCTTAGCAGCCCATAATCCATTTAATTACCATGAAGCTACTGGATTAGCTTATGATGTGAAAAATGAACATTTATTCCCTGATGTTTGGGTAGCACAAGTTACTCCTATGGATAAACATGGCTGTTTTAATTTCGGCATAGGCAATTCTCATAATCGTGGTTTAGCCTTAAATTCTAAAATTGCTATAGTCGAAGTGAATGAGAATCTGCCTCGTTGTTTAGGTGGTAATGATGAATATGTCCATATTAGTGAAGTAGATTATATTATAGAAGGATCTAATTCGCCAGTATTTGCTACTCCACCATCTCCGGCTCCATCAGATGAGGATGTGAAAATAGCAGAGTTAATAGTAGAAGAAATAATAGATGGCTCTTGTATTCAGCTAGGAATTGGCGCTATGCCCAATCTAATCGGGAATATGATAGCAAATTCCGACTTAAAAGACTTAGGTATTCAAAGTGAAATGTTCTGTGATGCTTATGTTAAAATGTATGAAGCTGGGAAAGTCACTAATGCCAAAAAAGCCTACGATATTAACAAAACCACTTATTCTTTTTGTTTAGGTACAAATGAGACTTATGAATTTATAGATGATAATCCTTTGCTTGCTTCATGTGCAGTCGGTTATACTAATGACCCATCTAAAATTGCTCTGCATGATAATGTCATCTCCATTAATAATATTCTAGAAGTCGATCTTTTATCCCAAGTCTGTTCGGAAAGTTCTGGACTTAGACAAATATCTGGTACTGGTGGTCAACTTGACTTTGTTATTGGTGGTTTTCATTCTAAAGGTGGTAAGGCATTTTTAGCCTTCTCATCAACCTTTACAGATAAAGAAGGCAAGTTACATTCTCGTATTAAACCTTTGTTAACTCCTGGTGCTACTGTTACTGTCCCCAGAAGCCAAGTTAACTATTTAGTTACTGAATATGGTAAATACAACCTTAAAGCACTTTCTACTTGGGGTCGGGCTGAAGCACTAATTAATTTAGCTCATCCTGATTTTCGTGATGATTTAATCAGGGATGCTAAGGAAATGAAAATTTGGTCTAAGACTAACCGTATACCGTTTTAGGGTTGGGGAGGGCTATTCACGCAAACTGGCGCGGAGTTTTGGTGACTTGCGCTAGTTCGCGGGAATTCTTTCTTCCTGATACTTCAAAGCCGCCTCGACGAAGCCCATGAACAAAGGATGGGGCCTATTGGGTCTAGATTTGTATTCTGGATGGAATTGACAACCTACAAACCACGGATGGTCAGGTAATTCCATAATCTCTATGAATTTTCCGTCAGGAGAAATTCCACTCATAAGCATGCCGTTCTTTTCCAGAATTTCTCGATAATCATTATTTATCTCATATCTGTGGCGATGTCTTTCTTTTATATCATTAGAACCGTATAAATATTGAGCCTTGCTCCCGTCTTTTAAATGGGTTGAATAGGAACCTAACCGCATAGTTTTATCTTTTCCTGCATTGTTAGGTAAATCAAATTGATGAACTACTGGATAAGGTGAATTATGATCAAATTCTTCACTGTTAGCACCTTCCAGATTACAAACATTACGAGCAAAGTCAATAACAGCACATTGCATACCTAAACTTATACCTAGGAAAGGAATTTTATTCTCCCTCGCATACTTTGCAGTAGCTATTTTCCCTTCGATACCTCGTCCCCCAAAACCACCAGGTACTAAAATAGCATCTACACCATTTAATATATCATGGATATCGCCTTTTTCAACTTCTGCTGCATTAATCCATCTAATTTCAACTTCTGATTTATAACAAAAACCCGCATGGTTAAGAGATTCAGCTATACTAAGATAGGCATCAGGTAGTTCTACATATTTGCCGACTAATCCTATAATTAACTTCTTATCTACATTTCTTACTCTAGCTACTATCTCTTCCCATTCACGATAATCAGGTTCCACACAAGACATATTAAGCTGGTCCATAACTTGTTGATCTAAGTTCTCTTCAGCCAACATCAATGGCACTTCATAAATAGAACTAACATCCTTAAGTTGAATAACAGCTCCACGATCGACATCACAAAATAAGGCTAGTTTTGCTTTAACATCTTCTGTTAAGTCTTTCTCCGTTCTGCAAACTAATATATCCGGTTGAATTCCTATGCTTCTTAATTCTTTTACACTATGTTGGGTAGGTTTAGTTTTTAGTTCCCCAGCAGTCTTAATATAAGGCACTAGAGTAACATGAATATACAAAACATCTTCTTTACCTATATCATATTTTAATTGACGTATAGCCTCCAAAAAAGGAAGTGATTCAATATCCCCTACTGTGCCACCTATTTCACTTATAACTACATCGGGATTATCCATCTTTTCGATGAGGGTAACCCGATTTTTAATTTCGTTAGTAATATGAGGAATTACCTGAACTGTTTGTCCTAAATAATCCCCACTCCGTTCCTTATCTAATACAGTCTGATAAATTCTCCCTGTCGTGCAATTAGCATATTGAGTAAGATTTACATCTACAAATCTTTCATAATGGCCTACATCTAAATCAGTTTCCGCACCATCCTCAGTCACATATACTTCTCCATGTTGATAAGGGCTCATAGTCCCTGGATCTACATTTATATAGGGGTCAAATTTCTGTAATGCTACCTTTAATCCTCTGCTTTTAAGCAATCTTCCGAGAGATGCCGCCGTAATCCCTTTTCCGAGTGATGAAACAACTCCACCAGTAATAAAAATATGTTTAGCCACTATATAGCCCCTCTCTTTTCCCCTACTAAAACACCGAATCTTTTAAAATTTTACTCCGTTTATACTATTAGGTCAACCAGGATAAATAATCTAATAGTATTACTTGTTTATCTGTTCCCCAAGCCGCTGGGCTAATTTCTATATAAGGTTTTTTCGTTACAATATCACAAGAACTTGTAAACTCCTCAACTGGAGCTAATTCAAATGAAAGATGAGGAGTATCATAATGCATAGGAATAATTATCTTCGGTGCTAGTTGATCTACTATATATAATGCTTCTTTAGCATCGACCGTAAAAGTACCTCCAACTGGAATAAATAATATATCCACTTTCCCTATTTCTTGTATAGTTTTTTCATCGAGCACATGACCTAAGTCCCCCAGATGAACTAGGTTTATATCTTCAGCAATTATCTTATAAATAATATTCGAACCTCTTAAAAGACCCTTTTCAGAATCATGGTATGAGGCAATACCCCTAAAGATAATCTCATTAGTTTGAATTTCTTCAAGAGTATTAATAACTTGGGGCTCTCCTTTTAGAAGATGTACTGCATTATGATCAAAATGATTATGACTAACAGTAGCATAATCAACTTCTTTATTATAAGTTTGATAACCTATGGTTTCATCAAAAGGGTCAGTAATTATAGTTTTGCCTAAAGTCTCTATTAAAAAACTAGCATGGCCTAACCATTCTATTTTCATGCTATTTCTCCGACCTTACACGGTTAATATCATAAAACCAGTAACCTTCCCCTTGATAATCTAAACGATTATCCATATTTAGACGAGTATAGATAGAAGTTAAAGTATCTTTATCTTTTTTGCGTTTCATTTTAGTGGCAATTTCCTTAATCAAATCAGCATAAAAAATTGGTTCTTGTTTTTCAGTCATGATTTCGATAGCCCAATCTGCTTCACTTTTTTTTCTTAGTATCATTAATTAAATCCCTCCTACATATGTTTGGGTGCACTGACCCCTAGTATAGTTAGCGCGTTCTTAATAGTTATTCTCGTAATATCCATAAGTAATAATCTAGCATTTTGAAGCTCTAGATCATCATTTAAGACTCGGTTGCTATTATAAAAACTATGAAATAGCCCGGCTAAATCCATAACATAATGAGCAATACGATGAGGAGCCATAAATCTGGCAGCAGTCATAATTTCCTCCGGAAAATCAGCAATCTTACGTAATAAATCTAATTCCTCGGTTTCTTTTAGCAAAGCAACATCGATATTAGCAAGATCAGGCATCGAGATTCCCGCCATATCTGCTTGTCTAAATATACTGCAAATACGTGCATGAGCATATTGTACATAATAAACTGGATTATCTTGGCTTTGTTTTTTAGCTAATTCTAAATCAAAATCTAAGTGGCTATCAGGATTGCGCATCACAAAGAAAAAACGAGCCGCATCCTTGCCGACTTCATCTATTAGCTCATCTAAGGTAACTAAAGTACCAGTTCGCTTAGACATTTTAACAATATTACCCCCACGATAAAGTCGCACTAGCTGCATTATTAGTATTTCTAATCTATCTTGATTATACCCTAATGCCTCTACCGCTCCTTTCATGCGGCCTACATGCCCATAATGATCAGCACCCCATATATTTATGACTTTATCAAAACCTCTTTTAAATTTATCTTGATGATATGCAATATCAACAGCAAAATAAGTAGGTAACCCGTTAGAACGCATTACTACTTCATCTTTCTCATCTCCAAATAATGAAGCTTTGAACCATCTGGCATCTTCTTGTTCGTAGATATAGCCTTTTTCCTCTAATTGCTCCAAAATAACATCAATCTTATTACCTTGGTGAAGAGTCTTTTCACTAAACCATACATCATATGTTATCCCAAAATTTCCCAAAGTAGTTTTAATATATTTTATTTTTTCATCAATTGCGTATTCTACCATATATTTTCTGCGTTCTTCTTGCGATAACTCTAGCAAACCATCTTTTTGTTCACGAATAATATCTTTTACCGTATCGACCACATCTTGTCCTGCATAACCATTATCAGGAAAAGGTATGTCATGTCCAGTCAATTGTAAATATCTGGCTTCTAATGAGGCAGCAAATACTTCAATTTGGTTACCTGCATCATTAATATAAAATTCTCTTTCCACCTCATTGCCTGCAAACTTTAAAATATTTGCTAAGCTATCACCTATTGCTCCACCTCTAGCATTACCCATATGCAGATTACCAGTCGGATTAGCACTCACAAATTCAACTTGTATCTTTTTACCGGTACTAATATTGGAGCCATAAAAATCACCTAATTCTTTGACTAAAGCAGGTATTTTATATAACCAATTATTATTTAGGTAAATATTGATAAAACCGGCTCCTGCAACTTCTATCTTGTCAATATATTCGTTTTTTTCTAAATCTATTACATCTACAATACTCTCTGCTATCTTTCGTGGAGAAGTTCTTGCTTGTTTTGCCATTAGCATAGCAATATTACACGCAAAATCTCCATGTCCTTTTTCACGAGGGACTTCTATTACAAACAAAGGTATTTCTTCAAAGCTAAATACCCCGCTATTCTGGCATGAATGTAATGCGTCAATAATTATCTGCCTTATATTTTCGTGCATCTGTAGTACCAGATTCATAATTTCCTCCATTCTTTTTTTTACTATAATCTATATTCTACATAAAGGTTGGCAAAACTAAATTATAGGGCAAACCTTTAAAACCTAATTTAAAATAAGGAGGTACTTTTATGCTTATTAAACCAGGTGAACAAACTTTATTAGCCTATTTCAGTGATTACAAGCTAGCTAAGAAAACACTTTTAATCCTAGAAGAACATGGCTTTACTGATATCCATATAGATCCCATTAATTATTTTAAAAATACAAAAATAAATAAGCGAAATAGCTTATCTTCATTAGTTTGTGGCTATAGTGAATATAATAACTCATTTGGTTCACTTTTAGCAGCCGATCCTATAGTGAGCGGCATGTCGTCAATATACGAGACCCACTATAATTACTCTTATGTCTTAGTTATGATTGTTGATAATTCTACTTATTTAGAAGCTGTTAATATTATACGACAAAATGGAGGTAGAATCTAAGTAGTCTAATTATTTAAACCATCTGGCAAAATATTCTTCCATATCCTGCCCAGATTCTTCCCTAATAATCTCTAATAAATCCGCGGTAGTAGCAATTTTATATTTAAAAGTTGCTAAATATCTATTTAGTATTTTAAAGACTTTATCAGTACCTAGTTCTGCTTCCAAACCAAACCAAAAAGCTTCCCCACCAGAATATGCAGTATGAAAATATTCTGATAATGAATAAATATCGCCTAATTCTTTATTTAATTTTACACCTTTTATTGAAGCTCCAGAAGTAGCAATTTTTTGACCCTTAACATCTTGTAAATATTTATAAGCTGACCAATTAGCTAAGCCTTCATCAAGCCAAGGTTCCTTTATTTGATCATTTCCCACCATTCCATACCACCATTGGTGGGATATCTCATGTGCTAAAATAACTTCCCTATGATTACGATCGTAGTTGGCACGCAAAAACTCATCTTTTAAAAAAATTAAACCAGAATACTCCATACCTTGAAAACCTTGCATAGGTACATAGACTATCTTGAATTCTTCGTAGGGATAAACACCGAATTTTGACGAATAGTAATCTAGTATATCAGCAGACTCTTTTAGAACAGATTCACCCATTCCGATTTTATCGCTCGGTAAATATGCCTTTATTTCAGTTTGGTCTAAAGTCTTATTTAACTCTTGGTAATTATACATTACTGCTAAAGAAAAATCCCTGGCATTAAGAGCTTCAATAATATGAATTTGCCTACCATTATCTTCCGCAATCTCTTGCCTGCTTATTCCTGTTGCAGCTACATCATAAGCCTCAGGAGTATTCAAATTCACTACATAATTAGCAGTGTGAGAACAGAATGGATCACCAAAAGCAGAGTTATATGATTTATGCCATTCGTCTCCTAAAACATTAAGTATGGGATAAAAATTACCTAACATGAAAACATTGTTTTTAGTTCCATAACGATAAGCAACTTTAGGTATTTTTGCCATCCATTGCATTTCTACTACTATCGGCTCATCAGGGGATATGCTTTCTTGCAAGATAACTTGCACCGCAACTCCATCAATTTTATGCTCTGCGGCTGTCCCGTTAACGACTATCTGACTAAATTCTAGCCAAGCTTCATCAAAGCCATCATAATATGCAAACTTAGGTGCTGGAGAATGATTCGGCGTGGTAAAAGCGTTCGGGTAAGCAGTAAACCATAATTCTTCCAAAATATGTTCAGAAGTGTTCTCGGTTTTAAGCAAGGTATTACCATAGATATTTTTATTATGCACATCTAAATATAGGCTCATTTGATATAAGGTTTTTTCCGGACTAGGAAATAAGTTTTCACCAGTATTTTCCGCTTCAGCTAATACTAAAGATGACCTCTCATGATTATCAACTTGCCCCATATAAATAAAATATCCCGCACAAAAAACACCGATTATTATACTAATAAAATAAAATCTATACTTTTTCAAACTAGTCACATCCAGATACTTAATTATATAAAATTATGTCTTCTCGGTAATCAATTTGTAAATCCCTTTCCAAGAAACTTAAAAATCTCACTATCAGGGCAGAAGCTTCTGCCCTAGTCATAGTTTGGTTAGGGTTAGCCCGATTAGCTGTATCACCATAAACTAAACCAATCTCCTTAGCTACATAAAAGCTGTCTTTAGACCATTCAGGTATAGAATAATCATCCGCGAACGAAGTCATATAACCAGGTGTCGGGGCTTTGTTTTCAAAACCTAGTGCCCTCATTAATATAGTAATAGCTTGTGCCCTAGTTAACTGATCCTCAGGCATAAAGAAATCTTGTGATACCCCACTAATTATCCCTTTATTTACTGCTTCTTTTACATAATTATAATTTTCATCACTAGTCCTAATATCTTTAAAAGGCGATACTTCCGCTTGAGTATTCCTAGTACGACGACTAGTCCGCTTAGGTTCTTCCATTAAGACTCTTATATTACACGCCTTCATTATCGAAGTTGTAAACTCTATTCTAGTCATCGGTGCATCTGGAGCAAAAAATGGAGAATTTCCTTCAAAAACATCTAAGGAATATAATTTCCCTATATCATCTTGAGCCCAATGACCGCCAATATCCCTTAGTTTAGGCAATAAAAGTCTTTCTATTTTAGGTAACATGCTTTTATTTAACTCTATACTACCTCTATTACGACTTGTGGAAGGAACCCCATCTGTCATATAAGGCAAATTATAATCATAACGCGAAAACATCTCTTGATTAGTAAGCCTTAAATGTCCACCAGTAAAACTAGATAATGAGGCTTGATTATCTGTATATTGCAAACTCTTATTCATACTATCAGAAGCGAGAATAGTTACAGTTCCTTGCCAAGAAACATCTTGATTATCATTATCTTCACTATCAGAAGTTGCAGGGATACTGCTTTCTGATTCTATGTCATACTCGAGGATTTGTGTTTCTGTACTCCCCCAAAAATTCTTATATCCGACATCACCACCACTAAAGTCGACTATCACTTTACCTTCATTCCTATTAATATCATAAACCTTGCGTGCTGTAATAGTTCCCGAAGAAAAATCGGATGCGGGACGATTATCGATTACATCTGATTTTGATATTTGGTAATCTGACAATACATAGCGATTAGCATCTATTTGGATAGTTTCTCGGTAAGTTTTAAGATTAGTCTGGGCAATAGTCTGCCCTTTATCATTTCTTCTCGCATAATCAATTTCATAAGTTATCCGCCGGTTTATACTACCATCGACATTTTTATCAGCTGGAACTAATTTATATTTATAACTAATTGACGCTGTATCAGCTTTTTCGTTTTTAGAAATATCTATATCACCTACAAATTTTATAGGTGTACCTGAAACAAAGACTACTTCTTCATATTCATATTCATTATTAACTCCTCCATTAAAATCAGGAGGCTCTCCTAAAGTTATAGATGGAATAGTAAATACAAATACCCCTACTAATAAAAATGACAAAAACCTTTTCATTTCCAACTACTCCTTAATTATTAGTTAAATCTACTTTATTTCACAATTACGACTTTACTATGAAAATCATCTCTTACTATATAAAGCATTTCTCCTGCCTTTAATTCTTCGGGATTAATAAGCTTACCATTACGAATAATCATAACATCTTCTAAACTTAAGCGAAGACTAGCCGTTTTTAGCATCCATTCACTTTTTACCTGGCTAAAATCTTTAGCATCATTTAAAATAAGGCTCCAGCCTACCATGCTATCATCGACTACTTTATCTACCCGACCTGTAGTAATACGCTGGCCTAGTAGGGAATCCATTTTCTTTTGCACACTAATACAGACGACCCTATCTCCATCAGTATATAGATAAGCATACCAATCTTTAAGCTTAGGATCTCTTACATTATCTTCATCAACTGAATAATCTCCCGCCCAAAACTCTAGGCTACTTATTAACTTTTTGCTTTCCGCATCATATATAAAAGTATCGTTATCATAGAACAGTTCTTTTACATCACTAAAAGATTCCCAGCGGTTTTCATTTAGCATAAAGAAATCTTCTAACCATAAATTATCTTGAGAAATCTGATCTAACCTACCTGCGTAAATATGGTGCTGGCCTAAACTAGAATTATTAATTCCTTGGTTAAATATATAAATAAGGTTTGCAATCCTATCATTACCTCGACCATCAGCTAATACATAAACATCTGATCCATTACTTAAAACAGTATTTTCTTGTAGGCGACCATCTTTAATGACAATACTTCCATCATAGAAATTAATGTTCCGATTGCCAATCTCAAGTACAGAGGCGTAAAAGTTCAGATCTTGAATTTTGCCTGTAAAAGCTGATTCATACTGATTTTTTACGATTAAATGTTCTACCACATCTTTACCCATAATCGGTTTAGTAACTAGATAGGCAGTCTTACCTTTAAAGTACTTTAGATTATGATATGGTATCTTTTGAGAGCCGGTAAAAGCTAACATGTCCCTAGAAAAAGGTATCCTCAGAGTAGCACTCTGTTTTTGCCAACTACCATTACGAAAAACTTCCACATCTTCTAAAGTGATCATGTTTTTCATCGTATCTACTTGACCTAGATTTCCTTTGAAGAGGTCTTTAACTAAGATAGATTCTCCTTGAACCTCGATACGACTAATCATATCTGTATCTATTTCATCAAAATACAATTTGACCGCATCACCTGTATATAAAGTATCTGCAGTTACTTGCTCACCCTGCTTTAAAACTATAGTAGCCGGGCTAATATAATAAATTCCTGTTTGCCCATCTGCCCTGTTTAAATAAAGCTGATTACTCTCTAAATTAGTAATCACACCTTGGCGCAGCTTACTGCCTGGCTCTATATAACCCATATTTGCAGTTGAATAAGCTTCTAGAGTGACTAACTTTTGTCCTCTTAATTGTCCATAAACTTCCATGCCTGGTTTATAATCGTAAATAGTAATAGGACGATTATCGATTAGCAAATCAGCTTTAGCATCTATCTCAATCTGGTAAAACTGACCAGCATAAGTCTCTATACGAGCAGAAACTACTTGAGGATCTTCCTCTGTTGCAGGTGTAACCGAAATATTAACTAAATACCCTTCAATCTCCCCTGCAGCAAAAGGATTGTAATTAGCTATTACTAATCCCGGGATTAGTAGTAAAATACTGATAGTGAGAATAACAACTTTACGCATTAATTCCTGCCTCCCATTACTACATAATTCCCCATACGATTAATAATTGTAGATGTCGAACCAGATAAATAATTATCCTTTTTCAAAGCTTGCCACCTATTACTATGCTGATCATACCTGCTAATTGATACATTGCGAAATTTGCGCATGTTAGCTTTCATCACATCATAATCTAAAACTAAACTCATATTAGTTGCTAAATAATCTATCGAGCTATTAGCCTTTCCTTCATAAAAATCAGCTTTTACTTCATATACTTGGGAAAGCCCATTAGCTGAAGAATTAGTATTCTTAGTAACAGGAGCTACTGTAAACCTAACCCCTGCCTCATCTTTATGTCGGTTTTGTTGAGCTTTAGCATTATTAAATATTCCTGGAGTTAATTTCATCGCAAAATCTGCACCTTTGATATCAATAATCATATTACGATTATTGCTGATCACACGAGCTGGTATGCTAAGCACTATTTCTTTAGATCCTGCCAAATTGCCGCGAGTTAAATCTACTAGGAGATTAGAACGGTTCTCTGTAGTCCCTAAACTTACATGGGCAGTATTACCCTTTTTCTCTTGAAGAGTATGCTCTATTATTCCACCATCAAAATCTGGAACTCCGACTGTGCGGCCAGTTCTAACCCGGTTACTTTCAGCAGATGGCTTAGAAGAACCAAAATCGCCAACGGCCTTAACTATGAACTTATAAGAAGTCCGAGGCTTTAAATCTTCGTGAATATAAGCGAGTAACTTAGTAGAACCGATAAGTTCCATTTGATTATCTGCTACTACATATAATTCGTACTCAGTTGCTCCCTTAACTTCAGTCCAATTCACCTTGATTCCGGTATCTGTATTATTATATTTATCATGCATAAGTTCAGCAGTAACACCTAATGGTGTATCTAGTCCCGGAAGCCCATAAGTAATATCATCAAAGCTATCACTTGCACCTTGATCAGGATTAACTACAATAATCCCTTTGCTATCTAGCTTACCTGCCGGAACTTTGACGGTTAATGTTTCATTATCTATAAACTTTACATCAGAACCTTCTACACCTGATTCTAATAAATGATTAACTATTACATTACTAGTAAATTGTCGTCCACTATACTCCTCTTGCTTAGTACCGACCCGGTAAATAATATTGCCGCTCGTATCAGAACCTGCTTCATTAGTAACTGGCATAAAGATGACCTTAAGACCTTCCATAAAGCCAATGCCTTTAAGTTTAATCTCTTGACCGCCTTCTACTGATATACTTCTAATTCTCGTTGTTTCAGTCGGATCAGTAGCATTAATTACTGCGGTGACTTTAGGATTACTAAT
>DASRMR010000009.1:0-10346 GCA_035647815.1 Syntrophomonadaceae bacterium
AAAATACTAGCCGTTACGACTAGGTTCAAAAGAGATAATAGTTGCTATATTTAATTTGAGGATAAATAGTAGTGCTAGATTTGACACTACTAAATTCTAATAAGGAGGATAAGAATGAAAAGAAATTTTGCCTTTATATTAGTGATAGCTATGGTTTTAAGCATATTTTTAATCAACCATGCAGATATGGTATATGCAGAAAATGGGACACAGGGGAAATCAATAGTAGCAGTTCCAACTGCATCTAAAGTAATAGTCAATGGTAAGAATATATCTTTTGATGCCTATTTAATAAATGATAATAATTATTTTAAACTTAGAGACTTGGCGACGGTTGTAAATGGAACACAAAAACAATTTGAAGTTACTTGGGATGGTAACAAAAGAGCCATTAATCTTATTTCAAACCAAGCATATACAAAAGTTGGGGGAGAATTGACGCAGGGAACAGGCCTAGCTGAAATTCCGCAAAGAAATACTGCTATTATTTATAAGGATGGGGTTGAGGTCAATTTACTTGCCTATACGATTAATGATCTTAACTATTTTAAGTTAAGAGATATTGCCCAAGCTTTTGATATTGGCGTTACTTGGGATGGTGTGACACAAACAGTTGGCATCGAGACAATCAAGCCTGTATCTCCTCCTAATTTTAGCACTGAGGAAGGCATAAGAGACTATCTTGTGGGCGATTGGTCTTATGAAGAACGCTACCTTAGGGATATCACTTGTGACATGAACATTGATAAAGATTTAAATGTGAGTTTATCCTTTGAAAATTCTTATTCAAATGCTCCTCAAGGTCAATATAAAGGGAAAATAACTTTTGATAGGATGTATGCAGAAGCAAATGAAACGCCAGATATTATCAGTCTTGAACTTATCGGTACTGATGAACCAGGTGGCGACTTCCTCTTTTTGCATAGAACAATTTATGATAACAAACGGGTGATGTCATGGTTCTTTGCCGGTAATGGTAATTCTATATTTGATGTAGCAGATTTTACCGAAGAATTTATGTTTCCAAGCAATGAAGTCATGTTTGAAAAAAGAACTGGAGAAAAATCACCAGCAAAAGCACGCTATAATGATGCCTTTCATGCAGTGTTTTGGGGTGTAGGATCTGATGGTGAAAGTTTGTGGTTAGATGATGTTATATGGACACCAAATGATGGTAGCTATGCACCAATCTATCCAGATGAAATGACGAATTATCAAAATGATATAAAAGGCAGTGTTCTCTATTCTCTCGTTTCGAAGAAGGTTCTAGAGGATTTCGGCTATGAAATGACTGAAGGCGAAATATATTATGTAGAAACGAATTCTCAGGGCAAAATTACGTATTTTATATCTGCAGATGAAAAGGAATGGATTGAAAATAATTATATTACACCTGAAATCGCGGCAGATGTTATTAATTGTTTAACCATATATGATGAACCATATGATTACTTGCATTCCGGTATGTCCTATCTTTTTGAAGGAGATACGGTGATGATTGGCGGGGAAGAGTACTATATGGTCTTTTTAGGAACAGATCATGGAGAATACTTTGTTAAAGAATTACATTATGCTGTGGACACATATACAGGAGAAGTTTACTGGTATAATGTTCCAGATGATGTTTGGGAACAGCTAGGTATGGGCTAAAAATGTATATCCTGAGGGGTAAAAAGTAAATAGACTAAGACAAGTAGCGTATTCCACTAAATAAGTGGGGTACGCTTTTTTAATTACTAGCCGTTACGGCTAGGTTCAAAAGAGATAATAATTGCTATATTTAAAATGTCAAGTCATATAAGTATATAAGTGGAAAATCAGTAACGAGATTAATATTAAAATTATCAATGAAAACAATCGAATATTAACATTATTAGGCAAAGGAGAAATGTGCTATGGGTTTAATTAAAGCTGCAATGGGCGCTGCTGGAGGCGTCTTAGCTGACCAATGGAAGGAATATTTTTATTGTGAATCCCTGCCTGAGGATGTTATCGTCACCAAGGGAGAAAAGCGTACTTCGAGGCGTTCATCTAACAAAAAGGGTGAGAATAACATCATCACGAATGGATCAGGGATAGCTGTAGCAGATGGGCAGTGCATGATTATTGTTGAGCAAGGTAAAATAGTTGACCTGTGTGCTGAGCCTGGTGTTTACACTTTTGACGCGGGAGGAGAACCGTCATTATTTGCTGGGGGAAATCTGGGCGAAAATGCGGCTGAATCTTTGAAAAGCGTCTGGGATCGCTTTAAGTTCGGCGGAAGCCCCGGCAAGGATGCCCGGGTCTATTACTTTAACACTAAAGAGCTAGTCGGCAATAAATATGGAACTCCAAGCCCAGTGCCTTTTCGGGTTGTAGATAATAATGTCGGGCTCGACATAGACATAGCGATTCGCTGTTTCGGGGAATACAGTTACCGTATTATGAATCCCATTCTTTTTTACACCAACGTTTCTGGCAACATTTCGGATGAGTACAAACGAGACACTATCGATGGACAGCTTAAAAGTGAACTTCTGACAGCCCTGCAACCTGCATTTGCAAAGATAAGTGAGATGGGTATTCGTTATTCTGCACTACCAGGGCATACAACTGAGCTTGCTAGTGCATTAAATGATGTCCTTTCAGAAAAATGGAGCAACTTGCGTGGCATCGAGATCGTATCATTTGGCGTATCTTCGGTGAAAGCGAGTGATGAAGATGAGCAGATGATTAAGGAACTACAACGTAATGCTGCATTTCGTAATCCAACTATGGCGGCAGCGCATTTGGTAGGTTCGCAAGCGGCAGCTATGCAAAGCGCAGCCTCTAATGAAAGTGCAGGAGGTGCGGCTATGGCTTTTATGGGCATGAACCTAGCGGGGCAGGCGGGGGGAATGAGTCCTCAGAACCTCTATCAGATGGAACAACAACCAGCTCAGCAAGCACCGACTACACCTCCTGTCGGTTGGCAATGCCTCTGTGGGCATAGCGGAAACGCTGGTAAATTCTGTGCTGAGTGTGGAAAACCTCAGCCCCAAGCGGATGGCTGGCCTTGTGCCTGTGGCACAGTAAATAAAGGTAAGTTCTGTGCCGAGTGTGGTAAGGCAAAACCTGCCGGCATTCCACAATATAAGTGTGATAAATGCGGCTGGGAACCTGAAGACAAGGCGAATCCACCCAAATTCTGTCCAGAATGTGGCGACCCTTTTGATGATGGAGATTTAATATAATTCAATATCAAAGCACATTTATACCCATGTGTGCATAAAATACATCGGATTAGTGCTTGAGTATATACATGTGGTTAGTGTTTATATTACTAAAATAGATATCGGAGTGAGGAAGGGGGGTATTAGATAGTAACTATTTCACTGAAAAGATAAATAGATATTAGAAAGGGAGAGGTAGATATGAAAAAAAGAATTGCAATTATATTGGCTGTTTTCATGATTAGTATTTTGGTACTATCCGGTTGTGGAGGCGGAGATAAAGCAGATAACACTGCGGCACCAGGTAAAACACCTAGCGTTAATACTGCCGACGCTACTAAAGTTGAAGTACCTGATATTACAGGTGAAATAATTGACACAGGTGACATCAGTGCGCTTTGTCCAGAGGGCTGGAAGAATTACCCGCAAAGTGATTTCACTTCAGATGATGAAGATGCTATAGATACGAAGACACTAGACTTTCGCAAAGGAGCGGAAACTGAAGATGATGCCTATACGACTCCTGGTGTAACCATTAGATTTTACGGAGTAGACTGGGATTTCATGGCACCGGAAGATAACTTTGAAGGCGAATTTAAAGCTTGGGGTCCCATGGATCTTAATGGCAAAATTGCTTCAGGATTAATCGGTTTAGCAGATAGCGAAAAATTCGCAATCGTTTATGTAGATGTTGATGGTGGCGAGCTAGAAGTTATGGTTCAGCTTGAGCAGTTTGAACAGACAATTTCCTTGGATGATGATGATGTATTAGCGATTTTGGCGAGTTTAGAAATTAAATAAGCTGAAGAACATTAACTTCAGTAGAGGAGAAACTATGCAAATGAAAAAAAGAATAGTTGTTATTCTAGTTGTTTTGATGGTTAGCATTTTGGCTCTGTCTGGTTGTGGTCAAAAAGAGATTAAAGGTGAAATAATTGACGCCGGTGAGGTAAGCGCGCTTTGCCCAGAGGGCTGGGTCAATGTGCCAGTTGAAGATTTTGTTCGTACTCAACAAGAAGGAGAAACAGTATTTGATCCGACTAGACTACAATTTGACAAAATATCTAAAAGTCAGGAAAACGAGTTTTTAACCCTTGGTGCTTGGATCTATTATTACCCTAAAGAAACTAATACAGAGGATTTATTTGTAAATAGTTTTAGCTTAAAATCTGAAGCTTGGGGGCCAAAAGAGATTGGTGGCCGGACTTGGGAAGGATTTGTCGGCTTAGATTTGGGCGAGAGAAATGCGACAATTTGGACAGAGGATGATGATGCCAAGTTCTATGTGAGAGTTGTTCTTGAGGTAGGTAAAGAGACAATTTCATTAGAGGATGCCGACATGCAGGCGATTCTTGCGAGCATAAAAGCTAAATAAAAAAGGGGGTAAAACATGGAATATGAAAGTAATAAGTTTTTAAAGATAACGGGAATCTTCATGATCATAGGCGGAGCGATTGGGATTATTGTGGGCATAATTGCGGTTATAGGAGCAATTGGTGCTATGGCGCTTTTTGGTAGTGAAGTGTGGCCGTTAATTGTAGGAGCTTTTATGGTATTGCTCAGTGCTGTAGTCAGCTTAATTGCTGGTATTTACGGTGTAAAATATGCGGCCGTACCAGAAAAGGCACAAACTTGCATTACTTACGGAATATTGACTGCGGTATTCGCCGTATTGGGTGTTGTTTTGAATACGATAGGTGGCAATTCCTTTAGTATTACACCGTTGATAACAGGACTTTTATTGCCAGGACTATATTTATTTGGCGCTTATCAAAACAAAAGTCTTGCTCAAAGTACTCCTCAAAGTCTAGCTTAGTAGATAAACGGTCGATAGGAATAGAGTTAACTTCATAATATTCCTGTTGGCCGTTTCTATACATACTTAGGAGGAATACAGATATTTGTTTCGGCCTATCCTAGGTCATCCTATCAAAGAGCATAAGGAGGAGGTCGTCGTATGGCGATAGAGGTAACAAATTTCCAATGCCCATCTTGCACAGGACCACTTCATTTCTCCAGTGACAGTGGAAAACTTACCTGCGAATATTGTGGAGAATCCTTTGATGTAGAAACTATAGAGCAACTTTATGCCGATAAAGAGCAAGCTAGCGAAAACGCAGCAAGTGAGACCGAATGGGACTTGACCATGGAAGAAATTGGCGAAGAAGAAGGTGCAAATATGCGGACTTATACTTGCCCTTCTTGCGGTGCCCAGCTTATTTGTGATGAAACTACTGCCGCCACTTCTTGTCCTTATTGTAATAATCCAACTATTGTACAAGGTCAATTTAGTGGTATGCTCAGGCCAGATTTTGTAATTCCATTCAAGTTGGATAAAGAGACTGCCAAAGCTACTTTGAAAAACTATTATAAGGGTAAAAAGTTTTTGCCTAAGTCTTTTTCTGAAGGCAATAAAATTGAGGAACTCAAAGGCATTTATGTTCCGTTTTGGCTCTTTGATGGGATGAGCGACGCGGATATCCGCTACCATGCAATTACAAAAAGTTTTTACACTGATGGAGATTATAAGGTAACGGTCACCGAGCATTATCGGGTGGTGCGGCAGGGTAAGATTGCCTTTGAAAAAGTGCCTGTAGTTGGATCCAAAAAAATGCCTGATGCACACATGGATGCTATAGAGCCGTATGATTATTTAGAATTAGTTCCTTTTTCTTCCGCTTACCTGCCAGGGTATCTAGCAGATAAATATGATATGGAGGCAGATACATGTATTGAACATGCAAATGAGCGGATTCGTACGAGTACCAAGGATGCCTTTGACGCTACTGTAACCGGCTATACAAACTACAACTCGGAATCTTCTGCTATTGATATTCAGCCAGGCGAGGTAAAATATGTCTTGCTCCCAGTATGGATACTGAACACTAAATGGAAGGGCAAGGATTTTCTCTTTGCCATGAATGGGCAGACCGGCAAACTTATTGGCGATTTACCAGTTGATAAGGGTAAGTTTTTCGCGTGGTTTGCAGGTATTTCAATGCCGTTGATGCTGCTACTTGGCATCATCATGTTTTGAGGGGGAGTATTAGCATGAAAAGAATAACTACATTAGTTATATTAATTTTATCCTTTGCCCTTTTTATAATATTACCGGTTAATGCTGCGGAATTTGAATTAGTCGGAAATTGGGCCGGCTTGCTCACTGATCAGGAAAGTTTGGAGCTTAACGAGCTGGCCATGGATATAAGCGAGGAATATCAATGTGAAGTTAGCATAGCTATGATGGAATATATAGAAGATGATGATGTCGCTGAATTTGCAAACCTTTTTTATGAGGAATACGATTACGGCTATGGTGCGGATAACAGTGGACTAATGCTCATGCTTGTCATGGATAGTCGGGATTATGCACTTATAGCACACGGTGATGGAAATACAGCCTTTACAGACCACGGTAAAGATGTTTTGCTAGAAAAGCACCTTTTACCACTACTTGCTGAAGATAAATACTATGATGCCTTCTTAATATATCTGAACAAAACGGCTGAGTTTTTACAGATGGCTGAAAATGGCACTCCCTTTGATGTAGAGACAGACGAAGAGAATGCTCAAACATCGATCTGGGTAAAGCTGGCAATAGTTATCCTTATTCCTTTGCTTATCGCAGGAATAGTTTGCCTTATTTGGATGAGAAAGATGAAAACTGCGGTGTCCGAGCGGGCAGCAAGAAACTATATGTCTGATGGGGGCCTTCAATTGACGAAGGAAACAGATACATTCCTAAATAAAACCGAAACTCGAACACGAATCGAAAAGAAACCACCAGGCGGGGGTACTTCAATCGGAAGTGGGGGATCTTCTAGCGCTAAAGGGAAATTCTAAAATTGAAGAAGTAATATGAAAGGGAAAACCATGTCTCACTAAGATAGTGCTTGTGTATAAACTTGCTTATCTTGACAGATTGCGCTTTGCAAGGTATAATTACTATTGTTGCAAGACATATAATCAACCCTGGCCTGTAGTAACAATTATAGTTCGAGGCGAGGGTTTTGTTATCCCATTGTAAAATATTAAGAGGTGCAAGAATGGCTAAAAATAAAGGGATTAAAATAGTAGTAAATAATCGAAAAGCTAGATATAACTATCATATAAATGAAACTTTAGAAGCTGGCTTAGTTTTAGCAGGTACTGAAGTCAAATCTTTACGGATGGGCAAAGCTAATCTGCAAGATGCTTATGCGATAGTCGTAGATGGTGAAGTATGGATGAATAATTTTCATATTAGTCCATATGATAAAGGTAATCTCTTTAACCATGAGCCACTGAGACCTAAAAAGTTATTATTACATCGCAGAGAAATCAATAAACTAGTAGGCTTACAAAACGAAAAAGGTTATACTTTAATTCCTTTAAAAGTATATTTTAAAGATAGTTTAGCTAAAGTCGAACTTGCAGTAGCTGTAGGTAAAAAGCTTTATGATAAACGTGAAGTTATAGCTAAACGGGATGCCGAAAGAGATATTCAAAGGGCATTTAAAGATAGAGCCAATTTATAACAGTGACAAAATTTATTTCTCGTATTATTATCTAGTATGCAGTTTATACTTTAAACATGGGGGCGTACTGGCTTCGACGGGGGATGAGATGGGTTGAGTAGCGAGCCGAGTTGTCGCCAGCTCGTTAAAAAGGTGAAACAACAATAATTGCAGATAATAATATTGCAATAGCAGCTTAAAGCTGCTCGTCCGGCTAGGTATCCTTACGGCTTAGTGCAGGGCGTCACTTAGTGAGGTACCCCCTAATCCTACTTTCCGGTGGATTAGGAAGGGGAAACTAAACGGGAATAGCCCTAGGAAGATTGTCTATGTTCTTCCAAAAGGCGAAATCTGAACATAGACTGCGCTCGGAGAGACTCTGCTGGTCTTTCTTTCGGACAGGGGTTCGATTCCCCTCGCCTCCACCAAAATTAACCTTAATCAATCCCGATATATCGGGAGTTAAGAACACATAAATAAAAAATGAGGAAGAACTAGTAATGTCAATATAATTTTGTACAAAAGTGCTAATATTATTATGTACGATCAATTGTTCTTTTGAACCTTAGAAAGAGCTTCAGCAGTTCTATAAGAATTGCCTAAAATATTTACAATACTAGAATGATGGACTAATCTATCTAAGATTGCACTAGCTAACATATTGTCCGTGAAAATATCATTCCAATCAGATAAACTAATATTGCTCGTAATGATCGTGCTCTTTTTCTCATACCTCCTATCAATAAGTTGAAAAAACATTTTAGCTTCCGGTTCACCTATTGGCAGATAGCCGATTTCATCAATTATTAAAAGCCTATACTTAGCAAAATGCTTAATTCTTGTTTCTAATTTATTTTCCAAGTGAGCCTTTTTAAGTTGCTCAATTAAGTCATGACATTTAATAAAATAAGTACTAATCCTTTTTTTAGCTGCCGCAATACCAATAGAAGTGGCTAGGTGAGTTTTTCCTACACCAGAATTACCGATAAGCAAGATGTTGCTATTAGTTTCTAAAAACCTTAAAGTTGCAAAATCTAAGAACTGTTGCTTGTTTAATTTAGGTTGAAAATCAAAGTCAAAATCTTTTAATTCCTTAAGGTGGGGAAAACCAGCAACTTTAACCATTGCATTAGTAGCATTAAAATTCTTAACTTCTATTTCTTTAGTAGTAAGTTCACACAAAGCATCTACTACACTAATTTTATCTTCACTAATTTTATCTAGATATCTATCTAGATTTATAGCCATTTGGGTTAATTTAAGCTCATTTAAGTTGTCATATAATATCTGATAATTGTTCATTAAACTTCTCCAATTCTTGCAAATGCTTTAAAGCATATTCTTCTATACCTTCATGATTTCTAAATGTTAGTTTAATTACTTCCAAATGATGGTGCTCATTATAGTTAATCTTTTTGTTTTGTATAATTTCGTGAATTGTAATTAGTTTTTTGTTATAATATACGTATAAATTATTTTCAATAATTTTTATGGTAACTTTCTTACCTATTAATTCTGGTGGAACGGAATACATAGCTTTTTTGTAAGGTAACAGTGCATTAGCATTTACTTTTACCTTAAGGGAAGAAAGTTTATAGGAAGAACATATTTTGTCTTGTGGTAGAGGCAAAAGATGTTCTTTTTCCTTTTTAAATACCAAGACTGGTGGTAATCCAGTAGCTTGGCAAGCCCTAGTATTAGCTTCGTTAGTTATCACCTCTAACTTTTCTTCTAATTCTTCCATTGTTTCTAATATGCCATTGTAGGCTAAGATTTCTTCGATTACACGCATAGGACTTTCAACTTTTGCCTTAGTTTCAGGCCTTCCTGCAATACAAGGAAATATTTCAAATCCGTAATCATCTGCAAATTGCTGAAAGCTTGGGTTTACTCTTCCTTTAAATGTTTTTGTTCTTGCTTTAATCATCATTGTAGTTGCATTATCTATAACTATTTCTTTAGGCACACCTCCAATTGTTTCAAATGCATTAGCCAAAAAATCTAATATACAGTCTAAACTTACTGATAGGTATATAACCCAAACTTTAAAGCGAGATGCTGATAATATTAAACTTCCTATATTCAATAGTATTTCATCTCCATTTTTAAACTGAAACTTCACCTTCTCTTTCCAATCAAATTGTGCTTGTTTCCCAAATTCAGTTTCTGTTCTAACTGCGTTAGCGTTGCCTTTTGGTTTAAAATAGCTGGCAAACTCCTCATTTTTTAATATGTAATAATTGAAATTACTTCTGCTACATTTTAAGCCATGTTCTCTTTGTAAGTACCTAAACAAATGGCTTTTGTAGTTAAATAACTGGGTAGATTCTTCTGATAATAAATCTTTTATTAGCCCATAGTATTCATCTATAACTGACTTTTTCTTTTTTCTTTCTTTTGGCTCTGATCCTAAGTAATGTTTTTTTACGGTCCTTCTATCCACCCCCAAGTTTCTTGCTATTTCACTATAGTTTGGTTTCTCCAATTTGTTTGCCTCCACTAATATTTTTAATTTAGGCAGATCTTTTACTGAGTTAATTTCAATATCAGTAATTATGTTATATTTCATTTTCATCACCCAATAAAACTATAAAAAGTTTAGGTGATTTTGTACATTGTTATTTTGGCACTTTTGGACATTTTTATTTTAGCATTAGTA
>DASRMR010000010.1:0-3016 GCA_035647815.1 Syntrophomonadaceae bacterium
CCTGATTGCTGAATATATAATCCAGTCGACATAGTAGGTCTAAGCATCAAGCAAGCCGTTATGTCTGGCAAATCAAACCCAGTCGAAACGATATCACAATTAGTTAGGATCTGAATCTCTCCAGACCTAAAATCTTCGATAATTTTATCCCGCTTTTTAATCCCCATCGTCCCATCAATATGTGTCGCTTTATATCCTGCTTCTCTAAAAGCTGCCGCTGTATTCTTAGAATGTTCCACGTTCACACAATACGCTACCGCCCTAGCATCGTTACAACGCTCTCTAAACGTTTCTATCACATCACCATAGATAGTCAGGGTGTCTAGCTTGCTAGCTGCGTCTGTCGCATCGTAGTCGCTTCCACGCTGCTTTAGTCCAGATAAGTCTGCAACGTTAATGGAATAATACTCATACGGTGCAAGCCATTTATCTTTGATTAGCTCTGCTGTTGTTTTTCCTAGTATTAAATCGTCAAATATTTCGCCTAGTGGTTTTCCGTCAAGTCTACAAGGCGACGCCGAAAATCCTATAATATAAGCTTTAGTCCAATGTTCGTAAATCCTTCTCCAAGTTTTAGCCTGTGCCATGTGTGCTTCATCTGTAATAATTAAGTTCGGCTCTTCGTATTCATCTAGGTGCAAGGATAGTGTTTGCGCCATATGAACCGACACATTTGGGTTATTTTCAAATAAGGCTAAGGTTTCTTTTGTTTGCTTAAATAGTTCACGCCTGTGCACAAGAATATACACTGTGTTATTTTTATCTGCTGTTAATTTTGCTAAATACGAGAAGATAACTGTTTTTCCTGATCCACATGGCGCTGTGACTAAGGGTGCTTTTTTCCCTTTAAGTAACGAAGCATATATATCCTGTACTATTTTGTTTTGGTAGTTACGTAGGATCATGGCTCTGGATCCAGATTGTGCTTTTTATAAGCACCCTTAATAAAGCTAAACGGGATGAGCATGTTAAAAGTTGTCTTTTTTTGATCTGTTGCTGTTACTTGAATGTTGGGTCGATGTTGTGCTACATAACTTCCTATTATTTTTCTAACGTCTTCAAAAAGAAATTCATAGATCGCATGTTCCCTTGGTGAATAATACAACAAATACTTTGCTGGGGAGCGGAACGCCCATCCTAAATAAAAGATATTGTCACTTCTTGCAAAGTGATTAATTCTGAAAATTTCAAAGAGTACATTTTTAGTTCTTCCTAGGTTGTAATCTGTTTTGATTTCCGCCAACACTATATCTCCATTTATTGTTTCTATTCCACAATCCACATCAAGTCTTTGAGAAATTCTAAACTCCCTCATATCTATAATTTCATTACATGACAGTCTTTTCTCAAGCCAATCCATTACTATTCTTTCTCCAACTTTTCCTTTCTCCATTAGATTTCCGTCATAGCTTCTTTCTTCTCTGTAAAGGTAGTTACTCATACTTCATTCCCCCAACTTTCCCAGCCCTCTCTTTTGTTCCTTGCAAAGAGTTCAATATATTTTAATTTTGGATACATTTTTTCAATTATGGAATAAGTTGTTTCTGGTTTCTTGCTATGTACATTATTGGCACCAGTTATAATACTTTTTGTTTTTTCCCCTATTGGCAACATAGAGCCTTTAACACCTATTAGCAATAATTCATGTTGTCCAAATACATAAAATCCTGCTGTATGTCTTTCTTTTGTCCAAACAAAGTTAGTTTTATATTCAAACCCCCATGCTTCCATTAATTCTAAAGCATCTTTTAAAAGTGGATTTGTTGCCCACATAAACATTACTGCATTTTCATTTGCTAGTTTGCCTATCTCCATTTTCTTTAGTTTTTCGGTTGGAACTGTTGGATACTGATTTTCTGCACTCATGGCAAACCCATCATTCGAGTATTGCCAAGGCGGATCACAATAAATAACATGATACTTGTCAACAGGTAGCGGTTTAACCTGCATAGATTTTTTTCTTTCTTCCCTCCTTATGCTTTTATAAGCTTGGTTAATGCTGCTTGCCTTTCCTTCTTTTAAAACGTCAATGATTTTCTTTTGCTCTTCAGGTGTTTTCCTAGCCAGTTCAGTAGCTTCTGTTTTTGTTATTTCTTTTTCTTTTAAGATTGGCTTAGCTTCGGGGATAATCTCCCTTGCTCGTTGAATGCTCCTCCTAACATTCCTTTCTGATTCCCCTGTTTTAGTGGCAGTGTCTTTACTAAACGTTGGTTTGCCAGACGGACATAATGTCCGTCTGCCACCCGTGTATTGATTCCCCCTGTCACCGCCATCTTTTGTTTCAGGGTGCATTTTTTCATATATTACTTTTCTTCTTATTGTTAGATCGTCTAAATCAATATAATGCAGTTCGTTTCTGATTAAGTTTTCGTCAATCTCAACTAACTCAAGCTCTAACTCTGTACCTTTAATAACGTTTGCTTCAATTTCTTTTCTGTTTAATAATTTATAAGCTTCTAGTCTATGCAGCCCAGCCACTAACATATATTGATTGTTAAACTCTGTTACTGTTATAGGATTGATTAGCCCTATTTGTTCTATACTTTCAGCAAGTTCTTTTACTTTGTAAGTTTCTGCTTCACGTCTGCCCGTGTTTTCCTTGATTTCCGATACTTTTATTAGCATTTATTCACTCCTCTACATTAGAACTCTTTTCAATAAACTCCATCAAATCGCTTTCGTTAATTCTCCAGCCTTTGCCTATCTTAAACGCCCTGATTTTTTTACTATGTATCATCCTTCTTATTGTCACGACATGCACAGATAATATCTCGGCCACTTCTTCTAAAGTTAACAGATTCATTCAATCACCTCCATGTATTTACTATAACACACATTACACTATTTAGCAATATATTATTTCACGTGGTTTTCTAGTGGTAACAGCCCAAACCCTTATATATCAATACTTATACTAATACTGTTACCACTGTACCACTAATAAGTTAGTGTAATACACCTCATATAAGGCGGTATATCTCCAATAAAATATCAATGTATACCCTCTTATAAAAGT
>DASRMR010000011.1:0-7993 GCA_035647815.1 Syntrophomonadaceae bacterium
GGTATCTTCTAATTCGTATTTTAAATTTAACAAATCCCACTTATGTTTGCCTAAGAAGTGATAAGGGAGTAGATCTATTCTTTCTACTCCCTTTAAATTTTTAATAAAATGAGCCATTTTTACTATATCTTCTTCATCATCAGTTAAATCAGGTATTACCACATATCTAATCCAGATAGGAATTCCAGATGTAGAAATGAGCTTAAGATTTTCTAGATTAAGTTTATTAGGCATACTAGTGATATGTTTGCTTTTGGATGAATCAATATGCTTGATATCAGCTAAGACTAAATCAGTATAAGGTAAAATGTCTTCCAGAAAAGTAGATTTAACATACAAAGCGGAATCTATACAAGTATGAATACCTGCCAATTTACATTCATGGAGAACTTTTTGGATAAATTTAGATTGTAAAAGAGGTTCTCCACCTGAAAAGGTCACACCTCCCTGAGAAGCTCTAAAATACGGTTTAGCTCTGATGATAATATGCATCAATTCATCTACACTATACTCTTTAGCGTCTTTTGATTTTAAAGCCCAAGTATCCGGATTATGACAATATTTACAGCGCAAATGACACCCTTGCATAAAGATAACAGTTCTAATTCCGGGGCCATCTAAAGTACTAAAAGTATCTATAGAATGTACTAACCCTTTCAAATGAATCTACCTCCCCTTACAGATTACATAGTTTTGTAAAATGAAGTCCACAGTTAAACGATATTCATTGTGCCTTTGTCCTTACAGATTACATAGTTTTGTAAAATGTACGGTTGATTATTTCTTCCTGGTGTTCACGAGATAGCTTAATAAAATGAACTGCGTAACCGGAAACCCGAATAGTTAAATCAGGGTATCTTTCAGGATGTTCCATAGCTTCTTTTAAAGTATTTAAATTAACTACATTTATGTTGATATGATGAGCATCTTGAGCAAAATATCCTTCTAATAAAGCGGCTAAATTAGCTACCCGTTCTAGATTATTAGATCCTAAAGCTGAAGGTACTATGGAAAAAGTAAAGGAAATGCCATCTTTAGCATAATCATAAGGTAGTTTGGCCACTGAATTACAAGCTGCAATTGCTCCATGTTCTTCTCGGCCGTGCAATGGATTAGCACCTGGTGCTAAAGGTTCTCCGCGTTTGCGACCATCAGGTGTTGTACCAGTATGCTTGCCATACATTACATTAGATGTAATGGTGAGAATCGACAATGTGTGAACAGAGTTTTTGTAAGTCGGATATTTTCTCAGTTTATTCATAAAGTTTTCTATTAATTTAACTGCAATTATATCTACTCGGTCATCATCATTTCCGAACATAGGGAATTCACCTTCAGTAATAAAATCAGTAATTAGCCCACGTTCATCTTTTACTAGTTTGACTTTAGCGTGTTTTATAGCACTAAGGGAGTCAGCAACTACCGATAAACCAGCCAAACCAAAGGCCATATAGCGGGTCAAATAAGTATTATGCAATGCTAATTCGATTCTTTCGTAAGCATACTTATCATGCATGTAATGAATAATATTCATAGCATTGACATAAAGGGAAGTTAACCAATCCATTTGGATATAAAACCTACGCACTACTTCATCATAGTCTAGATATTCCTCGGCATAGATAGGCATTTCGACACCTACCTGTTGACCTGTAATTTCGTCAATACCACCATTTAGTGCATAAAGCAAAAGCTTAGCTAGATTAGCTCTAGCTCCAAAATATTGGACTTCTTCTCCTAAACGCATGGCAGATACACAACAAGCTATACCATAATCATCACCGAAATCTTTGCGCATCAAATCATCATTTTCGTATTGAATAGTACTAGTTTCAATAGACAATTCTGCCACATAGTTAATAAAATTATCCGGAAGGTTTTTAGACCATAAGACTGTCATATTAGGCTCAGGTGCTGATCCTAAATTACGCAAGGTATGAAGTATTCTGAAACTATTTTTAGTAACTAGGGGGCGGCCATCTACACCTACTCCACCAATAGCCTCGGTAACCCAGTTAGGATCACCAGCAAATATATCACTATAACTAGGTGTACGCAGATGGCGAACTAACCTGAGTTTAATTACGAGCTGATCTATTAATTCTTGAGCTTCTACTTCATCTATTACCCCTTTTTGCAAATCCCTTTCTATATAAATATCTAAAAAAGTTGAAATGCGACCGATACTCATTGCTGCTCCGTTTTGTTCTTTAATGGCAGCGAGATAACCGAAATACAGCCATTGGACCGCTTCAGATGCATTTTGGGCAGGACGGGATATATCAAAACCATAACTATGGGCCATCTCTTTTAATTCTTCTAAAGCCTTTTTTTGATCAAAGAGTTCTTCGCGTAAGCGGATATTGTAATCTGTCATCTGGCCACTTACCATGTTATAATCATCTTCCTTAGCTGCGATAAGTAAATCTACTCCATATAGGCTCACTCTCCGGTAATCGCCTATAACTCTACCTCTACCATAAGAATCAGGTAAGCCTGTAATAATGCCTACTTTTCTAGCTAATTTCATTTCTGGTGTATAAACAGCAAATACTCCATCATTATGAGTACGCCTATGTTTTTCATAGAAATCTTTCACTTCAGGATTTAATTTACTTCCATAAGCTTCACACGCAACTGCAGTATGTCTTAATCCACCATCGACATTAATCCCCCTTTTAAGAGGCATATCAGTTTGCAGGCCTACAATAGTTTCTAACTCCTGGTCAATATAACCAGGGGGGTGTGTAGTTATATTAATAGGTGTATCAGGATCGATAGATAACACTCCACCATTAGCACGTTCTTCTGCTAATAAAGTTTGGCATTTTTCCCACAAGCGAGTTGTTTTAGTAGTAGGCTTACATAAAAAATCGTCATTGCCTGTGTAGGGCTTATAATTTTTTTGAATAAAATCTCTCACATCAATAGTATGTGTCCATTTACCCAGATTAAAATCTTTCCAATTATCCATGCACATACCTCCTCGTTTTTATATTATTGAGCATAAGTTAGTTTTTATTCATAAGGTGTAAAACAGTAATTAGCGATAAGCGATTTGTCATAAAATGTAGATAATAGTAGGTGTTTATCATGTTTTTCGCAAGTTGTTAGTACATTCAGTATAGATTAAATTAAACATTATAGAAAGTCTAGCAGATGGTTTAAAATCCTCCTTATATAAGGAAGTTCGAAATTGGTGATCCAAACATGGCAAACGAAACATCAGAATGTGAGAAAGGTGAAACCTTCGAATGAATTCGAAGCTACTATGTTATTAAACGATGTTATAGGCAATAATTAATCTGATGAGAATTAACACTTTTCGTAGAGGCGATTTCAATCGCCAAGATCTAGGTGTGTAGGCGCGGTTGCTAACAGGTTCAGTAGTATGCTCGACATAGATGTTAGGGATAGATTATACTTAAGGTTAGCTTAAGATATGGGGTTGACATAAAAAATGATAATACTACAGGCTAAAGATCTAAGTGTGGCATTTGCTGGCCAGAAAATCTTGGATCAAATTAGTTTAGCTATAAAAGAAAAAGAAAGAATAGGCTTAGTGGGAGTAAATGGTTCGGGCAAAACTACTTTATTAAAATGTCTTACTAAACAATTAGAACCTGATGAGGGAGAAATATTTAGTTCCCCCTTAACTTCGTCTGCCTATTTAGAACAACTGCCTGATTATGATAGCGAGCTTACCCTGTGGGAAGTAGTTATGGATAGTTTTGCAGATTTATTAGTAATGCGTAAAGAATTAAGAGGGTTAGAGTTGCAAATGACTGCAGCAGATGAAACAGATTTACCTAAAATAATGGAGAAGTATACAAGAGTAACTGCCGAATATGAAAAAAACGATGGATATGATTGTGAAAACATAACCCGCAAAATCTTAATCGGATTAGGATTTATAGATAGTGAATTTACCCGACCAGTTAATACTTTTAGTGGTGGGCAAAAAACACGACTTAATATTGCTAGATTACTAGCCTTAGAACCGGATATACTATTTTTAGATGAACCTACTAACCACCTAGATATGGATGCAGTAGAATGGTTGGAAGAGTACCTACAAGTGTATCCAGGAACTATAGTAGTAGTTTCACATGATAGAATTTTTCTTGATAAAATAGCTACTCGTATAGTTGAATTAAGCCATACTAAGTTATATTCTTACCCTGGTAATTATTCTACTTATCTCCAACTAAAAGCACAGACTTCTGCAGCTTGGGAAAAGGCATATCAAAAACAGCAGGAATATATAAAGAAAACGGAAGATTATATAAGGCGTTTTAAAGCGGGAATTAAGTCGAAACAAGCTCATGGCAGGCAACAACAGCTTAATCGATTAGAAAGAATTGAAAATGAAAAAAGAGATCTTACTATAGCTCCCTGGGACTTTAAATTACAACAGGAAAGTGCTTTAGAAGTATTAAAAGTTAATAATCTAGCTAAATCTTATGATGAAACACTTTTTAAAAATGTAAATATTCATCTGCGTAAAGGTGATAAAGTAGCTTTAATAGGACCGAATGGTTGTGGTAAGACTACTTTATTAAAAATCATCTTAGGTGAAATTGAACCAGATGTAGGCAAAGTTGAAATCGGTGGTCGGGTAATTATGGGGTATTTTTCACAACAGTTTGAAGGTTTAGATCAAAATAAAACAATCTTAGATGAGATTATATATAACTTTGATATTACTATCGAAAAAGCTAGAAGTTTATTGGGTAGAATGCTTTTTTCTGGTGATGATGTATTAAAAATGGTGGGAAATCTTAGTGGCGGTGAAAAAGCCCGTGTTTCGATATTAAAATTATTACTTACGGGTGCTAATTTCTTAGTCCTAGATGAACCGACTAATCATCTAGATATCGAAAGTCGGCTAATAGTAGAAGATATGCTTGCACAGTATAATGGCACAATATTGATGGTATCTCACGATAGATATTTTATTGACCAGATAGTCGATGAAATACTAGTTTTTAGAGATGACCAGCTAGTACGCTTTTTAGGAAACTATAGTGATTTTCATAATCATGAAATATCTATAGTACAAAATATAGAAAAAGATTTTATAGAAGAAAAGCCTAGTCAACAACAATTGCACAGAGATGAAAACAAGGAAAGACTGCGCTTAGAGCGTAAAATTCATAGAGATTTATCCGAGTTAGAAACTAGGATTGATAATAATGAAGAGCAAATTATTAAAATAGAAACCAAATTAACTAGTCCCGAAATTTATGCTGATGCAGATAAGGTGCAAATATTAAGTCGGCAATTGGAAGAGTTGCAAAAAGAAGTTCTAGTTCTTTATGAGAAGTGGGAAAAATTAGGTAGTTTAGCTGAAGATTATGCATAAAAAAGGAGTTTATAAATTTGCGAGTTAAAAAAAAGGAGAAAACGATATTAGTTGGGTTAAGATATGGTCGGAAATCCCGAGCCGATTTTGAAGCTGACATGGAAGAATTAGAAGGCCTAGTAGAAGCTGCTGGTGGAGTAGTTATGACTACTATCTCCCAAAACAGATCGAGACCAGATCCAGCTACTTATGTAGGTAAAGGCAAAATCGAAGAATTATTTCATCTAATCGAGGAATTAGAGCCTAACTTAATAGTATTCGATACTGAACTATCACCAGTCCAACTAAGAAATATAGAAGAACAACTTAAAACACGGATTGTAGATCGCACTATGCTTATCTTAGATATATTTGGGCAGAGAGCTAAATCTAATGAAGGTATCTTACAAGTAGAGTTAGCTAGGCTACAATATGAGTTACCTAGATTAACTGGCAAGGGTACAGAATTAAGCCGTATTGGTGGAGGTATTGGCGCTAGGGGTGCTGGGGAACAAAAGCTTGAATTAGATCGTCGTCAGATAAGAAGACGAATAAAAAGGCTTAAAGAGCAGATGGAAAAAGTTGAAAAGACTAGGGAGTTACATCGTAAACAACGTCAAAGAAAAGGACTTAAAATAGTATCATTAGTAGGTTATACTAATGCAGGCAAATCTTCTGTTTTTAACTCCTTATGCGAGTTAGCTCATCCTAGTGGTGAGGTACAAGTAGA
Source organism: Syntrophomonadaceae bacterium (assembly GCA_035647815.1). Lineage (GTDB taxonomy): Bacteria > Bacillota > Syntrophomonadia > Syntrophomonadales > Syntrophomonadaceae > JAAYRQ01. Next base: position 6,075 of record DASRMR010000011.1, read on the forward strand.
AGCTAAAGATAATCTTTTCCAGACTCTCGACACTACAACTAGGAAAATCAGTATAAGTCAAGATAACAATATACTTATAAGTGATACAGTAGGCTTTATAAAAGACTTGCCACATCATTTAATCGCCGCTTTTAAATCAACTTTAGAAGAAGCAATTCAGGCTGATCTGTTAATTCATGTTGTCGATGTATCTGATTCTAGTTATATGGAAAAGACCCTAATCGTTCAAGATGTTTTACAGAGTTTAGGGGCAGATCCTGATAGTATACTTACTGTACTTAATAAAGTAGACTTGTTAGATGATGCTCCTTTTGATGACCAAGAGTTATATATTTCAGCACGCACTAAATCAGGGTTTGATCAATTAATTAAGAAAATAAATCACCATTTATTCGAAACATAAGTTATTATTAGAGTAAGATATCTAGGTTGGAAATGGAACCTGAGGAGAATTGAGTTTGAAAAAGCATAGAAAATTAATCATGATACTAGTTATAGTATTTACTTTGACTTTTGGGACAGGTATTTTACTCGGCAATCTTTTACAAAGCGGCTTTTTTAAAGAGTCTATCGAAGATAAAGCTCTTAAAGGTAAACCTATCAATATACTTGTAATGGGTATTGATGCCAGGTCTGCTGAAGAAAATTCCCGTAGTGATACTATGATACTAGTCAGTATTGATCGTAAAACTAAAAAGGTAGCTATGGTCTGGATTCCACGTGATACTAAGGTTGAAGTAGGATTAGGCCGTAGTGATAGAATAAATAGTATTAATCTAGTAAAAGGGCCTGAAGCAGCTTGTAATACGGTAGGAAAGTTGTTAGGAGTAAAGGTAGACTATTATGCAGTTATTAATTTCTCCGGTTTTATAAAAATCATAGATATTTTAGGTGGAGTCGAAGTAGATGTCGGTTTTAATATGAACCATTATGACCCTGATCCTAAATTAGCTATTAACCTATCTAAGGGGAAACAGCTTTTGAATGGGCAAGATGCTCTAGGTTATGTAAGGTATCGGGGAGGCCCAACAGCTGATATAGGTAGAACTCAACGTCAGCAGACATTCATAAAAGCTGTTGCCAAAGAAATGTTTAGACCTAAGAATATTATAAAGCTACCTAAAATACTGCCTGAGGCATTTAGACAAGTTAAAACGAATATTCCGACTAATGATATCTTATATATTATTAATTTGGCTCGGGAATTTGATGCAGAAAGTGTAGTTACTCAGACTCTGCCTGGTTACCCATTTACCGATCCACGTTCTGGAGCTAGTTATTGGGAAGCAGATAAAGAAATAGCTAAAGGTATTATCGATGATTTGTTTGCAGGTAAGACTTATGATGTGGCACAAGACCCTCCTAATTGGGTAAAGCCTGCCCCTAATATATATAAAGAGCCAGTTCTTGAAGATGAAGAAGCAGATGAAATAGATGAAATAGATGAAACAGATGAAATAGATGGGGATAGTGCAGATGACGAAGATACAGTCGATATAGAGGATACCGAAAACATAGAAGTTGATGATAAAAACGAAGAAGTTGAGGACACTGTAAATATAGAAGATACCGGAGATATCAGCTCAGAAGGATATATTATAGAGTGAGTATAATTAAGGGGATAGTAATCTAGCTATCCCCTTAATTATTTATTCGTTTAAATAACAGTCGAGGATTTCACCGTAGTACATTACATGATAATCTTCATCACTATAGAATCTATTTTTAATCTCTAAATCAAGATTATCGGGATCCATAGTTTGCTTGAAAACAGTTTTACATTCAAAAACTAAATTACAACCTGCAATAGCTGGACTTTTCACCTTTTTACTAGTTTGAATATCAATAGAAAACTCCTCGAACTTATTCATATCTCTACCTGACTTACTTCCTGCTTCCGCTAACATCTTTTTCATATC
>DASRMR010000012.1:0-27066 GCA_035647815.1 Syntrophomonadaceae bacterium
ACAATCACCTGGTTTTTATTTATTTCTTTTCCTCTTCCTCACGAGCTAGGTATTCTCTTATGATCATTCTAACTAATGCACTACGAGAAGTTTGTTGTTCTTTAGCTAGCCCTTTTATCTCATCGACTTGTTTTCGGGTCAAGTAGAATGTAGCATGTTCAAATTTGTCGGTCGCCATTCTAACCCCCTCCCCGCCATAAATAGATTACGGCATATATAGTGCTTTGTGGCTATTATATGTAATCCACGATGTTTCTGTTACATTTTAACTACTTAAGGCTCCATTTTAAGTCTTCGATATGGTTTTTCATAGCTCGCCTACCAGAACGGATTATTTCAGCAGCTTTATCTACATCAGTTATATTTACATTTGTTATATTAGGGTAAATGGCCATATCAGCATAAGTTTCCTGGTTTTCTTTAGATGTTTCAAAAATTAGAATACTTAAGGTACGGTTTATTATTTGAAATATTCCTTTTACCGGCTGGTCATATATTTCCTGCCCCAAGTTTACTGCTAATATATACTCAGCACCCATCTGATATTGCACCCCTACTGGTACTATTTCTCTAACCCCTCCATCAACTAGTTGTGATTGATGAAAGCTAAAAGGTACAAAGGTAACGGGAATAGAGCTACTAGCTCTTACTGCCTCACTTAATTTAACTTTTTTTATTAGCATTTGTGTCTCATTTAGTAATAGATCCTGATTAGAAAATACTATTTCCCTACCTGTATCAATATCACAAGCGATTATAGATAAAGGCATTTTGATATCCGTAATTTCTTTCCCAGAAGTTAATTTGTTCATTAGGCATTCTAGTTTATTACCTTTAATAAATCCATCTAAAGTAGCTTTATAACCTGGTATATAGAGGGAAATTATATGTTTTACTATCCCGGATAAATTATAATCTATATAGTCTGAGATCTTAAGATCGAGAGCGATTTCTTCCATCTCATAAGGTGATATCCCATAAGCATAAAGAGCAGCAATTACGCTACCTATACTAGTTCCCGATATTTGAGCAATTGGAATCTGATTTTCCTGCAGTATTTGTAATACACCTATATGTGCTAACCCTTTTAACCCCCCACCGCCAAGTGCTAATCCTAGTTTTTTCATATACATCCCTCTTATTATCGCAACACTTCTATATTAGACTATTAAAAATGTGCTGAAAAGGTGCATAAAAAAACAGGAAAGGCTAATTAGCTTTTCCTGTTTTTAAAAGGGAGAACCTCCCCTAGCTTTTTAAATTCAATGATTACATTTTGCAATGGCATAACGGGATATTTTATGAATAGTTTCTTGGTTGCTAGTTTGTAAATCACGCCAAAACCTTTGGTATTCTACAGCTTCTGTCTCGGAAGCATAATTTTCGAGTTTTTTTCCTATATCCTTTTGCAATTGTAAAACATCATCTAACTGGGCACGCATCACATTTTTCTGTTTACGGTCAATTCTCACTGTTGCCAAATTGTAAAACCACCTCCAAGTTTAATGCCCGGAATAAAATCCGGGCATTATGTTAAAAGGATGTAAACTTATTTTATCATGTAATCTTCTGGCTCAATTTCACCATATACTAACACATCGTGCATTTTACCTAATTTATCAGTGATGTCTACATATACTCTTAAACCAATACAAGTTCCAGTTACTGGAGTTGTTAAATTACAAGGATTGCTTGGGTCTTCACAGTTCCCCTTGATTTCGAAATCAAAAGCCCAATTTTTAAGGATTATTTCCGATTGTTCAATTTCATCTCTAAATTCTTCTACAGTTAATGGTGGATCAAATTCATCTAGTTCGATACTCTGCTCATAACGGTCAGTTACAGTTATGATTTGGAATTCTCCATCTACTATAACGAAAAGTATTACTTCATAGTCAATAAAGATCTTCACCTTATTAAAACATAAATCCTCAAATGCCTGAACAACCTTAACTTTAATGTCTTCAACACAAGAAACTTTGCCACCTACTTGTTCATCAGGTACGCAAAATACCGTATCGAGAACTTTAACCTGTCTGGCGATATACTTAGCTTTTATAACTTTAGCCCACAGGTCCAACATACAACCGTCTGGAAACTCGCATTTTAATCCAATCTGATTCACGTACTTTCCCTCCTTTTTTATCTAATCTTCCACCTGCCATTTAACAGGTTTTGTAGAAACTTGTTAGGCAAATTTCTAAGATATACTATGAGAGGCATTACTGAAGTGTGATTAGATTGCTAACATATTTTTGTTGTTTTATCAAAAATATTAGGAGGGCATTTGCCCTCCTAATTGCTAATTTCTTATCATTTCGTGTTTAGCTTCTACTTGTGGATTGCAATATATTTTTATACCCCGGGCTTTAGCATTTTCACAAAAACCTATATCTTCTGAACCCCGAGAAGCCGAATACCTTAGTCGATATTTATCTATTACTTCTCGTTTAATTAAATAAGCAGCACCAGTACAATCGACTTCAAATATCTGATCAGATGGAAAATCACGTATATGTTCGTATCTTTCGTCTAGTTTGCGTTTTAAGATATTATAAATGTTCTTATCCCCGATTTCATGGCCATTACAAACTAAAGCTGAGATTATATCACAATTATCTGCAAGCAGATATTTTAAAGTATGTGGTGGTACCAGAATATCACTATCAACAGATAGTAAATATTCACAATCAGATTTTAGCAGTTCCCCTAGTAATATATTACGTAAGATTGCTAGGTGAAAAAAGCTATAATAGCCACGATTATGCCCAGTATTTCCTTGCAAATTACAAGTAATTATACGAACTTGATTCGATTTCTTGTTTCTAAATTCCTGAAAAATCTCCAACGTTTTATCCGTAGAATCGTTTACAATAAAACAATATTCTAACTTACTATCATCATAGTCTAATTTCTCTAAAGCCTCTAAATACCGTGGTAATATCCAATCACGATTTCTTGCTGGGCAACCAATGAGAATTTTACCTGGCTCGACCATTACAAAACGCACCGTTCAGTATAGACTTTAAGTGCTGGTCCTCCTACTACTTTTATTTTGGTATGACGAGAAACATTAGGCTTAGTAACCTTCGGAGCTATAATTTTACGCCTATCTCGCCTCGGGTCTCTTCTAGGCCTTAAAGGTCTCCTGCTTTTTCTCCTAGATAGTCTTAGCGATGTTTTACGTCCTGCATTTATAGATCTACAAGTTACAAAAGAACGTGAGCAGTATCCAGAAGTACGACTGCTAATTATACGGCTGGACGAACAACTAGAAGAGCCTATTGTTATGCCATATCTATGCGAAGTCGCAATACCTGTTACTATACCTGTTGGGTAAGAAATAGCCTCAACATCTGCTATATCTGGGATAGCAGCGCTTCCGCTTATTCCTTTTTGGGCTAAGCGTTCCGCAATAATTTCTATTACTAGTTGCGCTCTAACCCGCCAGGAATTTTCCCTAGCTAGTACTATACGCTTATTTCTATTATCTTCTGTGTCCCCATAAACCGCACGAGATATATTTAAAACAAATTCCTCATCAGTATCAGACACTAATACTACATCATCAAACTTCCTAACCTCAGGCATGGGAGTCGTGACAATAGGCATACCAGTCGCCATGTATTCCCACATCTTTATGGGGTTTACCGCTTCTATCATACTAGATACTCTAAACGGTATTATCCCTACATCAAAGTTCTGAGCATAAGCTGGTAAAACTTCGTAATCTCTGAATCCTAGCCAATGAATATTAGGCCTTTGAGGCACATCTGTCACATTATAAAGAGGACCGACTACAACTATACTGTAATCTGGATATTGATCAGCTACTTTAACAATTAGATTAAGATCTACCCAAGTCGCAACTACCCCGATATAACCGATTATAGGTCGTGGTAAATTGGCAATATCGACAGGAGGACCATAAATACGATTAGAAAAATGATCATAATCACAGCCATTAGGAACTAAAAAGGTATGCGGATTTACTTGGGAAGCAACATTAAAAAGTTTATCCGAAGTGGTCAAAACTACATCAGCATTACTTAATGCTTTATGATAATATGGTGCCCAACCTTTAAACTCCTCACTAGGTTCATCTACACTATCAAACACTACTAAAGCAGGATTGTATTTACTAAGTGAATCTGTTTGAGCGGCAGAAGTGTAATAAACGACAGGATTAATGTTTTGTAGGAAAGGTCCCGGATCTACATTGTTAAACAGGTAAAAGTTTTCGTTTAATCTTTCTATACCACTTTGTACTCCACTTTGGGGACTAGGATTGTTAATATAGTATGCTGGAACATCTAGCTCGGAAAAGCTCTTCATTAATTGTTGTGGACGTTGTACTAAATAATAATAATCCAAAGTAGGTGGGTATAAAATACAGCCGATATTTGACATTCAGTATCCCCCTAACACTAGCAATTTTTTAAACTAACTGCTTCCTAATATGGTATGCATTTTGTTAGTGTTAGGTTCTCAGTTAGCTTGCTATTAACTTATAAATAGTCTTACCCTTCTAATTTTGTTAACAATTGTAAATAGAAAAGGGAGCATAAGCTCCCCATTATAATGTTTATACACCATAGAATAACCTACAAACATTCCTCGCAATAATATTGCCCTTTTTTAAAACTTAGACAATCTAAACATATGTTTTTCCCACAGCTACTACACTGCCTTATATCTTTACGATTTATCAAGCTTTCACACCTATCACACTTGATTCTAGCTTTAACACTACTTTTTTTTGCAGTTGTAATAACAATGCTTTCCTTTTTCTTGTTTTTTATCGGAACAGCAGTAAATTTCTTGGTATTTATTTTTAATGATGGTTCAACTTCTTGCTCTAGTTCATGAGATTTTATGAGCCTACACCTCCTGACTATTTTGTTAACTATAGCTACAAAGTGTTACTTCTTTATTTACAATATGTCTTTTATTTATAATTGGTGCAATTTTATAAGTTAATCGTTACTCTATTGACACCTGCTTTAATTACACCTTTTTGGGCTGGTATCTGGTAAGGAATATTATATACTTTTGGTGTAATCTGAAGTAAGGGTAAGATGTTTTGCACACGATGATGGTAAGTATGTTTATCATAAACTTCAAGCTGACCTTGTCTAGCTATTCTTTGCCGTTCTTCTGGATGATCTAAATACCAATTTACTAGCTCAAAAGTCTCCACAGATGATTTAGTCCATACTAAATGGTGATGGTTTATAAATTGATGTTCTATGGCAGGTGTCCATTGGGTTAGATAAAAACCTCCTGATCCTAATACTTCATAAGTACGCATACTCATCATAGTCAATGAAGTATCTACCGAATGTAGCCCTAAAATAATTTTTGCTGTAGCACAAGCTGCTGGCAAATCTTCATTAGCCATATAACCAGCATAATGATTAGGTCCTATAAAATAGGGTTGACTAGGATCTAACCACCATTCATTTCCATAAATTTTAATATCATATTGATTATCTACTAAAGCCCGTAGAATGTCGTTTACCCCCCTCATCCGGGCAGGATGATTCCCATAATTATTTCCCGCGAATAAAATATCATGATTAAAACGCGGATCTGGCGGGACATTACGATGAAAATGAGGATGGCAAGCGAACATGAGCAAATCCGCATTATGCCCATGGTAGTTATAATCAGCAATTGATTCTTGGCATGGGGTAAATATATGGGATGATCGACTAGCATAAGGTAAAGATAATTCATTAAATAAGGGTGGATCTTCTATGCCCCAATAAATATGAGGTATAGAATAGTTATCAACATAAGGGAATATTTTGTGGAAACGACTGATTCCACCATCGTTAAAAACAAAATCAGGTCTAAAACTTTGAATAAAGGGTAATATTGATTCTTCTTGGTCTAGGAACACAAACTGGACTTCGATACCTAAATCTGAAAAAGCCTGCCCTATTCCATACTTTATAATAGGTGCAGTATTAGTAAATAAGATTTTCATAATAACACATACCTTTATTAAGTAAAATTGTTATTAGAATATATGCAAATCATAAACTTATGGTTAACTAGTCAAAGTTAATTATTAGCCATGAACATTTTCTTAATACGACTACCTAGTTTTTGCGTTTCATTATCATCTTCGGCTAGTGGAGCAAAATGTTCTGTATAATCACGGTTATAATAAACATTTTCATAACGGTTTAAACGCATTTCCTTTTCTTTAATACCTATTTTTAACTGTTCCACTATATAGTAATATTGTTTTAATTCTTTATTAAGATTAGAGTTTTTGTTTTCAGCCTTTTTTAAGCCCTTTTTAAGACTAGAAATATCACGCTCATAAAAAAATATCTTTCGTCTTAATTCTGCTTTCTCTTCCTCCACCTGTTGGACTTCTTGTCTTAATCTAGTTAAAACATCTTGTAATGAATCATTTATTGGTTCTACCTCATTTGCAGTAGAAAGTTTAATCATTTGTTCGCTAGTCGCAATTACTATTAAGTCGATAAAGTAAGCTACCTTGATGTTCTTACCATTTAATTCGCAATGTGATGTGAGATCGATATTATTAACTACATATTTGATTTCTTCGTACCTGTCAATATAAGTATCGAAGTCTGTTAATGCTATTTTTTCTTTTACTATCTCCTCTTTAGAAATTAAATGCATAGTACCTAGAAAATCTTCTAATAAACATAAAATATCTAATCTTATTTGTACTTCTATTAGTTGACCCTGTGGCAAGACCGTATAATTCCTAGCCTTTACTTTAACATCTTCGACAGACTGATAGCTCTTTTCTATATCGTAAGATTTTTCTTCTTTAATTCTGTGAGGAGATTTAAGCCTCCCTATTACAACTGGTGTCCATATCGAATATGCCTGACCCATTATTAAAATCACCTCTAGCACTTTCTATTGATTAACTATATTAAAAAATAGTATTAAGTATGATAATTATAAAAAGTCAGAAAAAGAAAAAAGCTGCATGAATTTCATGCAGCTGATGTTTGAATTATTAACTATTAGCCGAAGCTATTTTTATCTCAGAATCTTGTTTATCATAGACAAAGAGCTCGACAGTTTCGGTAAGAACATCGGCATAAGTGTATGAGACTCTTCTTTCTATCATTCTCTCATCCAACTTAACAACAAATATGTTCGGGTAAATTGATTCCAGAACACCTTCTCTTTCAACGATTCGGTTTCTTCCCCGGTTTGCTTTTAGCCTAATCTTACTCCCAACGAAGAATTCTAAGTCCTTCTTAATATCTGATAAGGGTCTTGGAGAACTCACGCTACCACCTCGTTTCCAATTATCTAATTAATAGTACCCTAAATTGGCTCATTTGTCAAACGCAAATAATTTAGTATATTAGAAATATAAACTCATGTCAACTATATAATTAGGAAAATTCCTAATAAATATAGTTTTATAATTTATTTAGTATATTTATCCGCAACTTTGCTAGCTGCTGAGGCATCAGGTTTAATCTTAGCCTCAAACCCACTACCTATTATCATGCCAGTAACTTCTTTTACTAATTCTTTAGTTTCACCTTTTGTGCCTACATCTAGGTGTATTTCTACTGGTATCTCATCATAACCCATTTCTTTTTGTATGACAGATATTTCATCTGCTAAAGCAAGACTTAGTGAGGCCTCATAAAAGATTCTTTGTCTGAGGCTTTTTATTTTTGGTTCATAATGTTTTTTGTAAAAATACCTGCCACCCTTAGTTTCCCGGTGTATTATAATGGCACTCACAAAACATGTTTTATCATTATTAGGATGGGAATCACTACCTACAATTAACTTATAGGCCCGACTAGTATCTTCAATTATGTATTCCTTAATATCTTTTATTACCTCGTTTAAAGACATGCGCCCTTTGGTCGGGCTAAAAAACATATTCATATTACTAACCTCGAATTAAAAAAGTATTATGTATCACAGCAAACTCTACTAAAGTTAGATTTTCAGGTCTATGCAGTGGATTAATATCTAAATCTACTAACAAGGGCTTACAAACATTTTTATCGACATCAAAAAAACTGCTACATATATTTAAGATAGTTTTCCGCCTTTTCTGAAAAGCATTCTTGATAAATGCTTTTAACTCTTCTACATCATCTATTATAACTGCTGGCACCTCATTAGGAATTAAGCTAAGCACATAGGAATCTACTTGAGGTTTAGGATAAAAACAATTACGCGATACATTAAAGCCCAGTTTAGTTTGAGCATATAAAGCTACCATCAAAGTTAAGCGCCCATAATCTTTATTATTAGGTTCAGCTAGAATCCTGGTTGCTACTTCTTTTTGCATCATTAAAGTTGCTGAGTTTAGGTTAGAAGAGTTTTCTAATAGATTAAATATAATCGGGGTCGTTATGTTGTAAGGAATATTAGCACATACTTTGTAGGCTGGAGTTTCATTTAACCCAAATGCTTTTCTAAGTTCTGCTTCTAGATCAACTTTTAAAATATCCGCGAAAAGTAGTTTGCAATTATTATTGCCATCTAATACCTCTTGCAAAGGCAGCTTCAAGTTCTCGTCAATATCTATAGCTAAGACTCCTTTAGCGTTCTTAGCTAGTTCTTGGGTTAATGCACCTAGACCAGGACCGATTTCGATCACATAATCATCTTCATTGATATCTGCCGTCAGAATAATCTTATCTATAATATTGTGATCTATTAGAAAATTCTGCCCCCATCTCTTTTTAGGATATAATTCATATCGGTTTAAAACATCTTTCAAATTAGATATAGATGAAATTTTTATCATTATCTAGCCTCATTAATTATTTTATGCTTATTATACTATATCTTGCATAATACCTATAAATCAATTTTACAAGCGAATTAGCTGAACAAGCTGATTTATAATTATTTCTGAGGATTAATTTCCTTTATAATTTCCTTTATTTCTTCCTTATACTGAGTAATAGGTTCTCCCTCCATCATTCTCACTGCAAGAGCATCAATTTTTCCTATAATGGCCGGGTCGGTCGTTACAAGTATCTGGGATATTTCAACATCATCTAATTTAGTTTTTTCCTTAATATTTGTAATAGTTTTAGACAAGGTTTCAGGATTTTCTCTTATGTTTGCGTTGACACTAGCTCCAACTATCACAGTTATGCCTCCACCAGAAGTAGTAAGTTTGCCCAAAGTATCATTTGTTTTTTTGTTTTGAACGAAATCCATTGCACTAAGTTCAGTTCTTACCACTACTACTGAAGCTCGATTAACCCCTTCAACTTGTATTGCTAGATTAGATATCCTGCTAGATAAAACTCTACTTTCACTATCTGTTAAGCCCACTTGCTCTTCAGATTTATTAGGAGGTATAGGACGCTTTTCAGCCTTGTTCTGACAACCAGTTAACATAAAAAAGGCTATAAATATTATCAAATAAATAAAGGTTAATTTTTTTTGCATAATATCACTCCTCAAGTTTCTTTATAAATGTAATTTTTACTATAAAGATAAGATTAAACCGAGGGAAAATTTGGGAAGGAAAAAACCCGAGTGGCAAGACAAATCCACCCGGGATATAAAAGTTGATATTTAAAATGAGGGTCCTTGATTAGTTAAGTCTCGATACATATTATCAATATCCGATCTTAACGACTTAACCATCTTACCATTAACCATATCTGAGGCTGTTTTATTTATCCGATTTACCATGCTGGCATCCGTTGTAACAAATACTTGGCTTATCCTATTATCATTAGCCTTTATTTTGTTAGCAACTTCTCTTTGGGTATTATCCATGTTAGTAGTATTATTCATATTACTATTATTTAGTTTTAATCCTACCATTACTACTATGCCATTCTTGTTGGTAGTCTTAGAATTGTTGACATTCATGCTATTGTTATTTGTAGTTTTGTTTCCCATATTATTATTGTTGTCCATTCCGCCAGAATCTACTGCCATATCGTTAGGAATAGTATCAAAATTGATATTCGAACTGTTCCTTGTGTTGTCTTTCATGTTATTGTTCGTTCTGTTTCTCATATTGTTGTTCATGTTATTATTCATGTTGTTATTACCTTGCACACCCATCTCACTAACTACTATATATGCCTTGTCTACACCTTTAACTTGCTCAGCAATATTTACTAAACGTTTGGCCATAGCACGAGTTTCATTATCAGTTAAACTAGTTGTTGCATTATTAGTGTTACGAGTAATGTCGGAATTGTTTTGATCAGGCATCATGGGACGTTTAGCAGTATTTTGGCAGCCGATGGCAAAGATGGAAAACATAAATACTGCTACAAATAATAAGGTTAGTTTTTTCCTCAACTTTTTTCACCTCCTTTTTCTTTCTCTAATATAACTTTTTCTTAATCTTGTGATTTAAACCGAGGGAAAAGTTAGCAAAAGGTTAAAAGCTAGGTTTTTAGGTAAAAAGATAAGGTTTTTTGTTTTAAAAATTATTGCAGAAAAAAACAAAGGCTTTCCGTTTTTAACGAAAAGCCTTTTATAAGTTTTTGTTTATTGTAAGATATATAATTTGACCGTTCTACGTCCCCAACTTAAACATTGGTTACGGTCTTCCATAAACAAGTCTACTCGCGCACCTTTTATGGAACCTCCTGTATCAGCCGCTACTGCATGTCCGTATCCCTCAATATATAATTTGCTACCTAAAGGTATCACGGACGGGTCAACAGCTACCATGCCTACTTGAGGTGTCTGTCCAGTGGCAGTTCTATTTCCCGTATAGGTATAAGCAGATGCTAGCACATTCATGCTATCTCTAAAATTAAGTCTTTGTCCTCCACGAGAAACAGAAGTTATATTTCCTAAAGCTATCACCTTATTCTTAGGCTCAACTTTTACCTCACTATCAGTTACTTCTCTTTTAATCTCCTCACCATTATGGTATGTAACCTTAATGGTGTTTAATGCCACACCTTCTTGCCCAGCACTTATAGTCTTAGTTAAACCTTTTTCCATGGAATTATCTATCGTCTTATGTGTTTGATATGGTAATGTCTCTTCTAACTGAACTTCTTCTTCAGTTACCCTAATTATTTCAATTTCTTGATCAGGTATAATTTTATCCCCTGGAATAGTTTTAACTATATCTTTTGCTCCTAACTGAAATCCTGCAAGTTTTATAGCTTCTTTTACCGTAACAGGAGAGGATATGACCTCTTTTGTTACACCATCTGCCGTAACTTTAACCTTAAATGCCCTAGCAATAGTTATTTCTAAATTCTTCTTAACTATCGTATCTAAAGATGGATCAACTTCATCCTTTGCGCCCAGTTTAATATTGTTTTTATCTAAAACTTGTTCCACTGTACTTGAAAAGAAAACATTACTTTCAATAAGCTTTCCATCAACTGATACAGTAACTGGTTTTTGTAGGGCAAAGAATAGACTTACCGTTAATACAATCAATCCTAATATCGCGATTGCTAGGTAAGCACTCCTCTTGGACCACACAATACCCATTATTGTCCTCCTTTTTTCTGGTATATCCACAATGGAAATACCACTTAACCATTCTAATCAAATGCAAGGCAAAAAGTCAAGTATTGTACTCATCATATTCCAATTTTTCCTTTTAGGTGTAATTATTATTTTTGCCTATTCTCTTATTATTATTATCCTTCTTTGCTTATTTTATTCCTTAATACATAAAAAGTTTGTTGAAAAGGCACATTTTACCATAAAAATAAACTGCAACGAAATTATTCTCGTTGCAGTTTATTTTTATGGTAAACTTTTTAGTCGTTTATTCTAAAAACCTTTTTAGCATTTAGGCTCGTTATATACCCTATCTCCTCTATACTTTTACCCCTTAGCTCTGCTAGTTTTTTAGCTACTTCCCTAACATAAGCCGGTTCGTTGCGTTTCCCCCTGTGTGGTTCTGGAGTTAGATAGGGACAGTCTGTTTCGATTACAATCTTGTCCAGAGTAATTTTAGCCGCAACTTCATGAGTCTTTTTAGCATTTTTGAATGTAAGAGGGCCAGCTAATGAAATATAAAAACCTTGTTTCATTAATTCAATTGCTAATGGCACATGACCTGAATAGCAGTGCATTATTCCTTCATTTTTGCCCGCTTTTTCCTTTTTGATTATATCTAAAACATCCTGATGAGCATCACGATCATGAATAACAATCGGCTTATATAGTTCCTGAGCTAATTTAATCTGTTCCTTAAAAGCTTTTGCTTGCTGATCACGAGGTGATAAGTCACGATAATAGTCTAATCCCATCTCACCTATGGCAACTACTTTAGGATCTTTAGCTAGATCAAAAAGCTGGGCACCCATTTCACTCGTATATCTTTTAGCAGCATGGGGATGAACACCTATAACAGCATAAATATGTTCATATTTGTTGGCTAATTCTACTGCTTTTTGTGATGATTCAAAATCATAGGCAACACAAACAATCTTATCGACTTCGGCCTCTTTGGCCCGTTTTAAAACTTCATCCAAATCATCTTTAAAAGCTTTATCTTGTAAATGTGCATGAGTATCTATTAACATATAATTTCTACTCCTATTTTCTTATTTTACCAGGTTTCCTGATGGTATAGTATCGACCATAAGTACTTCTACTAAGTCATCTGCTCGATCTGAAGCTGCTAATATCATACCTTCAGATAAAGTGCCCCTTAATTTAACTGGCTTAAGATTAGTTACTACTACTACTTTTTTACCAATCAAATCTTCTGGAGCATATTGTTTGGCAATTCCGGATACTATAGTACGCTCTTCTTCACCTATTTTTACTTTAAGTATTAAAAGCTTATCCGCCTTTTCCATCTTTTCGCAAGCTATGACTTCAGCTACCTTTAATTCAACTTTAGCAAAATCATCGATAGTGATATATTCTGGCTCCACCTTTTCGACAACTTTTTCAACTTTTACTTCTTCATTCACAACTTTTTCCTCCAAATCTTTTAGGTCTATACGGGGATAAAGTGGTACACCTTTATTTACGGTTAAATTAGCTTTACTAAGTCCCCAGGTACCAGCATCATCCCAGGTCATATTATTTATATCTGCAAATAAAGGTAATTGTTCATTACACCTTACCGCGAAAGTCGGCATCGCTGGACTAAACAAAATACCAGCTATACGAATACTTTCTACTAAATTATACATTACTGTCGCTAAGCGATCTTTTTTAGCTTCATCTTTAGCTAAGAGCCAAGGTTCTGTTTCATCAATATATTTATTCGCTCTCGATACTAATTTAAGAATTGCAGCTACATAATTAGCAAAATCTAGCTTTTCTAGCTTCTCGGTAGCTTCTAGATAAGCTGTATTCGCAGCCTTTATAAGACTTTCATCTACCTCTGCTTTAACAACAGGTTCAGGAATTTTCCCATCAAAATATTTGACGATCATAGCCGTAGTACGGCTAACTAAATTGCCTAAGTCATTAGCTAAATCAGAATTAATCCGGCTAACTAGCATTTCTTCTGAATATTGACCATCTTGTCCAAAAGTTAATTCTTTTAAAAGATAATAACGAACTGCATCTACCCCATACTTATCTACTAAAACTACCGGGTCGACTACATTCCCCATAGATTTAGACATTTTGCCACCATCTAGCATAATCCACCCATGGGCAAATACTTGCTTTGGAAGTGGTACACCGGCTGCCATCAACATAGTCGGCCATATAATAGCATGGAACCTTAGTATATCTTTAGCCATCAAATGCACATCAGCTGGCCAATATTTTTGGTATAAGTCTAAATCTTTACCATAGCCAATCCCACTCAAATAGTTTATCAAAGCATCAAACCATACATAAACAACATGATCCTGGTTAAATGGTACAGGTATCCCCCACTTAAAAGTAGTACGAGATACACATAAATCATCTAAGCCACCTTTAATAAAATTGGTTACTTCATTACGCCTAGAGTCCGGTTGGATAAATTCCGGATTATCTTCGATATGTTTTAACAGTTGATCTGCATATTTGCCCATTTTGAAAAAATAGCTTTCCTCTTTAAGAAGTTCTACTTCTCTCTTACAATCCGGACATTTACCTTCTTCTAGTTGCCTTTCAGTAAAAAATGTTTCACAAGGCAGGCAATACCAGCCTTCATATTGTGATAAATAAATATCGCCTTGGTCATAAACTTTTTTAAATAGAGTTTCAACTACTTCCTTGTGTCTCGATTCAGTAGTACGAATAAAATCGTTATTAGTTATCAATAACTTATCCCACAAATCCCTAATATTTTCCACTATGTTATCGACATAGTCGAGAGGTTCTTTATGATTATCTCTAGCTACTTTTTCTATTTTTTGCCCATGTTCATCAGTACCAGTTAAGTAAAATACATCAAAGCCTTGTAGCCTTTTAAATCTAGCCATACAATCAGCTGCAACCGTTGTATAAGCATGACCAATATGTAGATTATCACTAGGGTAATAAATAGGAGTAGTAATATAGTAAGTCTTTTTCTCCGACAAAGTTAGTCCCTCCTGATCACTTAAAAATATCTTTTATATTTTGTTTATATATTAAGCAAAAATCTAGCTATTGACAACTTAATAGCTAGCTATATTTTCACTAATACAATAATCTAGTTTACCACATATTACTAAATTATATCCCGAGGATAAAATTGCGTTAAATGTAATTTTTGTCCTATAGGTGATTGAAATGTCGCAATTTAGTACAAAACACGCCTACTAATTAACATATTAGCCCCTTTTAAATGTACACACCAGCTTTTTGTCCATAAATGTTGAAAAATAACTTGACTTTTTCTACCAGTGCTGGTATATTTGTCTTGTGAGAATTATGTCAAATAAAGGGAGGGTTGTATAATATGTTAAAATCAACTGGAGTAGTTAGAAAAGTAGATGAGTTAGGTCGTATAGTAATTCCCATCGAATTAAGACGCACTATGGGTATAGAGGAAAAAGACGCTTTAGAAATTTATGTCGATAGCGAAAAAATTATTCTTAAAAAATACGAACCTGCTTGCATTTTTTGTGGCAATGCTGAGGATGTAATAAATTACAAAGGGAAAAATCTTTGTAAACATTGTATGACTGAATTATCAAAAGCGGTCAGTTAATATATATTAATCTTTGTTTTCCACAAAGTAATTATAAATTATTGATTTCTTTATTGAATATTCTTGAGCCTTCATTTTGAAGGCTTCTTTTTTATCTATCCCAGAAGCAATTAGTGTTTTTACTTCATCAATCACTTGTTCAAACTCTACTTCTTCTTTACTAGTTTTCTTACCTATAAGTAAACATATTTCCCCTCTAGGTGCTGTTTTAGTAAAATGCTCTATTACTTCTCCCACATGACCTCTTATAACTTCTTCGAACTTTTTAGTCATTTCTCGTGCTACTACTATTTCTCTATCCTGCCCTAAAACAAGTTCGATATCATTTAATGTTCTTAATAAACGGTGTGGAGATTCATAACATATTATGGTCCGCTTTTCATCTAGGAAATCTTGTAATTCTTCCTGACGTCTCTTTTGTTTAGCAGGCAAAAAACCTACAAATATAAATGAACTCGTATCTAATCCTGATATGCTAAGTGCAGCAGTAAGAGCTGAAGGTCCTGGTATAACTTCTATATCTATTCCTGCTTCAATAACCTTTTTTATCAAGCCCTCCCCCGGATCTGAAATAGTAGGCATGCCTGCATCAGACACTAGAGCTATTTTTTCACCCTCGATTAGCTTTTGTAATAAATTATCTTCCCGATTTTTATCACTATGTTCATGATAACTTAGCAGAGGTTTTTTAATCTTATATCGGTTTAAGATTTTAACCGTTTGACGAGTATCTTCACAAGCAATTAAATCTACTTTTCTTAGTGTTTTTAAAAGCCTTATACTTACATCTTCCATATTACCGATAGGAGTCCCACATATGTATAGTTTACCCACGATTAAATCCATCTTTCATAGTCATATTTTATCCGTACCACTCTTTTATTTCTTCACTATATTCCCCATCAGGCTGATAAATAATTAAAGGCGACATTATCTTTAGCTTAGCATGACTGTTTTTTTGACCTTCGATTAAAACTAACTTAGCCTCGCTATTTATATGAGAATAAACTAAGCGCATTCTGATTAGATTAATATTATTTGACGAAAACAGATTAATAATTTCGACTAAACGATCAGCTCTTTGAACTAAGGCTAATCTGCCACCATCATTTAATAGATAAGCAGCTGTTTCAACTACTTCAGCCATAGATATCTTTAATTCATGTCTAGCTATAGCTTGTTCTTGATTAAGGCTAATTTTGCCTTCGCCTTGCTTAAAAAAAGGAGGGTTCACTACTACTAAGTCAGCAAATCCCCCTGTTAAATAATTTTTAAGTTCTTTTATATCTATATTTAATATTTTTATATTTTCTTCTAGTCGGTTATATTGTACACTTCTCCTAGCCCGATCAACCATCTGGGCTTGTATCTCTATACCCGTTATTTTTAAATCTGGTTTTCGGTAAGTAAGTAACAAAGGAATTACTCCGCTTCCAGTTCCTAAGTCTACTACTTTTTTAACCTTTTCTAGAGAACAAAAATGCGTTAATAAGACTGCATCGATAGAAAATCTATACCCTGTTTTAGCTTGAATAACTTTTAGACCACCTAAAACGAGGTCATCTAAAACTTCCATTTTTACTCCTTTTCCATAAAAGCTACACAAAAAAGACATTCTTCTTCTCGTGCCTGTCCGAAAGCCATAGGACATACATGAAAACCTTCCTTATATAACTTGCCTAAATTTTCATAGCTTTCGCCTTCTAAACTCATACTATAAGCTGGAGTTTCTAACACTTTAGGCTCTTCATGTCTTACCATTTCTTTTTCTATATTAGTAATCCGTTCTTTAAGATCTCCTACCTCCAGAACCAGTTCCCGGATTATTATTTTTAGCTCTTGAACAGTCTTCTCCATTCTTGTGCCCTCCGCTATTTATCTTGCTTTCCTGGTAATGCTCTGTTTCATATTTTAAACAACACATTAAGCGACCACAAATCCCTGATATCTTAGTAGGATTAAGGGATAAGTTTTGCTCTTTGGCCATACGAATTGAAACTGGCTCAAATTCACCTAGAAATGTCTTGCAACATACTATGCGGCCACAAGATCCTATCCCACCTAACATTTTAGCTTCATCTCTAACTCCTATTTGCCTTAACTCAATCCTAGTTTTGAAAACGGAGGCCAAGTCCTTGACTAATTCTCTAAAATCTACCCGACCTTCAGCAGTAAAGTAAAATATGACCTTACCCATATCAAAAGTATATTCAACATCAATTAACCGCATAGGTAAGTTGTGTTGCTTAACTTTATTACGACATATTTGTAATGCTTCTTTTTCTTTATCTTGGTTACTGTTAAACCCTTCAATATCTTCACTTGAAGCTTGCCGTATCACTTTTTTAAGTGGTAATACTAAATCTTTTTCATCTATATTCCTTTTGCCTATAGCAACTAGTCCGTATTCTATCCCCCTGATAGTTTCAACTATAACAGCATCACCCGCTTTTAAGTCTAAATGCTCACCATCAAAGTAATATATTTTACCGGCGGGCTTAAATCTAACTCCTACTACCCACGCCAATCTCATAACCCCCTCAGTTCTTCTAATGGAAAGCCTGCCATATATTTTTTGCTATATTTACACTTATCAGCATGGAGTTTACATGGCGGCGATAATTTCTTTTTAATTGGTTAATTTTGTTTATAGCAGCTCTTAATTGATTAATTTCATCAATCTTTAAATTGTTGGCTAATATAATATTATCAGAAATTACAACTAAAGTTTCTTGCTTAGTAGTTTTATAAATGAGAATATCCCTTAATATGGTCTCCAACATATTAGTAAATAACTCCGTATCCTTATCTATAGCCTCTGCTACTGTAAAAATTTGAGCAACATCTCGACTACTTAAATCTTTTATCATTTCTCTAGCTTGGTCCCATTTTTCTCTTATAGTTTCATCTTGTATAAACTGTTCTGCTAATGCTACACTACCTTGGGCAAGTTTCGAAACTTCTAAGGCTAGAGTTGCCTCAACACCTTTATTTATTAAGTGTTGTTCAATTATATGGTCTGTAACTACAGAAAATTTTATTATCTGGCACCGAGAAACTATCGTTTCTAATAGTCGGCTTTGATCTGCAACTAGTATTATTACTGCATATGGAGGTGGTTCTTCTAAAGTCTTTAATAGAGCATTAGCTGCCTCATCACTCATCAGATGACTATCTTTTATTATTACTATACGATGTTTTGCCCGGTATGGCTTTAAAGCTAACCACGGTTCCATTTCTTTAGTTATCTGTTCCTTGGTAATTACAGTCTTCTTTTCTTGAACCTCTATAATCATTAAATCTGGATGAACTTGGTCTAGCCAGAATATCCTAGCATCTTGATCATCAATCGCTATTAATTGCCAAGCAAAAGATAAAGCAGTCAACTTCTTTCCTACCCCTTGCGGGCCTATAAACAGATAGGCATGACTAACTTGTCTTTTATCTATAGAACTTTGCAAAAGCGATATAGCTACATCTTGTCCTATTATCTCAGAGAAATGGTTCATTATTTTTTCACCACTCTAATTATATCATTAAGTCTATTAGCATTCCTCTAACCTTGTCTAACTGCTCTAAGACTTCCGTTGAATTCGTCTGCTTACGCATAAAGTTTTCTAGCATCTCTTCTACTTCTCGGTCAATAGTCTTAATAGTAAGCAAAATGCTTCTGCCCCTCCTGCTTCTACCTCGTTGTTGGTTAAGCAAAAATGCCTGGTCAGAGGCTTCTTTTAAAAACTGTTTGACTAACATTTTATATTTCATCAAGTCATTTATCGTTAAACTTTGAGCTAGCTTATAATTTACATCATCTATTTCCCCTAATAATTCCTGCATTATGAACTGTTTTTGACCCTCTTTTTTAGAATCTAGCTCTTTTTCAAAGCTAGATACTTCTCCACCCCTTATTTCGGGAAAATTAGTTTTTTTAAGAGGTGAATAGCTACTCAAGCCCTTTTTGTCACGGTCAATCTTCATTTTTTACACCTATCTTTAGAAATTCCGCCACGACTTTAATAGCATTACTAGCTACTTCTTCGCTAGATAAACTAGCATCTAAAACTTTTACCCGGTTAGGATCTTCCTTGGCTATGTTTAAATACCCTTTTCTGACTTTAGCCTGAAATAAAAGGCCTTCTTTTTCCAACCTATCCGGTATTCCTAGTTGTTTACGCTTTTGTCCTATTACAGGATCAAGATCTAGAAGTAGTGTCAAATCAGGCTTTAAACCTGATGTCGACAGATCATTTAGTTCTTGCAAAAACTTTATTTCTAGCCCCCGGGCATAACCCTGATAAGCGATAGTTGAATCAATATATCTATCAGCTATAACGACATTTCCTGCCATCAATGCAGGACGAATTACTTCCTCAACTAATTGGCTACGGGCAGTAGCATATAACATAGCTTCAGTTTTAGGGAGAATTTCTTCATTTCTTACATCTAAAAGTAAGTCCCGTATCTTTTCCGATATATCAGTTCCCCCTGGTTCCCTCACACATACAACTTTAACATCCTTTAAATAATTGACCAAATGGTCTTTTAAGGATGATTTCCCAGCCCCATCTATACCTTCTAAGCTTATAAATAAAGCATTTTGGTTCAAATGGTATCGCCCCATTCTTTACTATTCAATAATATCTATAGTTAATAACTTTTGATCTCGTGGCCCTTGAATACGAATGTTGTTACTTCTTAAATATAAAAGATAATCTATAATTTCACCAGTTATTAGTTCCCCAGGCAATAGACAAGGAATTCCTGGAGGATAAGCTGCCACGACTTCACCTGCAATAAGACCTAGGCTTTCTTCGAGTTTAACCATCCTTTTTTCACTAAAATAAGCTTGTCGGGGAGAAATTACTACACTAGGTAAGGGGGGAATTACTCCTCGGTTCATTTTAGGTCTGCCCTTATTATACCTTAAAGCGATTTGTTCTAAGGCATAATAAAAATGTTCCCAATCTTTTAGTTCATGGAACATGGAAAACATAGCTAGAATAACTGACTCCTCTTGTAGCTCGATTTGAATATTATATTCTCGGTGTAAAATACTAGCTACTTCATAACCATTTATACTCAGATCATTTACATTTACTAAAATTTTCAAAGGATCTATTTCGAAAACTCCATTTATATCTTTAAGTTCTTCTGATAAGATTCGGACTCCTTTAATTGTGCTGATATTGTTCTTGCATTCATTAGATAAGTGCAAAGCATTTTCTAGTAAGTTTTGACCACTTTTCTGCATTAGCGCCCTAGCTAAATCTATAGAAGCCAAAAGGGGGAAAGATGGACTAGTTGTAGTAATAAGACTCATGGCAGCCTTTACTCGGTTTTCATCCATACGGGAAGCCATATGTAAACAGGCACCTTGATTAAGAACTGGTAAAGTCTTATGTAAGCCGTTTACTACCGCATCAGCTCCTTGCCATAAGGCCGGGGCTGGATATGATTCGTGAAAAGCAAAATGACTACCATGGGCCTCATCTATAAATAAGGGAATATCGTGTTTGTGACATTCAGCAGCCATCTGTTGAATTTCAAGTGTAGTCCCATAATAACTAGGACTAGTAACAAATACCCCCTTAATATCATCTCTTTGTTTTATGGCAGCCTTAACTGTATCAGGTGTAACACTTAAGATTATACCCGTATTAGCTTCGACTTCACTAGGCAAATAATCAGGCCACAAACCAGATAATACTAAACCACCATAAAAAGAGCGATGGGCATTACGCGGAATTAATACCTTTTTGCCTGCCTCAGCTACTGCTAATAATATAGCATGTATTCCTGAACTAGCCCCATTTACCAAAATCATACTACTATTAGCCTTATAAGCCTCAGCCAGTAAAATCTCTGCTTCTTTTATGGCGCCAGCTGGTGAGTGTAAATCGTCAATTCCTGGTACTTCAGTAATATCAATCTTAGCTACCATTTGCAATTCTTCAACTATATTATTGGGGTTTCCTATATGTCCGGGCATATGTAATCTAATATTATTTTCTTCTACATAAGCTAATAGGGCCGTATAAATCGGGGTCTTAAACATTGTAATTCATCCTATATAAGTAATTTTATCTCCTGCGGCATTATCTGGAATTCAAGGTTGCCAGTACCTGGCGTTTCACCATCTATTTCTAAATAAACTTTTTGATCAGATAATATCTCGGTTTTTTTACCATTCATAAACTTAATATTCGGGTCATTGAGATGTTGCCCAGAATAAATCCCCTTCACATGTTTGAGCAAGCCTAGTTTACTTAGATCTTTAACTATAATTATATCTAATAAACCATCATCTAAACTAGCATAGGGAGCAATTTTCATACCCCCACCAAAATAGCAACCATTACTTATTACTACCATACTAGATTTACCTACATATACTTTTCTATCATCTACTTTAACATTTAATAACTTATTGTCATAAGTTAAAATGCTATAAATGCCAAAGACAAGAAAAGATAAAAATCCTCTAAATACCTTGCTATTACGATTTACATGATATACTGTTTCACTGCCCACACCTACATCAGCCACATTAAGATAATATCGGGATTCTACTTGGCCACTCCACCCTGTAAAAGTGGAGCGGACAATATCAATCTTTTTTTCCTTACCCTGGGCTAAAATCTCATATATCTTCTGGGGATGAGAAGATGATTTTAACATCCGAGCAAAATCCCCCCCAGTACCCATAGGAATCAAAGATAAATAAGCATCTTCTTTGATTTTGCTACCATCATTATTAAAAAATCCATTGACCACTTCATTGAGTGTACCATCACCACCGACAGATAAAATATGCTGATAATCGCCTTGTAGTGCCTCACGAGTTATAGTAATAGCTTCCCTAGGCATATCTGTATACCTAACATCAAACTTTAAGCCCCTTTGCTTAAGATATCTTTCTATATTTCCCCATGTTTTAGGAGTCCGCCCATTAGCAGAAATAGGATTTACTACAAATAAACTCTTATATATGTTTTTCATAGCTCTCCTCACAACTTTTATTATGATTCCTATAACATTGTATATTAAAATTGAATAAAAATGGCAAAAAAATAAGCACCAGTCTGGTGCTTATTTAATAATTCCTTTTATTAATTCCAACATCTCTTGATATGCAGGGCTTCCAATCGTAGTATCTAGAATTTTCTTCTCACAATCTAAACAAATAAAAGACTTGTTTATAAGGTAACCACCTTTTATTCCTTTTGCTGGTACATTGCGGCAAAAAGCGCAAATCGGTAATAAAACGGCTTCTTCTTTAGTATCAGTTAATAGCGATTTAGACATTATAACTATCGACATCCTTTTTTTTCTAAGTATTCCACAACTTAAAGTTTATTAAACTTATCGTCACTTTACATCATAATATTCATTATCTATTAAAAGTGTGCACATACGACCGAAAAGCTCCTACTTTAGCAGCTCTTATCATTATTTCCTATATACAGACAGATAAATTATATCTGCTAATTTATATCTATTTGTTTATCATCTGATATTGATATATTCGTTTTTTGAGCAATTTTGTTTCGGTAAATATAATATGCACAAGGAAGTAAAACTAAGGTTAAGATTGACGAATAAAGTAATCCTCCTGCAATACAAATTGCTAGTGGTTTAAATAAAAGGTTACTGCCTAATGCTAAAGGCATAAGTCCGAAAAATGAAGTTCCGGTAGTAAGCAGAATTGGCCTTAATCGTTGTCCTCCAGCTAATTTTATTGCTTCGATGAGGTTCATCCCTTCGCGCAATCTTTCCTCCATAAACTCTATTAATATAATTCCGTTTCGTACAACAACACCAGCTAGACTTACTACGCCCATCAGAGCCATAAACCCTAGTGGGGTACTAGTAATAAATAAGCTATATAAAGCACCAGAGCTACTCAGTAGTACTGTCGCCATAATAATTAGCGCCAATCGTATTGAATTAAATTGTACGAGCATCACTAGGAGTAATAGGAAAACAACAATTAGAAAGATCTTTCCTATTTCAATAAAGACTTCCGAACGAGCAGCACTTTCACCAGTGTTTTCAATTTGACTTGCAGAGTATTTACTAATTAATTCTTCTATATTGGGATCAATCCCAGTTAAAAGCTTATCTGCCGATGTGTGGTTATCCACATAAACACGAATAGTATTACTGCGTTGGTAATTATAATGAACTATATTCGTTAACTCTAATTTAGTTTGCGGTTGTGCTATATAATCTAGCGAAATCGATTGCCCTAGTTCATTAAATAGAAAAAGCTCTGAAAGATCTTGGCTAAGTCCTTTTAATTCGCCCTTGTATCTTAAACGAAGATCTTCTAGTTTTTCTTTGTTTTCAATTTCCCCGATTTTTATTCCCTCTCCATATAATCGTAGGGCTTGCCCTAGCTGTTGCTGATTAACATGATGTAAGTGCATAGATTGCCCATGGGGCACAAACACTAACGATGGTGAAGATATGCCTAAATCGTCGCTTACCGAGATAACACCAGCTTGAGCTAAAAATAGCTGTTTTAGCTCATCAGTTAAAGCTTGTAGTTCTTCTAGCGAATCACTAACTAACCGTAAAGAGATAGGAGCTCCTATGGGAGGACCTGCTTCGACTACTGAAAAAGTAAACTGTGCCATGGGGAAAATATGATTAAGATCCTTAATTAACTGGTCTTTTAACTGCCGTGATTTCACTTTACTAGTATCTGCAAAGACTAGCATATTAGCACTATTTTGTCCTACACCAGCAGCACCACTCATAGCGAATATTCTGGGCATAGCAGTAGCATAAAATGTGTTCACTTCTCTGACTCCAGTTTGTTGACGAATATGTTTCTCTACCTCACCTATTTCCATCCGGCTAGCAGGCAGAGAATAAGACTCGGGTAACTCAATTTCCACGAAAATCTCTTCTCTTTCCACATCAGGGAAAAATTCCTTGGGTAGCATGGGAATAAGAGCATAAGCAATTAAACTTACTAAGAGACATAGGGCCACATACTTTTTAGGCTTATTTAATATTAAAGGCAAAATAGTATTCATATAGTAGTTTTGTAGGCGGTTTAGTGGCTTATCTAGCCAGCCATTATCTAGTAACTTTTCTGGACTCTTTAGGCGTTCTTCTAACCAATGTCTATAAACCGGAATAAAAAACAGAGCCACTAATGTTGAAAATATAATAGTTGCAATTATAACAGTAGGAAGGGGGCGAATAAAATCTCCCGCACTACCTGATAAGAGCATTAAAGGTGAAAAAGCTAATACAATTATAATGGTGGAGACAATTACTGATGAGGCTACTCCTCGGGTTCCTTCTATAACTGCTTCTCTTGCATTTTTCCCTTCGATACGGTGACGACTAATATTTTCATTAACTACTATGGCATCATCGACTAAAATACCCAATACAATTATAAATGCGATTAAAGAAATCTGATTCATATCGACATTTGCCACAGGAAGTAACAATATCCCCCCACATATTGCTAAAGGTATAGTTACCGCTACACCTAAAGACGCATAACGGTTTAAACCTGCTGAAGATATCAAGACTACGAAAAATAATGCTAATAAAAATGCTATCCCTAAACTACTAAACATTTCACTTATAGCATCTGCTTGAGTATATACCTGAGCAAGCTGTAAAACCTCTGGTAGCTCTGCTTCCATTTCACTTATAACATTTGAAATCTCCCGATCAACTTTCACCAGGTCTATTCCCGAACTAACGAAGAAACTTAAGGAAACAGATGGTTTACCCTGATAAGTGACCATATTTCGATCAGGCTTAAAAACCTCTTTAATTTCTGCCATATCACCTAAATATATAGTAGGCTTACCTTCCCTTAATAGGGGTAAATCAACTAAGTCCTGGACTTCTTTTGTGTCTTCTATCCGTAAGGGAAAAACCATTTCATCTAAATTCCATTTGCCAGGTGGAGATGGTGTAATTTCACCTTGTAAACTATGTGTTATCTGCTGCGGTGAAAGTCCCGCATTAAGCATTAAAGTCGGATTAACTTCTAAAAGAACCTCAGATTCTGGCATCCCTTGTACCTGAACTAGAGATATACCAGGTACTTGGTTAAAAGCTATTTCCCATTTTTCTAAAAAGTCATTAAGGAAATATAAATCTGCCTCATGTTCTGCTACTATCTGATAAATAGAAACTCCTTGCATTTGCAAATCAGTTTCTAACTGAGACGCTTGAACCCCATCAGGAAACTTTGATTGTGCCAATTCCAGCTTTTGTTGAACTTGGTTCCAAACCTTAGTATTATCACCTTTAGATTCAGCTTTTACCGTAATTTGAGATAAATTAGGCTGGGAAGTAGAGCTTACATCATCTAGACCACTTATACCTGCTAACTCAGCTTCAATCTTTCCCGTCACATATTGTTCGACTTGACTAGCAGTGGCCCCTGGATATACTGTCGTAATCATAGCTAAGGGATGTTCGATAAGAGGTACTTCCCTACGTGGAAGTTGATATAAAGTTATAAGACCAATAATAATTATAAGCAGTGCGGTCAATCCTACTATCATCCTGCGTTTTAAGATTTTTTCAATCATAAATTAATATCCTTCTCTTATGTTTACTAATTGACCATCTGTAAGGCGATGTAAGCCACCAGTAACGACTAATGCCTCATCTTCTAGTCCGGTCACACTTATTTTTGAACCTTCAATTAAACCTAATTTGACTTCTTGTCGGTATACAGTTTCATCTTTAACAATATATACATAGGGATTTTCACCTTGATAAATGGACTTCGCCGGAACTAAGACTTGTTGGCCCATTCCTTGTCCACTCTTGATTTGAGCTAAAGATCCTGGATACCAGTCTAATTGACTGTTTTCTACTCTTAACTGTACTCTAGAACGCTCGCTTCCTGATCGTGCTATCTGGTTGATATTTGTAATTACTGCTTCCCTTTTTTCTCCCTGACTTTCTACTTCAACTTTATCGCCTTTTGCCCAGCCTTTTATTTCATCACGATGTAACTCCATATTCATAATAAGATGTTCTCTTTTCCCAGCTTTAAATATTGGTTGACCAGGGTTTATATATTCTCCTACTTTAACTAGTTTTTCTGTCAGCCAGAGATTATCTGGGGCAGTTATTTCACAACTACTTCTGTTTTGATTGATCTCACTTTGATTAATTAACTCTAGCTCCAATTGGCTATATGTTTGCTCTTTATCTTTAGACAAACGCTGCCATTCCAGTTCGGATTTTTCTAGTTCTGCTTGTGATATAGCTCCTGCCTGATAAAGCTGTTTTTTACGTTCTAAATCTTTAACTGCCTCATCTAAATTCATTTCTATTTTTTCATGTTTATTCTGGGCTATCTGTACTTCCTGATTAGAGCGTTGAACAGATACAGAAATATCTTTATTATCTAGTAGAGCTATTTTATCCCCTGGTCTCACTAATTCACCCTCATCAGTATAAATTTGTTGAACATAGCCAGAGACTTGTGCAGAAATATATTGTTCCTCATCTAATTCCAAGATCGTATCATAAACCTTTTCCACCAATAACTCTTCTTGTTTTACTTTCATAACTGTTACTGTTGGTATTGCCTCATCATCTAGATTTTTAGCTCCTTGACTACAACCTGATAAACTAATAAACATTATTAGTATGAAAAAGCTTAATATCTGTTTTCGCATTTCCTTCCCCCTAGGTAAATTGTTTAACATTACTATTATATCAGTTGTTAAAAGGATGGGGGGAAATAGACACGGACTCACGCAGACTTTTTATGACTTCCGCGTAAATCCGTGTTAAAATACCCAGATAACTCAAACCTGAGATTACCTCAGAAAAGCAAAAAAGCTTCATGCACTACACACAAAGCTTAGATTATTCAGAAATAAAATAATTCCTGGCAATGACCTACTCTCCCATTCTTAAAGAATAGTACCATCAGCGCTGGAGGACTTAACTGCCGTGTTCGAGATGGGAACGGG
>DASRMR010000013.1:0-50800 GCA_035647815.1 Syntrophomonadaceae bacterium
AGGGAATATATGGTAAAATGTAGAAGTAGTTTATCAAGTTTAAATATAGATATAAAACGAGGGGGTTGGAGTAATGTTTTTTACTTTCCTTAATAAAGAAACTGTGAGTTGGATAGACTTTTCTATTATGGAAAACTATTCACCCAATCAAGTGTTGTTTTACTACTATGATTCTCTATTAACCATACACTTAAAAACATATACTGAGCTATTAGAGACTAAAGAAAAAGGAGAGACAAATAAAAACCTGAACAAGTGGTGTGAACTATTAGAAGATATAGGGATCGAAGATGAGGCAGGTTATTTTCAAGAAAATGGCTTTCTTTTAGAGCTGGGACCTTATTATTATCCTAATACTAATACTAGATTTTATATAAGCAAGAACTATCTAGCACCTGCTAACCAGTTAGTAAAAGAAGATTTAGAAATATTATTATCCCTGCATTTGACTCCAAAAGTTAATAAAGAATTACAAGCTTATAATAAAAGCCGCAAAAACGCTAAAAAAACAAGTAAAAATAAAGAGGAAGCAATTAAAGATGTAAAAATGTGCATTAAATCTTTATATGAGACTGAATCATTAAACCAACATATTAACTATATTAATAAATTGCTCGAGAGTCGCTATAGTATGGTGGAAAAGGAAAATTTAGAACCTCATGAACCTAATAATGCACCAGTAAAACCTTCTGCTAATGAGAATAATATAAGCTATGACAATATAATACCTTTTACCAAGATTAAATTTAAAAACAAAAATGAAACTTCTACTAACCCTACATTTAACCATGATTTGAAAGTATACTTAATTCGTTATCGAGAATTTGAAAAAGCTTGTGATAGATATAAACTAATTCTCAATGAATGGCCTAATTTATATAAGATATTTATGGATAAATGTTATGAAGATATAGATATGGCTGAGGAAAACCTAAAAAGGATTAGTACTTATATGAAAATGTACAATAATATTATATCCAAGTCCTTTGTCCATCCTGATTACCAAGACATAGAGATCCTGGAAACTTTTGCGTATTGTCTAGAAACTGGACGAGCCAATGATTTACAAGATTGCATGAATTTGTTTGAGGAAGAGAAACATTGGCGAGATGTAAAAGCTAGCCAGGTTAGAATTGAAAACACTATATACTTCTTACAAAGTGAGACTGATTTAACTAGATTTGCCGATGAAAACATCCTGGAATATTTAAAGAAGTTTAATGAAACAGCTGCCATTATGGAAAAGGTTAATAATTAACCTTTTCTACTATAAAAAAGCGATATAATATCATTCCAGTAATAAAGCCACCTATGTGAGCCCAAAATGCTATTTGACCACAACTACCGCTATTAAATATAGATTGGGCACCACACCATAGTTGTGAGAGGCCCCAAAAACCTAAATATATCCAAGCTGGGAGATTGAATAAAAAGAAAGGTGGAACAAAGGTGAGTACCTTCGCATTTCTAAACATTAAAAAGTATGCACCCATTATACCTGCTACTGCTCCCGATGCACCTATTACTGGAATGTAAGAATAAGGATTGACGATAATATGACTAACACCAGCTAAAACTCCGCAAATACTATAAAACAGGAGGAATTTTACTTTACCCATTTTATCTTCTACATTATCGCCGAAGAGCCATAATATCCACATATTGCCGATAAGATGCAGAGGACTAGCATGCAAAAAGGTATAACTAATAAGCGTCAATAGACTAGTATCGCTTATGAAATTTGCCGGAACTAAACCATAAACAAAAAAAGTTTCTTCGACCCCCGTAGGATTTAGAAATGTAGTGTTAAAATAAATATATATATTTAAAATTATTAATAAAATAGTAATTATCGGAAACTTTTCACTATGAGTACTATCTCTAAGCGGTATCATACACATGCTCCTTAAATAGTAGTTAGTTTTTAATTATATTTATAGCTTAGACTAGTAGTACCCTTTAATTCATTTTGGATAACAATATTAATAATACGATAAGTCAAATACCTTAAAACATCAATTTCCTTTTCATCCTCTAGTTCTAAAAGTGCGCTTTTAAGAGGATGTATATATTTGTTTCTCAAATTATGAACTATTAATAAAAGACCTACTAAAATATAAATTTCATCATTTTCAATTTCATCTGCAATCAAACTTAGGAATAATGACCAAGCAGCTATACTTAAATTTTTAGGCTTTCTTTTTACATAGTGGCTATTACAAAAAGAGTAAAATTCTTGTGGAAAAATATCTTCCAAATAACCTTCTAATAACGAATTGTCTTCTTCAACCAAGTTTTTAATTTTATTAAAGTTTTCATCAAACTCACCTGTTTTAGTCCGTTTGTGCATATACTTGCGCATTTTAAGTCCTTTATCATTTAATCTAATACTTCGATGAGCTAACATTTCAATCGGCCTAATAAATAACAGTAAAACTTTTACCCCTTCTTCTAAAAGATTGGTCAGTTTTCTACCCCGATAAACTTGGAATACTAATTCCGCATCTAATAAGTTTTTATAAAATATCGTTCCTTCAGCCTGTTTAATCATATAAGAAATACCCGGGATCTGTTGATCTACGCTCTCTTTTATATAATTTATTACTTCCTCATCAACACTGTTACGCACAAAATCTTTGGTTAAGTATAATTTTTCCTTCATCTCTTGCCAACGTTTTTCTACGAGTATATCTTCCCAAGCTAAAGTAACTAGTATTTCACTAGCCTTTTCCTGTAAGTAAACATTTTTACTTAACAATTCATCTAATCTATGTAATAAAAGGTTGCTTTCCCCACTACATTCATTTACTAACCTTTCTAAAACTGTTTGGTTATCACGAAAGTTATTTAATAGTAATGTAGTGTTTTTTTGCATTCTCCCTACAATATCGGAGGAAAATTCCTCTAGATGTTCAAGGCTCATCTCGTGAAAAGCACTAAGTTTTTCATCTAAAGACCGTTCTATAATATGGGCAAACTGATCAGCCAATTTATATGTATCAAAATGCTCCATAGGATCAAAATCTTCTTCGGTTTCAACCTCTTGCACTAATATTTTATAAATATGCTCGTAGAAGACTTCTTTTTCTTTTTCCATTGTCTCTTTTAAATTTTCTCTTTGCATATCTAGTTTTTCATTAAGTGTTTTAAAATCGTTTTCCTTGCTTTTATTAAGTCCTGAAATAGTTGCATCGATTGCACTAACACTATTACGTAAATCTTGAGCTATCTTTCGCCTTTCCTCATTTGTTAAGGTAAATAGTTGTAAAATAGAATCGGTGTCACCTAAGTTTTCCCCCACATCATTAATAAAATCCTCACTATCTTCCCACAACCATTTCACACCTTTAAAAAAATCTATCCGCAATTCTTCTATTATGGGATCGATAGCCTTAGTTATTTCCTGATCAAACACTTCTTCACATAGAGGTTTTATTTCATACATTATCTCATCTACATTAGCCTTTATTTCCGGTGATATTTCTATTTCAACTTCTTCTGAAACTTGAGCTAAAAGCCTTAATACCGCAGCACCTAATAAAGCTAAAATGATAAAACATAAAGCTATCGTCAATGAAAGCCTTTTGCTAAATGTTATAAAAGCAAAGACATTCAAAAGTATCAACAGCCACAATGCTATCCATAATCTTACATTGTTTTCTATGCTTTGTTTAAACCTTAGTATTATATTCATTAATAGCACCTCAAATGTTAGATATTAATAGTATCGTGATTTAAGGCATTTTGCTTGATTTTATTATAGACATCTACATTAAAATCCGAAAATTGGAATCAAGTATGAAGTAGCTAGGTAAATAAATATCGCTATAAATATTACTTTGAAAAGTTTAGGATTAACAAACTGGCTAATTTTAACCCCTATCTGTGCCCCAATGATACTTCCTACACCTATAATTAAACCTGCATTCAGATTGACAAATCCTTGACCCATTTTTATTATAGCCCCGATTATTGCAATAGGTAGCATAGCTAGCAAGGTAGTACCTACCGCTTCGATAGGTTTTGAACCGAACAACCAGATCATAACTGGAACTATAATAATACCGCCACCTAAACCTAACATCCCTGTTAAAGAACCGACTACTATACCTAGAATAACTAACCATATTGGAGAAGAAAGTTTTGCACGGTTTTCTTTAGTTTCCGGATTTTTAAATTCTTTATATAAGTCT
Organism: Syntrophomonadaceae bacterium; assembly: GCA_035647815.1. Lineage (GTDB taxonomy): Bacteria > Bacillota > Syntrophomonadia > Syntrophomonadales > Syntrophomonadaceae > JAAYRQ01. The sequence goes on from DASRMR010000013.1 coordinate 4,194, forward strand.
TTAGACATCCTAATAGTCATTATAAGAAACATTATAGCTAAGAGTAATTGTATATAATCGGTGTTTTGGGTTAAATAAGCTTGAAAAATATAAGAACCTATTATAACTCCTACTATGCCACCTATAGCTATTAGTAACGATTGTTTTACCTTTACTCTACCATTACGATAATGTCCGATTGCACCAGAGAAAGAAGTTAATACTACAGTTAAAAGAGTAGTAGCAACTGCAGTAGCAGGATCAAACTTCAGTATTATTTGGATAGCAGGCAACATAATTAGCCCACCACCGATACCTAAAATAGCGCTTAATATTCCTACTATTAATCCAGTTAATATCATGATTAATATAGTCAGCATTAGAAACCCCTTTATCTCTATAATATGTTTAATTAATATTAATTCCTCATTAAGTAAAAATTATCCCGTATCATTAATTAATGATACGGGATAAATAGATTTGACCTAATATTTTATCTTATCTCATTTACTATTCCACCGGATCAAATGCATCTTTTCCTGCTCCACATACTGGACATATATCAGGGGGTTCTGAACCTTCGTGGACATAATTACATACTCGACATATCCACTTATCATATTTCTTTTCCCCTGATTCAGTTCGTCCTAGACCGTGAAGGGTTTTACGAGTATCAACATCTGTACCCATGATTATTTCACCTTTTAAGACCCCATCTACTATAAAGGTTCTCTTATAGTAATTGTTCTTGGGGTCACTCACTTCGACTATACGACTTTCACCATCGGGCCAATTAACTTCACCAACAGAAAAGATATCAGTATCAAAAGCTTTTAACAAGGTAGATAAGACAGGTTGCTTATACTCTAACCAGTCACCAGTTACTGTCGAAGCTACTATTTTGCCCATTTCCATAGAAACCGGCCATAAACCTATGACTCTTTCTCCAAATTGGGCTACATCACCAATAGCAAAGACATCACTAATATTAGTTCTCATTTTCTCATCTACTATTATACCTTGTTTAATAACTAGACCTGCTTCGTCTGCTAATTCTACATTGGGTTTTATACCAGTAGAGAGTAAGACTAAGTCAGTTTCTATAATTGTTCCATCACTTAGTTTAACCCCTGTAGCACTACTATCACCAATAATTTCGTCAGTAGCTACACCTAAATGTAATTTCACACCTTTAGCTGCCATGAGATCTTGTAATTTCTGCGAGAAAGTAGCATCTAATTGTCTAGGCATAATACGGTCACTAAACTCGACTACGGTAACTTCTATACCTTGTTTTACCATTCCCCAAACTGCTTCTAAACCTAAAACCCCACCACCGATAACAAGGGCTTTTTTAATATCTTTAAATCTGGCTTTAATTTCTAAAGCATCTGCTAAATCCCTTAAACTATATACGGCTTGCTTATCCGCACCGGGAATAGGTGGAATATTACTTCTAGCACCAGTAGCAATGATTAGTTTATCGTAGGAAAACTCTTTGCTATCTTCTGCTACTAGTTTTTTAGCTTTAGTGTCGATATTAGTTATCTTACAATTAGTAATAAGATCTATATTATTCTCCTTATACCAAGAATCAGAACGAACATAGAGTTTTGCATCACTAAATTCTTTACTTAATAATTCAGATAACATCGTTCTATAATAAGGTCTATAAGCCTCTTCAGTAATCATCTTAATTATACCAGTAGTATCCCTTTGGCGAATATTTTCTGCTGCAGACAAGGCTGCAATTCCGCCTCCGATAATTACATATTCATTATTACTATCATTGAGATGTTCATCTTCTAAATCTAATTTTTCGAAACTCTCTTTACCTACACCACAAGCTGGACAAATATTAGGTGGTTCTTCCCCTTCATGAATGTAACCACATACTACACATCTCCATTTTGTTTGAGAGGCATCTTGGGCTTTTTCTAAAATCTTTTTACCCATATCCATTCCTAAAGTAAAGCTATCTTCTAATTCCCTATCTGAAGGTTTAAAATTAACCCTAAAACCAGGTAGAGTTTCCATCCGTAAAGCATTCAAACGATGTTCTATAGCAGGAACTGCTTCACCACTCCAGCCGTAAGAACCAAAAGCTAATGCTACTTTTCCTGCATGTACTATAGGAGATAATCTAATTAATAACTGCCAAATAGGTGGAAGTGCATCACCATTAATCGTTGGTGAGCCTATTAAAACACCATCAGCTTCATCGATAGCGGCAACAACCTCATCTAAATCAGCATAAACCAAATCAAATACTTTAATATCAAAGGTGCCCGCCGTTTCCAAGCCTTCTTTAATACTTTCAGCTAATATCTCCGTATAACCATGTGCACTAACATAAGCTATAACTACTTCTTGAACATCCTTTTCCTTTGGCATGCCAGCTTGTGCCCAACCTTTATATAAATCTATATAGTAAGGAAGATTAGATCTTAAAATCGGGCCGTGTCCAGGACAAATTATTTCATAATCTAGTTTTTCAATTTTATCTAAAGCTTCTAATATATACTTTTTAAAAGGTCCCATTATCATATCGAAATAATATTTAAGCGATTCTGTAAAATCTTCTTCGATTAAATCATTAAACATGCGTTCATCAGAATAATGAGTACCGAATGAATCAATCGTAAATAGAACTTTATCTTCTATTAAATAAGTATATTGAGAATCAGGCCAATGTAAGAATGGGGCACTTATAAACTTTAATGTTTTATTCCCCAAGCTTAATATTTCTTGGTCTTCTACTGCTTTATGCGAAAAACTAGTATTGACTATTGCTTCCAGAAAAGTCATAGCAGTAGCACTACCTAGGACAGTTAAACCTGGAATCCTTTCGAGTAGCTTTTCTACGGAACCAGCATGATCAGGTTCTGTATGATTCATAATCAAGTAGTCTATATCTGTTAAATTAACTACTTCTTCAATATTTTTAATATACTCATCAAAAAAGTCTTCTTTTACTGTTTCAATCAAAACAGTTTTTTCACTACCTTTAATAAGATAAGCATTATAACTAGTTCCGAACTTAGTTTCCATTATGATATCAAATATTCTAAGGTCAGGATCTTGTACTCCTACAAAATAAACATCATCTTTAATTTTCAAAGTTGCCATGTTATACCTCCTTTATAGTAGCTTGACAGAATGATACTGCAAAATATAATAGTGAACAATAGCCTCAGTAAATATTTTAAAATATTATTGTAAAATCTTTTACTAGCAGTTCTTTTCTAATAATATTCCCTAAGAAGTTTTATTTAAAATTCTTCCATATATACTAGTATTTACTACTAACACTGATTTAGTAAGGATTTTCGCCATTCAAATACATTCTAAAGCATGATTAAGCTTAATCATATAGTTTTTTACCAGTAAACTTCGGTTTGCGTTTTTCTATAAAAGACATGGTTCCTTCTTTAAAATCATCTGATGCCCAAGCTAAAACTTGATTTAAACTTTCTAATTCAGCTTGTTCATAAAAATCATTTTTCAGTGCAGCCCTGACTAGTTTCTTATCCATCCAGACCGTATAAAGAGGAGCTTTTAGCAATCTTTCTGCCCATCCTTCTGCTTCTGCTAATACTTGATCAGGAGCAACAACGGTATTAACCAAGCCTAGTTTTAATGCTTCATCACTATCTAAGACTTTACCAAACCATAAGATTTCTAATGCTTTATGATAGCCAACTTTTTGGGTTAAGAAATATGATGCACCACTATCAGGTGTAAAAGCAATATTTATAAAGTTAAAGCCAAATCTTGCTGTATCAGCTGCAATAATAAGATCGCAAGACATCATACTAGCAAGAGAAGCCCCTGCTACTGCACCATTAACAGCAGCAATTACTGGCTTTTCAATCTCATAAATCGCTGTAACTACTTTAGTTGACCAATCATATGTAAGCTTAGCCTTTTCCGGGCTATCCATAGCAGCTAAAGTTCCTATATCTCCGCCTGCGGACCACCCTGGGCCTGCCCCAGTAATTATTAACACCTGAATGTCATCATTGCTATTTACTTCCGCACAGACTGCCAAAACATCGTCTGTAAGCTCTTTGTTAACAGAGTTTAATTGTTTAGGACGATTAAATGTTAAAATCGCAATTCCATTTTCCTTAACCTCAAATATACAAGCCTCCAAGTTTTTAAGCATAATTTCTCCGCCTTTCTAATTCCCCCATATTATATTTACTCTTTAACATTATATCATTAAAACTATCCAAAACTTCTATTAGTAGTTTTTCTTCATACTAAAATATGCCCCCTTATGTTTCTATCTGTTTAACATAAAGGGGCATATCATTATTTATAATATAGTTTAATTAATCCTTATACACCTATACCTAAGAACATTCCACCTTGATATACAACAAAACATACTACCCAGGCTAAAGATACCGTATATCCAATAGTAAATATCGGCCATCTCCAACTATTAGTCTCATTTTTAATTACTGCTATAGTTGCCATACAAGGTACATATATTAAAATGAAAAGCATCAACACAAAAGCAGTCAATTGATTAAATCCAGATTGTTCCCGGGTCAGTTGAGCAAAGCTTTTCGCTTCCGCTGTTCCACCTTCTAATACACTATCAGCATCTCCCATACTATAAAGAGTTGCCATAGTACTAACCACAATTTCTTTAGCAGCAAACCCTGCTATTAGAGCAACACCTGTTTTCCATTCAAAACCTATGGGGGCAATTACCGGCTCAATAGTTTTACCTAAACGACCTGCATAACTATTCTCCATTTGCTCTGTAGCACTAGCATAATTCATGCCTTGGCTATCTACCATAGGAAAAGTAAATAATGCCCATACTACGATAGCAAACGCTAATATAATTGTTCCAGCCTTACGCAAATAAAGCCAAGCCCTCTCCCACATTTGAATTGCTACACTTTTAAGTTTAGGCATTCTATAAACTGGTAATTCCATAACAAAAGGTTCCGATTCTCCAGGAACTAACCAAGTTCTAAAAACTTTAGCCATTATCAATGCTAATAAAATACCGATTATATAAATAGAAAACAATATATTTCCTGCCATATGATTAGGGAAAAATGCTGCTATTAATAATGTATATACTGGCAATTTAGCCCCACAACTCATAAGTGGTGTGACTAACATGGTTACTAACCGATCTTTTGGGTTTTCTAAGGTACGAGTTGCCATTATAGCTGGAATAGTACACCCAAATCCAATTAACATCGGTACAAAAGATTTTCCGTGTAAACCGACTTTATGCATAATCTTGTCCATTAAAAAAGCTGCCCTAGACATATAACCTGTAGCTTCCAGAATAGCAATCCCAAGAAAAAGTAATAATATTACGGGTAGAAAAACTACTACTCCGCCTACACCACCGATTATCCCATCCGATATTAGAGAATTTAATAAGCCTGGAGATAAAGCATTGCTTGCTGCTACACCAGCTAGAGCAACCAAATCTTCTAAATACTCTACAATCGGGTTACCTAAGGCGAAAGTTAATTGGAATAATAACCACATAACAAAGAAAAATATAGGTAACCCTGTTATACGGTTGAGTAACACTTTATCTATTCGCTCTGTCTTCGAGGCCTTATTTAATTCTACTATTTTTACTGCTTCCTGACATGCACCTCTAATATAAGCATACCTGCCTTCAGCAATTAAATTTTCTAGATCATCCCCCGCATCAAGTTCGATGCTTTCTCGATCTTTTTTTACTTGGTCCAGTAAACCAGCCATCTTAGAAATAGACTGTGCCTTTTCTGTAACCTCTTTGTCCTCTTCTAATAATTTTATAGCTAACCAACGACTAGGATATTTTTCTAATCTAGATGAATCTTTTTTTACTGCATCAAAAATCTCTAAATTAAGATCCGAGTTTAACATTTCTTCTATCCTAGCTATAGCTTCTTCAATTTCTATTTTATATCTTACAGTCTTTTCCGGAATATTCTCTTTTTCCTTGTGAGTAATTAAGTCTAGTAAATCATCAAGTCCTTCACCTTTTGTAGCTACTACTCTTACTACTGGTATGCCAATCAATTGGGCTAATAAATCATAATTTATAGTTATACCATTAGCTTCCGCATAATCTGCCATATTAACTGCCAAGACCATAGGTATTTCCAGTTCTTTTAACTGCATAGTTAAATAAAGATTACGCTCTAGGTTAGAAGCATCTACTACATCTACAACTAAATCTAATTCTTCTTCTAGGAGCACATTTCTAGCTACTAATTCATCTGGTGAATATGCGGTTAAACCGTAGGTACCAGGTAAATCAATTATCTTAATATCATAACCATCATGTTTAATCCGGCCTTCTTTTCTCTCTACAGTTACACCAGGATAATTGCCTACATGCTGGCGTGCTCCAGTTAAAATATTAAACAGAGTAGTTTTTCCCGAATTAGGGTTCCCGGCAAGTGCTATAGTTATTTTTTTGGAACTCATCTGCCAGTACCCCCAAGGGCTTCAATTACAACTGTTTCAGCCTCCTCCTTACGCAAAGAAAGATGACACCCTTTTAACTTAATCTGAAACGGATCCCCTAAAGGAGCATATCTTTCCATCTTTACTACCGTACCAGGAACTATTCCCATATCTATCATTCGTCTTCTGACTGCACCATTCCCAATGACTTTTACTATTTTAGCATTTTGCCCAATTTCTAAATCACTTAATAAGCTTTTCATTTTTATGCCCCCTTCCCCTATTCTTTTGCTTCATTTCTAGCTTCTAATTCTATATGACAAGCTGAACATTCACTTGTACAGCCGCTACAAACATCTCCTTTTGCTGCATTGCGAAATCGTAAATATATAAATCCTATAGCTAATATTAATATTATAAATATTAGCATTTTTTCTAACATCTTGAACAACCCCTTTTTCAACTTATTCTACTTATATTAAATATTACAGTGATAATGATTATCAACTTCAAATATAGAATAACCTATCATTCTTTAACTTTCAAGCACTTTCAAAATTATTCTATTTAGATTGATAAAACTAAAGCTGATTTTGTCCTATTTATTTACATAATCAAGCACTGGTTTTTGTTTTATCTAGGCAAAAACCTATCAAAAGTGATTGTCCACTTCTATCCTATACCGGCAGAACTTAACTTTGACACTCATCCTTGTTTCCGGTAAAAATTACATATGCCTGATCACTATAGTTATAACTATTAATTTCCGATGAAAGGTAGGAAAAATTATTGAGAAAAGTTTTTAAAGTAATTTCAACCGTATTGTTAACCGTATTATTGATCCCTCTGTTCTGGGTAGGAACAGCCCAAGCTGATGTCTATAGTAATTACCGTCAATTAGCCTCTAAACAGACTGAAAACAAGGATTACCGTATTACTAGTTACGATGGACCTTCATCAACTGCTGTTATTGCCATACATGGAGGTAAAATCGAAATCGGAACTTGCCAACTAGCTAAGTCAGTAGCAAAAAAGACTAATTCTGATTTATATACTTTTGAGGGTATAAAGAAAAGCAATAATAACATCTTACATATTACATCAAGTAAGTTTAACGAGCCTATCGGCAAAAAGCTGGTAGCAAAATCTAAAAAAACCCTTTCTATTCATGGTTGCCAAGGGTCGATCAGCGTTACATATGTGGGTGGTTTAGATAAAAAACTAGGATCTAAGGTTAAAGCCGAATTAAAAAAAGCCGGTTTTAGTGCAGTAAATGCACCTAAGCGACTAGCGGGAACTCATCCTAATAACATATGTAATAAAAATCTTTCTAAGAAAGGAGTACAAATCGAATTGACCTACAAAATGCGTCAATCATTATTGAAAGATAAGAAATTATATTCTAAATATGTAAATGCTTTGTGCAAAGCATTATAAATACTTATTAGACAAGGGTACATAGATGGCATCTATGTACCCTTTATTAATTATTTGCAAACCGCACTAGCCAAAAGCTGGCCAACAGAATTGGCAAAGACTACACCGCAGTAAAAATTTATTATAGCTCCTATTAATACTAATAAAGGCATAGAAAAAATGAGCGCTATAGATATAGTAGTTAGTAAAACAATCATCAGATAAGCTAGCACATAATCATTAATCACTTCACTTAACTGGGCTAATATCTTCCCCAGATTAAAGGCCTCTTGCCATTCATCTGATATCACATAATTAGCTATAGCTAATGGGATCATAAGTCCTACTATAAGTAAAATAACAGACTGCATAAACAATCCAATAAAGGGAATAGGGAGAAATAATGGTGTCAATATTAAAGGTATTACCATATAAGCTAATAAAATAATAATCGTCATAATTCCATCCCTTAATAATCCCTCCCAATCATCCCAAAAGGGTAAAATACGATGTCCTGATGCTCCTAGTTTTATACATTGCACAAAATAACCTAATGCCAAAATATTTACAATTGGAACTAGGAAAATAATACAACCTATTCCCAGCTTTTTAAACCATTCACGATCATTGAAAGGAAATCTTATATAATAATACCAATCCATTTTAATACCTCCCCCTTTACTAAAACATATGATCAAGCCTTAATATAGATCACAAAAAAAGGGGAGAAAACTCTCCCCTTTAATCACATTTTATTCTGTTATTCTTTCTTGATATTGCTCCCTTACTACATCGATTTTGCCTTTCCATTTTTGAATTTTTTCTATGGCATCATCTTCTAAGGCAGAATCAACTTTTATTACTTCTTCATCATTAATCTGTATTCCGATAGAATAGTAACCATTCTCATCAGAGCGGATTAATAAACCGGGAACTCTGTCTTTCTCTAATAATCCTATTTCAAATTCCTCTATGCTCAAAATCGGGGTTTCATAGATTCGCAAATCAGACATCATATTCCTCCTCTCTTAAGACTTGGTATATGATGATATATCGTTTTCCACCCCATATTGACGTTGGATTTCTTGTATTTTTGGAATAAGCTCATGGTATTTTTCATGTACATTGTTATCATCAGCCTGGTCAATTACTAGGATTTTATCTTCGCCTAGTTCAATCCCAATATTGTAAATTCCCGTTTGGGTATCTGAGGCAACTAGTAAACCCTCATATTCTTCCTTACTAAACTCACCATCTTTTAAAAATTCGTTCTTTTTAACAATTTTGCCTTTTTGTTTGTGCATCCACATACCTCCTTTACATAAATTTTGCCCTTAAGCGTTTTTATTTATGTATATTTCTAATTATCTTTTAGATATGTTTCAGCTAGTAACTTTTTTTCCAAATGTTTCAATTTTTTAATAGCTATTTCCCTTTTCATCGCCTCGCTCTTAGTGCTACATTCTTCTATATAAACGACTTTTACAGGTAAGCGAGATCTAGTATATTTACTAGCTTTACCTTGATTATGTGTCATCAATCTTTTATCTATATCATTAGTATATCCCGTATAATATGTACCACCTCGACAAAGTAATATATAAACAAAAAACATGGTTTGATCTCCTTTTAGCTCTGCACAGATAATTAGTATATTTAAAGTATCATTTTTAGATATTAATAACTAAGCTAGTAATTCAGGTATTTCTTCAGATAATTTGGGGATATTCACCTTAACTAAGGTGCCTTCTTTTACTCCACTAGATATAATCATATCACCACCGTGGTCGCGAATAATCTTATAACTAACTGATAGGCCTAGCCCTGCATTTTCATCTTTCGTGGTAAAGAAAGGTTCCATAATATTATTAATATATTCCGCTTCAACACCAGTGCCCTCATCCTTAAATTCAATAACCACATTTTCATCTTCCTGGCTAATCTTAATTAGAATAGTATCACCCATATGGGAAGCTTCTAATGCATTTTGTAATATATTGATTAATGCTTGCTTAATCTGTTCCTTATCAATATATAAATATACATCTTCTTTTAACAGATATTCAGACACTATATTAATACCACGACTGCTAGCCTCTGCATACATTAAGTTAATTACCACATCAAATACTGACTCTAAGTGAACTACTTCTTTGCGTGTCAATCGATTTGTAGCTAGTTTTAAGAACTCCGTAATAGTAATGTTAGCACGGTCTATCTCATCAATCATTAACTCAAAATATGATTCATTAGTATTATCTTCTTCTTTTAATAATTGTGCTAAACCTCGTACAGTAGTCATAGGATTACGTACTTCATGAGCAATACTATTTGCCATTTCTCCGATTATAGTAAATTTACTTAACAATTTGCTTTTTTCATCTTGAACTGCTTTTCGAGTTATTTGAGCTATCTGCTCACGATACAGTGATGACTCTAAAGCTATAGATATATCTTGCATTAACTCAGATAATATAAGGTTATCTATATGGGCATCTTCATCTTCTCGCCATGCACACCTAAAAAACCCGAAAGGCTTATCTAATCCTGTTAAGGTTAATTGCATAAGGTATTTAAAGCCATTAACGCAAAAATGATTATCAAAATCATCATCACAAGTTGGATTTATACTCTTAAATTCAACTCGTTGAGTTTCTAAATAATCGAAATATTCATCATTATCTTCACGTAAAAGAAAAAATACATGTGGTACTTCATTAGCAAGATTATAAACTTTTAGAACATTATTGTTTTCATATATACATAATTCTAGACCACGCTTAGGAAACTCTTTTCCTAATAGCTTAATTACTTCTAGAAATGTGTTTTCGCTTACTTTGCTTTCTGCTACGATTCTAAGGATACGATTAGCTATGCTGTCTTTACGCCTCTTTATTTTTCTTTCCCTCTTTATTTGCTTTTGTAAAGTGATATCTTTCCCCGTTGCTATATAAGCTAAACTATTTTTATAAGGAATAGTAGATATAGTAAATGTAAATGTCTTTTTTTCTCCTTGGCTAGTAAGCAAGTCACATTGCAAATGGGTTGGTGGCTTATAAGTATCGAGACTATCGAGCAGTTTTGAAAAAACATTACGATATTCAAGTGCTACCCAGCTAAGATTTTTAAGCTCCTTTAATTCTTCGCTTTTATAGCCGATATTTTTACAAAATTCTTTATTAGCATAGATTATCCCACTTTCATCTAAAACGAACAAGTTCTCTTTGGAGTTTTCCATTACCTTACGATAAACCCCTTCTGTTGCTTCTAATTGCTTTTCATATCGTTGCACTTGACTTATATCTCGCACATGACCCTGAATAGCATATTCCCCATTATAAAAAGTAGAAAAAAAGCTCGTCTGACAAATAATTTCATCACCTTGACTATTAATCAATACTTGTTCGGCCTTTCTATGCATAACCACACAATCTTCTAGTTTTCTAGTAAAATAGTTTCTCATTATTTCTCTTTCGCTTAGTGGAAAGAGCTTATATGGATCACAACTTAGTAGTTCCGACATCTCATAACCAAATATTTGGCAAAAATGTTCATTTACTAAATAAAAGCCTTTCACGCCAATAATAAAAATTCCCTCAACCGCATTTTCCAACAAATTACGGTATTTTTGTTCGGTTATTAATAAAGTATCTTCCGGTTTAGTATATCCATCAGCTCTGACGAGAAAATGCATAGTATGTTCTTGTTTTGTATAAGAATTGATAAAAAACAACTCTGTTTTACCTTCATGATTCTTAAACTTATATACCTTTCTTTGGGAATCAGATGAAGTAAAAGGTAAGATGATTTCATTTAATATTTCCTTCAAATTCTGCCCATAAAGCTTATCACTACTTAGGTCTAGTATTAAACTAGCTTGGATATTGTAATCTAAAATCATGCCATTATTATCGCATAAAATTATAGGGATACCTAAAAACTCTAATAAATGTTTTCTTTGAGCAGGTCTGCTTCTAACCCATGCTAAGATTATTTGTTCAGCTTCTGTTACCATGTTGTTGTTCATTATTAAGTTTTGCCCCCAATTTGTAATCACTGAGTTTATAATTCGACTCAAAAACTTGACTTCCTTGAGTTAAATCTCGTCAAATTATTGGCTCTCGTTTAACTATTCGACATTTAACGCTCCCTAATATTTTAAATGTCCATAAAAAAAGTGATAAGATCACTGCAGTGATCTTATCACTTTTTTAAAGATTAAAACCTATGATGAGTTACCTTAAGGGGTAAATTAAACTTATGTGTAATAGTATTACCTATTTCTTTTATGTCATCAAGAGTTACATCTATTACTAAACATTTTAACCTAGCATATATGCGAAAAGCATTATCTAACTCTTCTGCTACCATATCATCAATAGTATAATTACTACCGTGTTCTTTCATAGTACGAAATTTTTCTTTCCTTAATTCCAGAAGGGTATCACCATCGATAGTTAATCCTACCATCGGCACTTCCCCTCTTAATCTAGTTATTTCTTCAGGAATCTCGGTATCGAGAGTAACAGGAAAATTAGCTACCTTAATTCCCAAATTAGCTAAATGCATAGCTAAAGGTGTTTTAGAAGTTCTAGGTAACCCTAAAATTATTAGATCTGCCTCAGCAACAGTTTCTAAATTCTGACCATTATCATGCTCAATAGTATATTCAATTGCTTTCATACGGTTAAAATACTGATCATCTAACTGATGGCTTAAACCAGTAATGTATACCGGTTTGAGTTTAGTTTTTTCTTGGATAGCTTGAAAAAGTGGATCCATAACATTAATAACTGTTACTCCAAAATCTTCAGCCTTTTTATCTAGATATGAACAAAGTTCAGGTTTTACTATAGTATAAACAACTATTGCATCATCAGTCCGTGCCTCCTCAATAATATGATCAACTTGCTCCTCTCTAGTAACTCTAGAAAATCTTGTTATATTCCGATCTACAGCAAATTGTAGTACCGAAGCTACTGCAATCTTTTCGGCAGTTTCACCTACTGAATCAGAGACAGCATAAATGTGAAGTTTTTCTGGCATAAAACATTCCCCCTTTTCAATCATTTTCTACATTTCGATACAATGTTCCTATACATTTGTATTCTCTAATCATCAAGTCTTTCCCTCTTTTTAATGAATTTTCATCTTGTTTATTAATACCATATTTTTATCTGCCCTGATAAGTTTTCCTCACTACCATCTGGTGGCAAAAAGACTAAACTAGTATTTAGTAAACCACATATCTCTTTAACTACTGCAACTACTTCACCATTATATAAAAATGGTGCATTATCTAAATAAAATATTTTGTCATTCACATAATATCTATTTTCTCCTACTATAAGTTTAATAACCTTAGCACCGTCGATATTGAAAGTAAACATACCAAAACCATAAAATTGGTCGAACCCTTCCACACCTAAGTCAATACTTTGGTAATGTAAATGCTTTCTTATATAATCCAGGGAAGGAAAAAGGGAGAATTTTAATAAATAACGGGCATAAATTAAGGCTACTGCTCCTGATATGTGGGGGGTGGCCATAGATGTTCCAGAAAGTTCTACATATCTTCCCCCAGGGTAAGTTGAATAAGTATCCACACCTGGTGCTACCACATCTATTCTATCATTAGAATTACTAAAGTTAGCTATACTAGTCTGTAAATCGATGGCACCTACAGCAATAGTTTCCTCATAATAAGCAGGATAAGATATTTCCACCGTATCTAGTCTACCATCACCCTCATTACCAGCTGCACAAACTACCGTTATACCTTCTTCAACAGCCTTCTGAATCTCTCTATGCAAAGGTGTATTAGGCAAAGAACTTCCTAGACTCATATTAATTACATTAACTCTAGCCCCATTTTTCCCCCTCCATTTTCGGGTCCAATTTAAACCTTGAATAATACTGCTAATACTTCCCATGCCAAATTGATTTAATACTTTTACAGCTAATAATTTAGCTTCTGGGGCTACTCCTAAGATAGCCCCAGAAGCAGCTATAGTTCCTGATACATGTGTGCCATGCCCATTTTGATCCATAAAATCCGTTTCCCCGGGTATAAAGCTAGCCCCATCAATCACATTTCTTTTTAGATCAGGATGAGTATAATCTATTCCAGTATCTATAACTGCTACTACCGTATTTTCACCTTTAGTAGTAGGCCACATCTTTTGTGCACCAATTAATGAAACTCCGGGTGGAGCCCATGGCTCAGTACTAAGTGTTCGCTCATAAATACCCTTAATAATCGAATTAGGAATACGCAAAAAATCACCTCTCCTTCCTTTATATTAAATAAGGAGAAGTGATATGTTGATATTCTAAATTATTAAATATATTAGTGAAAGTTATTACTATCTACATTGATAAGTGTTATTATATTAAGTAGGGGGATTTAGGAATTAGAGGTGATATCATGGAAGCTTCTCAATCCGCATTAGCCGTTGTCGTTATATTATTTTTAGGTTTAGGCATTGTTTGCGCTGTAATCGGGGTCTTTTTATTTAATGGTTCCGATTGGTTCAAATGGTAAAACAAATTATAAACCACGCATTTTTTCGCTCCTTAAATAGCTAGTATCTTTGCTTTCTAAAACATGGTTAACTATATCTAGCATTTTTTGTTTATCTTTTTGTAATGTACCAGTAACCGGCAAGTAATTCGAAGCATGGGAACCGATAAACTTTAAGTTATCTATACTAATATTTTCAAATATCGCTTTCATTTCTTCCAAAGTCTCAAAAGCATCTAATACTTCAAACTTCCCTGCTTTTACTCGATTATATAAAACTGTACCTGGTACTGGAGTAACTGTAAGTGCAGCTAAATATTGAGGTTTCATTTCATTACATATTTTAGCTGTTGCTAAGGCATGTTCGATAGATCTCGGACCTTTGCCAGCTAAACCTAATAATACCATAGCCGATAAATTAATACCTGCATTGACTAGGTTTTTCCCAGCCTGTAACATCTCATCATAATTACAACCCTTATTAACTTCTTGTAGAAGCTTATCATCACCAGTTTCCACACCTAAATATCCTTTAGTGAGGCCAGCTGCTCTTAATGCACCTAATTCTGATACACTTTTACTAAGGGTGCTTTGTGGACCTACATATGTTCCTACATGTCTTAAAGAAGGAAAAGTCTGATATAACTCGTTTAATATTTCTAGTAACATATCAGTTTCTAGTACAACAGCATCACCATCACAAAGAAAAACTTTTTCCAGATCCCCAAAATGCTCTTTAGCCATTTTAATATCCTTTTTTATTTCATCAATACTTCTAACCTGATACTTTTTATCCTTATACATCCCACAAAATGTACACTTATTATGTGAACAACCAATTGTAACTTGTAATAAATAACTGTTTGCTTCACTAAAAGGTCTAAACATATTACCAACGTATCTCATAATCAGTTCCTCCAAGTACGACATAGGGACAGTGCTTAATTGTCGCATTTTTAGTTTTCAAAAAAAGATAATGCACCAAGAATCGTCCCGTTCCTGGTGCATTATTCTGCTCGTATTAATCGTTCGCTACATAAGCCTCAAATAAAGGTAATACATGATCATTCCATATTTTTTCGTCATTACCACTATTAACAGGAACTTTGATAAGTTTCGTTAATATTTCTTGTTGTTTATCACTATTATTATAATTTGATATTACTGCTAATGCAAAACTTGCTGTATCTCTTACTACAAAATTAAAGATTTGGTCGACTATTTCATCAGCTACCTTATCCATCTTAAGTTTCTCTAATATTAATTGAGCATATGCTATCATAGTAAATATTTCACCTAATGCCAACATATAGTCAACATTTTTAGCTTGTTCTGCACTCGGAGTAGCTTCTGCTAAAAATTCTCTAAATAGTTCGATTTGTTCTTTGAATACTTCTATATTAGGTGTTGAAATACCCTCATAAGCTTTTTTGTAATCAGGGAATTTAACGTGCTTCATACCTCCGGCCTTCTGATTCAAGATATATTTATCATCAGTAAGATCATCGCGTTTAGGAATATCTGCAAACTCTACATTGTTAAATAGATAGTTTTGCATAAACCTGATTACTAATGCCAT
The DNA here is from genome assembly GCA_035647815.1 of Syntrophomonadaceae bacterium. Lineage (GTDB taxonomy): Bacteria > Bacillota > Syntrophomonadia > Syntrophomonadales > Syntrophomonadaceae > JAAYRQ01. The sequence goes on from DASRMR010000013.1 coordinate 20,135, forward strand.
GTTTACATGAGTAGTACCTTCTAAACGTGGAATCATGCCTATATCTCTAATAGCCATTTCCATAAAGGTGTCTTGTTCAAAACCTTTGGCAGCAATTATATCTAAAAGCATATCGACTACTTTCATTCCTTGGGTAGTAACTTTCATTTTTTGAATAGGATTATATAATAGATATCTTCTGTCCTCATCACTAGCAGAACGGAAATAATCTATAGCTCTTAGACCAAATAACCTCATAGCTACTAATCTAACATATGACTCAGTAAACAGTTTTCTAATATGAGGAAAATCAGTAACTGGGTGCCCATATAAATAACGACTATGGGCATGATTTAAAGATTCATAGAAGGCATGAGTACCAATACCTACAGAAGCAAACCCTAACTGAAATTTACCTATATTAATAGTGTTCAAGGCTGAATCAAAAGCCTCTTTGCCTTTAGTAAGTATTTCGTTTTCAGTTATAGGGTATTTATTCAATGCATATTCTGCTACATATGCAGGTCTATTACCCGAAGTGTGAATTTTCTTTACACATTCGTAATTTTGGTGATTACTTTCAACTACAAAAAATACATCTTCACCACTATCAGCAAGTTTACCTGTGGTAGAAACTAATGCAGCTTTATTCCCATTACCAATATAGTATTTATCTCCATTAGCTGTATATGTTCCATCATCATTAGGTTTTAACTGCATTTCATTAGAGTATAAATCTGCACCATGTTCTTTTTCTGATAAACCAAAAGCAAAAATTCCACCTTCTTTAAGAAGTTGACCAGTTTTCTTTTTGATTTCCTCATTTTTCCCCAACCAAATTGGACCTAGACCTAAAATTGTTACTTGATAATTATACTGATACGATAAGCCATAGAAACCCAGGATTTCATTGTATTGAGCTATTCGATTCATATCCCAACGAGCATCAGGGGCACCGTATCCGGCTGGAGTTAATAAAGTTGCATAACAGCCTTCTTCCTTACTAAACTCTAAAAAGTCATCACAAAAATTAAGATCTTCATCATCTTTTTTAATACTTCTTAATCCCTTGTTTTCAAAAAACTCTAAAGTTTTGGCAAATATTTCATTAGTCTCATCATCTTTAAATGGTCTATCATATTTTTTCGGATTTAATAACATCTTTCACCCTCCATTTTATCATTCTTATTATCCAATTATCACATAGCTATCTACAGTCGTCAATTATTTTGCCAACGGAATATAATGTTGCACATGTACCTTATTAATTGTTTCATAATAATAGTAGGTAATTTAATTCTTTTACTATTACTACATGATAAATATTACTTATACTAGGCAATAAATAATTATTACAGTTCAAACTATTGAAACAACTTGTGAATGATAGTACAATCACTAATATAAGCAAAGTCCAGTAATTAGTCGAATTTGTAATGAAGAGCAATAGTATAGTTAATTGCAGGTTAACTATACACACACGGTTTAATAAAGGGAGGAATAAAAATGACTGAAAGAGATAAACATTTTGCTAAAGCTGTAGATGAAATAGTTGAAGGAATCGAAATTGCTTTTAAAAACTATCAGAAAACTCAACAAAATAAGACTAAACAAGCCGGATAATGCATTATAATGTACCATTAACAATATATATGTCTACCCATAAATTAATTTAATATTCAGAGTATTGCATAAAGTCTATGAATATGAGATAATATATTTACCTTCACCCCCTAAATATAAAAAATAGATTCCATCACATTCCCTCTCCACATGAGCCCTCCCCAGGGCTCATGTAATTGTTTTCTGAAGTATTTTCGCCAATATTCTTTCATTTTCCATAAATAGCAGTTTATTCGTCATCGATTATGCTTTACAATTATATATAGATGCTTTTATGTAATCGTAAAGCATTTAACGGATATTTTAAGGGAGGGCTTTAGTTTAATGGAAAATATTGCAGCAACACAAGGCCAAGTAATTGTTGTTACTTCTGGTAAAGGAGGCGTTGGTAAGACTACTACGGTCGCTAATGTTAGCACTTCCCTAGCCGAATTGGGTTATAAAGTAGTAGTAATGGACTTAGACATCGGCTTAAAGAAACTCGATTTAATTCTCGGTCTGGAAAATCGGGTTATATATGATATTGTTCAAGTAATTGAAGGTGAATGCACCTTGAAACAGGCCTTAGTTAAAGATAAGCGCTTCCCACATCTATTTATGCTCCCAGCAGCACAGACTCGTAATAAAGATGAAATTACACCAGAACAAGTAATAGAAATATGTAACCAGTTAAAACCTGAATTCGACTTTATATTTATAGACTGTCCTGCAGGTATCGAACAAGGATTCAGAAATGCTATAGCTGCAGCAGATCGTGCTATTGTAGTTACTAATCCTGAAGTCTCTGCAGTAAGGGATGCAGACCGAATTATAGGTATGTTAGAATCAGCTAGTTTTACGGATATTAAGTTAGTAATAAATAGGCTCCGACCCGATATGGTCAAAGCAGGTAATATGTTAAGCATTGATGACTTAATAGAGCATTTATGCATCGAGTTATTAGGAGTAATCCCTGAAGACCGCAATATAATTATTTCCACTAATAAAGGTGAACCAATTATTTTAAATAAACAATCTATATCTGCTAATGCCTTTAATAATATTGCCCGTCGTATACTGGGTGAACAAGTAGCAATAATTAACTTTGATGAAGATCCCACACTTTGGCATAGGATTCGTGATATTTTTATTGGTAGGCAAAAGGAGGTAAACTAATGCTTAATTTATTAAAACGGCTTTTTTCAAACGAACCAGATTCTAGTCGTGAAAAAGCTAACGACCGTTTAAGGATTGTTTTAACTCATGACCGTACTGGTCAATCTACACATATAACAGAAACCTTAAAAGAAGAAATAATTGAAGTAATTAAGCGCCATGTAGAAATAGACGGAACACCGGAAGTGAATTTTATTACCCAAGGTCGTCGGACAGCATTAGATATTAATATACCTCTTAAAGGAAGGCAATAAAACATCATGATTAAGATTAAAGGTATTAATGGTAATTTAGTCATTGTTTTCGGACAAGGATTATATAAAGATTTTGAAAAGGACTTACATAAAAGGTTTGCCGATAATATAGATTTATTTAAAGGTTCTAAAATACTGTTTCGTGGAGATGGACTAACTTCTTTGTCACATCAAGAAATAGCTAAGCTGCAAAAGATTTGCCTTGATTATGGCATGATACTTAATAATACTATGGTAACTGTAGAAAAAGCTTCTAACCAGGATTTGTTTGTCTATAAAAATATTAGGAGTGGGCAAAAAGTTCGTTCGGAAGGCAGTATAATTGTTTGGGGAGATGTACACGAAAGTGCTGAAATAATGGCAGCTCGTGATATTATTGTTTTAGGCAAGTTAGACGGTGTAGCCCATGCCGGTTGTTATGGGAATAAGGATAGTATGGTTTTTGCGCTTACCTTATCACCTGGACAAATCAGAATTGCAGATCAATTTTCTAGGGCTCCATCTAACTATGAAAAACATTATTTACCTGAAATAGCTTATCTTGAAGATGGTAACATATGCATCAGTGAATACAACCCCAAAGGGAAATTTACTAGAATAGATATAATTAAATAAAAGAAACCCCTTTCGTTCTAAGTATTCTAACTTCTACATATATTGTAGTTGATTAGTATTAGCTACTGATGATGAAAGGGTTTTTTTATGTTATCACCTAGTTTAGAAGATTATTTGGAAGAAATTTATCGTTTTTCTTTGTATAACGATATCGTAAGAGTTACCGACATTGCCAAATGTTTAGATGTGACTATGCCATCAGTAAGTAATGCTATAAGAAGATTGAGTAGAAAAGGTTACTTAGTTTACAGAAAATATGAAGATTTAGTTTTAACTGATAAGGGAGAAAGACTTGGGCGATTCTTAGTAGAGCGAAACCAGATATTACAAGACTTTTTCTTATTGATAGAATCTAAATGTGATGTAGCAAAAGAGGCCGAAGCAATGGAGCATTACTTAAGCCTCCCAACGATCCGTGCCATTCAACATCTAATCGATTTCTTGCAAATACATACTGATAGTTACGAAAGATTCCTCAATCATTACAAATGCAGAGAAGAACATGGACTCGGTATTATCGATGGCTATAATGGTAAACCGGAGAAATAACTTCCCTTTTCTATTTTAACAAAAACCTAAAAGGCGAACACCTTGAGCAACAAAAAAACAAACAATAATAGCTATACCCAACGGGATTATTCCTGCTAGTATAGTCCATTTTTTACTTTTTGTTTCCTTCTTAATAGTTAACAAAGTAGTTCCACAAGGAAAGTGAAGTAATGAGAATAACATAACACACAAGGCTGTTAACCAAGTCCATCCATGCTGATCTACTAACAAGGTTTTTAATGCTGATAAACTATCAAGCTCTAGCATAGTTCCACTCGATACATAACCCATAATCATAATAGGTAAAACAATTTCATTAGCAGGTAAACCTAGAATAAATGCCATCAAAATTATGCCATCTAGCCCGATCATTCTAGCAAAAGGATCTAGCGTTCCAGCTATATGAGCTAAAACAGTTATATCCCCTATATACACATTAGCTAAAACCCAGATAATAGCACCTGCAGGAGCCGCAACCATTACAGCTCTAGCTAAAACGAATAAAGTTCTATCAAAAATTGACCTCACTATAACCTGCCCTATTAATGGTTTTCTATAAGGTGGTAACTCTAGGGTAAAGTTCGAAGGTATACCTCTTAACAAGGTTTTCGAGAGTGCATATGAAACGAACAAAGTGGTAACAATCCCTATTAAAATCATTGATACAACTGCGGCTGTCGCTATTAAAGAACTATATGAAAATGCTACTGCACCACCTAGAAATATTGTGGCTAAAGCAATAAATAAAGGAAAACGCCCATTACAAGGTACAAAGTTATTAGTAAGTATAGCAATAAGTCTTTCCCGTGGGGACTCTATAATCCTACAAGCAATTACCCCAGCTGCATTACAACCAAAGCCCATACTCATAGTTAATGCTTGCTTACCATGTGCACCAGCTTTACGAAAAGCATTATCTAAATTAAAAGCTACCCGAGGTAAATAACCTAGGTCCTCTAAGAAGGTGAATAAGGGGAAAAATATAGCCATAGGTGGCAACATAACCGCAACAACCCAGGCTATAGACCCAAAAACACCTAATACTAAGATACCCGTAAGCCATGAAGGTGCACTAATCCACACAAATGCGGCAACTAATTGATCTTGCACCCAGAACAATAAGACTGATAGTGCTTCAGATGGATAATTAGAACCAGTAATTGTTATCCAAAAGACGACACCTAATAATAGCAACATTATCGGAAATCCCAACCTTTTAGAAGTTAAAATATTATCGATTTTATGATCCCAATCAATTTTTATAGCTCCAACCTTAACTGCCTTATCCGCAATTAATTCTGCATCTTCATAAATAGATTCCACTATGCGGTCACTATAATCATTACCTTCACTAACGATGTTTCTCCCCCCTACTTTCTATACATAAACCCGACTATTTTCGGGAAAATAATAGTTTATTTCTTCTAAAATACTTTTATCTTCGTCCAACATACGTAGCGCTAACCAACGCAGGCTAATAAATTTACTAGCTAAGCTGTCTTTTAAGCTTATTTCAATTTCCTTAACTTTCATTTCAATATCATCACCATAATTAATTTGATGGGGAATAGGATCTATTTCCCCTACAATTAAATCTTCCAAAACATTCTTTAACTCCTGTAATCCCTGCCCAGTTCGAGCTACTGTAGGAACTACAGGAATACCTAACTCATGAGTCAAAATATCAATATCTACTTTGATGTTCTTTCGTTTAGCCTCATCCATAAGATTTAAACACAAGACTACTTTAGGGGTGATTTCGATAATTTGTAGGATTAGATTAAGATTCCTCTCTAAACAAGTTGCATCAGCAACAGCTATAGTAGCATCAGGTTGAGCAAAACAAAGAAAATCTCGGGCTACTTGTTCATCAGGAGAATTAGCACAAAGAGAGTAGGTGCCAGGTAAATCTACTAATAAATATTTTTTGCTTTTATAATTAAACTCCCCTTGAGCCTGTAAAACAGTCTTTCCAGGCCAATTACCGGTATGCTGTCTAAGTCCAGTCAAATTATTAAAGATCGTGCTCTTACCCGTATTAGGATTTCCAGCTATAGCAATTACATAGTTATCAAATTCTCCCCCCACATTAAATTTTTTTCTTAAAGCCAAAATATCTTTGGACATAACTAACCCCCATTCCAGAACAAATTTCCTATTTAACTACACTAACAATTACTAAATCGGTATCATCATTCCTAAGAGCAATAACTGTTCCTCGAATAAGATAAGCAATAGGATTACCAGCAGGACTCTTTCTAACTGTCTGTACTTCAGTTCCCGGCACAAAACCAAGATCAAGTAATCTATGCCTACTTGCCCCTTGGTTTTTTATAGCCCTGACTAGCCCATACTTGTTTACTGGTAACTTAGTTAAAGGGATATCCATTTATCGTCCCAGCCCCCCTAAGTTGGATTTTGCTAATAATGTTAGATTAGGCTAACTAATTAGAAATAATAATATATGATAAGCAAATGAACCTTAAAGTGTTACTCTAAGGTTCATTTTCCGAAAGTTATATTTAATTTAATAGGCTAATGTTCGCATGAATTTGAACCTACATTGCTATCTAGATTCTACTTTTGCATATGTAGAAAAGTGTGGTAAAAGAAAGCTCCATGTTTCCTTTAGGAAACATGGAGCTTTAAGAACATATATTTATTTTCCTTTAAATTCAGCTCTCCGACTTTCCAAAAAGGCGCCCATACCTTCTTTTTGATCTTCGGAAGAAAATAACATAGACCAAGCTAGTTGTTCCATGCGACTACCAGTTTTAATATCTGTGTTCATGCTTTGATTTACTGCATTTTTAGCTTCACGTATTGCAAGTGGCCCCTTACGGGAAAGTTTCCTAGCAAACTTCGCGGCAGCCTCCATGACTTCATCTGCAGGTACTACCATATTAGCTAAACCAATCTTTTCTGCTGTGGCAGCATCAAAGAAATCACCTGTAAATATGTACTGTTTTGCAATACATATGGAAGTATGGCGTGGCATTCTTTGGGTTCCTCCACCACCTGGGAAAATCCCTAAGTTAATTTCAGGTAAACCTAATGTAGCATTGTCAGCTATGATATGTATATCGCAAGCCATCATCAACTCTAAGCCTCCACCGAGTGCTAAACCTCTAACTGCAGCAATAGTAGGCTTATGGTTATCTTCGACAGCGAATAAGGTTTTATGAACCTGGTCTATAAAATTCCTTGCTTCAAAAGCATCATAACCTGAAACAGCTTTAAGATCGGCACCAGCCGCAAAAGCATTCTCATCACCATGAATGATAATTGCCTTTACTTCTGGATCATCTTTGTAAAGAGTCATTAGTTCATAAGACTCTTCCATCAGCTCATAATTAAGTGCATTAAATGCTTTAGGCCTATTAAACTTAGCATAACCAATACCATCCTCTACCCAAGCTAATATTGTATTAAACTCTATACCCTTATAGTTTTCCATTTTCCAATTCCTCCTCTTTTTAATTGTATGTTTCTATTATATTACGAAATGAACAAATATAACAGAATAAATGCCATTTTATCTAATTTTATCTAGAAATAATGCCAATTTTAAATAACATTAATACTATTTACTTGCAGATTATATCTTTTAAAAAAATACGGTTCTTCATGGCATGAAAATCTTGTCTAATCTAAGTTAGGTTTTATTTTATAGGTTTAGCTGCTATAGGAGTAGATTTGCGCTTTTTAGGATGGGGCATCTTTTTGCACTCTTTTATTATCTGATCTTTTCGGTAGATAACCCAAATTTTCGCTAAAGAAATAAACCATGAACCTATTAGTGGTAATTTCCCTAACCTAGATAAATAATAAGTTATATCCATCCCTTTTAGATTAATTTCTATTACCTGAAGTTTCATATGTTTTAATCCTGCAACACGACATAATTCGGTACTTATATCATTGACTAGCATATAATTCGGGGTGCCTAAAGTATAAACTTTATTACCTTGCCGATCATAATCGACAAAAATTAGTTCCCGTTTATTATCTTCTTCTATATCACCAAACAAACTAGTTTTTTCTAATTCTAGTTCAATTTCCTTATCCCTATCCAAAAATACTAAAGCTGCAATAATAGTTTCAAAAACTCCGCTTTTTCCCGCAAACAGATAATTCATTATGGCCTCCTAAATAAATTGTAGCTTAGTTCTTTCTACTAAACTTACTAAACCCGGATATGCAGCTTTAGCTCCCTTATATACTAAAGGTCTTCCTAAACTTGGTTTAGATAAACCGCGAGATAGAAAACCACCTATTCTCAAGATTAAATTAACATAAGGCATGGTACCAATAAAAATGTATTTAGAAGAAACTTCCAATAATTCAGCTAAGTCGTGAATAGTCGAACCGAAATTAGAGTTCTTAGTTCCTATTAAATAAATCTCATTACCTAATTCATCTACCCCAATATATTGCATTTTGCCAAAATCCTCTTTAATCGTCTTATCAAAAAGAGGTATTTCCATCAGCTCTTGTAGCGAAGGTGTTTTCGTTTTACTTAAGTTTCCAGCATGAATATTAGCAGCTAAAACAGAAGAATGACTTCCACCATAATCAAAATATACAAATTTGATATAAAATCACCTCAACAATCCTCATCTCCTTTTTATTCTCTCTCCAAAGGTTCTAATTATACAGATAAACTAAACAAGCAAAATTACCTCCTGATAAAAAAAAGACTGCCCCTTATTATAAGAGCAGTCCTCTAACTTGTTTTTATAACTCTACCGTCCAGCCAAACTCATCAGCCATGCTGCCATTTTGAATACTAGTTATAGTCTCATAAATCCGGGCAGATAATTCTCCAGTTTTCCCATTATTAATTGTCATGATTTTGCCATCCCAATTCAACTCACCTACAGGGGATATAACCGCCGCTGTCCCTGTACCAAAAGCTTCTTCTAAGGTTTCATTAGCCTTAGCCTCATATAATTCCTCAATAGTAATTCTTCTTTCTACTAACGGTATTCCCCAATGTTTTAATAGGCTTATGGTAGAATCTCTAGTTATTCCTGCTAATATACTACCTTCCAGAATAGGCGTTATTACTTCCCCATTAATCTTGAAGAAGATATTCATAGTCCCTACTTCTTCTATATACTTTCTTTCTAAGCCATCTAGCCATAGTACTTGGGTGTAGCCTTTCTTTTCTGCTTCGACTTGTGCCTTGAGGCTGGCTGCATAATTACCTGGCGTTTTAGCATAACCTATACCACCTTTGACTGCGCGCACATACTCAGACTCTACATATATCTTGACCGGATTAATTCCCTCGGGATAATATTCACCTACCGGGGATAAAATAATCATAAATTTATAAGTTTTAGATGGTCTAACCCCTAAATAAGGATCAGTAGAAATAATAAAAGGCCTTATGTATAATGAAGTACCTTCTGCCTCTGGTATCCAATCCCGATCAACATTAACTAAGGTTTTAATAGCTTTTACCGCAAAATCTACATCGATAGAAGGTATACAAAGCCTATCATTAGAAATATTAACCCTTGCCATGTTTTTATCCGGCCTAAATAATAATACTCTGCCATCCTTAGTCTTGTAAGCTTTTAAGCCTTCAAAAATAGCTTGCCCATAATGAAAAACCATTGTAGAAGGTTCTAAACTAATAGGTTGATAAGGTATTATGACAGGATCGTGCCATCCCCTACCTTCTGTATAATCCATGACAAACATATGGTCAGTAAAATTATGGCCGAATTGTAGATTATCCTGATCTGGCTTTGGCTTGGCTTCTTTAGTTCGCTCAATTTTAATATTAGTAGACATGAAAACTCTCCCCCTAAAATATATCTAACTATTGAATTTATGATTGTTTTATTTGCCTATATCCCATTTATTATATCAGAATATTTAATGTTTGCTTAAAAATTTTGATATAATAAATAGTCAAAAAGCCATAGCCCTTTATTTCAAAGAGCTATGGTCTACTTTTAGCTTATCTAAAACTTATAATGCAAAAACATGTTTACCAATCTGATTAATAATAGTACGGCTCCATACCCACTTATTAGTGGCTGTCTGGGGATTCCAATAATAAATTGCCCCACCTGTAGGATCCCAGCCTTCTATAGCCGCTTCTACTGCTGCAAATGCACTAGGGTCTGGTTCCATATAGTATTGCCCATCATCTACTGCTGTAAATGCTCCATGCTCATGAATTATTTCCTGTATAGTCTGTCCAAAATTTTCACAATTCAAGCGATTTAACACTACTGCTGCAATAGCTACTTGTCCAGTAAAATGTTCGCCCCTAGCTTCTCCATGTACTACTCTAGCTAAATCATATATGTCTTTTGAAGAAAATCCCGGATTGCAAGGTAGAACTGGTTTTGCTGTCGGTTCATGACTAACCTGGCTAATAATAATATCAGCAGCATCTTTATTTACTACTCCATTAACCTCAAGCTTATTATTAGTCTGAAAATCTTTAACCGCTGCAGCAGTCCTCCAACCATAAATTCCATCGACAAAACCAACTTCATAACCTAAATAATCTAAGTTGTTTTGCAGTTGAACAACATCATAACCAGATGTTCCTTGATTTAGAATTCTGTCCCCTAAATAAGCACCAACATTTTGAGCAGGTATTAATGCTAAGGCACTCACTAGTAAAACCGATACAAACATAACTACTAACTTGTTTTTCGTAATAATTAAAATACACCTCCAACTAACACTTCCACAACTAACAATCTCCCACTAACACTTGTTAATTGTATTTCTAAAGCGGATTAATAGCAAAAGTCTTAAAACCGCTCCATAAAGGTGTATCCTATACAACGATTACATTCTAAAACTTAGAAGCATTTTAGTTAGGTTCAGATGAGTCCTTCCTTGTTTTAATATGAGATGCTTATATATTCCTTGTCATAGATATCCTAAACTGCAAATGCTTGTCCATAATATAACCTTTTTACTCCTTAATTCCCTTAAACAGGGTTTAAATCGACAAGTCGATAATGCTGTATTTATAAATCACTTTTTAATAATGCGATGAAATTATTCAAAATCCTGGCAGTTAAACCCCAAATCACATGTTCATTCCATATCCAGAAAAGCTGTGGTATATGAACCCGCCTAAAAGGATAATCTTTACCTTGGGGAATTAAATCAAAAGGAAAATCTTGTTCTGCAGCAACATCAAGCCACATATCATGTTTAACTGGTCCTTTTTCTAACAAATAATCTAAAGGTACATAAAATGCCTCTTCTACTTCATCTGGGCTAGCCTGCACATTTTTTATATCATCTATAAAAGCTACGAAAGGATAAACTATTACATTAAATGGACTCACGGTTATATCTAGATCAGCTATTACTTTTATGTTCTTAGGCTCTAAACCTAATTCCTCACAAGTCTCCCTGATAGCACCTTGTTTAATACTTTCATCAGTCGGCTCTATTTTCCCACCTGGGAAAGAAATCTCACCTGGCTGGTGCATAAGATTACTAGCTCTTTTTTCAAATAAAACACAGATCCTGCCATCAACTTCTACCAATGGTAATAAGACTGCTGATCTAAAAGCATATTGCATGCCTAAAATCTCAGCATTACGACCTTGCAATTTACTAATTTTATTTAACATCTTTTTCCTCCACCGCCATTTGTTATTAATAAAACCATACCACTTTTTTTAGTATAATAAAACCCTTATGACTTTATTCAGCTACTTTATTACCTGCCTCCAACAAATCATTCCAAATCATATCCCTGTTCTCCCTGTACATCAAAAAAACGGAGTAGCTACTCCGTTTCCAGCTTTTATGAAATTATCAATTATGTAACAGTGGCAAGATTATTTATTTCAAAGTTGACACATATCCTTCACCTATAGCATAGCAAGCTATATTGAGACAATGATCACTTATTCTCTCTAAAACACCAATTAGATCAAGGTATACGGCTCCATTGTTCCCATTACATACCCTTTCATTAAGTCTTTTTATATGTGCCCTTCTATATTCAGCCTGTAATTGATCTATAATTCTTTCGTTCTGTTCAACCTGTTTAGCTATACCTTTATCTTTATATTCCCAAGCCTGAAGTGCCATACTAAGAGTTTCTTCCGTAATTTCCACTAACTTATCAATTTCTCCCTTAGCCTCACCAGAAAAATCAACATTATGCCTAGCTGCATAATCTGCTAATTCGATAATATTTTCACTTAAATCAGCAATTCTTTCAATATCATTTAAAGATTGCAAGATTGTAACTGATTGATTCGAATCCTCTGAAGACATCCTTTTTTCAGATGCTGCTATAACATAATCGGTTATTTCTCGCTCTAACAAATCAACAGTATCTTCTATAACAATTCCTTTAACTATTAAATCCTCATCTAAAGTACCGAAATAAGACATAGCATTATTAAACGCTTGATGTGCTAGAGTACCCATCCGTAAAGTTTCTCTAGTTGCTTGGGCTAAAGCTACAGAAGGATTTATTAAAAAGCGTTTGTCAATATATTTGATTTTAAACTCAGTAATTAGGCCATCAGTTTCACTATCAGGTATTAGTTTAGTTACTATCCAAGCTAATACAGCTACAAAAGGTAATTGGATAAGAGTATTTGAAATATTAAAAACAGCATGAGTCTGTGCAATCTGTAACTTAATATTAAGTGTATCCCAAGTCCCTGCGAAACCAGGTATTAGGATAAAGAAATAGTTAGTAAATAAAATCACCAGTTTATCGAATATCCCCAAAACAAATAAGGGCAGAAAAATAATAGTACCTATTACATTAAATATGAAATGGGTTAATGCAGTTCTACGTGCAGCTACACCAGCACCAATTGCAGCTAGCAAAGCGGTCACAGTCGTTCCAATATTATCTCCGAATAAAATAGGTACTGCTTGATAATAAGTAACTGCCCCTTGATTAGCTAGTTCCTGTAACACCCCTATAGTTGCACTACTACTTTGAACTATAAAAGTAAATACCATACCTATAAATACTCCGAGCGTCGGATTGTTTTCCACACTAGCCATCATATTAGTAAACATGGTTAAATCTTTAAGCGGTTTCATCCCGTCACCCATTATAGTTAGCCCAAAGAATAAGAGCCCAAACCCTAAAACGGCTTGTCCAATACTTTGCCATTTCTTATCTTTAGAAAACATAAAAGTTAGAGCACCTATTGCTATAATAGGTAATACATAATCTTGTAAATTGAAGCCGATTAAATAAGCAGTAAGGGTCGTACCAATATTAGCTCCCATAATTATACCGATTGCTTGTCTTAAAGTTAGGAGTTGGGCATTTACAAGCCCTACAGTTAGCACAGTAGTAGCACTACTACTTTGAATTAATCCAGTAACTAATGCTCCAGTCATAACTCCTCTGACCGGGTTTCTAGTACCTCTTTCCAAAATAGATCTCATTCTATCCCCGGCTGCTGCTTGAAGAGCATCTGACATGAATCTTATTCCAAAGAGAAATAGAGCTAATCCACCAACAAATGCAAACAATACTTCTTGGATTGAAATATCCATAGTTTTTTTAAAAACCCTCCTAATTCATTGCTATATAAAGTTTGTCCCTAATATTAATTAATAATAATTTAATACTCTATTTAATATAATTTCTTAATAAAATTAAATCCCTATCTAAAAATAAAATGGGTCTCCCATCTGAAAGACCCATAACATTCCGCTCATATTAGCTAATTGACTTCAAAACCATTTTTAAAGTCCCGACCACTTGTTCATCAGTAAATGTTTCAACTAATTTATCCCAATCATATTTTTCCAAACCGTCTATTATATCTTGAGCAGCATGTTGTTTCTGGAATTCTTTAAGTAAGATGAATGGTCTACCTGGTGTATCTATTAAAGCACTAACTTTAGCTTTAGCCTTTTCTACGGCATCAGCAGCATCTTCAGCTAGTTCGTCAAAAATACCCCGCTCAAAAGCTTCTTCAACACCAATTAGTTCACCTTTGAAAATAACATCTTTCATGTTCTTATTAGTATCTAGTCCAAATCTCATAATTTCCATTTCAGCTGGTGTTAAGGCTAATCCTATTTTGATCTCGGTCATACCTACTTTAATTTTAGGATGGTTAACCGCAATACAATAATCACAAGCCATAGATATTATCATCCCAGCAGCTGTAGCATGTCCATTTATTGCTGCTACAACAGGCTTAGTACAGGTAAATAAGTCAAGCAGTACTTTTTCTTCATATTCGAACCACTCTATAATCTCAGCACCATTTTTAAAACTTGTAAATGTATTTAAATCGAAACCGCCGGACAAATATCTACCTTCACCAGTTATAACTATACCTTTTAGTTCCTCTTCTTTATTAACCCGCTGAATTACCTCGTCTAGACCTTTTAAGGTTTCAGTGCTAACAGCATTAACTTTACCATTGTTAAACTTAAATACGACGATATTGTCTTCAATTACATATTCAAATGACATTACTTCACCTTCCCTATATTTTTTTATGTATTTACTATTAACTATTCGACAATCTTTTACCTTTCCCCCTTTTTTAAAATATTTTTATAACCAGTTTAATTATTACCTATATATTTTATTAATTTTACTCGCTTAAATTTAATAAGATAATCACTTTCTATCTTTATATCTTTCGTAGACTAGTTTGCTTCTGTTTTTAGGAATAACTTTTTCGGAAAGCTGGTTTAGATTTCGTACAACTGTTTCTAATTGTGTAAAAGGTATTCCTATAACACCTTCCGTTGGTTTAATATCAGAAGCCTCTCTAGAACCTGTACATCCTAAGGTAGCATTGATTTTATTAGATAAAAACGGTACTACTGTCGCATCTACACAAGTTGCCTGAACCACAGAAGTAGTAAACTGCATCCTTTCCCCTGTTTCATACACATAAGCTAATCCTATCCACATTAATTGTTCCATTTCAGCTTCAATTACAACTACATCTGGCACAAAATCGGCAATCGTAGCTAAAGGAGCTAGAACTACATGGTTGTATTCCCCTAAAGGTAAACGCGGCATTTCAACCATATCTTTTTTCGCTGCCTCCTCACTCCCAAAGGTCCCTACATTAAAATGAGCTTCACCAGAAGCTAACTTAGGGTGCAATTCACGAAAACCAAAGGCAGCATAAGCAGCTGCACATGCTGTGTTATCCAGGGATAGAATAATATTATTCCCCCAACTTGCCTCCATTAAAGCCTGACAATAACGCATTTTCCTTTGGTTTTCATATTGCCCTTCTGGTAGTTTTTCTCCAGGTTTGAAAAACTTCACCCCGACAGGTTCACGTTCTAGGGAGATCATATCTTTAAGTAGTTCTGCATTTAATTTATTATTGTTCATATAAATCTCCCCACTCGTTTAGTTTGCGAATTTGCAATATAATTAATTTAATATTTTCTATTATACATTTCTTCAATAGTATCTTTGTAAACTTCTAATATAACGCGTTTCTTAGTTTTTTGGGTAGGTGTTAACTGATCATTTTCTTCAGTAAACCGTTGAGTGATTATAGTATACTGTCTTATTTGTTCAAAATCTTCTAGAGTTTCATTTACCTGTTTTACATTATCTGCAATCATTTGTTTTAAAATTGGTTGGTCAATAAAGTCTTGCCCTACGCCAGTAACGATTTCAGCTCCCGCAATATTGCTATACTCAAGTTTGGTACGATCATAAGCAATATTTTCTTTTTCAAATAAATTCATGAAATAAGAAAAACTCGGCAAAATTAATGCACCAATCACATTGCGTTCATCCCCGATTACAAAAATCTGGTCAACAGCTGTGCTAGTCGCAAATTGTGATTCAATCTTAGCAGGAGCAACATTTTTACCTGTTGCTAGACATATAATAGCCTTTTTGCGATCAACAATTCTAAAATAACCGTCTGGATCCATTGTAACCAGGTCTCCAGTCTTAAACCATCCATCTGCTGTAAAGGCTTCAGCATCTTCTTCTGGTTTATTTAAATACCCAATAAATATAGCTCCGCGAACTTCTAGTTCTCCATCTTCCGCCACACGACAGTTCGAGCCATTGGCTTCTGGTCCTATCGTACCTGGTTTAGCTGCATACATAGGATTATAGGTACATGCACTACAAGTTTCGGTTGAGCCATATCCTTCTAATACAGGCAGACCTAACATATAGAAAAACTTTAGTAATTCAGGATTAATACCTGCACTAGCTGAAAACGAAAAACGAAACCGAGTACCAAATAAGTCTCTAATATTAGCAAATAATTTATCTGCTATTTTAAACTTCGTTCTTAATCCTCTAGGTAGCCTTGCTTCTAAGTTGTAATCTGCTCTCATATTATAACGTCCGTAATCATCCATTCTATATGTTAGGGCTTCTTCCCCAACTTTTATAGCCCAATCAAACATCTTCTTCTTAGCTGGACTATCCGACAAAAGTTGATTGAATTCCGCATAAATTTTCTCGTATAGACGCGGAACACAAGAAAACCAAGTAGGATTATATTTTTGCAAATCTTGCATAAATGTTGCCGGACTATCTGCATAAGCTACAGTTGCCCCTCGGTATATTGCTAACCATTGAGAACACATACGGTCAAAAATATGCGACAATGGTAGGAAAGACAATACTAAATCGTCAGTATCAACTGGATGCCCAGCCTGAATAAAATATTTCTGAGTACCATCTACACGGTCAGCTAGTGTGCCGTGGGTAAGAATAACCCCTTTGCCTGCACCAGTTGTACCTGAAGTATATAGAATAGTTGCCCAATCATCTAAAGTTAAACTCTTCCATAATTTTTCATATTCTTGGTAATTCTTTAGCATATACTCTCTACCCATTTCGATTAATTCACCTAAACCTATGACCCGGGAATCATTCGAGCGATAATTCATGCCTAAATAAATAACTTTTTCAAGTGTAGGCATTTCATCAAAACCAGACAATACTTTATTGAGAATTTCAGTACTTCCTGCAAACAAATAACGACTCTCTGAATCATTAACTATATATTTAACCTCATTGATAGAAAGGGTAGGATAAATGGTTACTAAAACCCCACCAACACAAATAGTACCTACATCTGCTTGTGTCCAATACGGGCTATTCTGAGACATCATAGCAACCCGCTGTTGCTTCTCTAACCCTAGACTAAGTAAACCTCCAGCAATTCCTTCAACCCTGTCTCTCATTTCCTCCCAAGTAAACTGACCATTATTATCATCTTCATAAAGATCTGGATTGAACATTTGCGCTACATTTTTTGGTAATTGAGCTGAAGTATGATAAAAAGCCTGGCTCATCGTGCTACTTTCTAAGTGTAAGAACATTTTTTGCCTCCCTTTTTTCAGATTTTTCTACAACAATAGACTTTTATATCTATATACATTGTATTACAAATCCTGCTTATCTGAAAGAGCTCATTCTTGGAGAACATGTTTATTATAGCTAGTACTTTCCCACATTAATCTTTTTTATTGAAATTATCCTTCAATTCCCGCTTCAAAAATAATTCGGCGACACTCTTGCTCTTGTTTTACATCAGCAAATTTAGTCATCTTCTCATCAGAGCTTAAAATATTCTTCATCCCTATCATTAAGTTTTTCTCATGCCACAAAGGATTATAGCTCAGTAATTCTGTTTTAGTGACCCCTTCAGCATGGTAAAACTCCACCAACCCCTTAATGTTTTCTATAGTATCGGTTATGCCTGGTATCAATGGAGTACGGGGTAGTACTTTAATACCACCCCGCTGATAATCCCGGTTTAATTCACGAAAATTATTAAGTATTATCTCATTACTAACACCACAGTGTTGCTGGTGTAAAACAGAATCCATAATTTTAATATCATAATATATCATATCAGCATAAGGATAAATCAACTCTTTGAACTTGCTTAGATTAAAAAAGCCACAAGTTTCAATCAAAATATGAATACCCTCTTTTTTCAGTGCCTGCATTAATTTAGAGGTTTTCTCCATATTGAAAGTAGGCTCACCACCTGAAAGGGTAACACCACCATTAGAAGTTTCAAAAAACGGTTTGTCTTTCAAAATCAGCTGGACGACATCTTCAATCTCCATAAGTTTGCCTACTTGGCTTAAAGCACCAGAGGGGCAAGTTTCGGTACATTCCATACAAAGATCACATGTGTTTCTATCGATATAATAAGGATTGTTTCGCGATAGACAATCTAAGTGACAAATCTCTAGACAAGTATCACATCCGATACATACGGTTTGATCAAAAGAAAGCTCTACTTCATTGCTCTTGCTTTCTGGGTTGTGGCACCAAACGCAATCTATCGGACATCCTTTGAAAAATACAACTGTCCGAATACCAGGCCCATCATCGAGTGAGTTACCTTTGATATCTAGAATCAAAAGCTGGGTTGTAGTCATATTCCAAACTCCGCCCTTTCTATGATTTCCAGTTGCATCTCCCGATTTAAGTTTACAAAATAAGCATTATAACCAGATATCCGTACAAGTAGATTTTTGTATTCCTCAGGATTTGCCATAGCATCCCTTAGAACTGCTGAGTTTATCATGTTGAACTGTATCTGCATTCCACCCTGTTCAAAATAAGTCTTTACATATGAGAACATGGTATCAACCGTTTTTTCTCGAGAATCTTGTGCAGAAGGTACTAACCTGACATTAAAAGCAATATTGTTATCCATATACATAGGGTTTAGTTTGGCTACATCGCGAATATTGTCTAAAAAGCTCTTAGATGCTGAGGGATGTGGGGTTAAACCTGGAGTAAAAGGTTGCCAAGCTAATCTGCCCGATGGAAGTGCACCAGATAGTGAACCATATGCAACATGTTGAGCAACAGACCAGAACCCGACAGTATAATCACCACCGCGATAATTCTTGTGAGATTTGTAAAAACTATGAATCGTTCCTGCTACCTTATTTGCCATATCTATAGCTTCATCATCTCCTGAGCCAAAACGATTAACTTTGTTTTGCACCATAGCGTGAAGTTTGGGATCATTTTCAAAGTTTGAGTCTACTGCATTTTTTAATTCTTGCAAAGTAATTACTTTTTCTTCAAAAACTAGTTTCTTTATAACCATCATCGAATCTGCAACATCAGCAAGGCCAATGTTAAATGTGCCAGAAGTGTTATAAATAGCGCCACCTCTCGTTACATCTAAAGCGTTTTCAATTGCTCCTTGGATAGCTACACTAAGTAAAGGAGTCGGCCTTAAATATGCGTAAGCCTCTGATGCCATATTATTGAATTCGACAGTATTAGCTATAATGAATTCTATTTGTCTTGCAAAAGCTGCATAAAATTCATCAAAATTTTTAAAATCATTAGTTTCAATCTTTCCAGTTTCAGGTCCCAGATGCCAATTCATCAAAGGATGGTAGCCATTATTTAAGGCCATTTCTAATCCTGCAACTATATTTATTGAGGTTGCACCAGTATGGCTCATGTGTTTTCCGGACAGAGTGATTTCCACACATCCAGTAGCACCCCAATCGCGCACATCTTCAATTACATCGGAGTTCTGACTAAAAGATTCTATTATCGCATCATCACCGTGCAAAGAAGGAGTCGAGACTGTTATGAAGTTTACTTCACACAAACGTTTAAGATAAGTATCACTATTTACCCCAACTTTATATCTAGCATTCATGTTCGGGTCATTCATGGAAAGCATTTCAGTTACTTTTAAGAAGATATAAGTCATATCATTAACTGCATCACTACCATTAGGGGTGACTCCACCTAATGTTATAGCCGTCTGAGCATGACTACCACCAAAAAGATAGTTCGCGACATCTGGTACGAGATTTAGTTGTTCTCCATTGCGTAAAAAATAGCAAGCTATAAGTTCGATTACATGTTCTATATAACGTTTTTTCTCATCTGGGTCAGTTATGTTTTCCATATCGCTTTCGAAATACGGTTGTAAAAGCTGATCTAATCTTCCCGGAGAAAGTGATACATTATTGTTTTCCATGATTAAACCTATCCAGCAAATCCATAAAGAGTTAATAGCTTCATCTATATTTTTAGCAGGGTTTTGCGGAACATGGTTACATATTTCATGAAGCTTATTTAATTCCGCTTTTCTTTTAGGATCAGTCTCGTCATTTGCCAATTTAAGTGCTTCAGCAGCAAGTTTAGAGGCATATGTGTTTAGCCCTTCTAAACATATAATCATAGATTGTAGTGTTTTAAGTTTATCTGTCTCATCTTTCTTTAATTTGTTCATTTGCTCTTTTATCCGCCCAATAATGCTGTTAGTACCTTCATTGACTAGTGTGGGAAGATCAGGAATAGTATGAGAAAGTGCTACTGTCTTGAAGTTAAATGAGGCAAAAGCACGCTCATCAATTTTTTGAGATAGGGGATAATTATATTTATCCCGGACCCATTCCCGAGTAATTCTTTTAGCCCAGAATGGATATATATCGTGAAGCTCGGCAGCTGTTTTTTCAGTAATTGTGCATGGATTTAAAATCCTTTTATCAATAGAGTTAAGTTCGCCCCATATCATCGTGCCAGTAGTATCAGGGTAAATTACTACAGCGATATCTTCTGGACAACAAGTACCTGCAATTAAACTATCAGGGCGAATAACTACCTCTTTGTTTTCCATCAAATATTTGTATGCGTAAGCTTGGCGCAATTCTGGAAACCAAGGGTTACCATCTTTATCATCTTCAAAACCATTTTCCCTGAACCATTCTGTAAGTAGCCAGGGCCTTTCTGAAGAAATAGCTGGTTTTGAAGCAAAATACTTCTCATGTTGCATTTTAATCCGCGGAAAGTCATCAAGGGAATAAGCTGAAAGGTAGGGGTCTTCAAGATGCTTAACACCAGGATCCTCCCCTGCTGAACCCTTCATGCGGTAATTATTTCTCTCATTAACTTCCTTAGATATTTCCAAGTCATCAGACCCATATTCTTCTTTTCTCGAGTTCTCTTCTTGAAGCTTGGCCTTTTCTAACATTTTCATATGTTTTTTACCCATGATTAACGAAATGTAAAAGTTAAAAGCTTGTAAATAAGCCATATTGCCTTCTAAAATCATTTTGTTTTTCATGACTAGATTAAGTATTTCATTTGGTGTAATTTTAACCATTTCTTTTAATACATCATCATTAGCAAAGCGCATCACTGCATCGGCATCTTCTGGAACATATGGCAATACTTTTAGCCGACCATCATTAAAGAGCATGGCCTGTTCTACTGTTCCATTTTCAGTTTTTATCCCTATACTAAAATTAATCCATCCATCAGTATTTTTAAGATACTTCTTCAAAGATGGTCTTAGATTAAATTGGGATGCCATCAGCTTAAGGGTAAGACTAGTAAGTAAATTCATAGAACTTTTAGCTTGTTTCATTTTGTCCCCCATTTCTTTCGAATACAAAATTCATCTACCATATCGCTTGCAAGACTAGTTTTATGATATCGTCCTATGCATACACCTCCTATAATGTAAGTCCTACTATTATATAAATACGAACTATATAAATTTCATTAACCTCTTAATCTGATTCAATGAAATCTTGTAGGGAGGGTATTTAGCTTTAACATCTATCATATAATTAGCTTTTAACACACTTTTTTTATGAACAAAAATATCAAAACTCGCCTTACCATGGTATTGACCCATACCACTCTCACCTACTCCACCAAAAGGTAAATATTGTGTAGTAATCTGGCTTAAAGTATCATTTATACATACGCTCCCTGATGATGTTTCTCTTAAAATATGCTCCTGTTTTTTTGCATCTGCAGAAAAGAAATATAATGCTAGTGGTTTTGCTTTACTATTTATTAATTCAATAGCCTCATCTAAATCGTTGTACTCGAGTACAGGTAGGATAGGTCCAAATATCTCTTCCTGCATAAGTACCGAATCAAGACTTACTTGATCAATGATTGTTGGCGAGATATACTTCGCTTCTCTTTTACAATCGCCTCCAAGTAAAATACGGCCCTCTTGTAAATAACCTTCTAATCTTTGGAAATGGGTATCATTAATGATCCGGCCATAATCTAGGCTTTCAAATGGATTAGATCCATAAAACTCTTGAACCATTTGTATTAGCTGTTTCACAAAAGCGTCTTTAATCGAGGAATGTACTAAAAGATAGTCCGGTGCTACACATGTCTGGCCAGAATTTAAAAACTTCCCCCAACAAACTCTACGTGCTGCTTGTTCTAGATTAGAGCTTGAATCAACAATACAAGGGCTCTTGCCCCCTAACTCTAATGTCACAGGGGTTAAATTACGTGCTGCTGCTTGCATTACGATTCGCCCCACCTCTGCCCCACCAGTGAAAAAGATATGATCATAACGCTCTGCTAATAAAGCTGAAGAAACTGGAATCCCACCTTCTATTACCGCAATATACTCTTCACTAAAATTAGCTGTTATTATCTTTTGGATAACAGCAGATACATGAGGTGCATATTCAGAAGGCTTTAAAATACAACAATTTCCAGCTGCCATCGCACCGATTAATGGACCTATAATTAATTGGAAGGGGTAATTCCAAGGACCCATTATCAAAACTAATCCTAAAGGATCATTGTATATATAGCTTTTAGCACCAAAATAACCGATGGGAGTTTTAACCTTTTCCACCTTCATATGGCGAGGTAACTTACGTATCATCTGCCTAAGTTCTCCCATTACGAAACCTACTTCTGAAGAATAAGCTTCTATAGGTGCTTTTCCTAAATCAACTTGAAGTGCTTCTAAAATCTCTTCCTCATAATCGTTAATCCCCTTCTCTAGCTTTTGAAGTTGTTCAACCCTGAATTTCAACGGATATGTAGCACCGGTTCTATGAAATTCCCTCTGTTTAGTTACAAGTTGTTTTATATTCTGCTCCAAAGAAAACAGCCCCCTCTTTCCATTTTAATTTCTAATCAATTTTCAAACATTGATTTTCCTTAAAAACTCTTGACAACTCTCGTAGTGGAATAATCTTTAGGATAAGTTGTAATACAATTCATCAAAAATACTTCTACCAAATTACTTATCAAAGCTTCCGTGTTTTCCTCTACTTCCTGAAGAACTCTACTATTATAAAGGCTAACTAAGCCATGTACTTGTATCCATAAGTGGATAATGTTAAACCGTAAATCTTCTAAGTTAATATTATTAGGACGATAAAATTCTTTAGTTATATTTACAGTTGCATCAAATAATTTCATCCCAGCCTGCTTTTCCAAAAAAGCTACTGGTTCTATTTTACTATTACGGTAATCCCGATATTTTGGGGTATCCATACTAAAGATAATGTCATAACAATGGGGGTCTTCTATTCCAAAACGAATATATTCTCTAATGATATTTGCTAGTTTTTTTCGTGGGTCACTTATGTCTTTAACCGAATTAATACATCTTTCATACATAACATTGAAGCCATTAGTCTGAATGTCGAGATATAGTTCATCTTTACTAGAATAATAATTGTAAATATTAGCTGCAGTCATCCCTAATTTACCCGCTAGTTTTCTCATACTCATATTATTGAAGCCCATAGTGCTAATTAGGTCTACTGCTACTTGTAATATTATATTTTTAAACTCCTGTACCTCTTGAGGAGTCCGTGTGGTTTTAGCCATTAATAGCCTCCTGATAAATTACAACTTATTTCTCTTAACACTATTAATTTAACACCGTTAAATTAATAGGTCAACATGAAAATATTATCGCAATTTGTGATAATATCACAAAAAATGAAGGAATATTTTCCTACTTAGAGAATTGTGTTATATATAAAGAAAGTAATTATAAGAGGAGGATTTTGAAAATGGAAAAACCATGGCTACAAGATTTCGAAGATGATTTAACCAAATGGCGTCCACTATGGGAACAACATTATGATGAGGGAGTGCCCAAAAATTTTGATTACCCCGATTTTCCTTTAAAGTATTGGTTCAACAAGTGGGCAGATGAACATCCACAAAAACCATACCTACTTATGGGCGATTTTTCTATGAGTTATGGCGATGCAAATAATATGGCACGCAGGATAGCTAATGCCCTGCTCGATTTAGGTGTTAAAAAAGGTGACCGGGTAGCAATAATGGCACCTAATGTTCCACAATATGTACTATCTCTGCAGGCTTTATATAAAATCGGGGCTGTCGAAGTACCTACCAACCCTTTATATACCATTCCCGAACTAGAACTGCAATTTAATGATAGCGGTACAGAAACTGTGATTGTTATGGCTGGTTTTGCTGACAAAGCTATTCAGATTATGCATAAGCCTGATTCAACAGTTAAAAGAGTAATCGCATTTCAGGTACCTAGTGGAGCGGTGGAAATAGCTCCTGGTGATAATATTTATGATTTCAATGAATTAGTTATGGCAGCTAGTGATAATGAACCAGATATTGAAGTTTTTCCAGATGATATTGCTAAGCTTCAATATACCGGCGGAACTACTGGTGTACCTAAAGGTTGTGTCTTAACTAATGCGATTATTTTCTCTCAAGCAAATCGTACATCTACTTGGACTTCTGGAGGTTTTAAGCTGATACCTAAGGATGAAATAAGAACCCTTTGTGCTATACCTCTTAATCATATTTATGGATTTAATGGTAATGTAAACATATGCCTTTTTACTGGTGGCACTATGGTTTTGGTAGCATTACCTACACCGGATAACTTAATCGCAGCTATAAATAGACATAAACCTAATGCATTTGCGTCAGTACCAGCAATGATTATGGGTTTGAATAACCATCCCGATATTGCCCAAACAGATGTTAGCTCACTTAAAGGTATATTCTGTGGTTCGGCTCCTTTGCCTGTGGAAACCATAAAAGAATTTGAACGGCTTACAGGTGGAAGGATTTTTGAAGGTTACGGTCTTTCTGAAACAGTCAATATTCTTACCGTTAACCCAGTATTCACTCTGCGTAAAATAGGTAGTTGTGGCATGGTTTGGCCTGATACTGATCTAGTCGTAGTAGATGTTGAAACAGGAACTAAAGTTATGCCTCGGGGTGAACTTGGTGAATTAATTGCGCGTGGCCCCCAGCTTTTTAGAGAGTATTGGAATAATCCAGAAGAAACTGCTGCTGCAACAAGAGATGGATGGTTTTATACTGGGGATATCGTGAAAATAGATGAAGATGGATTTGTGTTCATCATGGATCGTAAAAAAGACATGATAATATCTAGTGGTTTTAATGTATATCCGCGAGATATTGATGAAGTGCTTTTTGCCCACCCCAAAATTTTAGAAGCCTGCTCAGTTGGAGTGCCTGATCCTAAACGCGGTGAAAGCGTAAAAGCTTTTGTAGTCTTAAAAGCAGGTGAAACTATGGATGCCAAGGAAGTAATTGCCCACTGCAGGGAAAGTCTAGCACCATATAAAGTACCTACACAAGTAGAGTTTATAGATACTTTACCTAGAACATCGGTCGGCAAAGCTGATCGAAAAGTTTTGCAAGCAAGAGACTAAATCGGTCTGTAAAAATCCAAATTCGTAAATACCCCTCTCCATTTTCAGGGAAAGGGGTATTTTGCTTTAGAAAATGAATTTTCAATCATAATTTACGAACTCCTTTAAATAAATATAGACATATACTTCTATAAAAGTATTAGAGCGAGGATAATTGATTTTCAATATCTTTTTCATCAGGTCGGAATCATGTGCACAGACTTTGCTTATAATTCCTGTTAAATCTGTTTTGTCGGGATGGGATGATACGGTTTCGGCAACTATATTAAATACTTCTTCATGTTCTCTAACAATTGAATCTAGGTAAGAAATAACTTTATCTTTACCGATAATAGGAAGTTGATGGCTTAAAGCGAGAACATCTATTCCTCCGTCTTCTGCTAATTGCAACATCTTTTTCATACCTATTTTAGTTTCTTTTATGCTCCCATCAAGAATGTCATTAGGGTTTAGGAAACTTATTAAATCTCCAGAAAACATTATCTTCTTATCGGGAAGATAAAAAGAGAGATGGTCATCCTGATGGCCTGGAGTATCAAGTGCAAAAAGATGTTCATTTAAAGGCCATCCTTTAAAAACATTCTTACCAAAGGATAAATCCTGGATTTCATCATAGTTCAAAAACAAAACATTCTTCTTAGGGGGAGAAACACTACCAGCCTCGATACGACAAATGACTAAACCTACCATCTTCATAATAAAGTTTAATCCTGTAGGAAAATATCTTTCTATAAACTGTAGTGTTTTAATCATAAAGGGTCCCAAAATACCTGTGCGTCCGAAAAACCCTTCCACACCAAAAATTTTAACCATCTCTACCGTTACATCAGTATAATTGCGTTTAAAATTGTTTATTTTACCTGCTACTAAGGGATGAAATATTACATCTGAGCCTTTAGCCATAACGAATCTACTATTCCCACTATGATCGATGTGAGAATGGGTAACTAAAACATCATATGCATCAAAAGTTAGATGGCTTCTAATCTGTTTAAGTCTTTTTTTACCACACGCTGGATCTATAAGATAATTTTGCTTACCCACTTCTACAAAGTATGTGTTAGAGATGACTGTTCCCTTCCCCTCCTTACGAATATCTGTGACGAAAGATACTCCGCGTTCTGCTAGATATTCTGTAATTAGAGGAAATTTATATTTGCCCATGATGGAATTCACCCCCCCGCCCATGTCAACTTACCAGTATTATTTATCTAATCATTTAATTCCTTTAACCTTAAGACCTTCCTTAAGCAAAGAACTTCCATCTAAGACTATCTCTTCTTCAGCCTCTAAACCTGTAATAATTTCAATATTCACCCTGTCACTTAGACCAGTTTCTACATCAACATATTTAACGCGTCCATCTTCAATAACCATTACTTGTTTACTGTCATTATCACCATGTATAATAGTTTCCCGAGGAATGATTATTACATCAGTTTTAGATAAAGTTTCAATCTGAACTTTAACTTCATAACCAGGACGAAGTTTATCATGATTTTTTAGCATAATAATTACTGGAACTCGATACTGAGTTACACCTAAAGCTGAAAGCTTTTCTTCTGCTTGTGGGTAAATTTGCACTACTTTTCCTTCTAAAATAGTATCCTTTAATAAAGGTGCTCTTATCTTAGCTTTCTGATCTACGCTAATATCAGCCATATCATCACTTAATAATTCGGTTTTAATTTCCATTTCATTTAAGCTAGCAACTTGTGCTACAGAAGTACCTGTCATTAAAAATTGCCCATCCTTAGCAGGAAGCCTTACTACTACCCCATCTATAGGACTAGTTATTACTAAACCTTTTTCTTTAGATCTTATCTCTTGTAATGTGTCTTCTAGTGATGAAATCTGAAGATCAATCTGAGCCAAACTTGCCTTTTGTTCTTGCCAACTGCTCTCTAACTTTTCTACACTAGTTTTTATAACTTCTAATTCACTTTTACTTACTGCTCCTGCTGCAAATAACTTTTCAGTTCTGGCGTAATCCTTTTTAGCCTCAGTAAGCTCTAAGCCAGTCCTATAAATATTCGCCTCAGCTACACCTATATTACTTTTAGCCTCTACTATTAAGCTTTTTTGTCCACTCTTTTGAATATCTAAATCATTATCACTTAAGACTAATAAAGTATCACCTTTACTTACTTTAGAGCCTATTTCTACTGCTAGATGCTCAATTTTCCCACTTTCTTCATTATAAACATCGAGATAATTACTAGCTTGCACTAACCCCGTTTCATCAACACTCTGTTGTATATTTCCCTTTGTAACCTCATGTAATTTCACTTTTGTTGCAGGTGGATTTAAGACTAAAATGACAGCAGCAACTACAACTACTAAGGCAACTATGCCGATTAGCAACTTTCTTTTCATCCTTTTAAAACCCCCTTCCCAAAACTTAGTCCTGGCTCTTTAGAATTTCTACTAGGTTAATATGATTTATTCCTCTAATAGCTAGTCGATGTGCAACCAGGATAAACACAACTGCTGTTATAGCTGAAAAAACATATGTAAGTGGATAAATAATAACTGGAAAACTATATAAATCTGACTCTATACTAGTCATAAAACCAACAGCCATAACCCTGCCTAAGGGTAAACCTAAAGCGACACCTATAAATGCTTGTAAAAAGTTCTCCTTCCCCAAAATTCCAGCTAATTCCTTATTACTATAACCAATAAGTTTCAATGACGCTAATTCCCGCTCTCGCTCTATTAATGTCATTAAAGAAGCATTATATACAATGGCAAAACCTAAAATCACTGCAAATAATACCATAATAAAGACAGTATAAATAATTGCCTCCATATTACTTTCGAAATTATCTAGTTCTGTTTGTAAGCTAGATATAGAAGAAATGTTTAGCATTTCATTAAGTTCTTCTTCAATAAAAGAAGTTTTACCGACTTCGCCTTTTATCATCGCCCCAGTAACTAAACCTTTTTCCTCTAATAAGCGATTAGCAACTTCAATATCTACATATGTCGCACTTCCCATCATCTGATAACTTATTCCTGCTACTTTTATTAAGCTAGTATGGGTCGGGCCATTAGGTAAAAGAGTTTCAATTTCCACATCATCACCGACACTTACCCCTAGGTTTTTAGCCTGGACATGATTAATAAGCATACCTTCTTCTGGCACATTTAGCTTATTCCCTTCTTCATCAGCAATCTTCTTTAAAGTCATTCCCGGAGCATAAGCTACTAAAACATCATCTTCACTATTGTTTTTATAATTCATGCGTACAGGTAATTCTAGAAAAGGTTCTACCTTCAGAACTCCATCAATTACTTCAACACTATGTAATTCTCCCTCTTTAACCGGATTATCCACCCTCATCATCAAATCGTATTTTTGATCGTGGAAAAAACTGTTCATCATATAATCGGTGGCATCATTCATAAAATACGAGACAACTAACAAGCCGATTGCAAACATTATGCCTAATGTGTTTAACATAAACCTGCCCCGATTACGGCTTATATTTCTTAAACTAATTTTCCAATCAAAAGAAAACTTTTCCCATAAAAAAGGCCATCTTTCCAATATGTTTCTAGTTCCCATTTTAGGGGGACTCGGTCTCATAGATTCTGCTGGTTGGATTTTAATTACTTGTCTAGAAGCTGACCAACCGGCAACTAAACCTACTGTAATACTTAGTAAAAACCCATAAATAATTGCTCGTAGATTATAGCCACCTTGACTATCCGGTAAATTGAAAAATACTTGGAAATAATCAGTAATTAAGCCGGCTAAAAACAAACCTAATAGACTCCCTAATGCCGCCCCTAAAAAGCCGACTAATAGAGCATAAGTTGAATAATGCACGATAATCTGTCTGTTAGAATAACCTAGTGCTTTAAGTACACCTATTCCCGCACGTTGGTTTTTAACCATTCTTCTAAGTATTATAAATTGTATAGCTGCAGCTATGAGCAAGAATATTATAGGTAAATATAGGGTGAGCGATTTTATAGTATCTAATTCCAGTTGAAGAATAGCATGACTAAGTTGATCATCGCGAGGATACGAGGTAAGTAAGCCATAAGGCTTAAGTATTTCTTTAATTTCTGCCACTATCTCATCTTGGTTTACATTAGGGTTAAATTCTATTAAGACTTGATTTATTTGTCCCCCCAAATTAAATATCTGTTGAGCTTCATATTGGGGCAGCATAAATATTCCAAAACTCTTATGATCAGGTAACATATCGGCAATATCTTTGATAGGATAAATGAATTCAGGACCATTTGCAGCACCTACTATAGTTAAATCAATAGGTTTCCCTTCATGTGCAACTGTAACATTATCGCCCCATTTAACCTGATTAGCTTCAACAAAACCTTCATTAGCTGCAACTTCTATCCCTGATCCTCCTGTAGTGTCTGTGAACATTCTTCCTGCACTAAGAAATATCCGATTTGTTTCATTATCCATAGGTGATGAATAAGTTACTATCCTAGCACTAGCTCTTTTTTTATCCGCTTTCAAAATAGAAAGCTCTAAAGATATACGGCCTGTAACCCGCTTTACTCCTGATAATGCTTCTACATCTTTAATAACTTGTTCAGGCGCTTTAACTACCATAAAATAATGATCTGCAAAATTCCCATCTTGATAAAGATCTTCTTGTGAATTCTGCAGATTATAATATGTGCTACTCATAGAAACATATACTGTAATACCTAATACCACTATAGTTAACACTGCTATAAATTGCCCTTTTCCCTGGCTTATATTTCTTAAGAGTTTCTTAAATAAAGCCGACATCTACCACTCAATCCTTTCTGGGGCTAGTGGTTCAGGATTAACTGTTATTTCGGCAATTTCTCCACTGCGCATACGAATAACACGGTCACCCATATCACTTATGGCAGTATTATGTGTAATCAAGAGAACTGTGCAAGCAGTTTCTTCATTAACCTTTTTTAATAATGTTAAAATTTTCTTTCCAGTTTCATAATCTAGAGCTCCAGTAGGTTCATCACACAAAAGTAGCTTAGGCTTTTTAACAATAGCCCG
>DASRMR010000014.1:0-4249 GCA_035647815.1 Syntrophomonadaceae bacterium
CCAATTTAATATGTAAACACTACGTGGTAAGTGTGGTAAGTTCATAGTATAAATACAAAGTACTATTAGTACTGAGCTAGTAGTTATAGCTTTAAATATTCCATACAACTCACCAATGCTAGCATATTGCCACATACGATGATAAAGGCGGAATAGGTGCATAAAGACAAAGGTTAATATTATGTAGATAGGTGTTAGATATACTGCGTTAGTAATATATCCTTCCGGTATATCTCCTTCAAATCTTAATATTAAGGCTAAGCCTATGGCTACTATAATGAATATGGCATCTATTAGCATTAGGGCTGTTATGCGGATGTTTTGGTTCATGTTTTCACTACCTCTTTTTAAGTTAGATGTAAAACGTTAGACGTGAAACGTGAAACGTTCGTTCCTAGCTTACTTCTTACGTCTCACGTCTTACTTCTCGCTCTCTAATAATTCTTCATAAACTTTGTACATATCCCCATCTATCGCTTTTAGTTGTTCTGCAATATTTTGGGCATCAGTGGTTTTGCCGGTTTTGTTTAGGGTGGCGGCGTACCAGGCGTATTGTTCTAGTATTGGGGTCGGGGTGTTTTGGTTTAGTACTGGGTAGAATTTTATGTAATCGATTAAGAATGTGCTCCCTTTTCCTATACTGCCTGTACCTATTCTAAAGTTGCGAGCATTATGACCTTCATCTACTAATAAGCTTTGCTTAGCTATTTGCCAAGTTGTTTGTGGGTTTTTTACTAATCCATTATGGAAAGCAAAGGCAGTATTTTTAGATTCCGCATCACCAGTAGTTGAACCCCATATGCCTATAGAGTTAGAAGTATCAGCTATATCCCCATGAGTTAGGGAGTCAATTTTATATCTTACTTCTAAGACGTATTCTGTTCCTTCATGTACAGATATCTGGGAAGCTAAATCCAGCACTGTCGGCCATCCGCCTAGGTCACTTTTGGCTATTACTTTTAGGCTAAATCCATTTACTGCTTCATTATCTTTTACTGTTGATATTGACCAGTTTTCATTTTCTAATGCGGTATTTGCAAATTCCGTATCCTCGAACTCTAGTTTTAATAAGTTTGTAACATTAGTTTCAAAAATTGGTAAGCTTTTCGCATAATCTCCTACTATATAGTTAGCTTTAGCTATATTTACTAAAGCTTCGGAGCTTAAATTAAGTGGTTTACCATTCCAATATGGGCGGTTTAGGTTTCTTTTAGCTTTTTGGGTTTCTATTTGATCATTAATGGCAGTTAATCTATCTGCAAAAACAGTAGTCTGTTCTTCATCACCAGCTTGTTTGTAGTGTTCTAACCCTGCCCACAATACTTGGACTAGTGATTCATAGGCATTTATATCATTAGGATTAGATAATACTGCACCATCTGCCTGCCTAAGAAGTACCTGAAGATCACCTAGCATTCTAGCAGTATTTAAAAGTGAACTACGTACTTTAGGGTCATAACCTTTTAGTTTTTCAGCTCTTTCTATAACTTTTATAGTATCCTGATAAGCTTGATCTGCTAATTGATGTCCTGCCTGTCTTAAATTGGAGTAGCGTATAGCATAGGCATAAGCTAAATCTGTGTAGTATTCAGCATTATTCGCGTCTAAGTTAGTTGCTTTTTCATAATATTTCAAGGCTGTTTGGTAAAGCTCATTTTGTTCTTCTGCTGATTTATCAGGTGTCATAGCTTGCATAGCTGTAGAGGCTTTTACTGCATTTTGATATGCTATATAATAAGAGCTACCACAAATGATTAAGGTTAAGACACATAGAATAGATATACTTAGGTTAAATACTGGTGGTAGATTATTAAACTTATTTACTTCCTGATTTTCTTCGGTATCAAAATAAGATACCGCACTAATCAAAGCAAATAATATCCATAATAATAAGGCTATAGCTGCTAAAGATAAATCAAAATCCATAGCGGCGTGAACCCCTAAGGCTATAGCGGCCGTAAATGTTCCCCATATCAAGACTTGCCCCTGAAGATTGCCTTTTTCCTTTTCCCTTCGGTATGTCTTATAAGTAGAAAAGATAAGTAATCCCCATATAGATATGAAAGCTATAAGACCAATCGTACCAGCTTCTACCCAGACTTGGATAAAGTGGTTATGGGCTTCGGTAGTAAATGTTAAATAATCTTGGTATTGGTGGTATAGAGCGTTCCAGCCACCTGCACCTGTACCATTAATAGGGTAGTCTTTTACAATAGCTACACCCCAGCGGATAAAATCGGCCCGGGCTGTGTAACTGCTATCACTAATATTAGTAAAACGAGATAATTCATTAGTTATATCTTCAGCCTTGAAGGTGCTATCATCCCCACCTAGTAAAAACATACTACCTGCACCTAGGGTTACTAGGCCGATAAGGGAGATAGTAATTATAGTAGTTTTTAAGCCTGCCTTTTTATTTAATAGTCTAAAACCTTCCCAGGCAAGTTGCCCAAGTATTACTATTAGAAAGCCTATTAGTAAATATAAGATGGCAGGTTCTTCAGCCCTTATCGCAGGATAAAACTTACTATAAGTAATAAGTGCGGCTATAAATGCTATTCCTAAGTTATAAAGAGATTTTATTTTATGTAATCCTGGCATACCAATCAGAAGTAGTAAACCTCCAATTATAAATATGAGCCAAGCACCTTTAGATAAGGAGCAAAGGATTACTAACATCATTAAAAAGGTTGTAGTTAAATATATTATTTTAGTTAAAAGCCTTTTTTCGATTACAAGCATAGTAATAGCTACTAAGCTTATTACTGCTAAGTAAGCGGCGGTAGTATTAGGATATTGTAAGGTAGATAATATTACTCTCCCATCAAATGCAGATGGATAATTAGAGTATCCAGTAGCAGCTAAGATGCCAATCATTGCTACACTAGTTCCAGCGGCTAGAAGGACTTTAAGGATATTTTCATATGTTTTATAATCCTTAACTAGTTGAGTTACCATCCAGTAAACCATAAAGTAGTTTAAGACTTTTAGAAATCCATAAAAGGCTTCTCCCGGATGTACTGCACCTATCAGTGATAATAGATATGCTCCTGCGTAGGCAAGTATCGCCCAATCGAGTGGGGTTTTAAGGAAGGTGTAATCTTTTTTGTATATTTTATAAACCCAGATTAGGGTGAATACTACAGCAGTAAATATATGATATAAAAACATATCTTCTTTGAAGAATAATCCTCGGAAAAATGGTGGGTAGAAGATAAGGATTCCTAGGGCTATGAATGTAGCGATAGGAAGCCAAGTTTTTAGTTGGGGGGTGTTTTTCGTTTTTTGTTGTGTTTTCTTTTTAGTCATGTTTTTCTCCCGAGAGTTATTTTGTACGCTGGGGGTTTTTTTGACGCTGAGGGCACAGAAGGCCACTGAGTTACGCTGAGTTTCTTTTTTTGTTGGTTCGCTTCGCTCACTGTTCGGATTTCCCCCTGATTTTTTTGCCGTTGAATTCCGTTGATTTTTTTATTTTGTTTGGATTTTTCTTCTTATTGATAATCTGTTGCTAAAATTGATAAGTAAGCCTATCTCAATGCCTGTAGCTTTTAAATAGTTAATTAGCTGTGTTTCGTGCACTCTTATTAATTCACTTATTGCTTTTACCTCAACTATTACTTTATCTTCGATAAGTAAATCCGCGTAATATTCGCCAACAATTTTGTTTTTATAATATACCTTTATTAATTCTTGTCTTTTCACCTTAAGTCCTTGTTCTTGGATTTCTATATATAAGGAATTTTCGTATACTTTTTCAAGAAAGCCTACACCTAATTCTTTGTGTACTTTATAGGCACAGGAGATTATCTGTTCTGTAAGTTCTGAATGGAGGTAGTTTTTATTTATATGAGACATTACATTCCCTCACTTCTAAAGTCTTCTTCGGGCCTTTTGGCACTAAATGCGCTAAATAGCGCTGAAACTCGCTGAATCTGTTTTCATTGTTTTTTCAGTGTCAATCAGCGGTTTCAGTGGTTTTCAGTGTCTAATCGTCCCCCTCACGCAAGTATTCTGCTAGGAATACACCGAAGATTGAGAGCATTAGGCCTAGGATGCCGGCTATGGCAATGTTTAGCTTTTTGTTTGGTTGCACAGGGTTATCTGGTACATAGGCTTGTGAAAGTACAATAATGTTATCTTCTGATTCCATAAATGCTTGAGTAATCTTAATTTCTAGCATTTTAGTATTTAAAAGGTCGATTAAATCTTCTCGACGGTTAATTTCATTTTGCAGTTTCTTTTCTTCTAT
>DASRMR010000015.1:0-3153 GCA_035647815.1 Syntrophomonadaceae bacterium
GGGACTTAAAATCCCGCGACCTTTACCGGTCGTGCCGGTTCGATTCCGGCCTCGGGCACCATTCTTAAGAACTTTAGCTGAGATTAATATCTCAGCTTTTTTCATTTTAAAATTAATTCGACCCTCTCTTTGCCCCCGCACCTTGCTAATCGCTGGTAGATTCACATATTGACCATTAACTATGTTTGAAAATAACATTAACTGTTATAATGTTATTATTAAGGTTAAAACTCCTATTTGTAGGGTATGGGGCATATTATAAACAGAGAGGTGAATAAAGGTGAATGCAATGAAGAAGATTATGCCTGTATTATTAGCGGTTTTTTTTATTCTTCTATCTGTAAGTCCTTCTTTTGGGGGCACAACTGTGGGTGTTATGTTAAACAACAGCTCTGTATCCTTTAATGAAAGCACGGGATACCCATTTATCGATTCAAATGCCAGAACATTGGTGCCATTGAGGCAGACAATGGAAGCAGCAGGGTATACAGTTTCATGGGATGCCATAAATAATATTGCGTCAGTTGTAGACACTAAAGACACAAAAGTAAAAGTGAAAATTGGAGATAACTATATTACAAAAGAGATAAACGAGAATGGAGTTCTGGAATCTGCAAGAATCAAGAACGACACTTTTGCACAGATCGTAAATGACAGAACCTTCTTGCCTATCAGGGTTGTTTTAGAGGCATTTGGGGCTTCTGTTTTATGGGATGATTCTGGTAAAAATGTTATTGTAAATACAGTCGATATTTCTTCTAATAGGATTACTGCTGAACAAATATATTCTAAATATTCTCCTGCTGTTTTTTACATCGAGGTTTATGATGCTAGCGCAAAGCCTTTAGCCAGTGGAAGTGGGTTTTTTATTAATAGTGATGGTACAGCGATTACAAACTTTCATGTTATAGAGGGAGCCCACTCTGCAAAGATTACAACAATAGAAGGGAAAAATTATAATGTTGAAGGTGTATATAGTTTGGACGAAGGACTTGATATAGCGAAAATAAAAGTTGATGGTAAGGGATTTCCTACTGTTAATATAGATAATTCTGGCAATGTAATGGGAGGAAGTATTGCTTACACAATTGGGAGCCCACTTGGCCTTAGCAATACTATGTCTGAAGGAATAATAGCAAATCCCAACAGAATAATTAACGATATGTCATATTATCAGATTACAGCTCCTATTTCCGCAGGAAGCAGTGGAGGCCCATTATTTGACAAAGAAGGCCATGTGATTGGAATTGCATCTGGTGGTTACTTAGAAGGACAGAATCTTAATATTGCTATCCCCATTACTAATATTGCCAATCTTTCAGATAATACTGTTACAAAATTAAGTACTATTGCCTCACAGGCTAAAAAAGCTAATGTTGCCTTATTACTTTCGAGCAGTAATGTGACATTAAATGTTGGAAACACGACTAATGTAATTATAAGCTTTGAAAATTATGATTATATGGTTGAAGTAGAATATGTCGTAGCCGATACATCTGTAGTAAATGCTAGTTGGGGCGCTTGGAATGCTAATAAAATCCCACTTAGCATTAGTGCTGTTGGTAAAGGGTCAACATCTATACAAATAAACTTGTATGATGATACAACAAAAGAACTTCTGGCAAGGAAAACCATCGATGTTAATGTTTCCCAGACAGATTCAATTCCATATTATACTGGACTCTATCCGGTGCCTGATTTTGGGGCTCTTTCTGGAGTGCCTCTTTATTATGATTATTACACTAGCTCAGGCGCTAGCTTTTATTATGTCTTTTCTATAGATGAGACAACCTATATAATTGATTATGCAGATATGATTATTGATAGTGGGTTTTACTATCTGGACAGTTTTCTTGATGAAGATGGATATACAGTAATGGTTTATGAGAATATTTTATACGGATTGACTTTGTGTTCATCAATTACCGATTTAAATGGAACTATATGTTATACGGTAATGGTACTTTTTGATTAATGATTGTAGCAGAAATATTGCACGCTTATCTGAAAAAATATAGGAGGATTTTATGCAAAAAAACAAACTATTCATACTTATAACTTTCATTTTAACTGGTTTATTATTATCAGGTTGTGCGGGTGGGACAGCACCAGATTTAAGTAGTGATCCATCAGTCGAATCAGCAGGTGTAATGTCATCAGCTGTAGTAGAAGATTATAATGAAGTTATGAACACTGGTGGTCTCTTAGTTCATCATATAGATGTAGGACAAGGTGATTCTATCCTTATCCAGTTGTCTTCGGGGGAAAACATATTAATCGATGCAGGTGAAGTAGATAAAGGTGATATAGTTTTAAACTATCTAAAATCACAACAAGTAGAAAAACTAGATATCTTAATAGCTACTCATCCCCATAGTGACCATATCGGAGGCATGAAGACTATAGTAGATAACTTAGATATAGGTAAGATATATATGCCCAGAGCTAGCCATACTACCCAAACTTATGAGAACTTACTTTTAAGTATAAAAAATAAAGGTTTGAAAATAAGTGAAGCTAAAGCAGGAGTAGAATTAGAACTGGCAGATATGTTTGAAGCGAGATTTATTGCTCCTAATAGTAGTAATTACGAGAGCCTTAATGATTATAGTGCAGTATTAAAGTTGAAATATAAAGACCATGGATTCCTGTTTACAGGTGATGCAGAGGATATATCAGGCCAAGAAATATTAAGTAACAATCATGATGTAAAAGCTACAGTGCTTGATGCACCACATCATGGTAGCACTAATAGTTTATTAAACGAAAAGTTCTTAAAAAAAGTATCACCACAAGTAGCAGTTATATCAGCAGGAAAAGATAATCGTTATGGACATCCTCATAAAGAAATACTGGAAATGTTAGATAATTATGGTGTTCAAGTATTAAGGACTGATATAGATGGTAATATTGTAATAGTCAGTGATGGAAATAAGCTGAAAGTTAATAAAAACCAATCAACTTCTAATGAAGAGGTAGTAGTTCCTGATAGTCAGGTTCAATACATAGGGAATAAAAATAGCAAAATATTTCATTTACCATCGTGTAAGAGTTTACCTGCCGAACATAACAGACAATATTTTGATAACCAGTCAGAAGCTATAGATAATGGTTACAAACCTTGTCAAAACTGCAAACCATAGAGGGGGAATA
>DASRMR010000016.1:0-10854 GCA_035647815.1 Syntrophomonadaceae bacterium
ATATTGCTGTTACCGGTTTGCTCGATCCTAATATATATATTGATGCTGTTTTTGGCCATAAACTAATACCATAGAAAGGGATGATATCGATGCCCATGCAGATTTTGATCAATTTGTTTATCGGTTTGTTATGGATGTTACTGCAAGATAGGTGGGATATATTAACCTTTTTTACTGGTTATTTAGTAGGTTTATTCATCTTATTTATATTACGGCGTTTTTTAGCGGATAAATTTTATCCTATTACCTTTATAGCTGCTCTAAACTTATTGTTCATTTTTATGTACGAGCTATTTACTTCTGCTATATTTGTAGCTAAAAGAATTATCCAGCCCAAAATCAATGTAACACCTGGAATATTTATGTTAGAAACAGATTTGAGAGGCGATGTGGAAATTACCTTAGTCTCGCTACTTATAACTTTAACCCCAGGATCAGTTGTCATGGAAGTTTCCTCAGATAATAAATTATTTATACATGGAATGGATATCCCCGAATCTATAGAAGGGGTTACAAAATCCAAAGTAAAATTTGAAAAGGCGATTAAGAGGGTGACACGCAAATGATAAAATTAATTTTAAATTGCTCCATACTTTTTATTACATTTTCTATTTTAGTCACAATATTTGTTGTTATTAAAGGTCCTTCTGTACCAGACCGAGTTCAGGCCTTAGATCTCTTGGGAATTAATATAATTTCAGGTCTAGCCATACTTTCAGTTTTTTTAAGAACTACGGCCTTTTTTGAAGTTATTTTATTAATCGGTATCCTTTCCTTTGTCGGAACCATTGCTTTATCTAGGTTTATCGAAAGAGGTGTAGTCATTGATAAGCATTCTGAATGAGTATATTACTGCACTGCTTATTTTGGTAGGTACAATTTTTAGCTTACTAAGTGCCATAGGCTTAATACGCTTACCTGATGTTTATTCTCGTGCCCATGCAGCATCAAAAAGTGCTACATTAGGTGTTTTGTTTACTTTACTCGGCACCTTTATTTTCTTTCTCTTGGAAGAAAATTATTTCAGCACTAAATTGTTTTTGGGGATTTTCTTTGTTTTTCTTACTGCACCCGTTTCAGCACATATGATTTGCCGGTCTGCTTATCGTTCTAATGTCAAACTTGCAGATGTAAGTGTACAAGATGACTTAAAAGAGTGGCAATCAGATGCCTAACTTGTTATGGCACGGGGACGTTTCGTTTGCCACATATTCCCTTTTAATCTATTCTTAAACACACTAAAAGTGCCTCCTATTATTAGTCGGCACTTTTAATGTTTTTAACAATGGCTTATTTCTCTACCTACAATTTCTAAATCCTCAATAGCCATTCCGGCCTCACGTAAAACATGATCTGCAAGTAGTGGAGGAATAATACTTAATACTTCACACTTTTCAATTAATTGTAATGCTATTTGTTTAAATTTTCGTATATCCTCAGTTAAACTGATAGCTTCATTATTAAATCTTGCTAAACGTGGGATTACGAATGGTTTAGGTAAATCATCAAATTCTGCAGGCAAACAATGTCCAGACTGTTTTTCAGGTAAAAGCCAGTTTTGAAAAGCACGGGGTACTTCCATAGATTCTAAGTCTTCAGCTTGTAATCTTAAGGTTTCGAAGTCTTTAGCAAAGTCTAAGGATTGTTTGACTAGAGGTCTCTCCGAAGGATCAAGTAGATGAGCTATAAAGTGAGCATGTTCCCCCATTATCCGTAACCAGAAAATTTCTTCTTGTAGTGCTTCCTCAGCAACTGGAACTTTAATCCCCTTCTGTAATCTTAAAAGTATTACCCGAAAGCGAATTGCTTCTCTACGGACGTGGTCAACTAGCAAGGGAAAATTATTACCCCCTAATTTACACGTTATTATACCTTTTAACACTCTACTTTTAAAGTCAATAATTTTACCTAAGGCTTCAATAACTGCCGCATTAAATCTTCTTACCACTTCTTCCCTAGCTGGTAATCTTCTAAGATCTTCCCGTAACTTTCTAAATAAGTCCTCTAATCTCATGGCCTCTTTAATTAATGCCGTTTCATCGCAAGGTAAACCTAGTCTGATGAAAAGGGCATGTTCCTGCATGATTCGCAACCAAAAGTTATTTTGGCGAAATGATTCTTTAATAAATCTGGTGCTATGTTCCGGCTGATGATGACGTGGATCATATTTAAAACTATCCATTTAACGATGCCTCCCTATGATTTAATATAAAATCTTACCTATTTGCAAGATATCCTACCATATGCAAATTTTATATTATATGTTACGTTTTTCTTTTATAGGGAGTTATTTCTAGGGAGCGACAGGTAGACGGTCTAGCTTATCAAGTTAATCTCTTTTACCCCAGGGGCATATGGCTTGACACAAACCACATATACATCGGTCTATTTTTATATCCCATGCTTTTTTTCGTTCTTCTTGATATTGATGGCATTTATGAATATCTACATTTGGAAGTTCATCTTTAGTGTTTATATCTTTAATAGCAATTGCAGGACATTTGTCTATACAAATAGTACAAGTTCCACATTTACTCAGCATAGGTTGTCCTGTAACTAGATTCGCATCAATTAAAATAGTAGCTAATCTAACCCTAGGTCCATCTTGGGGGGTAAGAAATAGTCCGTTTTTTCCTATCCAACCTAAACCAGCAGCATTGGCTACTAATTTATGTGAAACTAGTCCAGCTAGTTTTTCCGCATAAACTCCGTAAGAGGCGGGGACAGGATAAGCTTTAAAACCCTCTTTTTCAATCATTCTGCTTAATCTAACTGCAGCCGTATTTTGAAAATAATCAACTGCGTGATAACAATAATTATTAAAAGATAGTTGTTTATCTGGTTCTTGTTCTAATATCGAGTCTACAACTACATCAGATAATTTAAAAACTAAAGAAACAGCTACAGGAAATTGTCGGATAAAATCCCCACAAAAAGTTGCTAAGTAATCATGATAAGGTCTAAGGTCAGCTACCCCAAAATAATCCCAGCCTAATTCAATTGCCTCTTTTTCTAGCCAATTATATAAAACCACGTCTCATTCTCCTAATAAGTTATTTATTCTTTGGGCTAGATTAATATTAGCTATAAATGCTAGTAACTGGACAAAGGAGGATTTTCCTTTAGTATGTTGATCTAGAAGTTCATTAATTAAGGGGTGAAAATCAATTCCTGATTCCTGAAAACCTTTCATTGTTTCTTTAAGTGTTTTTAAAATACTATCCTCTTGGAATTTCAATTCGCTTGGCAAAGGATTGAAAATCATTATTCCTTTACTATTATCTAATTTAATATCTTTTATATTATTTTCATCTACTAGTCCATCAAGCAGATGATGTTGATTACCGAAAAGAAAACCATCATATATTGAATTTTTCCAACCGAAAACTCTTACCCCATTTTCTTTTAAATGTGCCAAACTGTTTTCTGCTTCTATGATATCTTTAAAACCAGAAGAAATAAAATACAGGGGTTTGTTGGCTATAGTTACTAAATCTTTAGATACCCTTTCCCCAGTAATACCACCTATACCAGCTGTAACTACTATTTTAAAAGGTAGGGCTATTTCCATTATAGCTGATGCTGTAAGATAGCCACTTTTTTTATTAAGTGTAATATTTTTTAGGTCTTGGGAATCTAGGCGTTGTAAATCTTGTTGATTCCTGATTTCCAATATCTCCCCTAGGGAAGGATAGCTAATTACACCTTCATGAGAATAAGGGTGTTCTATATTACCACTTGGCCATAAGAATTTAATCAAACTATTATCTAAAGAGGAAAGACCCCGACCTAGTAGAGCAGTATCTACTAGGACAGGGTTTGTAATCCGGTCTTTACTCATTAATTTATTTCCAACCTTCATATTCCGCGATATTTTCTTTAGTAACTACTGCTAAAGGAGAATGTACAATTTCAGGAATTTCATGGCCTTGGATAGTTTTTAAGGCTAGTAATATAGCCGCTTTAGCATAAACTGTTGATGAATAAGCTATGCTACCATCTAATTTACCATCTTTAATAGCTTCAGCAGCTTCATTAATGTAATCTACTCCGAAAATTATCTTGCCATCCCTTTGTCCGGCAGCTTCTAAAGCATCAGCGGCAGCTAATGCCATAACATCATTACAAGAGAAGATCCCTTTAAGATCGGGATGAGCTTGCACTAGATTCGTAGCTATATTATATGCTGTATTTCTATCCCAATTAGCTGGTTGGATAGATACTAATTCTACATTAGCAGCATTTTCAAAAACCTTTTTAGCTCCTGTTGTACGACCTTCACTTTGGCCGGCACCGGGGATTCCTTCTATTATCGCGACTTTTCCTCCGTCTTTGCCTAGTTTTTCCACTATATATTCGGCGGCTAGTTTGCCCTGTTCTTCAAAGTCGACTGCAATACGGCCATCTAGTTTACCACCTATATCAGCTACTGCTTGTCTATCAATTCCGGGTCCTAAGTTAACTACTTTAGTCCCTTTTTCATTAGCTTGAAGAACTCCTGGTACTAAGTTAAAAGGTTCAATCGGTGACAATATTAAAGCTTTATAATCTTTAGCTATCATCGCCTGTAATGTTTCTAATTGTGATTTAGTATCATTTTCAGTAGGTGCTGCCATAACTTCTACTTCTATACCTAACTCCCTACCTGCTGCTTCATAAGCTTCCTTAAGTGTCACCCAAAATGGGTTAGTTAAAGTTATAACCAAAACACCTATTTTATCTCCTGTATTAGTCTCCGGTAATGGTTGTAATTGGGCAGTTAAGATTTCTTCCATCTCTAGCATCTTAGGATTAGTAATCTCACCTTGATTAGGCAAATCTTCTGGCTCCCCATTATTAGCGGCCCCATTTCCACAACCGACTACGGAAACTAACATGGCCATTATTATTAATAATGAATAAAATCTTTTAAACTTCATCACAAATTCTCCCTTTCTTAATTAAGCATTTGATCTACTAAGTGTATTTCTAAAACGTAATTCTGAAGTTATAACGGCAATTAAAATAATTAAACCTATTGCTAATTGTTGATAATATGAAGGAATACTCATTATGGTTAACCCATTACGAAGTACTCCTAATAACAAACAAGCTATTACCGTACCACTTATGCTTCCCCGCCCCCCTTTCATATCTGTACCTCCTAGGACTACTGCTGCAATAGCATCTAATTCAAACATATAGCCTGCTAATGGTTCAGCTGTATTTAACCGTGCCGTAACGACTAATCCAGCCAAAGCCGCTGTAAAGCCACATATTCCATAAATAATTACTTTATAGTTTTTAGTGGCAATTCCACTACGATGTAGAGCTTCCTCATTACCTCCTAAAGCTAAGGCATAACTACCTAACTTAGTGTAATTAAGAATTATAGCCCCTAATAAAGCTATACCTAAGCCGATTAACATAGGTGGATTGACTGGACCAATATGACCACTTCCCCACCAAGTAAAAGCTTTTCCTAACCAAGAGAAGGCAGCACCAAATCCATAGATAGGAATTCCAGCAGTAATAATTAAAGCAATCCCTCTTGTTACCGACATAGTTCCTAAAGTAACTATAAAAGGGTTTATATTAAAAGCTGAAATTATAAACCCATTCATTAATCCAACTAATGTACCTGCGGTTAATCCTATTAATATAGCAATTTCTACTGGTATACCACTGTGCATAGCAACAGCCATGCATACACCGCTTAAAGCTACTACTGCACCGATGGATAAATCAATCCCCGCCGTACATATCACCAGGGTCATACCTACACCCATAATAACTAAAAGAGCTGATTGATCTAAAATGTTGCGTATATTGCCCCAAGTGAAAAAATGAGGTGATAAAGAACTAAGCAATATAATAGCTAACAGAAGTGTAATGCCTAGTAAAATCTGTGAAAAATAATCCTGACTTTTATCTATAATCTTTTTCATGATGATATCTCCTGTAGGTTCTTGAAACCTTGAACTCCAGTTATGTAATGAGCTATTTCACTTGGATTAGTTTCGGCAGTCACTAAATCTGCCACCAAATTACCTTGTT
Source organism: Syntrophomonadaceae bacterium (assembly GCA_035647815.1). Taxonomy (GTDB): domain Bacteria; phylum Bacillota; class Syntrophomonadia; order Syntrophomonadales; family Syntrophomonadaceae; genus JAAYRQ01. Next base: position 6,037 of record DASRMR010000016.1, read on the forward strand.
TCATAACACATATTCTTTCTGATATTTCCAAAACATGATTTAAATTATGGCTTACGACAATAACTGCATAGCCTTGTTGCCCTAAATCTTTTATTAAATCCAAAATTTGTCGCGATTCATTTACTCCCATAGCTGCAGTCGGTTCATCAAAGATTATGACTTGTCCTCCTTGATTAATTGCCCTAGCTACTGCTATACCTTGCCTCTGCCCACCAGATAATTGGCCAACCATACGATTAGGATCTAATATATTAACATTTAAACTTTTCAGAAGTTGCCCAGATTTTTTAGCCATTAACTTCTTGTCTAACCAAAAACCGAATTTAACTGGTTCACGACCTAAGAAAAGATTCGCTGCTACATTCCTAGTATCTACTAAGCCTAAATCTTGATAAACTGTAGAGATTCCTAACTTAATAGCTAATGCCGGGTTAAGCTTTCCATAAACATTATTATCTACTATAATTTCCCCATGATCAGGGTTAATAGCACCAGACAAAACTTTAATTAAAGTTGATTTCCCTGCCCCATTGTCCCCTACTAAAGCTAAGACTTCCCCTAAACGAATATCTAAGTTAACCCCTTGTAGTGCTCTAATATTGCCATAATTTTTAGTTATATTTTTTAAACTAATAATATAGCCATTACTTAATCCCTTACTCATCTATCTAACACCTCTTTACTACATAACAATTTTTCTATTTCATCATCCGTAACCAAAACCCTTGACCCCTCCCTACTACATACAATGGCACTATAAAAAGCAGCTCTTTTAAGTGTTATTTCTAGGGCAATTCCATCTAAAAGATAATCCTTTAGAAAACCAGCTATAAATTGATCCCCCGCCCCAGTTGAATCTACTTCTTCTATCGATATAGCAGGTTGATAGAAAAACTCTCCATTAGCATAAGCGTAAGAGCCGTTTTCTCCAGCAGTTATAACTACAGTTTTAAGATGGGGAAATTCACATTTTAACCATCTCACTAATTCAGCCGCCTTAAGATTAGTATTAAATTCCTCAGCTATTACCGTGTAACTGCCGATAACATGGGCAGCACATGCTAAGGCCTGCTCTATAATGGCATGAGTTAAGCCTAGAGACTCAGTCACTGAGGTAGGAATTTGAAAACCGACTACCACCTCAGCACCTATTTGATTAGCATTTTTCATTAAGTTTAAGGCTGGCTTCACTGGTAGAAGTGAGGTGTAAAATAGTTTAGGAATAGGGATATCTTTAATTTCACTATCTTCCCGGCCTAAAGCTGTACCAAAATTCATAATAGTTTTTTTGCTGGAGCCTATATTAATCAAAAAATTACTTTGGCTAGTTTCCCCTTCAAATGTCCGGCATAAAGAAATGTCCACCCCGGCTTTAAGCATAGTTTCTCGGGCCTTAATTCCGGGCAAATCATCACCCCAGTGAGTATATAAAGCACATCTAACTCCTAGATTAGATAAATAATAAGCTAGATTACCCCCGTGCCCTCCACCTTGATAGTAGACATTACTAGTAGCGTTGTAATCTTTTTGAAGATTATCCACTTGTATAGCAGTTTCATAACCGGCTGGTGCTACTAGCAAAATTTCATTATTCCTATGTAATTCCGTATACATCAAATCTACCGCTTTCGACAAATGTTTTGTGATATATATATTTTATATCATAATACATTATAAATATCAATTATTCCTCTTATAACTTTAGGTTATAATCAGGGCGTATTTGTAAGCTTTAATATAATTAATACTAAAGATATAATTTCAGCGGTATTTGATACCTAGGAAGACTCTAGTTTAAATGCAGAAAATAAAAATACTACCCCCCCAAATTAACATTAGGGTAAAACTTATTTGGGGCTTGACATATTCCCTTTAATATGATTATATTCTCTTATAACCGTTGAAGAGGAAGTAAAACTACTAACTAGCTTCACAGAGAGTCGGGATAGGTGGGAACCCGGCAAGATATAGAGTAGATAAATGGTCCTTCGAGGGCGGGGTGAAAAAGCTTTTAGCTTTAGTAGCTCCCGACGCAAAGCCAGCGTTATAGGGCTACGGGTGTGTTGGCACTCTGTATGAGAGGATGCTTGTCATGAGCATCAATTAAGGTGGTATCGCAGGTTTTACACCTGTCCTTTATTTAGGGCAGGTGTTTTTTGTTTTTAATTACCTTTTTACTCTATTCACAACCGCGGGTGACTAGAGATCTACAGAGAAAATAGCACCAATTATTTTTCAATTATTTTAGGAGGTATTTATAATGAAAAAAATATTGGCGTTAGTTTTAGGACTTTTATTGTTGTTCTCGGTTGTAGGTTGTAAAGTAAGTGAATCTAGTGATAATTCCATGATAAAGATTGGTATCGTGCAAATAGTTGAACACCCATCTTTAAATACGATTAGGGAAGCTTTTATTGATGAATTAGCCGAAAACGGATTTAAAGATGGAGAAAACATAATAATCGATTATCAAAGTGCACAAAATGATCAAACGAATTTAAAAACTATTTGTCAAAAGTTTTCTAATAACAAATATGACTTAATAGTCGCAATAGCTACCCCGACTGCCCAAGCAGCAGTTGGCGAAACTAAAGATATTCCGATAGTCTTTTCAGCTTGTACAGATCCTATTGCAGCAGAGTTACTAACTGACCTAGATAATCCTGGTGGGAATGTAACTGGTACTTCCGATAAAGTAGCAGTCGCAAAAATTATGGAACTAGCTAAAGAGATTACTCCTGAAATAAAAACTATTGGAGCTTTATATACTGCGAGTGAAACAAATTCTATATCTGTAATCGAAGATTTAAAAGAGTATGCAGATAAGAATGGATTAACTATAGTCGAAGCTACTGTAACTAATTCTTCCGAAGTTCAGCAAGCAACTCTTTCATTAATTAATAAGGTTGATGCTATATTTTCCCCGATAGATAATACTGTAGCATCTGCTATGCCTATAGTTACTCAAGTAGCTATTGAAGCTAAAATACCTGTATATGTTGCTGCAGATTCATTAGTTGCAGACGGTGGTTTAGCAACTTATGGGATTAACTACATTACTTTAGGTAAGGAAACTGCCAAAATGGCTGCCGAAATTCTAAACGGCAAAAATCCTGGCGATATCCCAGTTAAAACTATAACTGATATAGATATTTATCTAAATCAAACTACTGCTGATGCTATAGGCCTAACATTTCCTCAAGATATCTTAGATAAAGCAAAAGAAGTATTTTAAACTAATTAATTGGAACTTTTACTAAGGAGTTTTTAATGTGAGTATGATGGCATTTTTAGGGTCAATTGAATTAGGAATAATATATGCCTTAATGGCTTTAGGAGTCTTTATATCTTTTCGGACTCTAAATATGCCAGATTTAACTGTTGATGGCAGTTTCGTCCTAGGGGCTGTTATTTCAGCTATTCTCTGTACTAATGGCTACCCTTTATTAGGTTTAATTTTTGCCTTTATAGCTGGTTTACTAGCTGGAAGTGTTACAGGTTTACTACACACTAAACTTAAGATTCAACCACTTTTATCTGGAATATTAGTAATGCTAGCTTTATGGTCGGTAAATCTTAGAATCATGGGTAATAAGGCTAATATCCCTTTAATTAATAAATCTACCGTTTTTAATCTAGTCGATGGGAGTTTCTTAGCATCATACTCGGGATTAATTATCCCAGCTGTAATTCTAATTATTATCCTTATACTATTATATTTCTTTTTAAAAACTGAGTTAGGTTTAGTAATACGGGCAACTGGGGATAACCGCGATATGGTACGATCTGCTGGAGTTAATACTGATACAACTATAGTGCTAGGATTAGCAGTTTCTAATGGCCTAGTAGCAGTATCAGGTGCTCTAATCGCTCAGTACCAACACTTTGCCGATATTAGCATGGGTACTGGGATGGTGATAATCGGGTTAGCATCAGTAATAATCGGTGAAGTCTTATTCGGAACTAATTCCTTATGGCGAAGATTAGTTGCTGTAACATTAGGTGCTGTACTATATCGCCTAATAATTGCTATAGCTTTGGAATTAGGTATGCCACCTACTGATTTAAAACTAGTATCAGCTGTAATAGTAGCTTTCGCTTTAGCTATGCCAGTAATAAAAGAGCGATTTTCAATATGGAAAAAACGTAGGCAAAACCAAGCTAATTATCACAGGAGGTTACCAGCAGATGTTAAAAATCGAAACAATAACTAAGATATTTGGACATGGAAGTATTAATGAAAAAACCGCCATTGATAATTTAAGCCTGAATTTAAATAGTGGAGAATTTGTTACTGTTATAGGTGGTAATGGTGCTGGTAAATCTACATTGTTAAATTGTATTGCTGGAGTTTTTGAGCTAGATGATGGCAGAATATACTTAGATGACGTAAATATTTCTTATTTTCCCGAATATAAACGTTCAAAAAGTATAGGTCGTGTTTTTCAAGACCCTTTAAAAGGTACAGCTTTTGATATGACTATTGAAGAAAATCTAGCTATTGCATATGGTAAAAATAAGACTAGAGGCTTAAGGTTAGGCATCAAAAAAGGCGAAACTAAATTATTTAGAGATAATCTAGCTTTATTAGGTTTAGGTCTAGAAAATAGACTCCACCAAAAAGTTGGTTTACTTTCAGGTGGGCAACGCCAAGCCTTAACTCTTTTAATGGCAACAATAATAAAACCTAAACTTCTTTTACTAGATGAACATACTGCATCTTTAGATCCTGGAGCCTCTATTAAAGTCTTAGATCTAACTAAAAAAATAGTATCCGAAAATAATCTAACTACTATCATGATAACTCATAATATGCAA
>DASRMR010000017.1:0-3146 GCA_035647815.1 Syntrophomonadaceae bacterium
AGATTATGCTGCAAACCCAATTCAACCAGGTGAGAAAGTAATTTGGACAGATGGAAAAGTCTATGAGTCTATACATCCAAGTCCACACGCTTGGTCACCAACAGATTATCCACAAGGATGGAAGGAGCAAAAAGAATGACGGCAGTTGACAGAGTTTTAAGCGAAGCAAAAAAATGGATAGGAGTAAAGCAAGGCACCGCCAAACATAAAAATTTAGTAGATGCATATAATTCTATCAGCCCCAAGCCAAGAGGGTACACCTTAAAAACCACAGACGACTGGTGCGATGCTTTTGTCACGGTAGTTTTTGACAAAGCAGGAGCTAGCAATTTAATCGGTCGTGAAGTGGGCGTACAAAGACATATAGACATATTCAAAAGTAAAGGCATTTGGATAGAGGATGGCAGAATTAAGCCTCAGGTGGGCGATATTATCACCTATAATTGGGATGATGGGACTCAGCCTAATACAGGGTGGGCAGACCATATAGGGATAGTAGAAAAAGTTGGGACAAAATACATTACTGTAATAGAAGGGAATATATCTCATAGGGTAGACAGAAGGCGAATAGAAATAGGACACGGAAATATTCGTGGCTATGCCAGACCTAATTATGCCGGAGGATCGCAACCTGCTGTTCCGGCACAACCGGAAAAAAAACCTGCTAAAAAATCAATCAATGAAATAGCTCAAGAAGTAATCGACGGTAAGTGGGGCAACGGTTCTGAACGAAAATCAAAACTTGAAAGTGCCGGCTACAACTACACGACTGTTCAGAATAAAGTTAATGCGTTACTAGGTGTTTCAGGCGGAGCAACACAACAAAGCAAGACAGCTAAACCTGTAAAGAAATCGGGTAGATGGCAATTCAGCACTAATGTTAATATCAGATCTAAGCCGTCTATAAATAGTGAAAAAGTTGGACTCTATCGAACAGGGCAAACGGTTGACATTTCCAATACCATACAAAAAGGTGGCTATCTCTGGGGAGAATATAAAGCATATTCTGGTAATATCAGATATGTAGCACTAGGAATAATAGGCGGTATCCAATACGGCAAATGGATTTAAAAAGAAGCAAGGAAGTCTTATTAATGGAATATATAAATTTGTTTTTAACCCCGTTTATAGCGGCAATGGCTGGAGCAATGGCAACCTATATTTGGGGAATACCTAAGACAAAAAAAAAGGAAGAAGAAATCAAGCGTCAACATAGGGAGCTTTTAGAATGTAGGGTGGCTTTGGGTGAAGAGGCTTTGAAGGCTTTACTTAGAAGCGACATCCAGAAAGCGTATGACAAAGCCGTGGGAGTTGGATATATTACGAGCTACGAAAAGCAAAATGTTTCATATTTACATAAAGCTTACAAGAAATTGACAGGAAATTCTTACATCGACAAAGTGTACGATGAATTAATGAGATTGCCTGTACAAGTAGAAAAGGGGAAGGAGGATCTATAATGGCAGACTGGTATAGAGAAAAGGAAGCAACCACAGAGGTTATGCAGTTTACAAGGATGAACCTTGATAAGATAAAAGAGTTTACTGATTATCAGCTAAAGGATATAAATATAGGGCGAGGGGTGGATGGTAAGATGACAGCTGTGTTAGCCACGCTCACGAGGGTTTATGAAGTAAATGAGGGTGATTATATAACTAGAAGAGCTGAAAACAATACCTTTGAAGTACTTAATCCTGACCTTTTCCATGACACATACGAGAGGGTAGGAGATAAAAATAATTGTATATAAAAGAAAGTCGGAGGGAAATTATGAACCAAATAATTTTAATTATAATGTTAGCGATATTGGTGGAGTATATCGTAAATATAATCAAGCCACTAATACCAGAAGTTAATTATCCGATACCGTTAATTATATCGCTTGTAGTTGGGGTAGGGCTAGCTTTAATCGTTCAGGTAGATATTCTATTGGCATTAGGATACGAACCAATTAACAGCGTTGTGGGGTGTATCGTGACTGGTTTAATTGTTTCAGGTGGTTCTGCCGCAGTGCATGAGTTAATTTCTAAGCTAAGGGCTAGCAGAGATGATATTGACGAAGATAATTATTCATAGTATCATATAGATACATATTCAGTTCACCTCTGGATGCTTTATAAATTAGTTAGGAAAAAGGCGGTCGGCAACGGCTGTCTTTTTCTTTGACTAGATCCTAAAATATTAGTAATATAGAAGAAATAGCTATGCTTGACCATTATAAATTTCTCCTATAATTAATAAAAATAACACACAAAACAAGTGTAGCTATTTTTTTAAATCAAAATAGTTGTTGACATTGAAGATTGAGAGATGTATAATATAAGTGTAATCAATTAAAGTTAGTTGCGTAATCAATCTACTAACTCTTGGACTAGATACTCTCACAAAGTATCTAGTCCTTTTTTTATTTCCGTCAGTCTTAAGTGGCTGGCGGTTTTTTCTTTGCCTAAAATAACTAATTGTAAACAAATTATTAACAGTGTTAATTATACTTGACACAGTAAATACTATGGTGCATACTATACTTAACAATGAAAACAAAGGAGGGTTGGAAATGAAGTGCGATAGGTGCGGAACAGAAATCTATAGCGATGCCTATGAATACGAAGATGAAACTGTTTGTCAGCATTGCAGGGAAAACGATATTATGTACGAGGAAAGCTTAAGAGATCAATACATGGACTTTATGAAATATGGGAGGGTAGAATGAACAGAGAAGAGAGAATGCAAATCTTGAAAAGCCGAATAGCTAGAGAGGGATTTAGTCAGGAAGAAATGGCTCACAAGATGGGGATAACAAGAAATGGGCTTATTAAAAAGCTAATCGGTGAAAGTGAGTTTTGGGTTGACGAAGCGGCGTTATTGACAGAACTTTTGAATTTAACGAAGGAAGAAGAAGATACAATATTCTTCGGTAGGTGATTATGTGGATAGTATATTTTGTGGCATTATTGGGATTAGCTGGAGGGCTGGAGCAAGAAACACTGAGCGCTAAAACATTTTTTATAGGGTCGGCAATCATTATCGTTTTAATGATAATTAATCTAAGGAGGAGCAGAGGTGAAGCAAGTAAAAAGATTAGCAAAAAAAGTTAATAAGCTGAATAGGTATTTGGAGAAGAAAGGGCTCAAGGGTACAGTCAGCAT
>DASRMR010000018.1:0-22285 GCA_035647815.1 Syntrophomonadaceae bacterium
TATTATGCTTTAGGTGATAGCCAGACTAGTAGTTGGACTAATCTATTTACAACTCCTTATCCACAGGCAAGTAAAGGACATACTGATCTAGTTAGTGATTTAGCACTAGGTTGGTTTAGTTTAGATGAAGATGGTCAGTTATTGACTAAAAGCCGGACTGGTTGGCAAAGACCTTCTGGTTGGGAAAATGTGTTAGATGTAGCTAAGAAATATGACCTCAAGTGTGAAATGGTTGTACATATGACTAATAAAGATCGGGTCATGAATAGATTGCTATCTAATCAGGTTAGTGTGCAGCAGGCTGTAGAGCAGATAGCTGAAGAAGCCCGCTATTACTCCGGAGTCAATTTAGATATGGAAGGCTTAGGCTTATCTGAAAAAGGTGAGGCATTATCTGCAGTACAAGATAGTTTTTCGTGGTTTGTAAAATTGTTAAGTGAAAAATTACATAAAAACAATAAAACCCTCAGTCTAAGTTTACATGCACCTAATAGTAGTTATAAAGGCTATGATTATTTCACATTAGGCAAGTACAGTGACAATATCATCATAATGGCATACGATTACGGTCCTAAACCTGAGCCTAATAATAAGGTAAACGAAGCTATTACTATGTCATTAGAAAATGTTCCTGCACATAAATTAACTTTAGGAATTTCAGTTCCTTCTGAAACAGCAGAAAGTTTATCCACCAAAATAGGATTAGCAAAAAGATATAATCTTGATGGGGTGGCTATCTGGCGGTTAGGACTAGTAAAAGATGATATGTGGACAACACTAGAAACTAACATCACGGGAAATAAATAAAAAAATTAATAATGAGGAAGTTGGAGATTTCCCCTTTCTATTCATGAATTGTTAGAACTATTTAGAAAATTACAACAAAAATTAGCCAATTTATTCCTATATGTAATATAATGATTATGGGGGACTATTAAAACATAGTAATTATACTATGCAATATTATGAATAGGGGGAGATTTGTTTTGTATTCAAGTGAGTATAAACGCAAACTAGTTAGTGCAGATGAGGCTGTAAAGGTGGTTAAAAGTGGAGATATTGTAGACTATGGTTTTTTCAATGGCAAACCTGTAGTCTGTGATATTGCTTTGGCTAAAAGAAAAGACGAATTAAGAGATGTGCTAGTATTTTCTGCAGTTACTTTACCACCAGTACCTGAAGTAGCTAAAATAAGAGAAAGCTTTACTTATCACGATTGGCAATTTAGTAAAGTTTCCCGTATTTTACAATCTCAATATGAATTAGCATATTATTCACCGATTCTTTATCATCAGGCACCTAAATATTATTGGGAGGAAATGGGGGGACACCGTAGTGTAGCTATAAGTCAGGTTGCACCTATGGATAGTAAAGGATATTTTAATTTAGGACCACAAAACTCGGAAACTAGAGCTAATATGGAAGTCGTAGATACAGTTATAGTCGAGGTTAATAAAAACATGCCAGTATGTTTGGGGGGAGCTGTAGAAACAGTTCATATTTCTATGGTAGATTACATAGTAGAAGCTCCTGATGATCAAATATTACCAGATATTCCAGGTGCCGAGCCTACTCCAGTTGATATAGAAGTTGCTAAAAATGTGATGGAATTTATTCATGATGGTTCTTGTATCCAACTCGGTATCGGGGGCATGCCTAATGCTGTAGGCAAGGCGATAGCCAACTCAGATTTGAAAAACTTAGGTGGACATACGGAAATGTTTGTCGATGCTTATGTAGATATGATCGAATCGGGTCGTATGAATGGAAGTGTGAAAAATATAGACAGGCATAAGACGGCACATACTTTTGCTATTGGTAGCCAAAGAATGTATGATTTTATGCATGAAAACCCAGGTTTAGCGTCATATCCCGTAGATTATACTAATGATCCACGAGTAATATCTAGGCTAGATAACTTTGTGTCTATAAATAATGCGGTTCAAGTTGATCTTTATTCCCAAGTGAATGCTGAAAGTTTAGGAACTACACAAATATCTGGAAATGGTGGCATGTGGGATTTTGTTCTAGGTGCACAATGGTCTGAAAATGGGAAGAGTTTTATTTGTCTATCATCATCTTTTACTGATAGTGAAGGAAACCGACACTCCAGAATTGTACCTACTTTTGACCCAGGCTCTATTACTACAATTCCTAGGCAAATGGTCGATTATATAGTTACTGAATATGGTGCAGTTCGTTTACTTGCTAAACCTACTTGGCAAAGAGCAGAGGCATTAATTTCTATTGCTCACCCAGATTTCCAGGATGATTTAATCAAAGAAGCTACTAAATTAAAGCTTTGGAGGAGAACTAATAAGATTGAATAAAGATATTCTTCCATGATTAATAAGTCGATAGTTTAAAAACTACATTGAAAGAAGAGAATTTAGATAAAGATGATATTAAAACAAATAATGAAGTTTATCTAGGCATTTTCATTTAGCAAAATATATTTAAAAAACTAAAAGCCTTCCGTACGGAAGGCTTTTTAGTATATAGAAAAAACTTATAAATCTTATCTAGGAGCCATACGAATAGCACCATCAAGACGAATTGTTTCTGCGTTAAGGAATGTGTTTTCACAAATATGTTTTACTAACATTCCAAACTCTTTTGGATCACCTAATCTTTGTGGCATTGGAATAGAATCAGCTAAAGCTTGACGAGTTTCGTCAGGAAGTTGTGCTAGCATTGGAGTATCAAAAGTTCCAGGAGCAATAGTTACAACTCTGATTAGATGTCTAGAAAGGTCTCTAGCAACTGGAAGAGTCATCGCTGCAACTCCACCTTTAGATGCTGAGTAAGCAGCTTGTCCGATTTGGCCGTCAAATGCAGCTACGGAAGCTACGTTTATAATAACACCTTTTTCGCCTTCTGTAGGTTCGTTTTTGTCCATAGCGAAAGCAGCGTTACTTAGCATATCGAATGCACCTATTAGGTTAACATCCATAACCATCTTAAACCAATCAATATTCCAAGGACCTTTTCTGCCTATTGTGCGTCCAGCACTACCCATACCTGCATTATTAACTAATATATGAAGTCCACCAAATTTTTCTACTGCTGCGTCAATAGTAGCTGTAATTTCTTCTGTTGAGGTAACATTACATTTTGCAAATAATGCTTTGTCACCAAGTTTAGCGGCTAAAGCATTACCTTTTTCTTCGTTAAGGTCTGCAATAACTACATTAGCTCCAGCTTCATGTAGGGCAAGAGCTGCAGCTTCACCTAGACCAGATGCGCCACCAGTTATGATAGCTGTTTTACCAGTAATATTCATTCATTCCCACTCCTTTTTAATTTTAAAATTAATTAGTTAACATTAAACTGTATGTTGATTAGTGCCAGCACCACCCCCACTTCAAGTTTAATTTTAAGTATACCAGATATTTACTATCTTATCACATGTATTCGGGTATTTGTGAAAAAACTTACAATAAATAATACTAACTCAAGAAAAAGCTGTGTCTTTTTCTTTACAATATCAAGTTTTTCCAGTCTATCTAAATCAACTATCATTACTTCGGATTCTAATAATTCAACTTTAATGTCTTATAGGTAAACTAACCCATATAGTAATGTTCCTTTTGTAAATATACTCTTACTTATAATAATACGCTAAAAAAAGAATTTTTCCTGCTAAAAATAAAAAAAAACAAAAGTTATAATATTCTGATGATTATGTTATAGTATTTTTAAGTTTATATCAGTTTATGCTTATAATTATAAGCATAAACTGATATTTTTGGAAGGGGGAGAGAGTAATTATGTCAAGTAGAATGAAACTTGGGTTAGCTTTATTACTTATATTGCTAGGGATATTCATCGGATTCAAGCTATGGGAACACAAAAATAGTTCTGATGTAGATATTATGCCAAGTGAAAACATGACTGCTACTCAGCAAATAGAAATAGCCCAAGAGGCTGGTCAGCCAATGTGGTTAATTTTCACAACTAATAGTTGCCCTTACTGTATAGATCTAAAGGAGATATTTGATGAACTTAAAGTAGATTATGATGACAAAATAGCTTTTATCGAGATTAATTTAGATGATAAAGAAAATCGGGAGTTAGGCACAAAATATGAGATTATGTATGTGCCTGATAATTATATATATGACAAGGATGGAGAGATTTCGTTTGCCCAAGGCGGGTTACTAGACAAAAAGTTGCTAATTAAAGAGTTGGATAAGGTAAAATAAGCATATGCACATCATAATAGGGGGGGAGATTCTTCACTGCGTTTAGAATGACAAAAACAGGTGTTCAGAATGACGCTAGCTAGTAGTGCATATTATTTCTATTTTATTCAGTTAGAAATTATGCAGGTGATTTTTTATCTGCTAAATCAGGGACTAGGAATGCAAAGAACAAAGAAACTAGAGCAATTCCTGCTGCAACTATAAATACCCATTCATAACCGAAGGCTGCCCATAAAAGTCCGCCTCCAAATGGGACTAGCATAGACACTGCATGGTCTAAAGTTAAGCCCATAGAGAGGGTAGGGGCAACATCCTCGGGTTTATCAGCAATACGATTTAAGTAAGTAGTTCTAGCCATACTTACAGCAAACAATACTTGATCTATTATAAAGCAAACGAAAATTATCGTAATGGCTATTTCGGTTCCAAACCATTTTGGAGCAAAACCGTAAAGAATACATATTCCCATTATAATTATTGCTTCACTAATTAGAATGATTTTTTCTCCTAGAACATCTATGGCTATGCCTAACAAAGGTCTAAAAGCTAGACTAACAATAGTTCCGATTAAGCCTAACAAAGCAAAAGTTTCTACACCGCAATTAAACATCTGTATTAAAACCCAAGGGGCAAAAGTTAAGAAGATTTGTTTACGCGCACCAAAAAGTATATTTAATATATAGTAAAGTGAATATTTTTTCTTTAGTAATAAAGGTTGGCGTGGAGTTTTAATAGGTTGCGGCTTAATAAGAAATAGACTTAGAGCTGCGATTAAGGCGCAAGTGCCTGCTATTCCAAAAATGACTCCAAATGAGAAGTTGAAACTGGACACTCCCCAATAGACTACAAGCATACCTACTAGTGAACCACCTGCCTCTAAGGCTCCTAATCTCCCTAATAATGTACCAGCTTTACCTTCCTCTGCCATGCGTAATGCTATAGCAGATTTTAGGACCATGAAAAGGTGAGAGCCTGTACTCCAAATTAACATCCAAACTACTACCGAATTTATATTTGGGGCTAAGTATCCTTGCCCCCATAAGGATATTCCGACTAAAAAGGCAGCTAACAAAGCAATTCTAGTATCAGGAAGAAAAGCTAACAAGGAAAATATAAAAACAGTTAAAAAGCCTGGGAATTCACGAGGAAATTCTAATGCACCTCGAGCTACTTCACTAACTTGGTGAACTTGAGATAAATAATTATTAAAAGATGGATCATATAATCCTGCATTTAATCCCATTAAGAGAGTAGCTACTGCAAATAGAAATAATGGTGTGACTAGTCTTCTCGACATGTTTTTGACTCCTTTGATTTACTAACCATCGCTAATTGTATACTTATACTAGTATTAAGGGAAGGTGCTATATCTTAAGTGCTCAAAAAAGCTGCCCTTCATTAATAAAAAGGACAGCTTAGTAAAAAACCATAGATATCTAAATATTTAAAACTGATTAAGTGCCACTAGAACAGGATCCCATACTGGACCAAATGGTGGGGAATAAGCTAAATCCATGTCTATCAAGTCTTCTATGGTTGATTGAGATGTAATAGCTGTAGCTAATACATCTATTCGTTTAGCCGCCCCTTTATAACCAACTATTTGCCCGCCGAGTATGCGCCGGTTATTAGTATCGGCAATAATTTTAATCCAGATATCTTGAACTGCTGGGCAAAAGTGAGCTGTAGTTTTAGACTTTATGGTATGTGCAGTAAAGTCGATACCTAGCTTTTGACATTCTTTTTCATTTAAACCAGTTCGGGAGATTTCTAAGTCCATAACTTTAGCAATTCCAGTACCTAATACACCATTAAATTCGGCAGAACCACCAGCTATATTTTCACCAGCAGTTTTACCTTGTTTATTAGCAGTAGTACCCATAGGAATATATACTTCTTCACCAGAGACTAGATGAGTAGTTGTGGCACAATCTCCAGCCGCATATATATCAGTTAAGCTAGTTTCCATACGCTTATTAACTTTAATAGCATTTGCTACACCTAATTCTATCCCAGCCTTTGAAGCTAGTTCCGAATTAGGGTGAACACCGGTAGATAATAAGACAAAATCAGTCTCGATACTTCCTTGTTCAGTTATTACTTTTTGAACATGTTCGTCTCCTGCAAAACCGAACACTTTTTCATTAATTCTAACTGTAATTCCTTTGGAAGTGAGATAGTCGGTAACTATTTGAGCCATATTTTGATCCATATTAGGAAGAATTTGCGAGCTTGCTTCAATGAGTACAATCTCACATTCGTATTCTGCTAAGTTTTCTACCATTTCTAAACCTATATAGCCTCCACCAATAATTACGGCCTTTTTAGGTTTCATATTTGCAAAATATTCTTTAATACTTAGGCTATCATGGACATTACGCAGGGGAAGTATACCTAATAAATCTAGTCCTTCTAGTGGTGGGACTAAAGCTCTAGCACCAGTTGCTATGACTAATTTATCATAAGTTACTATTTTAACTTCACCACTGATTACATGGGATATAGTAACAGTCTTATCTTTAGGGTTAATATTGGTAACTTTAGTTTGGATAATAACATTAATATTTTGAGCTCTAAATTGCTCTACAGATCTAGCAAAAAGCTGTTCTTTTTCAGTAACTTTATCTCCAATAAAATAAGGTAACCCACAACCGGCATAAGAGATGTACTCATCTTGGGTATATACTTCAATCGTTAAATCTGGATTAGTACGACGAGCTTTAGCTGCAGCACTCATTCCAGCTGCTACTCCACCAATAATAACTAATCTTTCTTGCATAGACTCACCTTCTTTTAGTTTTTATTTTAATTAAATTTGCTATATATTTTAAAAAGCTCGAGAATTAATAGGGTAAATACATTAATGATGATAGTATATAATACTATATAACAAAAACAGTAATTCGTAATTAAATAAAGTGAAGAATAAGTAAAGGGTGAGGAATTATGGCGATTAAAATTTATGCGGATAATTGTTGTGATCTTGATAAAGATGTAATAGAAGATTTAGGGGTTAAAATATTTTATGTTACAACAACTATAAAAGAAGAAATATATAAAGATAGATTAGACTTGTCTCCAACTGAATTTTATCAATTAATAAATGAGCCCGGAATTTTACCGACTACATCACAAATTCCACCTGCAGAATTTCAGATGGAATTTGAAAAAGTTATTAATGAGACTGATGATGACATAATATATATAGCATTTTCTTCAGGGTTAAGTGGCACATATCAGTCTGCTTGTTTGGCTCGAGATTTGGTTGATCCTAATCGGATTACTATTATAGACTCCAAAAGCGCCTCAGTAGGTCTCGGATTAACTGTAATTAGAGCTGCACAGGCGGTAAAGGCAGGCAAAAGCAAAGCTGAAGTCCTAGCTGAGATTAACGACAATATCGAAAGAATAGAACATATATTTATAGTAGGTAATTTTGATATGTTAAAAAGGGGTGGCAGGGTAAGTTCAACTTCTGCAACGGTAGGCACCTTGCTTAATATAAAATTACTCTTGCATTTTGTAGATGGGAAAATAGTGCCCTTAGAAAAGGCTCATGGTTTTAAAAAAGCTACAAAGAGAATGCTAGAAATAATGGAAGAGCGGGGAGATAATATTTCGCACCAATTGATAGGTATAAACCATTCCAATGATTTAGAAGGTGCTTTAAAACTTAAAAAGCTTATCCAAGAAAAATTTGGCTGCCAGGAATTCGTTATATCGGAAATTGGGGCAGTTATAGGCTCACATGTAGGTGCCGGCACTTATTCAGTATTTTTTCTAAGAAAATAATTATTTAAGAATATTTTTATAAAGATTAATATAATCTTGGGTCATTCGTTCTTGACTGAATTTTTCTACTACCCAGTTGTGACAATCAATGCGGTTTAGGCTAGGAATTAAGTCGAGTTTTTCGCAGGCTTCTCTAACATTATTTACTAGAAATCCTGTTTCCTCATCCTTTATCACTTCAGACATAGATCCCTTATTAAAAGCGATTACTGGGGTACCAGATGCCATAGCTTCAACTACACTTAGACCGAATGGCTCTGCAAAATTAATAGGGTGTAATAATGTATAAGCCCCAGCTAACAATTCTTTACGCTCTGCCGGACCTACTGATCCAAGATAAAAAACATTTTTATTATCTATGTGAGGAAGAACTTCGCGATTATAATATGCTTGATCTTGTATGATTCCTGCTAGCAAAAGTTTCATTCCGTAATGTTGGGCGATTTCAATAGCTTCGGCTGTTCCCTTATCATGATGAATTCGTCCAAAATAAAGCAAGTAATCTCCAACCGTACTTTCAAAGTTAAATTCATCGAGATCAATACCGTGATAAATGGTAGCAGCATAATCTAATTCGGGATTACGATCGGCATCACTTATAGAAACATAAAACCCATCAGCATTGTACTTGCGAAAAACTGGCAAGATCTTACTAGAGGAGAAACCGTGTATAGTAGTAACTACAGGCGTTTTCACTAAGCGGCTATAAGTCAAAGGTAAAAAATCATAATTATTATGAATAATATCAAAATTAGCAGCTTGTTCAAACAAATTAGAAATATGTAGAGATTCCCATACTTTAGGCTCGATGTTTTTATCTTCTTCATAAGGTGCTGGGCAGGTAGATTCAAGTTTACCGGCAGTAATAGAATCAGATGTAGCAAATAAGGTCACATCAATTCCTTGAGCTACCAAGCCTTCACACAACAAAGAAACTACTCTTTCCCATGGACCATAGTGGCGTGGTGGGGTTCTCCAAGCAATCGGGGATAGTAAAGCAATTTTCATTTTATTAAATCTCCTCAGTTTTTAAATATTCCTTATAAGTATTAAACATGGTTTTTAGATTTTCTTTAGGGTTAAGGTAAAACTCTTCTCGGTTAAACATTGATAACCATTGGGGAGCTTTATTACTTGCAGTAATTATTACAGGTTTAATCATCTTTTGCAAATATTGGGTGACCAACTTCGGTTTCCCATTACTTTTAAACAAACCGAAATATCGCTCGTGTAGGTTTTCTTTTAGTGGCACCTGGTCCCAAAGCTTAAGGGAGTAGTCTCCAAAACACCAGCCCCAAGCTCCTATCATTCCAGCCTTAGCTAATTCCTTGATAGCCTTTTGATAATAGTCTTTTACTAACTCTTCTGACCAGATAGGACATTTCAAATTTGCTTTTTCATCGCTAGTTATATAAGGGGAGATAGTCGGAATACTTGGTGCCCCAAATTCTTGAAATAAAACTGGCTTATCTGCTAACCATAATGTAATTATTCCTAAAAAGGGTAATACCCAAACATCGAAAGGATCTTCAACCCAGTCTAAGTAAAAGGGGTAACCATGCATAACTACAAAATCACAATACTTAGCTACATCTTGTGGCCAGATATGTCGGTCTTCTTCTAAATCCTCGGCGTGCATGCCTAAAGTTACTAAATCATGACTACTTTTTTTTACAGTATTACTCATAATTTCCAGCCATCTTTGACCTTCCAAGCGATCTGTGGGGATATGACAATTAGAAGATTCATTGCCTAAATCATAAGCATAAATAGCTGCATGTCCTTTTAAGCTTTGTCCTACTTTTTCAATCTGTAAAACCTGAGCTTCTAATAAATCTGCTTCTTTATAAAAGTTTCTGATTTTTTGATAGGAAACACGGTTTTGGGAATAAACAGGAAAGCGAGATTTATCTAACTTAGTATCTAAGGCCCAGTAGGGCATCCAGTTGGCCCCACTCATATGGCCACAAAAAAAAGTAGGCATAAGTTTTAGCTTATATTTTAAAGCTAGGTCAGCTACTTGGCATAAGTAACCGATTTTATTAGTAGAAATTAAATTAGGTTCTGGCTGAAAGTCCTCCCAAGTTAAAAATATACGGACATAATTTATATTGAATTCTGCTAGTTTTTTAAAATCTTCCTCTACCTCATCAGGATCGAAATCTTGCCACCAATACATAGCTTTATTAATCGGCCAATAATTAACCCCAAAAGTAAATTCATTGCTGCTCATATTATTACTCCTTTACATTGCATTAACCATTTTGAGCATGAAGACATCTTGCGGTCGGCACTGTGGGCAAAGCCCACTTGGGTTTGACGCAGACTAACGCGGATTATTTAGGACTTACGCAGAATTTCTTTAGATAAAAAGCGACCAAAGGTCGCTCTAAAAATTAAAAAGAAAAGTCCGCGAAACTCTTAAACAGTCTGCGCCAGTCCGCGTCTATCATTCCCCCCGCCGATTGAAGAATTACCTCCTCATCACTCCCGAAAGACCCCAGTAACCACATATTCACCTACTACCTTTGCCATCAATCTAACTGGATATTCATAATTATTTTGAAATTTAAAATCAATTGCACCCCATGCAACCGAGGCATCTAGATTTGGAGGGACATATGCTACTTTGAGGCTATGTGGAGACCTTTCCAGGACAGGTAGATTAGCATTGAGTGCCATATTATATAAGGTGCTAGAGACTTGGCAGATTCCGCCTCCTAGACCTGGTACGACTTTTTTACCTACAAATATTGGAGCCGCTTGATATCCCTTACTAGTAGTTCTTTGGCCAACAGCCTTATTAAAGGAAAAGGTTTTTCCGGGTGAGATTATCATATTATCAATAGCTTTTGTAGCTAATTCTATATTATTAGTACGAGAAATAGAACTATTTGTCAAGCTAGTATAATATCCGCCTAAGAGATGTGATTTCTCATATAAAACGGAGAAATCATTTATATCATGCAAATTACCCCATACAGGAAGATTAACTGGGGGGATTAATTCTTCTTGACTTGCACATTTGTCACACGAAAGATCATTTAATTCGGCAAGGCTAGTAGATAAATAATATGTTCTATGATTAGGACAATAAGTTATGAAATAACCTAGCTCTTCTACTATGAAACGTAAGGGGATATACATATCATTGTCTATTAATATAGGTGGAGTTTCTAAAGTGTTAATTTGTGATTCCGTAAAAACTGTCAGCATATTTGTTGTAAAACACCAATATTTATCTTCTTCTATAAGAAAGATGTGGTTATTATGAGACCATTCTATAGAAAAAGGAAATATCTTAGCAAGTTCAGTAGATGAGATCATGCTATATTCAGAGTCGTTTATGAAAAGCTTAGCGGTAGATTCTTGTCCACCAATATTAAAAACATAATCTTTAGCAGGTAAAACAACGGAAGATTCTGCAGCAAATACTTCTCCACCAAAGTAAAACAAAGTCAATAGTACTAGACTCGCAATTAAAAAAATGTTTTTAAATTTCATTATTATCCTCCCCTAATTTTGTTAAACTAATGACATGTTTATTCAGGGAGAGGAAAATGTATTCCTAAGTAAATTTGGAACAAAAACACAAGGATTATAGTTTAGTGCAACTTGTTTTACTCGAGTTTTTTAAGACTTAGATTACAATAAAAAGCAGGTTTTGCGCGGGATATGTTATAGTAAATTTAGTTTGTTGCTTAAAATAAAAGGAGGAAAAGTTTTGTCAATACCGGAATTTAATAGTATGGGTCTAAAGTCTGACCTACTGACCATGATTAACAAGAAAGGATTTGATGAGCCTACACCTATTCAGGTTAAAACTATCCCGCTAGTCATGGCAGGTTTTGATATTATAGGACAGGCCCAAACCGGAACAGGAAAAACTGCTGCATTTGGACTTCCTATCTTAAACCAGATAACTAAAGGTGCCGGAACCCAAGCTTTAGTTTTATGTCCTACTAGAGAACTGGCAGTTCAAGTTAGTAAAGAAATATTGTTTTTGGGACACCTTATGCAAATCAGGTCATTACCAATATATGGTGGACAATCGATTGAAAGACAAATACAAGAATTAAAAAGAGGTCCAGAAATAGTAGTAGCTACTACAGGGAGATTATTAGACCATATGAGAAGAAAGACTATTTCTTTATCTGAGTTGCAATTTGTAGTAATAGATGAAGCAGATGAAATGCTAGATATGGGCTTCTTTCCCGATATAGAAATGGTGTTAAAGAGTTGTCCTACGAAGAGACAAACCCTGCTTTTTTCAGCAACTTTAGCACCAGAAGTTCGCAGTTTAGGAACACGGTTTTTAACTAATTCTAAAATCGTTGCAATTCCATCGACAGCAAAGAATATCCCGGAAATAGATCAAAGCTA
Source organism: Syntrophomonadaceae bacterium (assembly GCA_035647815.1). Lineage (GTDB taxonomy): Bacteria > Bacillota > Syntrophomonadia > Syntrophomonadales > Syntrophomonadaceae > JAAYRQ01. The sequence continues at coordinate 12,381 of DASRMR010000018.1, forward strand.
TTATAAGGTTAACCCAGCTTTTAAAATAGAAAGTATAGATCAAATAATGAGAATGGAAAATCCGGCTATTAGTTTAGTATTCTGTCGGACTAGAAAAGGTGTTGATAAACTAGCTAGAAGGCTAAAAATGCTGGGGCACGATACTGATGCACTACATGGCGATATGTCACAAAGGGAAAGAGATATGGTCATGCATCGTTTTCGTAATAAAAAAACTAAGGTTTTAATAGCTACTGACATTGCGGCACGCGGACTAGATATTAGTCATGTTACACATGTATTTAATTATGATATACCTGAGGATTGCGAAGGTTATGTACATCGTATCGGAAGAACTGGGAGAGCTGGTAAGACGGGTACAGCTATAACCCTGGTAGAACCAGATCAATTTAGACATTTGAGAGCTATTGAAAGATTTACTGGTAAGCCTATCGCCCAAGAAAGTCTAGGTTCTGCCCCCAATAAGACTGAATTTCTCAAAACTAATTTAGATAACAGGCTAAAGAATTTAAACCAGCAAAAACCAGTTATTTATGAAAAGCTGGCTAAGGAACTTTTGCAAAAATATGATACTGAAGATTTAGTAACTAGCCTAATTACATTAGTTTTAGGCGAGTTTCAGGAAGCCGAAATTAGAGAGTTTAAAGAAACAAGACAAGTAAGAAAATCGCCTCCACCTATAAAACCTAGAGAAGTTAGGGAAATCAAGGAAGTAGATATAGTAAATATCGAAATACCAATAGGTAAAAGATCAGTTAAAAATAAAAGACAATTAATAGATTATATTTTAACTAATACTTCTCTTTCAGAAACACAAATAGGAGAAATAGAAATAGAAGATAGTTTTACTATTATTGAAATACCTATGAAAAAGGTTGATGAAGTGTATAATGCCTTTTCTTACTTTAAATCAGGATGGTCTAAGGTTAATAAAGAAGAACATTATAGACCCCGCGTTCCTATTTCGAAATAACTTAGGGGGATAAATGAAAGAACTTTTAAGTTTCCAAGATTTATATTATAAATTTGATAATAATCAAAGGTTTGTTAAAGAGTCGGGCATACTTTTTTCTAGTCAAGTATTAGTTTTACAAGGTCCATCTGGGGCAGGTAAATCTACTTTACTTAAAATACTAGCTAGACTTATTAAACCAGATAGTGCGACAGTTTTTTTTCAAGGTAAGGACTGGAAGACCTTTTCCCCTAATGAATGGCGTCTCAATATTAACTATGTGGCTCAACAGCCTATTATATTTGAAGGTAGTGTAAAAGATAATCTGTTATTACCTTATAATCTTAAACTAGTTAGTGAAAAAAAACAGCCTCCTACTATGGAAATAATAGAGGATTATTTGGAGCGCTTAGGATTAAGTACGAAGATACTTAATCAATCTGCTAAGACCTTGTCAGGTGGGGAAAAAGCTCGTATAGCAATTCTAAGGGCTGTTTTGCTTGAACCTAAAATATTATTGTTAGATGAGCCATCTGCATATTTAGATGGTGAAAACAAGGAAATAGTCATGTCTTTTTTTAATGATTGGTTAATGCAAGACAAACGAGGCATAGCGATGGTCACGCATAGTCAAAAAGATTTAAACTATATTAACAATTATACTACACTTAATATTACTCCTAGGAGGCATGAAATTGGATAATAGCGGATATGTACTCATTTCTAATGGACAGCTTTTATTAAGTGTTAGCCTAATAGTAATAACTGGTGTTATATCAGCTTTTTTAAAACTAGGATTATTTAAAACACTAATATGGGCTACGATTAGAGCTTTTGTTCAGTTAACTTTAATCGGTTATGTATTAACTTTCATTTTTGATCTTAACAATATATTTGTGATTATTATTTTGCTTTTACTTATGTGTTTTATTGCTAGTCGAGAAGCGAGTAAAAGGGTTAATAAAGCCCCGCAGAGTACCAATCTTATGGCTTTTATAGCTTTAACTGCGAGTACCTTTCTAGTCGTTAGTGTAGTAATAGGCTTGATTATAACCCCTAAACCATGGTATTCGGCCTCTGTAGTGATACCGATATTTGGCATGATTTTGGGCAATTCTATGAGTGGGATTGCTCTATCTTTAGATAGAATGTATAGCGAAGTTAATTCCCATGTAGAAGAGGTAGAACAATTATTATGTTTTGGTGCTACACCATGGGAGTCAGTTCAAGAACATGTAAGAGATGCTTTCAAGGCGGGCATGACACCAATAATAAATTCCTTAATGGTAGTCGGTTTAGTTAGTCTGCCAGGTATGATGACTGGACAAATATTAGCCGGTATGGAAGTTCATACTGCGGTACGTTATCAGTTTGTAATTATGATAATGATTGCTGCAGCTGTAGCTATCGGTTGCCTAATTCTGATAGGACTATCGTACAAAAAGATGTTTACCGAAGACATGGCTTTAGTACAATCTATGAGAAATAATTAAAGGGTATCAACTTAAGTTGATACCCTTACTTATGTAATCGTCAAGCCTCACTCATATAACTAGATTGTTTTCTTAATTGTTCAGACATTAGCTGCAGATTTTGAATAGCTAAGCCTGTACTTTCTAACATACCCATCTGGTCGCTAGTTATTGCACTTACTTCTTCAGTTGCAGCAGCTAATTGTTGAGATCCAGAAGCAACAGTTTCTATCGAATTACCTATTTCATCACCTGAAGCTATTAATTCTTCAACTACAGCTGATATTTCTTGAACTGAAGCATCAATAATTACTGAGTGCCTATCAATACGATCAAACAATGTATAACCGTTTCTCACTGCTTCTGCCTGTTCGGAAAAAGCCTGACTAGTTTCCTCAATTTTACTTGTAGTTTCCTTAGTATTTAGTTCAACCATATTAATTATTTTATAAATACTAGCAGCAGCAGTAGCTGATTCATCTGCAAGTTTTCGTACTTCATCAGCAACAACGGCAAAACCCCTACCTGATTCACCAGCTCTGGCAGCTTCAATCGCTGCATTTAAGGCTAACATTCCGGTTTGGTCAGCAATATTAGATATAGTCTCTATTATATGACCTATTTGTGCTGACTGTTCATTAAGTAGCCTCATAGATGATGTAGCACCTTCATTAGCTTCCAAAGTTGTTTCTAAAGTCTTCGTTTGATTTTGCATAGTTGTTCGGCCTTCCTCAACTATTTGTACAAAATCAGTAGAAACAGTGTTCATCTGGTTAACACTTTCACCAATATTACTCAATGCTTTAAGCATCTCGTCTATAGTAGTAGAAGTTTGTTCTGAAGCTACTGCTTGAGTTTGGCAAGTAGTAGCTATTTCTTCAACACTAGTATTAATCTGTTCAAAAGCTTGTAGTGAATTTTCGTTACCAGCTAATAAATCTGTAGTAGCTTGTGATAATTGATTAGAATTAGTATTAATAAGTTCTGCTTCATTTTTCAATTTAGCTCCATAATCTTTAGCTATCTGTTCACGATCTACAGCTAATAATATTAATTCTTCAGTCGCTTTAGCACCCATTATGGCAGCAGCAGATGTAAACAAAAGAGTTATGTATCTAATTGCTAAAACTTTGGGTTCGACCATTAAAAACGGTAAGGCCTGTAAAAGTACGATATCTCCTATAATGCAAAGTAAAGCAGTAAATATAGTTAGTTTTACATCGAAGTAAAATAATGAAAAAATTATTACTATATAAAGCATATTAACTGTTTCGATGGCAGGAGAAATAATTCTACCAGCCATAATAATAGAAAAGGAAACCATAACCATGAGCAGTTTAGTCCAAGCTGCTGACGGATTTCGTTTAATGATAAGTGAAGATATAGCTACTAAAGATATCCAAAATACTACATAGGATGTCATAACGGGTATGGTGAAATTCTCACTCGTATGTCCGGCCAAATAAGTACCAATAGTACCAATAGTAATTAAAGAGCCGATGATGATTAATATTTTTATAGCCCTATTGTGATTACTAATCATATTTTGCTCCATTAAACTATATTCCATTAATATGCCTCCTAATTTCAATATATATTTCATTTAAATGTAACTTTAGATATAATATACCACAAAAACCGATTATATAATTAAGAATCATCCGTAAATGTAATATAATTACAAGAAAAAGGAGCTATCCAATTTGGACAGCTCCTTAATAAAATTATAATTTACTTATTTTTACGAACTTACCTGACTTTTAACTTGTTGTATATCTTGGGGACTAGCTGGGGCAGCAGGCATATAATAACCTTTTTGTTCAGCCATTTGGTATAACTGATATTGGAATTGCTCATCACCATTCCTAATCTGTTGTAAGGTCTGTCTTAATTGTTGGTTGGAAGTTTCACTTATATAACTAGCATAACAAGTAAGACTACTATTAACCATAGAAAGAATATCATTGACCATTTCTTTATCTTGTAAAGGCTTCACATATTCAACTCCTTTAAGCTAAAAATGAAATCAACTTTTGTCTAGTTTGTGACGCAGATTGTGCTGACTGTTGAAACATTTGTTTTACTTGTGGATCTGTACATGATTCAGCAAAACAATTAAGTTTTTTTTCTGCAACATCGTGTGAACCAATTAAATGCCTCAGATTTTGTAACTCCATTTGGGAAATAGTCAACTTAGTAACACTCCTTTCATAATTGAATTGTAATACGATATTAGATTGTGTTAATTAGAAAATAAGTATTCAAGTAATAGTTTCTTAAGATTGTCCAAATTTACTATGTTTATTTAATCAAATACTAACGAATCCTATTAAAAGAATAAAAAAAGAAGAGGGGATAAACAAATCTTATACACAGCTATAAATATCTATTGTTTGAACAGCCTTGTGAAAGATAGTACTATGTAGTTAATCAATTGATGGTGAAATAGAATACCAATTAAAAAGGAGGAGTTAATTATGACTAAAAATATAGCTTTTAATATTGTTAATGATAATACAACTATCGATGAAAACAGACATTATTTTCCGGTAACAGCTAGTGAGGCTTACAATTTAGGTCTGAGTATGGAAAAAATGTTGGGTGAAATCTATAATAGCTTAGAAAACAATTGTCAGGGCACTGATTTAAAAGAGCTATTGAAGAAACTAGTTAAACAGAACGAAAAAGATGTGGTAGAGATTTATGAAGGCTTTGAATATGCCTTGAACTCAGAAATCGGAGAATTTTATCGTGCGGGTGGAGTAGTTGATGAAACTATAGATCCTGAAATCGAGCAATCTAAACTTCTTATAATGCGCAATCTTGAAAACTTCTTCCGCAAAACTGAAAAGATTCAAGAAGAAATACAAGACTTAGAAAATAATAGTTTGGAAGCCTACTTTAATACAAAAAACAGTAATGAAGCGTACAAAGCAAGTGAAGATTTCAGGAACACTTCTATTGAGCTTTATGAACGGCTAGCTAAACTCTACCCAGAAGGATTAATCAGAGATGCATTTGAGCATATAACTCAAGTAATGGTTAATGGCGGCAAAAATCTAGCTAAACATATCAGCTAATATATAAAGAAACCCAATAAGGGGGAATAAACATGAATGAAAGAGATAAAGATTTTACGAAAGCTATTGATGAAATTGTTGATGGAATAGAGCATGTCTTCAAAGGTAGAAATAGGAAAAAGAAAAAATCCAAAACTGGACATTATAGATAGTGAAATAAATCAACAAAAGGCTACTATTGATAGTAGCCTTTTGTTTTTCTTCATTTAATTTCTTCTAACTTTTCTTCTACTAGAATTAGTCGATTTTTTCTTTTTAACTGGTCGGGATAAATTAGTGGGGCTAGGGGAATTGCTTATTATATTTAATTCCTTTTGTACAAATCTATGTGCAGAAACCAGATTAGCATTAGCATCTTTACCCCATACTGATACTAAAGCATTTTCTTTATTACTTACACTAATCTGAACTTCATATTGTAAAATATCATTTATTTCAAAGACATCAAAATCAGAAGACAGTGGGAAAATCGTAAAGGTACTATAAGCTATTTCCGCTTTTTGACCATTAAGTCTGTAAACCTTAACCTCTACAACTATTTCCAGACTTTCACTTAGATTCATCACTTTAACCCAGGTGCTAGTGGAAGGATTACTAGCTGCATTTTCTACCGGCCCGGTTGAATAAACTATTTTCACAAAATAGTCCACCTTTCTAGAATTCTATTTAATTTTATCTATTCTAATTACATTAAAAGTGTTACTAAAAATTCTTTGTGAAAGCCGATTCGCTGACATGAAAAAAGAGCGGGATGCTTTTTCAGCACCACGCTCTTTTTGTACAACTAATTGTAAAATTTAATTATTATACATCGCTTCTATCTCGGCTTTATATTTATCATTAACAAAAGCTCTTTTTACTTTTTGGGTAGGAGTCAGTTCACCAGTCTCTTGGGTAAATTCTTCGGTAAGCAAGGTGAACTTCTTTACTTTTTCGACTCGACCTAAGTCTCTAGTTTGATAATCAATTTTTTCTTCGTAGAGCTTGATGATATCAGGATGTTTAACTAATTCTTCGCGAGAAGAGAATTCTATACCATGTTCTTTAGCATAAGCTGCGAGGGGTTCGAAAGCAGGTACAATCAAAGCTGTTACAAAATTCCAGCCATCACCAATTGCAGCTACATGTTCGAAAAAGTGGTCATCTTTTAACATGATTTCTATTTGTTGGGGAGCAATATATTTTCCACCAGAAGTTTTAAATAAATCTTTAAGACGATCTGTAATAATTAGGTATCCTTCGCTATCTATATGGCCAACATCACCAGTTTTCATATAACCATCTTCGGTAAATACTTCTGCTGTTAGCTCTGGGTCTTTATAATAACCTATCATCATATTAGGTCCTTTAGCTTGGATTTCACCTTCATCAGATATACGCACATCTACCAATGGTACTACTGGTCCACAAGTACCAAATTTATTGTGAGTTGGGTTGGCAACACTAATAACGAAACATTCAGTTAACCCGTAACCTTGTAATAACAGAATCCCAGCATTGAAGAAAAACTCTGCAATCTCTCCTGAAAATGCTGCACCACCAGTATTATAAACTTTAGTGCGACCTCCAAAGATAGCCTGGATATTTTTTAAGACTAGTTCAGTAGCTTTTTCATGCTGTTCTTTTAATTCAGCTGGTACAGGTTTTCCTTGCCGCTCTAAATGACCTACTTGTCCACCAATATCTAAGGCCCAATTAAACACTTGTTGTTTTTCGGGAGGAGAAGTATTTATACCTTCTTTTACAGTTGCGTATATTTTTTCCCATAATCTAGGGACACTACACATGTAATGTGGTGCTGATTCAATTAAGAATTGATTTAATGCTTTAGTATCGTGACAATAATCTACCTGAGCATTTTCACAAAGCATAAAATAACTCCAAGCCCTTTCAAAGACATGAGATAAAGGTAAAAAGGCTAGATTAACATCAGATTCGATAATATCGATGTGATAACCAGTGCCAAATAACATAGCTAACCAGTTTTTGTGTGTTAACATAACTCCTTTAGGTGTGCCAGTAGTACCAGAAGTGTAAATCAAAGTGGATAAATCATCAGATTCAAGTTTGGCAATTCTGGCTTGTAATTCTTTATCATTATCAGATTTTCTACCAATTTCAAGGAAATCTTCGAAATACATGATGTTATCACTTTTATCAATAGAAACACTTTTATTACTTACGATGATAGTTTCTAAATAAGGAGATTTTCCTAATAGGCTTTTTGCTTTATCGTATTGTTCCTGGTCTGTTACAAATAGAATTCTAAGTTCGGCGTGATTAACAATATACTCTAGTTCTGCAGTAGAGTTAGTAGCATAAACTGGAACTGATGCTGCTCTAATAGTAAAGGAAGCATAGTCGGCTACTGCCCATTCTACTGAATTATGACAGAAGATACCTACCATATCACCTTCTTTTATTTCGAAGGAAATAAGTGCTTTAGCAGTAGAATCAATCATTTCTCCAAATTGGGCCCAAGTATAGCTAAGCCATTCACCTTCTGGTTTATGTCTTACTGCAATTTTGCTATCGCCGTATTTTTCTACTCTGGATCTAATCATTAGTGCTAAATGTTTTTCTCGGTCTAAAAACTCGGCAAATTCTTGTTCATGAACTTGGTTTTTACTGGTCATAAATTAATACATCTCCTTTAATGTTTTATTTTAAGTTTTTCATGTAAGAAGTAAACATATCCTGAAAAAGCAGGACTTGTTCTTTAAAAGATACTGAGTCGGGGAAAACTAGACGATGATAAACTAAACCATTTAAAAAGATTGCTAACAGGAAACCATATTTACTGTCTAGACCAAGACCTTCCGCGATTTTACTTCCGTAGTAATTGTCTGCTTCGGTAATAATTTCGAAATCCTTGTGGTCCTCATGAGATTGATATCTAAAATAATCTATAGTTAGAAGTACAATATCTTGAAAGTAGCTTTCCCTTTCTTCAACAAAATCACAAAAAACTTTAGTTCTTTCCTCGATAGTAGCATGTGCTGGAATTTTACTGGCAGCTTCTGAAGTATCTTTACGACTAGCTATATAAAAAAGTTCTTCTAGTAAAGAATCCTTATTGGGAAAATAGTGATATAAAGTCCCAGTAGTAGTCCCCATTTCTGCAGCAACTTCACGCATGCTTACATTTAGATAGCCTTTATCAGCAAATAAATCGAAATACCTATTTAATAATTCTTCGCGAAACTCGTCATGATCTACAATTTTTGGCATGCTTACCCCCGGAAGTAAATTTTTATATATAACGAGCGTTATATATAAAGTAAATAAAAAAGTAAAATTAGCTTATAGATATTAAAACCTATAATTTTACTACTGCATATATAAGTATTCATTAAATGATGAAAAAAAGCAACATATAATATATTTTATCGCAAATGTTGCGCCGGGATGGTTCCTCATGCATTTCTTCTTTAACTAAATCTGCATATCTTTTAGCGATAGCATTTATTTCGTCCTTAACATCGATAGAAGCCAAGTTCTCATCTCCTTAATAATTTTTAAGTTATCTTCCGCATAAACTTTAGTACATCTTTTATAAAAACCTTATTTTTTCTCTAAAGACAGTACTATTACTACTAATATTACGAGTAATTGTAATACTATTTGAGTGGAAATGGTATCGACCATAAGCTGTAGTAAGGCAAAGGAAATTATGTGTTTTATGCATGAATAAGCATGCAATGAGGGTTATTCTTATTGCATGCTTAACTTTTCAATCGATATTGTTATTTGTTTAATGCTGTAACTATCAATGTAGCTACTTCAGCTCTGGTGGCATTATTAAGAGGTTTAAAACTACCGTCTGGATAACCGCTAATGAGCTGGTGTCCTGTAGCAATATCTATAGCTTCTTTAGCCCAACTTGAAATTTGATCAGTATCGCTAAACTGTTTACTATCAGCTATTTTTTCCACAGCACATATTTTTACTATCATAACTGCCATCTGTTCGCGAGTTATTAATTGTTCGGGAGCAAAAACAGTATCACTATAGCCCTGAACAATTCCATGAGCTGTTGCTGTTGCGATATAATCTTCGGCCCAGTGTTCAGTCGTATCAGAAAAAGGCTTTCCTTTAGCAGGTGATAATTTAAAAGCATTTACTAAAATAGTGGTGAATTCTGCCCTAGTAATATTCTGGTTTGGTCTAAAAGTACCATCTGGGTAACCAGTAATAGCTCCTAATTCTAATAATTTTCTTATACTAGCTTCAGCCCAATTTCCGTTAATGTCATTCCCGGCTATTTTCGGTTGCTCGGAAAGCTTGATAATAGCAAATGTACTAAATTTACTAGTATTAAACTTTATGGCTATGGGAACCCCGTCTTTATCGTTAATTAATTCTCCCTTAATTAACTCTTTGTCTCCATCACTATGTAGA
>DASRMR010000019.1:0-23057 GCA_035647815.1 Syntrophomonadaceae bacterium
ATGGTTGACCTTTTAAGACAGGTAATTGTATAATTCTAAGTGTACCTGACTCGCCGGTCGGGAAAATATGAATTTTATCTGGGAGGGTATATATAGGTGTTTAGGAGAAAAAGGTTAATAAGTTTATTGCTAATTTTACTATTAGCAATAAGTCTAATATCAGGTTGTAGTAAGAAAGATGAGGTCGCTAAGGAGACTGAGCTTACGGTAACTTCTGCTGTAGCTGATATAGGAGATATAGCAAAAGAAGTTAAGCTTACTGGAGTAGTTAAGGGTAAGGATGAGGTACATCTAATGGCTAAGCTGCCAGCTAGAGTAACTTCTATATTAGTGAAGCCGGGACAAGCTGTATCTCCAGGTCAGACTATCTTAACCTTAGATAGTAGTGATGCCGATGGCAGTGTTGAGAATGCCAGAGTTGCCTTACGGTTAGCAGAGAATCAAGTTAAAAATGCAGCAACTAATTTAGGGAAAAGCGAAAAACTCCAAGAAGTTGGAGTTGAGAATGCGGAAATTGCCTTACATTTAGCAGAGCTGCAACTGGAAACTGCGTCAGCTAATTTGGAAAGAAGTGAAAAACTTCATGAAGCGGGAGCGATTTCAACCCAACAATTAGAAGGTGCCAAGTCAGCTTATGATTCTGCAGTTGCAGGTGTTGAACAAGCATTTAGTGCGCTTTCAGGTCAAAAACCAAAAGATGCTAATGCCAAGTCAGCTTATGATTCTGCTCTTGCAGGTGTTGAACAGGCGTCAATCGCTTTGCAGATGGTTCAGACTCAGATGGAAAACTATCTAGTAACTTCGCCAATCAGTGGAGTAGTAGGTAATATAGATGTATCTGTAGGTGATACTGCTAATCCTAGTGCTCCTGTAGCAGTAGTCAGTAATACCTCCCAGCTGGAAATAGAAGTATTAGCTAGTGAATCAGAAGTCAATTATATTAATTCAGGTGATGAAGTAGGGGTAGTTATAAAGGCTGTTTCGGGTGCAAGTTATACTGGAATAGTCGAAAGTGTTGCTACTGTTCCCGACCTAGTAAAGAGAAATTATGTAGTGAAAATTAGTCTGCCTAATGATGAAGGCCTTATTAGATCAGGCATGTTTGCTCAAGTCACTCTAGAAACTGAAGGGAAGGCAGGTGCACTTTGTGTTCCCGCTTCAGCATTAGTACCTAAAGGTAGTGAGAATGTAGTATTCACGGTTGATGAGGAGCAAAGGGCTCGTCTTAGAAAAGTAAAAACTGGGGTGGAAAATAGTAAGTATGTAGAAATAGTTGAGGGCATTAAAAAAGGGGAAAAAGTTATTACTAAAGGTAATACCTTGGTTAGTGATGGAACTCTGGTCAGGGTTGTTGCCGGAGGTGACAAATAATGCGGATTGTAGATTTTGCGGTCAAGAGGCCTGTTGCTATGATAATAGCGACGGCTGTTTTGATTATATTAGGCTTTTTTACCTTTTCTAAAATGTCGGTAGACTTGTTGCCGGATATGGATTTTCCCATAGCAGCAGTGATGACTAGCTATGCTGGTGCCGGACCTGAAGAAGTAGAATCACAAGTAACGGAACTTTTAGAAGGCTCTTTAAATACTATAAGTGATGTCAAGGAAATACAATCGATTTCTAGTTCGGGAAGTTCGACTATAATTATGACTTTTAATTGGGGGACCAATCTAGATAGTGCGGTACTCGATATTCGTGAAAGTCTAGGTATGATAGAAGGTTTTATGCCTTCTGGTGCCGAAAAATCTATGGTTTTTAAAATGGATCCTAATATGATGCCAGTACTTCAAATGGGTATTAGTGGTGGGGAAAATGTTAGTCAGCTGCAAGATATAGCTGATGATGTAATAGAACCACGTTTAGCTCGTATCCCGCAAGTAGCTTCGGTAATAATAACTGGTGGCTATGAACGGGAAGTCAATGTAGAGGTTGATCCAGTTAAACTAGAAAATTATGGAGTTTCATTAGCAGAAATTAATAATATGCTGATGGCTGAGAACTTTAATATGTCGGGTGGCAAGGTGGACCAAGGTGGTAGAGAATACTTTGTGCGTAACCTGCAACAGTTTGAAGATATTGAGGATATTGAGAATGTAGCCATACTTACTGCTACAGGAAATACCGTATATATTAAAGATATTGCCACAGTAACTGATGGCAATAAAGACAGAAACCAGCTGACCAGGATTAATGGCTCTGAAGCTGTCGGTGTTCATATAATGAAGCAATCAGATGCTAACACGGTTGAGACTAGTGCTGCTGTTATCGAGGAAATGAATAAGATTACTCAGGAGCTAGGTTCAGGTATAGAATATTCAATCATAATGGACCAAGCAATTTATGTTAATGATTCTTTAGATAATACTAAAAAGATGATATTACAAGGTGCTATTTTAGCTATGCTTATTCTCTTCTTATTCTTAAGAAATGTGCGTAGTACTATGATAGTGTTTACAGCTATTCCTTTATCTATAATAGCTACATTTACGCTCATGTATTTTAGTAAAAACACGGTTAATTTGCTTACCATGGGTGGTTTAGCCTTGGGGATTGGGCGCATAGTCGATGACTCTATAGTTGTGTTTGAAAATATTTATAGGCATAGAAACTTAGGCTTACCTCCCATGGAGGCTGCCATAACAGGTACTAAGGAAGTAGGTGGGGCAGTAATTGCTTCTACTACGACTATTATTGCCGTATTTTTACCTATTGTATTTGTAGAAGGGCTAGCTTCTATTATATTTAAGCCTTTAGCTCTTACTGTTTCTATGGCGATATTCTGTTCTTTGCTAGTTGCTTTAACTATTATTCCTTTGATGGCCTCGCGGATGCTTACGGATAAAGCTATGGCTCCGAAAGATAATGTTGTAGCTAATGCTACAAGAGGATTCGGGAATTGGATGGACAATCTAGGCGAGAAGTATAAACTACTTTTAACCAAAGCACTAAAACGACGCAGATGGGTAATAGGAATAGTTACGGTGTTAATGATCGGTTCTATCGCTCTTATGCCTTTTATAGGTGCAGAGTTTTTGCCTGATATGGATTCAGGTGAAATATCAATTACTATTGAAATTGATAAAGGCAGTAAGTTAGCAGATGCAGATCTGATAACTGCCGAAGTAGAAGAACAGATTCGTACTGTAGATGAAGTCGATATAATCTTTAGTAGTATAGGAAGTTCTGCTAACATGATGATGGATACAGGTGCGTCAGCTGACAGTTCTACCCTTTATGTGAGAACTGTACCACTTAATCAGCGTAATCGGGATGTGAACAGTATAGCTGAAGAAATTCGCCAAAAGATGGTGGATATTCCTGGTGCGAAAATAAGTGTTGGTGCTATGGATATGGCTGCCTTGATGGGTGGCGATCCTATACATGTACAAGTACGTGGTGATGATCTCTCTATATTAAGGGAAATATCAGATGAAGTGGCAGAAATAGTTAAAAACACTCCAGGTACTAGGGAAGTTACAGCTTCATTAACTGATGGACAGCCTGAAATGCAAGTCAGAATTGACCGGCAAAGAGCTGCAGCTTTTGCTTTAACTCCCATGCAAATTTCTAATGAGATAAGGCAAGCTATGGAAGGTTCAGTAGTTACTAGGTATAAGGCTGATGGTGATGAAATAGATGTTAGAGTTAAATATACACCTGATGGAGATAAGGATATAGATTACCTAAGTAATATAACTATACAAACTCCTACGGGGGCCTTGGCGAAATTATCGCAATTAGCTACATTTGAAATAGCTCAAGGACCTATATCGGTTGATCGCCTCGATCAAGTGCGTATGGCTACTATAAGTGGAGAATTATTAAACCGCGATTTAAAAGCTGTTATAGATGATATTAAAATAGAGACTGATCAATTACCATTACCTGCTGGCTACACTGTTGATTTTGGTGGAGAAAACCAAGAGATGATGGAAAGCTTTGCCAGTCTAGCAGTTGCCTTACTACTAGCTTTATTATTAGTTTATTCAGTAATGGCCATTCAATATGAATCATTCTTTAATCCCTTTATTATAATGTTCTCAGTGCCGACAGCTATAATCGGGGTAGTATTAGGACTACTCATAACAGGAAGGAGTTTTAGTGTAGTCTCCTTCATTGGGATTATAATGCTGGTAGGTATAGTTGTCTCCAATGCCATAATATTTGTCGATTACCTCAAGCAATTAAGAGAACGAGGTATGGAGCGAGATGAAGCAATTATTGAGGCTGGGAGAGTTAGGCTTAGACCTATTCTAATGACAGCTTTTTCTACTATACTAGCTATGTTCCCCTTAGCTTTAGGTATAGGGGAAGGTGCGGAAATGCAAGCACCTATGGCGACTGTAGTTATTGGCGGCTTGTTAGTTTCCACTTTAGTTACACTAATCCTGGTTCCAGTAGTCTATAGTATTTTTGATGATTGGGGACAAAAGATAAATCAAAAGCTAGGTAGACAAGCTGTTTCAAATGATGAAACTGATATAACAGGCTAATATAAGATCTAGATGCAAGTTCGTAGGGGCACCTCCCTTTTTGGTTGCCCCTATGTTTTTAGGCTTTAAAGAGAGCCGGCGAATGAATTCGCCTCTACATTTATCAACTGGTAGCTTCGAATGAATTGGCCTTTACGTTATCAACTGGCAGCCGGCGAATGAATTCGCCTCTACGTTACCAACTGGCAGCCGGCGAATGAATTCGCCTCTACGTTTATCAACTGGCAGCCGGCGAATGAATTCGCCTCTACATTTACCGACTAGTAGTTTTGAATGAATTGGCCTTTACGTTATCAACTGGTAGCTTCGAATTCATTCGAAGGTTTCCATAAAATGTTTATTTGTAGGCTTTAAACAGGGGGAGAAACATGGAAAATAAAAAGAGCAAAAGAGAAGTTATACTCCAGGCAGCTACTAAGGTATTTTCTACAAAAGGGTACCATAATACTCGTATGGATGAAATCGCCATAGAAGCTGAGATAGGCAAGAGCACGATTTACGAGTACTTTAATAGTAAACTACAATTATTCCAAGAGATGATGGAGGCTAGTTTTCAGATTTATGCGCAAAAAATGATGAAGAATAGAACAGAAGATTTATCTTTTGAGGAAAAGTTTTTGTTATTAATAGAAGGACATATACAGTTTTGTAAAGAAAATAAAGAGCTAACCAGAATTGTATTTTGGGATACAGAAATAATTGACGAGGATCTGAAAGAATGGTCTTATGTTATGCGTAAAATAAGACAAGATAAAATGTTTGAAATAGTACAGACAGCTATTGATCAAGGGGAATTAAAACCAATAGACCCCAAGTTATTTACCTTCATAATGACCGGAATCATCGCCTCCCTATGGACACCTATCACCTTAGAAGACTGGGATGTGGATGCTGGACAATTAGCAGTTGAGATTACCGATATAATTATGAACGGAATCAAAGCGTAAACAAACGCTTATCTTATTTAATAAATTAACATTTAACGTTTTACGTCTTACGTCTCACGTACAACGTTCAAAAGGTAGGTACATATGAAACGAAATATTTATTTATTATCAGGTGTTTTGTTGGTATGCTTTTTTTTGCAATCATCTGGTATAGCAATGGCTTTCACTGATACGAGAGTACATTGGGCCAGACCACAAATCGATCATTTAGAAAGCCGGGAAATCATTAATGGCTACCCAGATGGAACTTATCGACCGGATTCTTACATAAGCCGAGCCGAATTTATAACATTATTAATATCATTTTTAAATAATCAAGAGGAAGCGAAACGCTTAGCTAAAGGTGATTCTACTTTTAAGGATGTAGTTGATGACTATTGGGCTAAGGGCTATATCAATTTGGCTGCTGAGTTAGGTATAGCTGCAGGTGATGATAGAGGACATTTCAAGCCTTATCATTTGATTAGTCGAGAAGAAGCGGTAGTCATGCTAGTTAACTCGTTGAAAATAGAAGATCTAGAAATAGAAGATCTAGAAATGGAAGATTTACCTTATGAAGATCAAGAGGAAGTTTCTGCTTGGGCCATTAAGGAGCTAGCATATGCAGCTGAAAAGGGTTTTGTTAATGGTTATCCTGATGGGAGTTTTAAACCGAAAAACAAGCTTACCAGGGCTGAAGTAACTATTTTATTAGAAAAATTATTAGAATTAGAAGGCAGGAAGTTTCATTTCCAAGGGACTTTAATAGATATTAATTTACCTTTAAAACAAGTAACTGTTAACTTAGACAATAATGAAGAAACATTTAAATTGGCCGGAAAATTAGCAGTTTATCAGGAAGGGTCTATAGAGCCGGTCACAGAAATACCTATGCCATCTACAGCATATTTTAATTTAAATCAGAAAGGTGAATTAAATTATATCTATTTGACTGAAGAATTAGTACCATCACCAGTTAAGCTTTTGTTTAGCAGTTTACCTGAAAGTAGCAAAATGGTAGCAGTAGATAGCAGTATAGTAAAGCTTTCTGATCCGGAACATTATCAAGTTAATCCTGACCTAGCTAGCAGTGACCCTAGCTTAAGTTTAGCTACTACTAAAGCTGCTATGCGGGTAGATGAATTTGTTGCGGATACTGGTGCGACTGGGCGTGGGCAGTTAGTTGCGGTTATTGATAGTGGTGTAGATGTAGGACACCCTGATCTGCAAAAGACTAGTGATGGTTATGAAAAAGTAGTGGATTTTATTGATTTAACTGATGAAGGTAAAGTGACTCTGAGTGGACCTATAAAAGCGGAGAATGGACAACTTAATATTGATGGGAAAAAAGTAGATATAATAGAAGTGAATAATGCGGCAGGTGAGTATTATTATGGTTATCTAGGTACTTCATTTTTACCTAAGGTAATTAAGGATGCTCTCCCTGATGAGAGATTTTTAGTAGTGCTTACAGCTAGTAAATATTATGATAATTTTGATACTGTTTATATAGATACTAATATGGATGGCAAGATAAATGATGAAACACCTTTAATAAAATATAGTCGTAAAAGGCAGATGGCCTCTATTAAGGGAAATAATGATAAAGTTTTTAATCTACTAGTAAGTGAAATAGCAAAAGATAATAAATATGTAAAGTTCGGCTTTGACTCGCTAGGACATGGTACAGAAGTAGCTGGAATCGTAGCCGCTAATGGTAAGCTCGAAGGGGTAGCACCAGGAGCCCAGATTCTACCTATTAAGGTCTTGAATAACTTGGGCTTTGCTTATTTAAATAGATTAGAAAGTGGCATTCTGTTAGCAGCTGAAATGGGTGCTAATATAGCAGTTATGAGTATGGGTCAGTACCAAATAAGTCCTCAAGAGTTACAAAAGCTTTCTAATTTAGCTGATAAAATGTGGGAAACACATGGGATGTTGTTATGTATAGCAGCTGGTAATAATGGTCCAGGTCTAGGTACAGTAGCAGATACAGCAGCTATTCGTAATGTTATAAGTGTCGGGGCTTATGCAACTCCAGAGATGTGGCGTAATGATTATGGTTGGGAAGTAGAAAAGCCGACATTATGGTATTTTAGTTCTAGTGGACCAGGTACTGATGGCTTAACTGCACCACTACTAGTAGCTCCAGGTAGTGTAGTTTCGACTTTTCCTCTGTGGGGTAATTCTATCTACCGGCTTGATGAAGGCACGAGTATGGCCGCACCCCATATCGCAGGTGCGGCAGCATTATTGATGGATGTAGTCGCCCATAAGCTGTATCTTACTGATTCTATGATTGTTGCTCAAGGCTTGACTGCAGGGGCTAAACCTTTAGAAGGTTATGAAGCTGTCGAGCAAGGCTTTGGTGCAGTCGACTTAGTCAGGGCCTGGCAGGAAATTCAAAAGGTCAAAGATCAATATGTTAGTTTTAAAGTTAATCAATATAGTCCTAATTTTGGCTATGGAAACGGTTATTATTCGCGGGAGATAGTTCCGGCTGAATTATCAGTCAAGATTTTTAATAAATCTGATGAAAATAGGACTCTAGCAGTCGGTGGACTTTCTTCTTGGATAAAGCCGCAACAGTTTTCTATTCAAGTTCCTAAGCAAGGGGAAAGGACTATAAGAGTAAAATATGATGACTTAACTGAACCAGGCTTATATAGTGACTTTCTAATCGCTGATGATCATGATACACCTGGTTGGGATATTTCCGTTTTGCAGACGGTAGTTGTACCTTATAATCTAGGTATAGAAAAGTTTGAAAAAGCTGATACTTTAGGGGCGGGAGAGTTTAAACGGTATTTTGTAAATGTGCCTGAAGGGGTGCAAAACTTAAAATTGGATTTAGAAGTAGGTCAAAATGGAAGAGCTAGGATGCATGTTATTTCCCCAGCAGGGATGCAAGATGTTAGCTCATATGTGGGAACAGGCCAAACTCTTACCCCACCTAACTTGCAGACTACTTATTACTTTCCAGTAACGGGTACCTGGGAGATCGTTATTTATAGTTCAGCTACCTTGAGTAGTTTTGATTTAAAGGAAACTAAGTATAATTTAAAAGCACAAATCGGTGCAGTAGAAAAAGTGGAAGCTAAATTACCGGATAAAAGATATCTAGTAACTGCTTATCCTCCTAAGTTTATGGTTGCAGGGGAGAAAACAGAAGTTGTCTTGCACTTCTGGAATGCTATTAGCAAAGAACCGGCAAATGGGATAATTACGATTAATGGTAGACTATATGAGATTAGAAACGGCTTAGTCAGGGTGGAAACGCTGGCTGGCGATGGGGCGATGGACTTTAAAATCGCGTGGTAAGAGCGGGGCGGCGAATTAAACTGTTCCCCCCCACGGAAGCAATAGCTTACATGTTAAAACAAGGAATAAAAACATAGATGTACACTTTTTCCCCTAGGATGGTGTATATTATATAGAAGGATTTCGAGCTTAGGCGTGGAGGAAACGAATTGGAGGAATTAAAAGTGCATTTAGGTAAAGTAATGGTAGTTTTCGGAACTAGACCAGAGGCTATCAAAATGGCACCTGTAGTAAAAGAATTAGAAAAAGTTACAGATATCGAAACAGTAGTAGTTGTAACTGCACAACACCGGGAAATGCTAGACCAGGTTCTACATTTGTTTGCTATTGAACCCAAGTATGATCTTAATTTAATGAAGGAAAAACAAGATTTATATAGTATTACTAGTGGTGTATTAACTGGTTTGCAAGAAGTACTAGAAAAAGAAAAGCCAGACCTAGTTTTAGTACATGGTGATACTACTACTACTTTTGCTGCTTCTCTAGCCGCTTTTTATCAAAAAATACCGGTAGGACATGTGGAAGCTGGGCTACGAACTAAGAATAGATATTCACCTTATCCTGAGGAAATGAATCGGGTATTGACGAGTAATATGGCTGATTTGCATTTTGCCCCTACAGATAATGCACGAGAAAACTTATTAGCTGAATCAATGGCGCCATTTAGAATATGGGTAACCGGGAATACGGTAATTGATGCATTGTTAGAAACGGTAAAAGATGAATATACTTTTAATACAGATCTAGAAAAGGTTAATTTTGATCGACGCATTATTTTAATTACTACCCATCGCAGGGAAAACTGGGGTAATAATATGCGCGAGATATATGGTGCTTTGATAGATTTGGTAAATGAATTTGAAGATATTGAATTAGTATTTCCGGTGCATATGAATCCAACTGTACGCAATTTAGCTACAGAAATGCTAGGAAATCGGGATAGAATCCATTTAATTGAACCCCTAGATTATGAACCCTTTGTTAACCTGATGAACAAATCTTATCTAGTTTTAACAGATTCAGGTGGTTTACAAGAAGAAGCACCTTCATTAGGTAAACCGGTTTTAGTTTTAAGGGATACGACTGAAAGGCCTGAAGCTGTTGAGGTTGGGACTGTAAAGCTAATCGGCACAGCAAAAAACAACATATATAAAGAAGCTAAGCTTTTGCTTACAGATGTGACAGAGTACCATAAAATGGCAAGGGCACTCAACCCCTATGGTGATGGTAAAGCAGCGCAAAGAATTGTAGAAATAGTTAAAGATTTTTTATATGTTAGAATCGGACTAGAAGAATAAATTAGAATCTTTAATATAATAATAAAAAATAGGCAACATATGCTAATATAGATGCGAAAGGTAAGATATAGCTAGATGACTATTATAACTAACTAAATTCAGATTAATACGATAGGTTCCTTTTAAGGAGGATAAAAAAGTGTCACAAATTAAATTCGGAACTGATGGTTGGAGAGCAATTATTGCTAGGGATTTTACTTTTGAAAATTGCCGTATAGTAACTCAAGGAATCGCAAGTTATTTAAATAGCAAAAATCTGGCGAGAAAAGGTATCGTAATAGGTTATGATAATCGTTTTATGTCCGAGGATTTTGCTAAGGAATGTGCTAGAGTTATGGTAGGTAACGGTATCAAGGTATATTTGCTAGCAAAAGCTACCCCTACCCCAGTAACAGCTTTTGCTATAAGAGAAACAGAAGCTAGTGGGGCAATTATGATAACTGCTAGCCACAATCCAGCTGAATACAATGGAATTAAGTTTATTCCTGAATATGCAGGACCAGCTCTTCCTGATGTAACCGATGCTATCGAAGATCAGGTCAGCAAGGTTATTGAACAAAACAAAATATACGAATTAAGCTTGACTGAAGCTGTTAAACTAGAATTGTTCAAGGAAATTGATGTTGACACACAATATACTAACCAGTTATTAGGCTTGATTAAGCCAGAGTTTTTTAAGGATAAGCCTCTTAAGGTAATAGTCGACCCTATGTATGGGGTGGGAATAGGTTATTTAGAAAACATCCTAACTGAGCTAGGTTGTGAAGTGCGGACTATAAATAACTTTAGGGACCCTCTTTTTGGTGGTGCTATGCCTGAGCCTACTGATGAATGGCTAGGTAATCTGAAACGGCTAGTGATGAGCTCTGATGCAGATATTGGTCTAGCTTTAGATGGTGATGCAGATAGATTCGGAATTATCGATAAGAATGGTGTGTTTGTTAATGCTAATCGTTTTATGTACATATTATTAGACCATCTCTTAAAAACTAGAGCATACAAAGGTCCAGTAGCTAGATCTATAGCTACTACTCATATGTTAGATAGGATAGCTAAGAAAAATGGTCTAGCTGTTATCGAGACACCAGTAGGTTTCAAATATATAGGTGAATGTTTGCGGGAAAAAGGTTGCATATTAGGTGGCGAGGAAAGTGGCGGCCTAAGTATATTTGGTCATATTCCTGAAAAAGATGGTGTTTTAGCCTGCCTTTTAGCAGTGGAATTATTAGCTTATTCAGGCAAAACCTTAGCAGAGTTAGGCCAAGCAATAGAAGACGAATATGGTGTTTTAGTAAGTGAACGGCTAGATATTAAAGTAGAAGCAGCGACTAAAAACAAGATAATCGCGAAGCTTAATGATTACACACCTCGCACTATTGCAGATGTACCAGTAAGTTCTTATAGTACTATCGAAGGTAATAAGATTATCTTAGAAGATGGGAGCTGGGTACTAATCAGATCATCTGGCACAGAACCATTATTTAGAATTTATGTAGAAACTGATAATGAAGAAAAACTTAAAAAGATACAAGATGAGGTTATGTTAGCTATAGGTATAAAAAATCTCGGGTAGGCAAAGAAATGAATAGGTGAAGGGGATGTTTTGTTTGTTACCTAGTAAGGCGGCAAACGAAATATCCTCTTTTTCATATTCAAGAATAATATGGAATGAGGCAGGACTTTCATGAAATATGACGAAAGTTTTATTAACAATGATAATTCAGCGTTTCCCCAATTAAGTCAACTTAACCATGTATTAGAAGAGATTGTCGAGAGTTTGGAACAGGGTCGGGAAGATATCTTCGAAATTAGCGAAGAATGTCGTAAACAGAAATCCCATTTTCAATTAGAGCTCTTAGAAGCCCAGTTGCAGACAGAAAAGATAATTAAAGAAGTTGACAACTTAGAAAAATTAGAAAAACAGGCTCGCCTTAGACTTATGAGTGTAAATCGCCAGTTTAGGTCTTATACCGAAAAAGAGATAAAGACTGCCTATGACACTGCTCGCCAGCTACAGATAAAACTTATCGAATCACGTAATGAAGAAGCTTATCTGAGGAAAAAGCGCGATGAAATAGGCCTGCAAATAAAACAGTTAGAAAAAATTATAAGCCGTGCTGAGAATTCTCTGCAAAATACTAATGCTGCAGTAAAGATTTTGCGAGGAAATTTGGACAGAATTAGTGGCAGTATAGAAGAAATCTATCGTAAGCAACAGATGGAAATGTGGATAATCGAGATGCAGGAATCGGAGCGCAGAAAAATAGCTCGTGAATTGCATGATGGACCTGCCCAAAATCTAGCTAGTATAATTATTAGACTAGACTTAATAAACCACTTATGGGATGAAGGACAAGATAGAATAAGCTCAGAGCTTAATACTGTTAAAAGCATGGGACAAGAGAGTTTACTTGATATCAGAAACTTAATGTTTGATCTAAAACCTACATTATTAGATGATGAAAGTTTTGCCACTGCTCTGCGGGGGTATTTTGACGATTATGAAGCTAAGTATGATTTTCATATAGAATTCAATGTTTTTGGTCCTTATAGAAAATATGATATGTCATTAGAAGTAGCGATATATAGGTTAGTGCAAGAAGCACTTACTAATATTAGAAAACATGCCGGAGTTAACCAGGCTACAGTAAAAATGGAAGATAAAGCAGGGAAACTAACTTTAATCATAAAAGATGAGGGTAGGGGTTTTGACTTAGATAAGGTCAAGGAAAACCAGGAAAGTTATGGAATATTAGGCATGAAGGAGAGAGTAAAGCTTTTTGAAGGAGAAATAGATATTATTTCATCTCCCGGTCGTGGCACACAAATAACGATCAAGGTACCTATAAAAGAGGAGGCCAATATTGATGGAAAAGGTAAAGGTCATAATAGCTGATGACCATGCTCTAATTAGGGAGGGACTTAGAAAAGTTCTAGAATTAGATAGTAGCATAGATGTAATCACCGAAGTTGGTGATGGTCAGGGAGCTATTAATATGGTCCGCAAGAAAAGACCGGATATAGTTTTAATGGATATTAACATGCCTGGTACCGACGGTATCGAAGCTACACAAGTTATAAAACGGGAATTTCCTACTATCAAAGTTATAGCTTTAACTATTTATGAAGATGAACAAGTAGTAAAAATGGTTAGAGCTGGAGTTTCTGCATATGTATTAAAAGATGTAGCAGGTGCAGAACTTATTGAAACTATTCACAAAGTGATGGCTGGTGAAGTAGTTATCCATCCCCGAGTTGCTAACCGATTAATAAGGGAATTAAATCGGGCAGATAATAAAAATGATACTATCAAGCTTACTAGACGAGAACAAGATGTACTAGGATTGCTAGTCAAAGGAAATTCTAATAAGTCCATGGCTGAAGCTATGTTCATTAGTGAGAAAACAGTTAAAAATCATCTTACTAATGTTTTTAGAAAACTAGGGGTAAAAGATCGCACCCAAGCAGCAGTATTTGCTTTGAAAAATGGCTTAGTTAGCGAAGAGTAGTTAAAATATAGAAGTAATCAAGTTACTACCTTTTAGCATATTATGTACAAAAGAGCTACAAGGGGGTCACTTAATGGTTATTTTACTTAAGACCTTAAGCTTTGCTATATGGCTCATTATAATGATTGCATTAATAATAGGAAATCATAAATTATCATCTGCCCCTTATAAAAAAACGGGCTTAATTTTAAAAGAAACTGATGCAAGAGAGCAACAATCTAACTTATAATAAACTAAATTTAAAAACTATGAATTATAAATGCTCGTTTACTTGCGGGCATTTTTTTTTATTTTATATTATTAAAATAAAATGTGATATTATTAAGTAGGGGAATGGGGTGGGGGAATTTGCTGGATTTTATCGCAGATATTATATTTCCGCAAAATGTATGTTGTTTATGTAGAAAACCGGGTCTTTATAGTACTAGAAATCCATGGTGTAAAGAGTGTTACAATAATATGTTAGATATGCAATTATACTTACCTATATGTAGTAAATGTGGAAAATACTTAGAAGAGGGAGAGGGATTATGTGCTGATTGTGCTAACAACCCTCCTCAATTTCATGTAGCAAGATCAGTAGGCCCTTATAGTGAGCCATATCGAATTGCTATCAAAGTATTAAAGTTTATGGGAAAAAAGAAATTAGCCGTAAGCATGGGGCATATGATGGCCATAACAGTCAAAAATGAGCCGAATTTTTGGCCTTTAGATGTAATAGTGCCAGTTCCCATTTCCAAAGGACGTTTAAAACAAAGGGGATTTAATCAGACGGAATTATTAGCTAAACAAATAAGCAAAGATCTTAGATTAGGAGTCAATAATAAAGCTTTGAAAAGGATAAAAGAGACCCCAGCACAAAGAGAGTTGAATAAAGAAGAACGGGAAAAGAACTTGCTGTGTGCTTTCGTTATAGAGGATAATAAAGATATTTATAAGAAGAATGTTTTATTAGTTGATGATATATATACGACCGGTTCTACAAGTAAGGAATGTACTAGAACACTTATGAGAGCCGGTGCAAATCGGGTATCAGTTATTACTTGGGCGACTGGACAAGGTTTTTAACTGAGGAGGTGTTAGTGTTGAGCAATCTTAGAAATTGTCCTAAATGTGGTAGGCTTTTTGCTGCGGACGGCAGAAATGTATGCCGCAAGTGTCAACAAGCAGAAGATGATGAGTTTACGATAGTGCGAAAATATGTACGAGATAATCCAGGTGCCTCCGTTTTTGAAGTTGCAGAAGCTACTGGTGTGGAGGAGGAAAAGATACTACAGTTTTTGCGTGATGGTAGACTTGAATCTCGTGGAATGACAGTAATTTTTAGATGTACTCGTTGTGGGGTCGAGATAAAAGAGGGGAAATACTGTAATTCTTGCCTAAATGATCTTAATCAACAAATTGGTGAGGTTTTACCGGGGAAAAAACCTGCACCCACCAAGCAGGGTAAACAAAGGATGTATACTAGAGATGGTAAACCTCTTTAAATAGTTACCTATAAGGGTAGATAATCTGAATAAATGATAGATAAAGTGAGCAAAACAAATAAGAACATGTATAAGAGGTATCATACCTCTTATCTTTTTATCCGAAAATACTAATAAGTATGTTAAATAGTTAAGGTGGGGTAAATATGATTATTTCAAAAAGTCAGGTACAAAACATTATCAAGACTTATGCTAAACAGCTTGATAATAACCAGCTCAACAAGGTTGAGGGAGCAAAAAGAGTTGCTAAAAAAGATGATTTGTCTATTTCTAGTGAGAGTATAATAAAACAAAAAGTTATGCAATCACTTAAGAATTCAGATGATATAAGATTAGATAAAGTGGAAGACATAAAAGAACGAGTATCTGCAGGCACTTATACGATATCTGATGATGAAGTAGCTGAAAAAATGATCGAAAGAGCGATTGTAGATAAGCTAATATAAGAAAGCGGTGAAATATTATGCAAAAACTGCTTCAAGAATTCCTAACAGCTACTAGTAAAATTAATCAAGCATTAGCTGGGCTTGCTGATATAGGTATGGAAAAACAGCAGTTGATTATTGCTAATAAAGTTAAAGAACTAGATAATCTAATCCGTAAAGAAGGGCTTATGGTCTCTAATCTTACTAGATTGGAAAAATCCCGTTTTGATTTACAAGATAGATTGGCTCAAGAATTAGGCGTGGCGACACCCGACTTATCAGCGGATGTTTTAATAGAAAAGACCAGAATTGATTTTGCGGAATTATCAGCAGAACTGGGTGAACAAATTAACCAACTAGCTTACAAGCTCACCCATCTTCAAGCTATAAATATGCATAATAACGAATTAATCGAACAATCACTCGAATATATAGATCTAATGCAGTCCCTAATAGACGGAGACGTAGCCGGCACCTACTCCCCCCAAGGCCAACAAACCCAAGAAACCAATACTAGACCAAGTGTGAACTTGTTGGATGAAAAAGCGTAGGGGGAGAGACGAATTTTAACACAGATTTTCACAGATTATTATGATTAACACGGATTTTTTAATAGTTAAAGCACCCTTCGGGTGCTGAAGAAAAGGGAATTTATGATATGAATGAAAACTATCTATATAATGAAATAACTGAGAAAATTATAGGTTGTGTTTATAAAGTATATAATCACTTAGGTTCGGGATTTTTAGAAAAGGTATATGAAAATGCCTTGAAAATCGAATTGGAACATGAAAACTTAAAAGTTCAACAGCAATATCCTATTAAAGTTTATTATAAAGATACAGTAATTGGTGAATACTTTGCCGATTTATTTATTGAAGATAAAATTATAATTGAGTTAAAGATTGCAAAAGAAATTAATAAAATACACGAAGTACAACTAGTTAATTATTTAAAAGCTACCGGAATTAGAGTAGGACTACTTATCAACCTTAATAACGGTGTGAAAATAAAAAGAAAGATAGTTTAAAACAGTGAGCGAAGCGAACAAACAAAAAAGGAAAAAAATCCGCAACCTTAGTGGTGATCGATAGCGAACATCGGGAGCACCCCAGGGTGTGTAAATCCTAAAAAATCCGTCCCCCACCCCCCGAAGGGGGTGCAAACAAAAAGAAAAAACCGTGTAAATCTTCTTAAATCCGTGGAATCCGTGTTGAATTAACCCCCACGGTCTACTACAAAAGCGAGGTAATAAACATGTCACTATTCGGAATGGAAATAGGCAAACGTGCCATTGCTGCACAACAAATCGCCCTAGAAGTCACAGGGCATAATATATCTAATACAAATACCCCTGGATATACTAGGCAAATACCTAACTTAGTAACTACTATTCCTTACCATACGCCAACACTTACTAACAATACTAAAGTTGGACAACTAGGTACGGGGGTTACAGTAGCAGATATAGAAAGAATAAGAGATGCCTTTCTCGATCAACAGATTAGAAACGAAGCTAAAACTAGTGGTTATTGGAGTTCCATGCAAAATGCTTTAGCACAAGTGGAAGTAATCCTTAATGAACCATCTACTGATGGACTTAGATCAGTCATGGATATGTACTGGGAATCGTGGCAAGACCTAGTTTCTCACCCCGAATCTGAAGCAGTCAGAACTACAGTTGCCGAACGGGGCATGGCTTTAGCTGATGGTTTCAACCATATGCATAAACAGTTGACAGAATTAAGAGAAGACCTTAATGCTTCGGTCAAGATTAAGGTGGATGAGATAAATACTATAACTAGCCAACTAGCCGATCTTAATGTGCAGATACTATCTATCAAAATAGCTGGTAAACAACCTAATGACCTAGAAGATAAAAGAGATATGCTATTAGATCAGCTTAGCCAAATAGTAGATATAAAGACATTTACCGATAGTAACGGGATGATAGCAGTTCAGCTAGGTGGTCGTGCTTTAGTACAAGGAACAGATAATACTGTTTTGGCTACTGAAACTGATACTAAAGGAATGTACCTAGTAACCTGGGAAGATACAAAAGCACGCGCCCAGATAGAAAGCGGAGAATTAAGAGGGTTCTTAGATGCTAGAGGTAGAACAGAGTTAGATAAGGAAAAAGAATCTCCAGGAAAACCTTCGGAATATAAAGAAGTAGTACCTAATTTATTAAACAATCTTAATAATTTAGCTAAAACAATAATAACTAAAACTAATGAATTACATCGGGGTGGATATAGCCTTAATAATAAAGGAATCTATCCAGATGGTAAAAACTTTTTCGAAGAGGTTAATACTGGTGATGTAGAGTGGGCAGCAATATTAAAAGTAGAAGAAGATATTTTAAACAATCCTATTAATATAGCTGTTGCAAAAGCCCCTACTTTTAATAATGAAGGTGAAAAAGCTAATTTTGGAGATGCTCGTATTGCCATGGAGATTGCAAATCTAAAACATAACTTTAATAATTCTGAATGGCGGGTAAAGCTACCTAATTGGACAGGTTTACTTAGTGGAGTACTACCAGTAGATATTAATCCGAGTTTTGATATAAGTGGTACTACAGTTAATGTTGATGCAACAGTATCGAATATGAGCGAATTAGCTGCTGCAATACAAGCAGCCATAGATGATGCAGGCCTTGAGATTAAAGTTCGATTAGAAGGTTCTGATATTAATATGATTTCAAATACAATTTTTACGGTAGATTGGTCGGGGAATTATGAAGCTACAGAACATAAAGGAGCAATTTCTAGTGCCACAGTCGATGATTACTGGCGTTCCGTGTGTGCTAATGTCGGAGTTAAAAGCCAAGAAGCAATTAGAATGACTACTAATCAGGAAGTCCTACTAAGCGAATTAGAAGGCAAAAGACAATCAATCTCAGGAGTATCCTTAGATGAAGAACTTATAAACATGATCAAATTCCAACACGCCTACAACGCCGCCTCCCGATTCATAACTACCATAGACGAAGCGATAGATGTGATAGTTAATAGAATGGGAATAGTTGGCAGGTAGAGCAGGGGGAACGATTTTAACACGGATTTCCACAGATTTTTTGGATACACACAGATTTTTTAAAAAATGTAAAAGATTCTTTGTAGGTTCGAATTCATTCGAACCAATACCCCGAAGGGGATTGAAAAACAAAAAAGAAAAATCCGTGTAAATCCGTGCCCGAAGGGTCCGCGTAGATCCGTGTTAAAATACCCAGATAACAACAATACGAAAAAACGAGGTGTTCGCCATGATTAGAGTTACAAACAACATGCTCATAAACGATTTATCTAGAAACCTTAACACCAATATGCGGCAAATGGAACTATACCAAAAACAACTACAAACTGGTCGCACGATTAACCGGCCATCTGATAATCCGGCTGGACTAGTAAAGTCTTTAAGATTAAGGACTAACCTTACTGAAGGAGAACAATATCTTAATAACATAAGTGAAGCTATTAGTTTCATGGAAACTACTGATGCTGCCTTAGATAATATCGGGCAGATTATGCATAGAGTAAGGGAACTTACAGTTAAAGCAGCTAATACAGGTACTAATGATCAAGGAGCCCTTAATGCGATTGCTGACGAGGTAGAAGAATTAAATGACCAGTTAAAAATGATAGCTAATACTACTTACGGTAGTAAACATGTATTTGCAGGTACTAATGTTACCGAAAGACCTCATACAGAGGGGGGAAACATCGACCCGCCAAAAGACTGGATAGGTAATTCGGGTAAACTTGAAGTCGAAATAGCTGTAGGCATTAAAATGCCTATAAACTTGACAGATGAAGAGATGAATAATTTCTTTACGAGTGATGTTGTTACTGGACTTGATGAAAGTGATGAAGAAATCAAAGTCGCGGGAGGAATCTTCGCACTTTTAGATAAAATCGTTACTAATATTCGTGATGGCGAAGATATAGATGAAAACTTAGAATTTATGGATGCCAAAATGGAAGACCTACTATCTTGTAGATCTAAAATCGGGGCTAAAGTAAACCGTCTAGAACTACAAGAAAGCAGACTAGAATCAACCCAAATCGCATATACTGGCTTACTGGCAGATAATGAAGATGCTAATATCGCTGAGGTAATAATGCAACTTAAAATGCAGGAAAACGTCTTCCGCGCCTCCCTAGCCGCCGGCGCCCGCATAATCCAACCCAGCCTAGTAGACTTCTTGCGCTAGGAGCAGGGGGAACGATTTTAACACGCCCTGGGGCGCTCCCTATGTTCACTATTAAGGTTGCAGATTTTCACAGATTATTATGATTAACATACCCTGGGGCACTCCCGATGCTCCTTACAGTCGTTATTAAGGTTGCGGATTTTTTTATTGTTTTTTATAAGCTCGAATAAATTCGAGCCAAGGGAATGATTTTGTAGGTTCGAATTCATTCGAACCTAAGTAAAAACAAGGCAAAGAAAACCAAATAACCCCCGAAGGGGGTTACAAAACGAAAAAGAAAATCTGTGTCCATCCGAACTTATCCGTGAAAATCCGTGTTAAAATATGCCGTAGTAGAATTAAAGGGGTACAACAACAATGCTTCAAATTCGCATAGACCAACAATTCGCCAAAATAGGCCTCGACATCCAGAAGCCCTTCCTAGGCATGCGAACTATTCACCCTAAAATAGAACTTAATATCGAAAAACCACAACTCGAAATTCACTCTCCTCGCCCTAAAATATACATAGACCAGACTCAGTGTTTTGCCGATATGGATAAAAGAACCCCATCAGCATTTAGTGAACATTGGGCAGGTATTGCGAGAAGTAAAGCTTTCGAAGCTATAGGCATAATATCCTCAGAAGGGGATATGTTAGGACAAATCGAAAACGGAATAACCCTAGAAGACCTAGCCGCAAGCGCTATGGATACCCAAGTTGACTTTAATGTTACCGCGGTTCCCAAACAACCGCCTAAAATAGATTTTGACACTAGACCAGTACAAATTCACTATCAAAAAGGAAAAGTAAACCTCCACCTAAATCGTGGCCGAGTAGAAAACCATTTTGAACAAGGCAAAATAAACGCCTACATAAGACAACAAAACTACCTAAACATAACCTGGGAACAAACCCTGAATCACAAAGCGTGAACAAAGGCGGGGGGACGATTTTAACACAGATTTTCACAGATTTTTTGGATACACACAGATTTTTTAAAAAATGTAAAAGATTCTTTGTAGGTTCGAATTCATTCGAACCTAAGTAAAAATACGGCAAAGAAAGTCAAATAACCCCCGAAGGGGGTTATTGAATAAAAAAAATCCGTGTCCATCCGAACTTATCCGTGTAAATCCGTGTTAAAATTGCCCAGCACCCAGAACACTAAGGAGGAAAGATATGCAAATACAAACCGCCCTATTCGGCGACCTTACCATAAAGGACACCGACATCATCACCTTCCCCGATGCCATACCTGGCTTTTCCGGGGAACATGAATTTGTCTTAATACCTTTAGATGATGATAGTCCCTTTTTCTATTTCCAGTCAGTTAAAACTAAGGAATTATGCCTTATAATAACTGATCCATTTACATTCTTTACAGACTACGAAATAAAACTAGATGAAGAAAGCATACAAAAGCTGGAGATAATTGAGGGAAAAACTAATATAGCCTTATATTCCATTTTAACTATACCCGAAGAATTCAAAAAAACGACAGCGAATCTACTAGCACCTATAGTTATTAATGCAGATAAAAAAATAGGACTTCAGTTTATAGCCCAAAATTACGATTATAATACTAAGCACTTTATTTTCCCTCAAAACCAGAGTGAGGAAATAAAGCCTGCTACCAGAAAGGGGTTATAAGCCTATGCTGGTATTGAGCAGGAAAAAAGGTGAAAGTATCATTATCGGGGAAAATATAGAGATTACTATTGTAGAAATCCAAGGTGATGTAATCCGACTCGGTATAGAGGCACCTAGGGAAATTAGTATTTACCGTCAGGAACTATGGGAAGAAATTAAAAAGTCCAACCAAGAAGCAACTCAAACGGTAGAAAAACTAGGCGATAAACTAGATTTACTAAAAGAAATTAAACGACCAGCTAAAAACGAATAAAAAACCTTTTAAAGGAGGTAAAAAACATGTACGGCATTAATAATATCCGCTTTGGCGGACTTGCAAGTGGTATAGACACTGAAGGTATTGTTAGGCAACTTATGAACCTAGAACATACTAAGCTAGATCGCTTTAACCAACAAAAACAGCTTTTAGAGTGGAAACAAGCTGATTATCGTTCTGTTAATAATCAACTTAGATCTTTTAGAGAAGGCCCTAACTTTAATTTAAAACTCCAAGGTACTTATATGACGAAAACAGCTACTACGACTAATGATAGCTTATTTAATGTTACTGCAACTAATACTGCGGCAACTGGTAATTATACATTTGAAGTTAAACAATTAGCTAAAGGGGTAACTGTCGAAGGTTTCCCTACGCAGACTATAGCGGAATTCTTCGCTGATAGTGAAGAACCTGTAACATTTTCATTTAAAGGTACTGCTGACGGTGAGGCTCGGACTGTAACTGTTAATAAAACTGACCAAATGGCTGATATAGCTAATAAAATTAATCAACTTAGTGATGATACTGGAGTAAAAGCACTTTATGATAAAGGGCTTAATGTTTTCTTTATGTATACTGAAGAAACTGGAGATAAAGTACAAATAGAAATAACTGATGATAAGAGTGGTTTTTTAGGTGGGGCTTTAGGATTGAAAAATGGAGCTGAAGCATTAGGAGTTATTGATGGAGAAAGTGTCATAATCGGAAGAGGAACTAATGCTCAAGTAAGTTTTAATGATGTAGACTTAGAATTTGCTAGTAACAAGTTTGAATTTATAAGCTTGAACTTTGATCTTAAAAAAGTTTCTCTAGGTGAAAAAGTTAATGTTCAAGTTACTAACAATGTAGATAAAGTAGTCGATGAGATAAAGACATTTGTCGAATCTTATAATAAAATAGTTGATGATATAGGTAACAAATTAACTGAAAAGAGATTTCGTGATTTTCCTCCATTATCTGAAGAACAAAAAGCAGATATGAAGGAAAAAGATATAGAAAAATGGGAAGAAAAAGCTCGCAGTGGTATGTTTAGAGCTGATCCCTTATTAAGCCAGATTACCTCAACTATGCGTATGGCTATGGGTGATGCAGTTGGAGGATTAGATGGTGAATATAAAACCCTGTCATCCATAGGAATTAGTACATCTCGCGATTTGAATGATAATGGAAAACTATATATAGATGAAGGCAAATTAAGAGCAGCCTTAGCTGATGATCTAGATGGAGTAGCGAAAATATTTAATAATGATGCTGCTGATCCTAAAAACCAAGGCATAGCTCAAAAACTAGATAGCCAAATAAAAGGTTTTTATGAACAAGTAGCAACTACAGCAGGTAAAAATGTTATGGGAGCAGATAATAGTTATCTAGGTAGATCTATAAAAGATATAGACCTGCGTATCGAAACCATGCAAAACCGAATGATGATGCTAGAAGATAAATACTGGCGCCAATTCACCGCCATGGAAAAAGCCCTCCAACAAATCCAA
>DASRMR010000020.1:0-104248 GCA_035647815.1 Syntrophomonadaceae bacterium
TCATCTGATGATTGTATAACTTTAGAATTTATTTCATAAGCTCTTTGAGCAGTAATCAATGAAACCATCTCTTCAACAACTTGGACATTAGACATTTCCAGATAATTTGATTCTAGAGAAACAGTGTTATCATCTTCGGGATCCCAGTCTACAGGTTCACCGGAACTTGGTGTCCACTCATATAAATTATGTCCTAGTTTTTGAAGTCCAGCCGGATTAATAAACTTTGCTAGCTCTAATTGTCCTGCTTCTTCAGCTTCATCAATATCTGGGAGCATATAGGTTACCCGTCCATCCCGCTCGATATTAACATTAAATGCTTCAAAGGGTATAGTATCGACACCGACTAGGAAATTGCCATCTGCTGTTACTAATTGACCTTCAGAATCAATTTTAAATGCACCATCTCTTGTATAAAGAGGTTCATACCGTCCTGGCACCTCAACAGCAAAAAATGCTTGTCCTTGTATAGCGACATCTAATGGATTATCTGTTGCTTGTAGATTTCCTTGGGAAAATAAAGTTGTACTAGCAGCTGGGCGTACTCCTAAACCTACATCTAAACCAACTGGCTGGTTAGTATCTAGGTTAGTTGCCGGTCTTTTAATAGTTTGATAAAGCAAATCTTGGAATTCTATGCGTTGTTTTTTATAACCGGTAGTATTTACATTAGACATGTTATGGGCAATAGTGTCCACATTCAATTGTTGTGCATGCATACCTGTGCTTGCAGTATAGAGAGCCCTCATCATAATATTATATCCTCCTTAATTAGGGGTTATTATTATATGGTACATCAATCAGTCAGTACCATTACGGGCTTCTCAAAAGAGTCCAGCCCTAAAAAACACACTATTTATCATATCGAAAGGGCATAAAAATATGTTTAGGGGCTAAAACAAAGTTTATACCTTATTTAGAGTGAATATCGCCAGTTTATAGGTGTAAACTACATGGTTGCATTAAATAAAATATTTAATGGAAAGTAAGTAGAAAGTTTTTCATCTTTTAAACATATATTAGAAATGTATATATTATTGTAACAGTTGGTGAGGTGAAAATGTGATAAAAATCTCAGATTTACGGGCCAGGGATGTAATAAATATTTTAGATGGCAAAAAACTAGGAAGTATAATTGACATCGATTTAGATTTAGAAAATGGAAGAGTAATAGCATTAATTTTACCAGGACGCACACGAGGATTTAGTATCTTTTCTAAAAGGGAGGATGTAATAGTTCCTTGGGAAAAGATAATTAGAATAGGGAGAGATGTAGTTTTAGTCGAAGTTCCTATTGCAAATGACATGGAATCTTATCGACGTGATTATTTAGTTGATGAGGAAAGTTACTAAATAGTTGTAATGAATTATAAACATGTTCATAATAGGGGCATATAGAGCTTTGAAAAAGTGGTGATTAGATGCGTTGCCCTTATTGTGATGAATTTGAAAGCCGAGTTTTAGATTCGCGTTCTAGTGAAGAGGGTTCTTCTATCAGAAGGAGAAGAGAATGTAATTTTTGTAAAAAGAGGTTTACAACTTATGAAAGGGTCGAAGAGCGACCTTTAAGAGTAATTAAAAAAAATGGAGATCGTGAACAGTTTAATCGTGAAAAACTACTTAGTGGTATTACTAGAGCTTGCGAAAAACGCCCGGTAAGTATGGATAAAATAGAAAAAATGGTAATTGAAATAGAAAAAGAGTTAAGGGATACATATGATAAGGAAGTTAATAGCATTATAATTGGTGAAAAAGTTATGGACAAACTAAAAGAGTTAGATGAGGTAGCTTATGTAAGATTTGCTTCTGTCTATAGGCAGTTTACTGATTTAAATGGTTTTATTAACACTATTGAACAACTTAAAAAGTAAGGCTGTAGATAATTTTTATACTATTAGTTAAGCAAAACATTATTCATCTTCTGATAATGTTGTATCTGGGTAATCGTTGTTTATATCATTTATAATGATGTTAGCATCTTCTGCTCGATTTTCAGGTACTAAAATTTCCACTTCAGCTAATGGGCCAATCGCAACAGGAAAACCGGATACTGCTCTTTTGAATAGTTTTACAGGTATACTGGCTGATTTTAGCAAACTTTCTATAATCATATCATTAGGAGGATATTCTTTAGTTATAACGACCCATTTAATCGGTTTATACTTGAAACCGCATTTAGGACATGTTTCAATGTGATTAATTCTTTTGTTTTTACAAACTGGGCAATACATTAGAATCAACTCCTTGAATCTATTTTAGTCTAATATGAAGGGAATTGAAACATGAACAAGCTAGTATGGCAAAATTTTGATGGTCTTAGATATATAAATCTTCCATTTTGGAGTGAAATGGGTGCAGATATTCTCTTTACAAGCAGAACAGGAGGGTTTAGTGAAGGTCAATTTGCTAGCCTGAATATGGCGCTTCATGTTGGAGATAATCATAATCGAGTAATTAAAAACCGTCTTAAGGTATTAAAAGCCTTTGGAAGCAATTTAGAGAGTATAGTTTGTTGTGAACAAGTACATGGTGCTGAGGTTGCTATTATAAATAAAGAGCATACAGGTTTAGGTGCTGATAACTTTACCACGGCAATAAAAGGTGTAGATGCCATGGTAACTAATATAAGCCAAATATGCTTAACTACCTTTTATGCGGATTGTATTCCTATATTTTTATTTGATCCCATAAAAAGAGTAATAGGGATTGCTCATAGTGGTTGGAAAGGAACTGTAAATATGATAGGAAACAAAACAGTCCAGATTATGCAGGACCATTATGGTTGCGATCTTAAGGAGATTAAAGTCTTTATCGGACCGGGGATTGGTAAGTGCTGTTTTGAAATAGGAGAGGAATTAGGCGTAGAAGTAAAAACCATATTTAATGATCTAGAAGATATTATAAAGGTAAACGAAAGAGGGTTTTTGTGGGATTTACCGAAAACTAACCAACAAGCACTTATAAAATATGGCATTAAAAAAGAAAACATTATAGCTAGTAATTTATGTACTTCTTGTAATACAGATGAATTTTTTTCTTATCGCCAAGAAAAAGGCAAAACAGGAAGAATGGCTGCCATGATAAGGTTACATTATTGAGGTGATAATTTGTCCAGGGTTAAGATTTTAGTAGTAGATGATGAAACTTATATAGTAGAATTAGTAAAGTTTAATCTTGAAAAAGAGGGATATGAAGTTTTAGAGGCTTATGATGGGTTAAAAGCTTTAGAAATAGTGGAGTTAGAGTATCCAGATCTTATTATCCTAGATATTATGCTACCTTATATGGATGGCTTAGAAGTGTGCAAAACTATAAAAGAGTCTCCTGAGTTTAATAAGATTCCCATAATAATGTTAACTGCTAAAGGTGATGAGTATGATACTGTACTAGGCCTAGAGATGGGTGCAGATGATTATATTAAAAAACCATTTAGTCCACGGG
Source organism: Syntrophomonadaceae bacterium (assembly GCA_035647815.1). GTDB lineage: Bacteria > Bacillota > Syntrophomonadia > Syntrophomonadales > Syntrophomonadaceae > JAAYRQ01. The sequence continues at coordinate 3,442 of DASRMR010000020.1, forward strand.
AATTAGTAGCCCGAGTCAAGGCTCGCTTAAGGGCTTTAAAAATACTTGGGGTGGGAGAATCTGTAGGGAGAAGAGCTTATGTCTTTCGAGATGTTATAATTATCCCCGAGCAGTATGAAGCTTTTTTAGAAGATGAAAAGCTTGAATTAACTCCTAAAGAATTTGATTTACTAAGAATCTTAGCCGTAAATCAAGGTCGAGTATTTACTCGTGAGAGTTTATTGGAAAAGGTATGGGGATATGAATACTCTGGTGATACGCGTACAGTAGATGTTCATATAAGGCATTTAAGGCAGAAGTTAAAAGATGATTCTTATAATCCTATTTATATAGAAACAGTTCGTGGGGTTGGATATAGGTTTATAGAGAATTAATAAGAAGGTGTAAATATTGCTGGCTAATGTTCAAGATAACTATCAAATAAAGACGCTACTTAATAATATGATCGATGCAGTCATATTGTTTGATCTTGATGGGCGGATCATTATGGCTAATAAAGCTGCCCAAGCGCTTTTTTTGGTAAGGGAAGATGATTTAGAGGGGAAATTATTAAGTGAAATTAATATAGGTTTTGAAGTTAGCCATATGATAAACAATGTTCTTAAAAATGGTAATGAGGTATTTACAGAGACTAATATTGGTCCGAATATTAATACTTTTCGAGTTCATGTTGCACCTGTGAAAAACGAGCAGTCCACGATAGAGTCTGCATTAGCTGTATTTCACGATGTAACTGATGCCAGGAATTTTGACCAGATGAAATCACAATTTGTGGCTAATGTATCTCATGAACTGAGGACACCATTAACTTCTATTAAAGGTTTTGTAGAAACCTTATTAGATGGGGCAATGGAAAACAGTGTTACTTGTCGAAGGTTTTTGTCTATAATAGATGCTGAAACTGATAGGTTGACTAGACTTATAGAAGATTTACTTACCTTATCTTCTATTGAATCAAAAGAACTGATTTTTCGTCCTGGTCTAATTAACATCCAGAAATCTATTCGTTCGGTTATGAACATTTTAGGTCCGCAAATAAGTGAAAAAGGTCTTCATGTTGAGTTAATATATGCCCAAGGATTACCTCAAATATTAGCTGATGAAGATTTGATAGGACAAGTATTTATAAACCTTTTAGATAATGCTATAAAATATACTCCCTATAATAGTAAAATTATTATACGTTGTCATCGCAGGGATACTAGAGTTGTAACTACTATTACTGATACAGGGAAGGGAATTTCACATGAAAGTATTTCCCGGATATTTGAACGATTTTATCGGGTGGATAAAGCTAGATGTAGAGAAAAAGGCGGAACTGGTCTAGGTTTAGCCATAGTAAAACATATTGTTGAATTACACGGAGGAGAGGTGTTTGTAGATAGTGAAGTCAATCAAGGGTCTACTTTTGGAGTAAGTCTTTTAGTAGGTTAAATTACTTAGTAAAAGTAAAAAGGATAATGATATCAAAGAGACGAACTAATATAACTTAAGAGGGTGTTGTTTATGACTTATCTCGCTGATAATCTTAATGATATAAAAAAGAGGATAGAAATTTCTGCCAGCAAAAGCGGTCGTGAGTTTTCTGATATTAATATAATTGCTGTGAGTAAAACAGTTGACATACCTGTGATTGAGGAGGCAATTAGATTAGGTTTAACTGATTTTGGCGAAAGTCGAGTACAAGAATTGAGTAATAAAATAAAAACTATTCCCCATGCTAACTGGCATATGATAGGTAGATTACAAACTAATAAAGTAAAAGATATAATAGATCAGGTAGTATTAATTCATTCTCTAGATAGATGGAATCTAGCGGAGACCATAAATAGAAGAGCTGAATTTAATGACATTATAGTTCCAACCTTATTACAAATTAATGTATCGGGTGAAAAGCAAAAAGCGGGGATAGAGCCTGATGATATTAAATCTTTTTTAGATTCGATGGGAGATCTTTCTAGTATAAGAGTCTTAGGTTTTATGACTATGGCTCCAGAAGATGAAAACCCTGAAAATGCTAGACCATTTTTTAAGGAACTTAATTTATTAAAAGAAAAATATAGTAAGATGAATTTTACTAATGTTGATTTGAAATACTTATCTATGGGTATGTCACAAGATTACGAGGTTGCTATTGAAGAAGGTTCAAACATGGTTAGAATCGGAAGTTCGATTTTCAAAGAAAATAAGGAGGTATAATTATGGGCATGTTAGACAAATTTTGGGGTTGGTTGGGAATCCAGAACGAAGAGGATGAGGAAGAATTTAATGAATTACCAGTCAATATTGGACAGGATAATAAAAAAAATATTGCTAATGTAGTCAGTATACATACTAATAAAACTATGAAAGTAGTAGTATGTGAACCAGAAAAATTTGATGAAGTTCAGATGTTATCAGACCATTTGCGTAATAGAAAGCAATTAATTATTAATTTTGAAAACACTCCCGAAGAAATTTCCCAAAGGATAATTGACTTTTTAAGCGGATCAACTTATTCACTAGATGGTGATAGCCAACAAATAGGTCCCCATATATTTATATTTACTCCTAGTAATGTAGAAATTAATAGAGATAATCGTTCTATACTTCGTAAACATAGCTTTTCTAATACAAATGTCGGTGGGGAAAGATAATGTCTATTAAACTAGGGGTTATCGGTTGTGGTAAAATGTCTTATGCTATATTAAACGGTTTGCATAATAACAAGTCTATAAATATAGGACAATCGATAATTAATGATATCGATGATAAGAGAACTAATTTATTTGCACAAGAATTTAACGGGATTATTAAAAAACAAGGAGATCTAATCAGGTTAAGTGATGTAATAATCCTAGCAGTTAAGCCAAACGAAATTGAAAATATTCTTAAAAAGAACTTAGACTATTTTGACGAAAATAAATTGATAATATCTATTGCTGCTGGTATTAAAATAGCTACTATTGAAAATCTATTTAATAGTAAATTTCCGGTAGTAAGGGCTATGCCTAATACACCTGCTCTGATAGGTGAAGGAGTAACAGCTATAACGGGAGGCCAGTATACCTTAGCTAAAGATATTAAACTTGCTGAGCAGATTTTTAATAGCATGGGCAAGACTTATGTAGTAGAAGAAAAACATATGGATGCTGTAACTGCTATATCTGGAAGTGGTCCAGCTTATGTTTACCTTATAGTTGAAACGCTTATTAATTCTGGAGTTTCAATAGGTTTAGATAATAGTTTAGCTAAAGATTTAGTAATCGATACAATTAAGGGCAGCATTGCTATGATAGAAGAGTCGAGTAAGCATCCAGCACAATTACTTGGTGAAGTGTGTTCACCAGCAGGAACTACTATTGCTGCTATTAAAAAGCTGGAAGAGGAAGGGCTGAGATCGGCATTATATAAAGGTGTAAACGAAGCTTTTTTGCGTGCGCAAGAATTAGGTTTAAAATAGGGGAGGTTAATCGTAAATGGCAATCAATTTTATTGTGGATTTAGTAAATATAGCTTTCAATGTAGTAGTATGGTTAGTAATAGGTAGGTGTATGTTATCATTTATAAAACACGACCCTACCCAACCTATTATAAAATTTATTTATGATCTTACTGAACCAATTATGTCCCCATTTAGGAAGCTCATGCCACCAAGAGGTGGATTGGACTTTTCTCCTATTATCACTGTATTAGCTTTGGTGATAATACAAAACATAGTTATGAATATTCTTTATGCTATTTTTTAAAGGGGCTATATAAAACATGACCGACAAAATTGAACTTCTGGCACCAGCTGGAACATGGGATGTGTTAGAAAAAGTTGCAGTGGCTGGGGCTGATGCAGTATATATTGGTGATAAAAGATTTAACATGCGTTTACTTAAAAGTAGCCATAATTTTACCGATAGTGAAATAAAAAACGCTGTTCATTTTTTACATAAACAGAATAAAAAACTTTATATCACTGTAAATAACCTTTATTTTGAAAAAGAAACAGAAGAGATAAAAGAATACCTTCTTTTTCTAGAAGATATAGGTGTAGATGCTTTAATAGTACAAGATTTAAGCATTGCTAGTCTTTATAAAGAATTAAACCTTACTATACCGCTCCTTGCGAGTGTTCAGATGGGAATAGGAAATAGTGAAGCAGCTAATTTTCTGAAAGAAAATGGTTTTTCGAGGGTTATTTTATCTCAAAATATATCATTAAATGAAATAAGAGAAATAAAAAAGCATACCATTATGGGTATTGAGGTTTTTGCTCATGGTGATTTGTGTATTTCTCATACTGGACAATGTCATATGAGCTCTTTCATAGCAGGTGTTAGTAGTAATAGGGGCATATGTATTAAGCCATGTAGATGGCAATATAAATTAGGTTTTGATGGAACACCAGGTTATCATTTAGCACATAACGACTTATCTTTATATCCTTATATAACAAACTTGATAGATGCAGGTGTAGGTTCTTTAAAAATAGAAGGGCGTATGAGATCTGCCGAATATCTATCATCTATTATTAGTCTTTATAGACGCGCTATTGATAGAATTGTCCAAGAACAGGATGACTACCAGGTTGACCTAGATGAACTAAATCGCTTAGAAGATATAAAAGTACGCAATTATAGTGTCGGACGGCTATGGGGGGAATTAGGGCTAGATAATGTAGATATAAGTGGTGAAAACGAACCTTTTTTCCCGACGAAAGCTAAGCAACTAAAAAAGCTAACTATTGACGACTATTTTGAAGAGAAAAATGACATTAATTCTAATGATATAGATTTAGCTGTTAAGCTAGGAAGTCTTCAGGCATTGGAGGCTATAAAAAATGATTGTCAAACTATTATAATTGGTTTAGAAAAATTCCCTTTTTATAATTTAGGTTTTAATCGTGATGATATTCGAGATATATTAGGCTGGGCTAAAGGTAATAATACAAAAATTAAGATAGAGACGCCACGCATTGTAACTCAAAGCAATTGGCGAAAAATAGAAGAATTAGGAAGTATGGAGAAAAGCGAGAATCTCAGTGGATTTATAGTTAATGATTTAGGGAGTTTTCGGTATTTTTCTAGCCAAGGTTTTAAAGTGTGGGGAGGGCCTGGTTTAAATATTGCTAATTCTAGGTCAAATAATTTCCTTATTAACCGAGGCATGTCAGGTGTATGCTTGTCACCTGAATTGAAACTAAAGAACATAAAAGAAATAGGGGATTCAGGCCGGAATCTGGAAATGTTTGTTCATGGACCACTTTGTGGCATGATAACGGATTACCCTATTACTGAAATCCGCGGGGAAGATTCTAAGTCAAACTTAATCGATAAATATGGGCAAATATATAGATTGCGTAAGGCTGATGATGGCAGAACAAATATTTATTTTCCATATGATTTATGTTTATTTAACTATTTACCCAAATTATTAGCTATGAATATAAGTGGAATGAGAATAGATGGACAGTTTTATAAAACTGATACTTTAATTAAAGTAGTTAGGATATATAATCAGAGCATAAAAGATATCCAGAAAGGTTCACAACTTACATCGGATAGTTTTGCAGCTATATTAGATCTTTTTGATGAGGGATTGACGGATTTATCTTTTGGGAAACCAAAATAAGTTGAAAATGGAGGGATTATCATCATAACAGCAGTTGAAATTCGTAATCAAACATTTAATAAATCGATGCGAGGTTACAGCGAAGAAGAAGTTAAGAATTTTCTATATCGTCTTTCACAAGACTATGAAAACTTATATAGCGAAAATGTTCAATTAAAAGAACAATTACAAAAGTTAGAATATGATTTAAAAAAATATCATCAGATAGAGGAAACTATGAATAATAGTCTAATTTTGGCCCAACAAACAGCGGAAGATTTAAAAGCTAATGCCCACAAAGAAGCTGATTTGATACTAAAAGAATCTAAACGCCGGATATCTGAAGTCTTAGCAGTATACCAAGATATTATTAAAAGATTAAATGTTTTTGGTGTAGAAATTAAAGCTCAAGTAAATGCACACACTGATATTATGGAGAAAAATCAAATGAAAATTGATGATTTATCCCAATTTTTTTATAGTAAAGACTTGAAAGATTTAATGGAAGGTTTGGAAAAGATAAACTTAGTTGATTAATTTTTGGGGTTTGTATATAAAATGTCTATGATTACTATGTGATATTATACTTCCGTTTCATTCCTACCATTTAAAATAGCTAATAACATAGCAATTAAAATCAGAATAGCTCCTACTAATGCACGTTCCGAAAACATTTCATTAGCCCATAAATACCCAGCTACAGCTGCAAACACGGGTTCAGTAGCTAACACTACAGCAAACCTAGATGGGGTGCTGTATTTTTGCATAGAATTTTGCAATAAAAAGGCTAAGGAAGTTGCTAAAATTGAAGTTATCATAATAGCTTTAACTGTATTAAAGCTGAAGTGTGTTGGCCAAGGTTCAGTAGCTAAGCCAATCCCCATACATAATAACCCCACGAAAAGGATTTGTACACAAGTAATGGCAATCGGGTTATGTTGATGGGAATATCTATCCACGGCAATTATATGGAAGGCAAAACCAAAAGCACAGACTAAAACTAATGAATCCCCATAACCTATATTTAAATTATTTCCTTGTAGGGAAAGAAGAAACAAACCTATAGAAGCTAGAATTACCGAAAAGATAATTTTATAGTTGGGTAGTCTTTTATGTAAAAGAGCATAAATTATAGGTACAATTACAACATTAAGACCAGTTATGAAACCAGCATTAGATGAAGTTGTGTATATTAAGCCGATAGTCTGAAAAACATAGCCTATAAATAGAAAAACACCTATAATACACCCATAAAATATGGTTGAACGAGTTATTTCACGTAGTTGTTTATAGAATAATAGTGATAAAAATAAAAATGCAATTATAAATCTTATGCCGAGAAATAGAAATGGTCCTATATCAGCTAAAGCGTTTTTTACTATAACAAAAGTAGTTCCCCAGATAAAAGCTACTAAAAGCATACTTAATTCAGCTGTAATACGTTTATTCCAGTGCACTTCTTATCCATCCTTATAAGTGAATGTACAAAAACAATCATAACATAAGAGAGTAAGCTTAGGTAAGGGGATATAAAGAGAACTATAAAGGCTATTAAGCAGCTTTTAAAAGAGTTGTATTTCTAATTAAACATTTATAAAGTGAATTCTAGAAACCAAAAAACGAAGACTAGTAAAAAGTATAATTATTTTAGTTGTTGTTTCTTCATACACTAAAATGTATAATTATAAAAAGTAATATGTTATTGAAAATAAGGAGTGGGTGGATTAATGAACAAGTTGGTAAAGTTATTATTAGCTAGTATGTTAATAATAGGTCTAATGTTTAGTGCGGTCGGTTGTGGTAATTCTGATGAACCTAATGAAGCTGATAATAACAAGGTTAAGAAAATAGTGGCAGGTTCCGAAACTACATTCCCACCATTTGAATTTGATGAAAATGGGGAAAAAGTTGGCTTTGATATGGATATAATTAAAGCTATCGGTGAAGTACAAGGTTATGAAGTAGAAATTATGTACCAAGCATTTGATTCGTTGATTCCAGCATTACAATCGAATCACATAGATTGTGCAATTTCTGCCATGTCTATTACGCCAGAGAGACAAGAAGCAGTAGATTTTAGTGAACCATATTTTAATGCTGGTTTAATAATAGCTGTTCTCGCAGATGAGGAAAATATTACTACTATGGATGATTTAGTTGGCAAAAAGATGTCTGCTCAAATCGGTACTATTGGTGCAGCAGCTGCTACTGGATTAAAAGAGAAAGATGCTTCAACTGAAGTTAGAACTTTCCAAACAGTTGGGGAAGCTTTTATGGAACTAGAAAAGGGTAGTGTAGATGCAGTAATTAATGATCATCCTGTAACTGATTACTATATAAAAACAACTGCCAAAGATACTGTAAAAATGGTGGGAGAAATATTCTCTGCTGATGACCAATATGGTATAGCTATTAAAAAGGGTAATACTGAAATAAAAGATGTAATTGATGAAGGTTTAGCTAAAATCAGGGAAAATGGAACATATGACCAAATCTACAATAAATGGTTTACTGTAGAATAGTTTAGTTATAATTAAGCACGAGGATAACCTCGTGCTTTTATATTTTTAGGAGGACGGCTTATATATGTCATTTCATTCATTACAGCTTATATTCGGTACTAGTTTATTGGAAATCCGAGGTTTAAACATTCTAATTGACTATCTACCTTATTTTATGGGTGGAGCTCTAATAACCCTTGGAATAACGGCCTTATCTGTCAGTTTTGGCATGATTATAGGCTTATTTTTTGGATTATTTAAATTGTCCAATAATAAAATTCTATATTATTTTTCATCACTTTATATTGATCTTTTTCGAGGTACTCCATTATTCGTACAAGCCTTATTATTTTATTTTGGTATTTTGCCAGCAATTATGGGAGATGTTTCGGCATTCCATGCGGCCATTATTGTCTGTTCACTTAATAGTGGTGCATATATAGCAGAAATTGTTAGGGCAGGTATCCAAGCGGTAGATAAGGGACAAATGGAAGCTGCAAGTTCATTAGGTATGAACTACACTCAAGCTATGTTGTATGTAATATTACCCCAAGCTTATAAGGTTGTAATTCCACCTTTAATTAATGAGTTCATTATGTTGTTAAAGGATACCTCTATAATGTCTATTATTGGAGCTGCTGAGCTTGTTCAACGGGGCAGAATAGCCTATTCTGTAACATACGAAGCTACTTGGATTTGGGGCGGCATAGCCTTAATATATTTTGTAATGACTAAAGTTTTATCTATATTAGGTGCTTACACGGAGAGGAGGCTAGATTCATAATGATACAAGTAAGAAACATTCATAAAAGCTTTGGTGACCTTAAAGTTTTAAAAGGAATAGATTGTCATGTAGCCTCACGGGAAGTAGTTTGTATTATTGGGCCGAGTGGTTCGGGTAAAAGCACTCTTTTGCGTTGTATTAATCAGCTTGAGCGTGTAGACTCTGGTCAAATATTTATTGACGGGGAAGAATTAACTGATACTAAGACAGACATTAATAAGATTAGACAAAAGGTAGGAATGGTTTTTCAGTTGTTTAATCTATTTCCTCATAAAACTACTTTGGAAAATGTCACTATGGGGCCTATCAAAATAAAAGGAATGAATAAAGATGATGCTGCAGATATGGGGAAGGAATTGTTGAAAAAAGTGGGATTAGTTGATAAAACTCATGTTTTGCCTGGCAAATTATCTGGTGGACAGAAACAAAGGGTGGCTATTGCTAGAGCCTTAGGTATGCAACCTAAAGTAATGCTTTTTGATGAACCTACATCAGCATTAGATCCGGAAATGGTTGGTGAGGTTCTCGCTGTAATGAAAGATTTAGCTTTAGAAGGAATGACAATGGCTGTAGTAACCCATGAAATGAATTTTGCTAAAGAGGTTGGAGATAGAGTTATTTTTATGGATGAGGGTCTTATCGTTGAAGAAGGTTTGCCTAGCCATATCTTTGATAATCCTAGCAACCAACGAACTCAATCGTTTTTAAGCAAAGTACTTTAAAATAGAGAAATATATGGGCTAAGAGCAATCTTGGCCCTTTTTTAATTAATTTTATTGTTGGAGGTTGCAGATGAATAAGCCGAGGGTTATTCAGGTATTAGATCGATTAAAAGAACAGTTTCCCAACCCAAAAACTATGCTGGATTATAACTCCTTATCCGAGTTGCTAGTTGCTATAGTATTATCTGCCCAAAGTACTGATGAGCAAGTAAATAAGGTTACGAAAAAACTTTTTGCCGAATATTCTACCTTAGAAGATTTTGCCTATGCTGATATACATGAGCTGGAGGAATTAATAAAAGGTGTAGGTATATATCGTAATAAAGCTAAAAACATTAAGGCATTATCCAATATGGTTTTAGAAGAATATAAAGGAGAAATACCTTCGACACTTGAGGAACTTACTACATTACCTGGGGTAGGTAGAAAAACAGCTAATGTAATGTTAGCTGTTGGCTTTAATCTACCAGGCTTAGGAATTGACACTCATGTGAGAAGGGTAGCTAATCGAATCGGTTTAGTAGCACTTAAAGACCCTACAAAAATAGAGCTAAGTCTTAAAGATCAAATCCCTCGCACTAGGTGGGCAGAAGCACACCATTTACTAATTCTTCATGGTCGCCAAGTATGTAAAGCTAGAAAGCCTGATTGTAATCTTTGTACGATAGCTGATATTTGTGATCAGGTATTAGATGATAAAAGTCTTTAATATTTCTTTCACATCTTCTGATTGCCTATTAAGAAGTTCAATCTGTTTAATCATTCCAGCTATGGCTTCCTCTTGATTATCAGCCAAACTGCAGATTTCTTGCGAATTATCCGCAGTTAATTTTGCAAAAGAGGCTAGATTTTGAACAGTTTCAACTACTTCATCTGTGGAGGCGGCCATCTGTTCAGTTGCTGCTGAAATTTCCTGAATATCAGTATCAATATTATTGACCGAAGTGACAATAGTATCGAAAATTGAACTAGTAGCGTTTATGGCTATAATTTGATCTCCATAAACATCTTTTGCGGTATCCATTTCTTTTACTACTTTATTTGTATTAGTTTGCATTTGCTTAATTAATGATGTTATTTCAGCAGCTGACAAGGCTGATTGCTCTGCCAACTTTCCGACTTCATCAGCTACTACTGCAAAACCTTTGCCATGCTCACCAGCACGTGCTGCTTCTATAGAGGCATTAAGTGCTAATAAATTTGTTTGATGTGCAATACTACTAATAACTTCTACAATCTGCCCGATTTGAGATGAATTATCATTGAGCATAGTAACTGCTAGGCTAACTTCTTGTAATGCAGCATGACTTTCATCAGCCTTTACATTTTGTGTCTGAACAGCTGCTAAGCCTTCTGCAATAGCTTTTTGAGTATTTACAGACATTTCCACACTTTGTTGGTTATTATTTGCTACTGATGTTATAGTTTGAGCTAAAGCAGTTATTAAGTTAGTAATATTATTAGTAGCTAATGCCTGATCAATAGATCCATGCGCAATATCATCAATAGATTTATTCACTTCAGAAGAAGCTGCTCCAGTTTCTTCTGATAAGGCTAACAAAACATTTGATGATTCAGCCATTACTATAGTAGCTTTATCTGTTTGAGTAATTAAATCTCGCAAACGATTAACCATATCATTTAAAGCGTTAGCTACTATAGCCATATAACCTTGGTCAACATTTTCGATTTGTTTAGTAAGATTACCATTAGCAACTTCAGTAGCGAAATCAGCAATAATTAAGGCTGGATCAACAAATTCCTTAAGATTTTTCCTCGAGGAAAAAAGCCCGATAAAAGCACCTCCTATTAATGCAAGAATAAAACCGATAATTATAGGATTTAGATGAGGATATTTGATTACTATTGCTCCTACTGCAATACCAATAAAAGATGCCCCAACCGATGAACGTATACAAACCTTAATAATCATAGCTCTCTTATGATTTTGCGTTTTTCCAAGTGTTTGATGTCCCATTATTTTACCCCCCCACAAAACATTATTAATTACATTCGTTAGAAACAGAGACAATTCCTTCCACATTAATCAAAGACATACAATATACTTTAGATAAAATGTGCTATAGTTGTCTTGAAACTTAGTATATGCTAAAATTAAATACGATTTTTAGCTAGATTTGCTAAATATCTCTGATTTGCTGATTTTACGTAAAAGTAGCTCCAGATTAGATATAATGGGGAATCTACCCTATGGCGAATGCTTTAAGCTATACTGCGGAAAGTACCTTTCGTCCTCTGGATGAAAGGTATTTATTAATTAATGAGATAAAATATACTGATGAGGTGTTTATTTAATATGGCTAAAGGAAAATACGATGAAACTTTAAATCTACCAAAAACTGATTTCCCCATGCGAGCAAATTTACCTAAGAGGGAACCGGATATCCAAAAGAAATGGGAGGAAATAGATATATATAGGCAGGTCCAAGAAAAGAATGTCGGGAAACCGAAATTCATCCTTCATGATGGTCCTCCATATGCTAATGGTGATATCCATTTAGGTCATACACTTAACAAGGTGTTAAAAGATATTATTGTTAAGTATCGTTCTATGGCTGGCTATGACTCTCCTTATGTCCCTGGTTGGGATACCCATGGCTTACCTATCGAACAACAAGCTATTAAAAACTTGAAATTAAATAGAAAAGAAATCGATATCGTTGAATTTAGAGGGTATTGTAGGGATTATGCTTTAAAATTTGTCGATATACAAAGAGAGCAGTTTAAAAGATTAGGTATAAGAGGGGATTGGGATAACCCTTATATCACTTTATTACCTGAATTTGAAGCTGTGCAAATTAAGGTATTCGGGGAAATGGCTAACAAGGGTTATATTTACAAAGGGTTAAAACCGGTTTATTGGTGTTCGAGTTGTGAAACTGCATTAGCTGAGGCTGAAATCGAATATCATGATAAGACATCATCTTCAATTTATGTCAAATTTCCCGTATTAGATGGCAAAGGTGTAATTCCAGAAGATGCTTATCTTGTTATCTGGACTACTACTCCTTGGACTATACCTTCGAATGTAGCAATATCCGTTCATCCAGAGTTTGATTATGTATTAGTCGAAGTTGAAAATGAAAAATATGTCATAGCAAAAGAATTAATAGATGAGATTAGTTCTAACATGGAATGGTCTACTTACAAAATCATTAAGGAGTTTAAAGGTAAATCTTTAGAAATGATTAAATGTAAGCATCCATTAATCGAACGAGAATCTTTAGTGATATTAGGTGATCATGTAACACTTGAAGCCGGAACAGGTTGTGTACATACTGCACCTGGGCATGGTGAAGATGACTTTTTCGTGGCGAAGAAATATGATTTAGAAGTAATTTCTCCAGTAGATGATGGTGGTGTTTTTACTGCAGAAGCTGGTAAATATAAAGGGATTTTTGTTCAAGATGCTGATAAACTTATTGTTGAAGATCTTAAGGAGCAAAACTTTTTACTTAAATCTAGTTTTATTGAGCATCAATATCCGTTTTGTTGGAGATGTAAAAAACCTGTTATATATAGAGCTACTGAACAATGGTTTGCCTCAATAGATGGCTTTCGTCAAAATGCATTAGAAGCTATTGATAATGTAAATTGGATCCCAGTTTGGGGAAGAGAACGTATTTACAGTATGGTAAGGGATAGAGGCGATTGGTGTATTTCTCGCCAACGTACTTGGGGTGTTCCTATTCCTATTTTTTATTGTGATGATTGTGGAGAAACTATTATTAATAAAGAAACTATCGATAGAGTAAGTAGTCTTTTCGGTGAGCATGGCTCAGATATTTGGTTTATTAAAACTGCTAATGAGTTAGTACCTCCTGGTATGAAATGTGCTTGTGGTAGTACGAGCTTTTACAAGGAAACTGATACAATGGATGTTTGGTTTGATTCTGGTTCGAGCCATATGGCAGTACTAGAGACTCATCCCGATTTACATTGGCCAGCTGATCTTTACTTAGAAGGTAGTGACCAACATAGAGGGTGGTTTAATTCATCATTATCTACTGCAGTAGCTGTTAAGGGAAGTGCACCATATAAGAGTGTACTAACTCACGGTTTTGTAGTCGATGAAAAAGGTGGAAAGATGTCTAAGTCTTTAGGCAATGTAGTAGATCCGCTAAAATTAACTAAAGAATTAGGTGCTGATATTCTACGCTTATGGGTATCTTCAGCAGATTACACTACTGATGTGTCAGTTTCTAATAATATTATTAAACAGACTGCTGAGGCATATAGAAAAATACGCAATACTTGTAGATTTATATTAGGTAATCTCGATGGTTTTAATCCTGAAACAGATATAGTTGAATATGAAAAATTAACTGAACTTGATAAATGGGCATTAATCAAAATGGATAAGCTGATTGAAAGAGTAACCAATGCATACGAAAAATATGAATTTCATGTTGTTTTCCATTCAGTCCATAATTTTTGTACAGTAGATTTAAGTAATATTTATTTTGATATATTAAAAGACAAACTTTATTGTTCAGTACCTGATGATCCGGAAAGAAAAGCTGCTCAGACTGTATTATATACGCTGATTAATACTATAGTCGGTTTACTAACTCCTATATTAGCTTTTACTAGTGAAGAAATGTGGGGTTATATACGTAAAGAAGGTGAACCTGAAAGTGTCCAATTAACAGATTGGCCTGAAGTTATAGGTCTTAAAGATGACGAACTAGAGGCAAGAGTAGAGAAGATGTTAGAAACAAGAGAAGTTGTTACTAAAGCTTTGGAAGAGGCTCGTAAAGAGAAGGTTATCGGCCATTCCTTAGGGGCGAGGGTAATTTTATATGGTGAAGAAGAATGGCTAAAAGTATGGAATAATACTCCTGAACTAGAAAAGGTGCTTATCGTCTCTAAGGCAGATGTTGGCAGTCTTGCAAACAAGCCGGCCGAGGCTGTTGCATTAGAGAACATTCCAGGTGTTTGGGTAGAAATCAAAGTAGCAGAAGGTGAAAAATGTGAACGTTGTTGGATAACTGAAGAGACAGTTGGTAATAACGAAGTGCACCCAACTCTTTGTAAGAGATGTAGTAATGTAATAGAACACCTAGGTTGATTGGAGTGAAGAATATGGAAGAAGGCAAAAAACTAATAATTACCGTACTAGGACATGATAAAGTCGGTATAATAGCAGGAATATCGAACATTTTAGCTGAAACCCATATAAATATATTAGATATTAGTCAAACTATATTACAAGGTTTTTTTACCATGATAATGGTAGTTGAAATTTCACAAAGTAATTTAGATATTGATACATTAAGGAAAAGACTAAGGGCTAAAGGTGAAGAATTGGAACTTGAAATAACTGTCCAACATGAAGATATATTTAAGTTTATGCATCGAATATAAGTAATCTTAAACAGGGATATAATCTCTTGCCAGAGCTTTTCAGCTATATATCTTGAAATTAAATTATGAGTAACTTAATAAATCGTCGTATAACGAACAGTATATACGGTAGCGTGAGAGGAGCTGAATATAATAATTATTCAGCTCCTATTAGATTATTTATAAGTTAAAATATGATTAGTTAGTAAATCATCTAGCGGTGGAGGCTATTATGGATAAAGTTTTTAGAGAAATACAGTATGTAAAAGGAATAGGTCCTAAAAGGAGCCAAACCTTAGCCAGGCTAAATATTAATACAGTTTTTGATCTTCTTTGGCATATGCCGAGAGCTTATATAAACAGGGAAAACTTACAAGGTATTGCTGAAGTCAAAACCGGGGAACAAGCTAATTTAAAAGGAAAAATATTAACAGTTGAAAAAAGCCGATCTAGAAATGGAATGCATATTTTTAAAGCTACTATAGAAGATAGGACAGGGTTAATCCGAGCAGTGTGGTTTAATCAACCCTACTTGGTGAGATATGTTAAACCAGGTCAAGAAATTTACGTTAGTGGCAAGGTGAAAAATTCCTATGGTGGATTAGAATTAACAGTATCAGAATATGAGTTGATAAGTACACATGAAGATAATAGGAAAGTTTTGCCTATTTATGCATTGACAGAAGGGTTAAACCAGAAATTCATGCGTTCTATTGTCTTGAATGTATTAAATGATTTTCTACCTTTATATCCTGAGATATTTTCGGATTCGATTAGAGAAGAATATGGTTTAGGTGATATTAGGTCAGCATTTAAAAACATGCATTTTCCTGATAGTAGAAAAGCTTATGCGATTGCTAGAAGGAGATTAGCCTTAGAGGAATTATTTTTATTCCAGTTAAGTTTAATTAAAAAACCATCGATTTCACATGGATATACAATACATAAGGAAAAAACCGATTTAGTAGCTACTATAAATGAAAGTATTCCCTTTGAATTGACTAATGCTCAAAAGCGTGTTTTACAAGAACTATATACAGATATGGAAAACCCCATATCTATGAATAGACTTATACAAGGTGATGTTGGCTCTGGAAAGACAGTTGTAGCCGCTTTAGCTATGGCGAAATGCGTAGCTAGTGGTTACCAAAGTGCTTTAATGGCTCCAACTGAAATATTAGCTAAGCAACATTTTAAATCATTATCTAAATTCTTTAACCAATCGGAAGTAGTTATTGCTTGTCTGACTGGATCGACTGGGGCAGCTGAAAAAAGAATGATAGTAGAGGCAGTTGCGGCAGGCAATATTGACATACTAGTAGGAACTCACAGTCTGATTCAAGAGGGTATACATTTTAGAAATCTAGGCTTAGCAGTCATAGATGAACAACATAGATTTGGGGTTAAACAGAGGGCTACATTAGTTAATAAGGGTTTTTACCCAGATCTTATAGTGATGACTGCAACCCCGATTCCACGGACATTAGCCTTGACTGTTTATGGGGATTTAGATCTTTCCGTGATAGATGAGTTACCTCCGGGACGAAAACCGATTAAAACTTATTATATTAAAAGTTCTCATCGTAATAGGGTTTATGATTTTGTGCAAAAAGAGCTGGAAAAAGAGGCTCAAGTATATATAGTATGTCCTTTAGTTGAAGAATCGGAAAAACAGGATTTACAAGCTGCAGTTACATTGTATGAAGAGTTAAAAAACGGTGTTTTCAAAGTTTTTAATGTAGGTTTAATACATGGCCGTTTAAAGGCTGAAGAAAAAGATTATACTATGAATCGTTTGCAACGAGGTGAAATAGATGTATTAGTGTCTACTACTGTTATAGAAGTAGGGGTAGATGTTCCTAATGCTTCGATAATTGTTATCGAGCAAGCAGAAAGATTTGGTTTATCTCAATTACATCAGTTGAGAGGTCGAGTAGGGCGAGGAAATATTGAGTCACATTGCTTTTTGATTGCAGAGCCTAAAACGGAAGAAGCTATACGCAGATTAAAAGCTATGGAAAAGACGAATGATGGATTTGTTTTGGCTACGGAAGATTTAGTTATTAGAGGTCCAGGTGATTTCTGGGGAGTTAGACAACATGGATTAGACCAATTAAAAGTGGCTAATTTAGTAAAAGATACTAAACTAATAGAGTTAAGTAAAAGAATTATTGATATTCATGGTCCTTTTGAAAATTTACAATATTATGTTGACGAGAAATTTAAAACGAATTCTGAAATTGCTCCAAATTAGAATGAACAAATTTTGGAGTAATAAAAACACTTAAAAATATTTATCCTATAACTGCGAGCTAATTCGCAGTTTTTCTTTTTTTATTATCACTTAATAATTAAAAAATGGAGGTTTGATTGATGGCTAAGTCTACAAATTCGAGGAAAGGTATCAAAAAGGTTAAGTTTGAGGTAGCACAAGAAATAGGCATACATGAAGTAGATAAAAAAGAAATAGGCAAAGGAGAAAAGAGCAAAAACGAATCTAATAGGTAAAAATCTAAAATTGATGAAAATAATTCTAGCATATAACTTCTTGCTAAGGACACAATAAGATTACACTCAATAAAGGAGGTGAAAATAAAATGGCAAGTAATAGCAGCAAACAAATATTAGTTCCTCAGGCTAGAGCAGCAATGGATCAGTTTAAATTTGAAGCTGCCCAGGAAGTTGGAGTTAATTTAAAAGATGGTTATAATGGTGACTTAACTTCTCGTCAAGCTGGTAGTATTGGCGGACAGATGGTTAAGAAAATGGTTTATGATTATCAGCAGAGACAAGCTGGTGGATCTGCCCAAGGTTTAAACATGACTCAAGATCTTAATACTATAAAGCAACAAAATAGTATGTCTTAATTTAAAACTTCATACTAACCATACTATAAGAACAAGCGGATGTACCATATCCGCTTGTTTTCATTTTAAAGTGAAACTTTAATTCGCATATAGCTCTAATTGTTCTTCACTAATACCCGGGAATAATGATTTACTAATTCCCATAGCAATTATTTTGGAAGCATTTTCTATTATATCATCTATTTCTTTTGGTGTAACCCCTAGACTACCACCGAAAAAAGAAAGGATATCTTTGATAGAATCAATCGCTTTAGTATCATTATACATAGCACCACTATTAAGGCAGAATTTTTTAATAGCTTGGTGGGCAATTACGCTAGCATTAACAATTGTAGGACACCCTACTGCTATAACTGGTACTCCTAATCCTTCTTCGTTAAGTGCATGTCTAGCATTACCAACTCCAGCTCCAGGCTGAATACCTGTATTAGACATTTGAATAGTAGTACCGATTCTATCAACATTTTGAGCAGCTAATGCATCAACTGCAACGATTAAGGCAGGTTTAGTTTTTTCAACAATTCCTTTTATAACTTCAAAAGTTTCTAATCCTGTTATTCCTAATACACCAGGGGCAATTCCACAAGTAGGTCTCATCCCTTCCACTAATGCCTCAGGTGCATGTTCATGATAATGTCTTGTTATAGGACTATATTCTATAAATGTTGGCCCTAGTGCGTCTGCTGTAGCTCTCCAGTTGCCAAGACCTACTAATAAAACGGTATCATTTGAGTTCAGTAAATCCCCCATTAGATTATGCATAGATTTCTCCATACTATCTATTATTTCTTCTTTTACATATGGATCATTAATTTTAAGGGGTGGAGATTCAATAGTTACATATTTACCTATAGGGCGACCCATTTTTTCGGCTCCCATTTTATTTAAAATTGTTATAGTAGTTATTTTGATATGTTCAAGATTTTCCACATCTTCACGGACACCAGAGATTTCCACATCAGCAGTTCCACGTACTAAATCGCATGCTTCTACAGCTAAATCAACATTAAGATTAAATTCTTTAATAATATTTTGCAAATTTATCAACCTCCTTTGCTTATATTATCCGTTGGTAGAGGTAAATTTATGCAAATAATAAAAATGGCGACCTTTTGGTCGCCATTTTTGGGGAGAGGAGAATTTTGTAAAGTTGTTGGGGAGGGTTTGTTTTACCAGATTTATTCTGGTACTTATATAATTGCCTGGAATAAGAAATTATATACAAGAAATTAAAAATTATTTTGTGGTAGAATTATTGAAAAGGATAAAGGAACTAATTGGCGAAATTAAAAGGAGAACGATTGTGAGAGTAATTGCAGGATCAGCAAAAAATAGAAAACTAAAAGCACCATCGGGTCAAGACACTAGACCTATAACTAGTATGATTAAAGAGGCTCTATTTAATGTGTTAGGTTCTAAAGTAAATGAGAGTAGCTTTTTGGATTTGTTCGCAGGAAGCGGTAGTGTCGGTATCGAAGCTATAAGCAGAGGTGCTAGTCAGGTATTTTTTGTAGATAATAGTTATAAAGCTATTAAGGTAATAAAGCATAATTTAGACCATTGCGGTTTTTCTGATAGTGCTGAGGTTTATAAGAATGATGTCTTTAAGGTATTAGACATACTTAATAAAAAGGCAGTTGTATTCGATATTATTTATATTGATCCACCATTTAATAATTTAGAGATTTTTGATCAAGTTATGTCAGCGTTAGATAAGAAACCCCAACTACTTGCACCTGATGGGGTTATAATTATTAGAAGCCAACGCCAGCAGAGCTTGCCAGATCAATATATTAATTTAGTTAAAAGCAGATTAGGCAAATATGGTGAGTCGGTTTTACATTATTATATTTTTAAATTATAGGAGGTATTTCGGCTGATGATGGAAATTTTTCGTATTCTCGATGAGTTAGAACTGATGATAAAAGATGGTAAAAAAGTTCCCTTATCTGGAAAGTCCTTATTAGATGGACATATTATCCTAGAGCGCGTAGATCGTATAAGAGCAATTTTACCGGAAGAGCTTCATAATGCTAGGCTAATTATTCATGAAAAAGATAGAATTGTAACGGAAGCATGTGCCGAAGCTGATGAGTTCATGGAAGAATCAAAAGGGAAAATAGCTCGTCTAGTAGATGAAAGTGAAATTACCAAAAATGCTATGAAAGTTGCAGACGAAATTATATTTAAGTCAGAACATGTAGCTAAGGAGATTCGCCGGGATGCTAATGAATATGCGGAAGGTGTATTAGCTCACATGGAAATAGTTCTCACTAAGGGACTTGAAGCAGTCTCAGAGGGAAAAATGGAATTACAATATGCTTTAAAAGATGAAGATTACTAATCTCTTATTATGCATGATATTATTATTAATAATATCATGATACAAAACCCGATTACTAATGACATAATGGAAAAAGTCCAAGCATCGAAACCATATAATATTTTATAGTATGGTATTGAAAATGTTAGTATAGTTTCTTTGGGATAGAGGAAAATCGAGTAACCAACATAAGTAATAATTGCTGATAGCCCCATTTGCAAAAACCTAGATTTTAGGTAAAAAGATAGCCTTACAGGGATAGTAGAGACAACACTCATTATTTGACTAATGATGGATAATCCACTAAAACCGAGTAAAATGCTAACTATTAATAATTTAATGATTATTTCACTATTAGCAATTGCTACTGTATTAGCACCTATAGTTATTTCAAATATTCCCATTCCTAGCCCATATGCTACGGGATAGGGAATATTTAGAAATGGTGTGAAATTATTTAAAAACAATGCGAAAACATCAATGACTCCCCATATAACAAACATCCGGGTTAAAACTGAAAAAAAGATTATAAAGCCTGCAATAGCTAGAATGTTGTTTAGGCTATTTTTTATGGCATCACCTAATAGTTTTCCAATTCCACCAGTTGGGCTAGCTAATAATTCTAGGAAGGCTTCCTTAACAGTAGTTTTTCCAACAGTAGGTCTTATCGGGTCTGTCGCCGAAAATCTTCCTAAAAAACCTACTAACAGATTAGCTATGTAGTGAGAGGCAGCTAATAAATACCCACAGGCAGGCGATCCGAACATCCCTATTCCGACAGCACCAATAATAAATAAAGGGCTAGAATTATTAGTAAAAGCGACTAGTCGTTCTGTTTCGTTAGCAGTCAGCATTTTTTCTTCATATAGTTTTTTGCTAAGGATAGCCCCGACTGGAAAACCTGAAGTAAAGCCCATTACTACTACTAATGAACTAGAGCCAGGCAACCTAAATAAGGGCCTCATTATCGGCTCTAAAATTACCCCGATAAATCTAACTAATCCGATACTAACTATTAGTTCTGCAACAATAAAAAAAGGGACTAGGGAAGGTATTAAAATGGTATACCATAAATTAAAACCACTTGCAGCAGCATTAACTGTTTCACTTGGGTTTATAATCATAAAAAAAGCTAATATTAATATTATAATTAGGAAAAAAAGGTTACTATATATTTTCATATTTCTCTCCATTATTAATCATATAAATATTTATATGTAATTTAGGATGAGAGTTAGAAGTAATTGTACTATTTAGAGGAGGTGACAAAATGGAGGTTAAACCTAAAATAGGTTTAGTGCTAGGAGCAGGAAGTGCACGCGGGTTAGCACATATAGGAGTTTTACAAGTTTTTGAAGAAAACAATATCCCTTTTGATTTTATTGTCGGTTGTAGTATGGGCGCAATGGTCGGTGGTATTTATGCTTGTGGGACTAATCTGCAGATTTTAGATAAAATGATTGAATCAATGAACCATAATCTTTTGTATGATGTTCAAGTACCTAGGTTAGGTTTTATTGCTGGGAAAAAGATTAGTGCTTTTTTAGAGTTGATGACTAAGAAAAAGGAATTTGACGATTTAATAATACCTATGAGCATTATTGCTACTGATCTTATAAGAGGTGAAAAAGTAATTATAGAGGAGGGTTTACTAGCAGAAGCAATTAGGGCTAGTATCTCAATCCCGGGGGTTTTTCATCCGATTAAAAAAGATGATATGGTATTAGTTGATGGTGCAGTAATCGACCGTTTACCCATAGATGTAGCTCGAGAAAAAGGTGCAGATATTATTATTGCGGTTGATGTTACTTTTGGGGAAGGGAAAAAGGTGGTTATTAATAACACACTAGATGTTATTATGACTTCCTTAGATATTATGCAAAAAGAACAATTTGATATAATAAGTTCTTCTGTGGATATCTTAATTCAACCTAAAGTGGGAGGTTTTTCTTCCCGAAGTTTCGATTGTTCACGTGATTTAATAGATTTGGGCAGAGAGGCTGCAGAAGATAAATTAGAAGAAATATTAGCCAAGATTTCGGGGTATCCTAATTTATAAATCTCTAATAGGTGATGTGGTGAAATCTGCTCCACCTATTCTTTGCTTATAGTTAGGGTAAAATAAATTATAAAGATTAGTAGACATCACATCTAGTTTAATCATTTGTTTTGCAGGGGTGCCTTGCTGGTTGTAAATAGCTTTAACATCTTTCCCACGGTTTAGTACTGGGATTTTAGAATTTCGATTTATCTTTTCTAAAATTTTTATACCTCGTTTATTAAATCCTAATACATGATGATACATAGGACCAAAACTATCTAATTGTTCAGTTTGATCTTTAGTTAAATTAAAAAGTGAATAAAGTAGGATGCGATTAATTCTAGTAAGACTATATCTTCTAGATTTAATAGCTAGTTTTAGTTCTTCGAGATTAGTACTAACTATTGATTTATCTATTATTCGAGATTCTAGACCTTCAGTGACATCATGAAGTTTTTCGACTTCTTCTTTATCCATAGTACGCAATTTAGATAAAATTGCATTTTCGAAATTATCTAGACTAATAGGTGTTCGTCCTGTTTCAATTTCCTTTTTTAATATCTGGCTAGAGGATAATGGTAAGGCATATGATATTTCACTTAAGGGTTGCTTTTTATATAGTGCATTACGAATAGCACTAGCACTAGCATATTTACTTAATTCCTTATTATGGTAATCAGCACCTTTACGTTTTATGGTGATAGGTAAAATTGACGAGTTCAATTCTGCTAATACTCTTAAATATTCGATAGCTAAAATATTATTAGATCCTTTGAGGAATACTTCAATAGAGGGGTTATCTAGATACTTTTGTAATGATTCAGAACGTGCTACTGGATAACTTAGACCTTTGTCTAATAAGTTTTTCAAAATAGATTTATATTGATCAGGCTCATTATTAAGGAGTGTAGCAACTTTATTTAAAGTCGTAATATTATTACTTTCACTAGCAAAAGCTAAGTGAGTAACTACGCCCGTATGTTCAAGTAATTGAATAGCACCTTTGGCGAAATTATAGGCACTACGGCTAGCAAAACAAAATGGTAACTCTATAATCAAGTCTACACCGCTTAGTAGTGCCATTTGGGCACGTGACCATTTATTACAAATAGCAGGTTCACCCCTTTGGGTAAAACTACCACTCATGACACAGATGACTGCTGCGAAATTGTGTTGTGATTGGACCTTTTCAATAAGCTTAAGATGTCCATTATGGAATGGATTAAATTCAGCTACTACGCCTAAAACTGCCATATTCATAGCCTCCTTACATTTGGAATACTAACATAAATTATACCACTATATTATATTTTTATGCTAGAATGGATAGGTACATCGTGAAAGATACGGAGTGTTTAAGAAAGAGGAGGTAGAGGGATGAGTTTATTGTTAGAGATTCGGGAGAAGGCTGCCTTGAAAGGCAAGACTATAGTCTTACCCGAAGGATTAGAAGAAAGAACTTTAATGGCAGTGAAGGAAATGGTAAGTAACAAGATTGCTATTCCTATTTTACTTGGAGATGAAGTTGAGATTAGGGCATTAGCAAGTAAAATTGGGGCAGATATTTCTGGTGCTGAGATTGTTAACCCGGTTAAGGCAACTTATTTTGATGATTTTGTACAAGCTTTTTATGAAATGCGTAAGCATAAAGGTATTGATCTTGATAAGGCTAAGGATACCATGTTAAATCCTTTATATTTTGCGTCTATGATGGTTAAAATGGAAAAGGCTGATGGTGAAGTAGCAGGAGCTATCAATACTACAGGCAATGTTTTAAGACCTGCTTTACAAATTATCAAAACTGCACCTGGTATTTCTGCTGTGTCTGGTGCATTTATAATGATTGTACCTAACTCTGATTTTGGTGATAAAGGAACATTTGTGTTTGCTGATTGTGCAGTAACTCCTGTACCGACTGCAGAACAGATGGCTGAATTTGCTATGACTTCGGTTGGAACAGCAACTGACATATGTGGAATGACTGATCCTAAAGTTGGTATGCTTTCCTTTTCTACTAAAGGTAGTGCCAGTCATGATGTAGTAGATAAAGTAACTTCTGCAGTTACTATTGCTCAAGAAAGATTTCCTGAGTTAAAAGTTGATGGGGAATTCCAAGTTGATTCAGCTATAGTACCTAGTGTTGGTTCATCTAAAGCTCCAGGTAGTGCAGTTGCAGGTGAATGTAATGTTTTGGTGTTTCCTGATCTTCAGTCAGGCAATATTGGATATAAATTAGTACAACGGCTAGCTAAAGCTGAAGCAATAGGACCTATTTTGCAAGGTATGGATAAACCTGTTAATGATTTATCTAGAGGTTGTAGTGTAGAGGATATAATCAATGTAGTTGCTATGACTGCACTGAAAGCTTAGATTTTGTTCGGGGTGAAAGAAGACTATGGTCTTAAAAATAATATTTAGAAAAATGGGGAGGGCTTGAATATGAAGGTTTTAGTAGTAAATGCTGGGAGTTCATCAATTAAGTATCAAGTATTTAACATGGATGATGAATCGGTATTAGCTAAAGGTCTAGTTGATCGGGTAGGTATTCCTGGAACTACGTTAGAGCATAAACCTATGGATAAAGATGAAGTAGTAATTAAAAAGGATTTACCAGATCATACAGCAGGTATCGAATTAGTGTTAGGTGCACTAGTTCACGAAGAATATGGAGTAATGAAAAGCATGGACGAGATAGGTGCAGTAGGTCACCGTGTTGTTCATGGTGGGGAAGAATTTGCTAGCTCCGTATTAATAGATGATAATGTAATAAAAGTTATTAAAGATTGTTTTGATATTGCTCCTTTACATAATCCTCCTAATTTAATGGGGATTGAAGCATGTCAGAAACTTATGCCTAATGTACCACATGTAGCAGTTTTTGATACTGCTTTCCATCAAACTATGGAACCAGAAGATTATTTATATGCTCTACCATATGAAGCATATGAAAAATATCATGTTAGAAGATATGGATTCCATGGAACATCTCATGCTTTTGTTTCCCAGCGTGCGGCTGAAATGTTAGGAAAACCTTATGAAGAATGTAAAATAATAACTTTGCACCTAGGAAATGGTGCTAGTATGGCAGCAATTAAAGGTGGTAAAGTTATTGATACTTCTATGGGCTTTACCCCATTAGAAGGTTTAGTAATGGGAACGAGATCTGGTGATATTGACCCTGCCATTGTATTCTTTTTGATGGAAAAACTAGACATGAATGCACAGGAAGCTAACAATTATTTTAATAAAAAGTCTGGCATGTTAGGGTTATCAGGAGTTTCTAATGATTTAAGAGATATTTTAGAAGCAGCTAATTCTGGTAATGAAAGGGCTAAGTTATCCCTAGAAGTATATTATAATAGAGTTAGAGGTTACATTGGGAAATACATGGCTAAACTAAATGGTTGTGATTGCTTAGTATTTACTGCTGGTGTAGGTGAAAATGGTTATGATGTACGGGAGAATATTTGCACTGGCTTAGATTTCTTCGGTATTGATATGGATACTGAAAAGAATAAGGTTAGGGGTAAAGAGGTAGATGTAGCTACAGATGATTCTCCAGTAAGAATTTTAGTTATTCCTACTAATGAAGAACTAGTTATTGCACGCGATACTCTTAATTTAAGCAAATAGAGACAAACTAATCTAGGCGAGAAAGTTCTCGCTTAGATTAGCTTTAAGTCTAAATTACTCATTAGTTGACAATAATATCTCTAGAGTACTATAATAATTCAGGTGTTTTTATGGGGTGTAACATGTTTATAGATTTAAAAGATTTGAAATCACAGTTGATAAAAATTGAACAATATAGTGTAGAAACGAATTTGTCAGATGAATTACTTGAAGATCTGGGAGGCCGTTTTCTGGAAAAATGTAAGGCAGGTCTAACTGTTGAAAGAACAGGTAGGTTATATCTAGGCAATGGTATTGCCGAAACTAAAGTACAACTTCCCTGTTCGAGGTGTTTAAAAAACTCTCCTTATCTAATTAAGACAGAATTTACTTTTTCATTAGCAGAATCTATTTATGAATCTGAATTTACTGAAGAAGAGACGGATATTATGTTTTTCCATGATACTCGAGTTGACATTAAACCTATAGTTCAAGAAATGATTTTACTTCATCTTCCCATGCGTATGCTTTGTCGAAAAGATTGTCAAGGTTTATGTGTTATATGTGGTGTAGATAAAAATAATGAAAAATGCACCTGCAAGGTGGATGAAATTGATCCGCGGTGGGAGAAACTTAAAGATTTACAATAAGGTAAGGAGGTTTGAAAAAAATGGCTGTTCCAAAGAAAAGACACTCACATTCTCGAACTAATAAAAGGCGTTCTCAATGGAGAAAAATTAACCAACCTGGTTTAGTTGAATGCCCACAATGCCGAGAGTTAAGTATGCCTCATCGTGCATGTTTAAATTGTGGATACTACAAAGGTCGCAAAGTAATGTAATTTTTAAATTATAGTAATAATCCAAAAAGTAAGTGAAGTCAATGCGACTATTAACTTACTTTTTGTTTTTAAGGAGGTTTATTGTGCGTATAGCTATAGATACGATGGGTTCAGATCGAGGACCTCAGGAGATAATAGCTGGAGCTTTAAGATGGGTTGAGGGAAAAGAAAATAATATATTTTTAGTAGGTCCAATTCAAACCATACAGGAAGAATTAGAAAAATATGATTATGATTCTTCCCGAGTTAATATTGTTGAAGCTAATCAGGTTATTGAGATGAATGAATCGCCTGCTCTAGCCTTAAGAAGGAAAAAAGATGCCTCAATTGCAGTTGCAACCAAATTAGTGAAAGATGATATTGCTGATGCAGTTCTTTCCTGTGGTAGTACAGGAGGACAGATGGCGGCTGCGATTTTCATCTTAGGTCGTATAAAAGGTATCCAAAGACCTCCTATTGTAGCAGATATTCCTAGAATTGATGATGGTTATACTCTTTTAATGGATGTTGGTGCTAATGTTGACTGTAAAGCAGAACAACTATTGCAGTTTGCTTTATTAGGCAATGTATATAGTAAGAGTATATTAGGGGTAGATAATCCTCGTATTGCATTATTAAACAATGGCGAGGAAGAAAATAAAGGCAACAATCTAAGTTTAGAAACATATAATCTGTTACGAGAACAAAACGCTCTAAATTTCATAGGTAATATAGAAGGTCGAGATATACTAAACCCAATTGCTGATGTCATAATATGTGATGGCTTTGTAGGTAATGTAGTGCTTAAAACTATCGAGGGTGTAGTTAGATTAATTGCAGAAGGGGTTAATAATGAAATAGGGAAAATACCTGACTTTTTCCATAAATTAGATTATTCTCAGGTAGGTGGAGCACCATTGCTAGGAGTGAGTGGAGTAAGTATCGTTTGCCATGGTAGTTCTAGTAGTGAAGCAGTTTATAACGGGTTGAATGTTGCCCAACAATGTCATGTTAATAAGTTGGTTTCTTTACAACAGGAGGAATTGCTTAAGTTAGTATAAATGGTATTATAAAGGTAAAAAAGGAGGGATTTTAATGAATGAATTTTTTAGTTTAGCTCAAAAATATTTAGCTGAACAGTTAAATATTGAAATTGAATTGATTACTATGGAGACTACATTTGAAGATATCAATGCGGATTCGATTGATGTAGTAGAAATGATCATGGCTTTGGAAGATACTTATGATGCTGAATTTCCCGAAGAAGACCTAGAAGGTTATCCTACCATGGGTGCTTTGATAACAGCTTTGTTTAATTATTTAGAACAGGTGAAAAATGAGTAACGATACTACCTTTGCCCGCAGTTTCTTAGAAGACAATAATTTACAATTTGTTGATGAGGAACTGATGCACATAGCACTTATGCATCCTTCCTATTCCCAAGAAAAACATGCAGTACATAGTAACCAGAGACTTGAATTTTTAGGTGATGCAGTCCTTAATTTTGTGGTGGCAGAATATTTATATACTAACTATACAGACCGAGCAGAAGGAGAACTAACTAAGATAAGGGCAAAGGTAGTTTGTGAAAAGGCTTTAGTAAATATTGCTCGCAATATAAATTTAGGTCGGTATTTACTCTTAGGTAAAGGCGAGGAAATGTCAGGGGGGCGTAAAAGAAAGTCAATTTTAGCTGACACTTTTGAGGCGGTAATAGGGGCTATTTACTTAGATCAGGGTTTTGAGGTTGTGAAGGCTTATATTATAAAACATATAGAAAAAAGTGTTAGAGAAGCTGCTAGTGGTAATTATAATGATTATAAATCGCTCTTACAAGAATATGTGCAAGGTAAGCATGGTCAAAATGTGACTTATAACATTATAGAAGAAAGTGGACCAGCTCATGCCCGAAACTTTGTAGCAGGTGTATATTATGATAAAAAGTTAATTGCTACTGGATCTGGTAAAAGCAAAAAAGAAGCTGAGCAAGATGCTGCCGAACAAGTTCTAACTAGAAATTTATTAGCTCATTTAGTAAAGGATTAGGTGAAATGAATAGACATATTAATATACCGATTTTTATTCCTCATTTAGGATGTCCATTTGATTGTATTTTTTGCAACCAGAAAAAAATTTCATCTACTATTAATCCACCTGAGCCATCTGATGTGGGGGAAATTATAGAAAGACATTTAAAAACTATTGCAGTAGATAGTGAAATAGAAGTAGCTTTTTTCGGAGGTAGTTTTACGGCAATTGATGAAGATTTACAAATCGCATATTTGGAGGCAGTAAAACCATATTTAAAAAGTGGAGATATAAGTTCGATTAGAATATCGACTAGACCAGATTTTATAGATAAATCGATATTAGAGCTTTTAAATCAATATGGAGTTAAGACTATTGAATTAGGAGTACAATCTTTAAGTGATGAGGTTTTAAAAAAATCATGCCGAGCTTATAAAAAAGATGATGTTTTTAAAGCTGTTCATCTAATAAAAGCGCATAATTTTAATCTAGGTATACAACTTATGATAGGACTACCAGGTGATAATTATGAACTTGATATGTTGACAACTAAAGAGACTATAACATTATTACCCGATATGGTAAGGATTTATCCTACCCTAGTAATAAGAGATACTGACTTAGCTATGACATATGATAAAGGTTTATATGAGCCATTATCACTAGATGAAGCAGTAACTATTACAAAACATATGTATCTACAATTTAGAGTATATGATATAAATGTGATTCGCATGGGGTTGTATCCTAGTGAAGATTTGCTAAGTGATGATACCCTGATAGCAGGTCCTTTTCATTCGGCATTTGGGGAATTAGTTATGCAGGAAATTTTTTATGACCAAGCCGAATGGCTAGTTGAATCGGTAAAAGATAAAGCTCATTTTACTAATAGATTGTATCTTTATGTTAATCCTCGAGATATATCTAAAATGATAGGCAATAAAAAACAGAATATAAGCAAACTAAAAAAGAGTTTGCAAATAGAAGAGATAATCGTGAAAAGTTGGGATTCACTAGAACAAAATAGCATCGGCATAAGCGCCGATGCTATTTATCCTGAATTTATATTGACCAGGGAAGAGTATCTAGAAATATTGCCAGCTACTTTAGTTTAAAATATTCTTAACCAGAATAAGGCAGGTTTTACCTTTTCAGGTGGTTCGATATTAACTGGCATATATTTACCAGACAGAGCCATAATCGCATAGGCGGTATCTATTACAGATGCCTTATTTTCTTCATTCATCCACCTAAAATAACCTGATGGATCTTGCAAACCTATAAGATGAGTGCTTACATTTTTCTTTTTTATAGTCCAGTTAACTCCATCATGTTTTTCATCTGCAGCTATTAATGCCTGCCACACCCAGCTGTCAGTACTAGCATTAGAATTACTTCCAGCCCACCCAGAACTAAATCCACCATCATTTTGTTGAGAAGATTTTATATATTTTAAAGCTCTTTTTATAACAGTAGAGTTTTTAGGATCTTCACCTAGATTTATTAATACTTGTATAGCTACTGCAGTGTCATCGAGATCACTATCTAAACCTTGGTGCCAAGCAAAACCACCATCTTTATTTTGTTCTGCAATCAACCATTTTTTTGCTTTTTCGGAATTAGGAACTTCTTCTCTAACTGAGGTTAAGGCTAATATTGACCACATATGAGCATTAATAAATCCTGCTTCATCAAACTTAATTTGGCTGAAATGTCCATTAGGTTTTTGCCAAGATTTTATTTTATTAGCTAATTGTTTTTTCTCTTCATCATAAGCATTAACAGTGGACAATGCTAAAAGATGTCTAGCATAATCGTTAGTGCTTTCTAATTTATCCTTTTGTTTTACTAGATAATCTATGGGGTTTTGCCCGTTTTTCTTCCAACTGCTAGCCTGAACATCTTCTTCAGCAGCATTTAAAGCCATGACTACCCAAGCAGTTACAACATGATCACTTTCCTTATCTTCTTGATACCAAGGAAAACCACCATCATTATTTTGTATAGACTTTAAATAAGATACAGCTAGGTTGATATTTTGCTTATAAGGTTTCTCTGTAGCTAGAGCTTGAACAGGAACAATCAAGTTCATTAGAAATACTAGTAAAAAAAACTGGGATAACCAGCGTTTTCTCTTCATTTTTTTCCTCCTAGTCATTTATATATTATTTCAAAGGTAATGGAGTAAGACCTTCAGCTAGTATAGCAATACTATATAAACCCCGAATATCACCAGGACTATTAATTAAAATATTAATAGCTTTGTTTAAAGCTAATTCATCAGTACCTATAATTAACCAAACAGGATTAGGATCACCTAAAGATTTGCCGTAAGCAGCGATCACTGCACTATTTGCCATTACTGTTCTGGCTACTTGTCCTTTATAGTTTAATAAGTCTAAACCTTGATCAGTAAAATGCACGCTAGTTCCGTTTTTTTGATAGCCATTATTTATATTGTTTACAGCACTGTTATTAGCTAATTTTGGCCAAGTTCCAATAATGATCGTAGGTCCACTACTATCGATATTGTTACTTATTAAATTATTATCGACTCTAACTCCTCGGTTATTTAATGAAACAGTCAGCTTTTGGGCTAAAGCTTGGCTATCTGTATCATATAAAATCTTTGTCGGGTTGATATTTCCTCTATAGCCATGCAGGAAAGGTTCAGGATAAGCTCCAATAATCGCATTATTAGTTGGGCCTGCACTCCACAAATGGTAATCCCAAAATATCTTATCACCAGCATTAAGCTTGTAATCTCGAAGTCCAGTATGGCTAGCTATTCCGTTGATATAAAAAAACCAATCAGATCGTTTCATACCTTGACGCATCTTAATTCCATTTATACTGCTAATGAAACTGTTACCATAACTAGTTTCTAAATCTAAATTATTTTGCATCAACTGTAAAAGAGTGTCATCAGAATTAAAATTGATGGCTTGATTAAAAACAGTTAGTTGTCCAAAATTCTGGCTTATAGTTAAGTTTATCTGTTGATTGCTTTTCGGGGTTTTAGCAACAGGTTTTTCTAGTTCATTTTCATCTTCTATTGGAGTTTCGTCCTTAGTATCACTATCAGTAGCTTCATCTTCAGATACTTCGGTAGATTCTTCTTGAGTTACTACTATTTGTTCTCCCTTATCTTCTACTAAAGAGGGAGGTGTTGATCCTGAGGCACATCCCCCCAAGACCAACATACTGATAATTAAGACTATATTTATTAAACGCTTCAATCAATTGCCTCCCATTATTTTAGTATTAACTTTAAGCAGCAGCTTGGCTTTTGATCCAATTGAAAATTATTACTGCTGCCTCCGCACGAGTAATCGAATTAAGACCTTGGAAACTGCCATCCTCATAACCACTAATGATTTTTTCACTATAGGCCCAATTTACTGCAGATGTAGCCCACTCTGGTATATCTTTATAATCACTAATATCTACTACATTTGTAGTTATAGTAGGTTCTAGACTTAACTTATATAAGATCATAGTTGCTTCATTACGGCTAAGTGGCTGTTCTGGTCTGAATGTACCATCTTCATAACCACTAATTAGTTCTGCTTGATAAAGGTTAGAAACTGCCGAATTAAACCAATCAGATGGGGATACATCACTAAACTTATCAAATTCTGCTGGGATACTGCCTGGCACTACTATCATCTGGTTTACTAACTGGCTAAATTCAGCCCTTGTTACCGACCTAGCAGGTTCAAAGCCCTTATCACTACCACTTATCACACCTTGCCCTGCTAAAACCTCTACAGCCTCAGTAGCCCACTTATAAGAACTATCTATATCTGCAAAACTTTTCTTAGCAGGCTTTTCTATTACTGCAAACTTAGAAAAATGATCGGTTTCGAATAATACCCATCCAGTCTCTAAATCGATAATCCCAGGTATCTCTTCCCACTCATTGTTTTCTTCATCATAAAAAGCAGTAACAAGTTCTTCAGGATTGAAGTTTATACCTAGATATAAAGGCATACTTATTTTTACCGGTTTATTAAAACTTAACCCCTTAGGACCCATTTCATAAACAGGGGATACCATTTTAAGTGGATATGAATTAGGTAAATCAACAGTTTGTCTTTCCGTAACGGTTAAGTTTGCTTCTTTATCTAAAGCTTCTTTAGGTATTAAGACTTTTACTTTTTCACCTTTATCAGTAATAATATTATCTTTAGTAATATCTATAAGTTGTTCTAACTTAAGTAAACTTTCCTTTAAACGCTCATCACGCTCTATGGCCTTATCTTTATCCATCTTTTTATCTAGGTTAAGGATAAGAACTTTTTCGTCTAAGTCCTTTAAGTTTTTGAAATCGTCTGTGTAATTATCAAAGATGTCTATAACTTCTTGAGCTTTTTCTTCTTTTTGATCCTTGATACTAATATCTACTCCGCCTTCTGATTTTCCACCATCTAATGTATAAATCCATTCTACAATATCCCCATCAGCCAAGCGATAACTAGCACTAGATACGCCTAAAACAGAACCATTTACTTTATAAATCCATCCACTTAAAGGGTAGCCGGGTTTTTTCTCCTTAATACCGCCAATGCTTTCGATATAGCCAGCCCTATTAATGATTTCAATCTTATTTTCTCCGGTTAATCTTAAGGTAAGGTCTAAAACTGATTCACCTGCTATTATTTTATGTTTAGCTTTGTTTAATATCGCGCCATCATCACCCTGAATAGAAAAGTACACATATCTTTCTTCTACACCGGTATCCCCACCTGGACTGCCAGGTTCACTAGGGTTTATCTCACTCAAGTTTATATCTATAGGTGCTTTATTACTTATACCTAGTCGTAAAAACTTAGCCTCGAGTGGAATGTTTTTAATAATATATTGGCCTTTAGAACTTGATTTGATCTGCCCAATAGCTATTTTGTCATTTTCTGCACCTGTAAAAACATAGCCGATATTAGTATTCTTATCAGTTGTCCCAGTGAAATCAGCTGCTGATACTAAGCCTGGGGCAATGCTAAGAATAAATAGCATTAGCAGGAATATTAATCTTTTTCTCATTTACTTATCTACCCCTGTCAAATTTATATTTACTAGAACATTATATTTAATTTATCACAGACTGGATTCATGCCATCTAGTGAGTCCCATAACATTATGTTTAGTTCGTCTACACCTGTTTTATTTAATCCGAATCTAAAGACAGAATCCTCATCAATATTTATATTTTGATAAAAATATCCGTGATTACTACCTTCCCAGCTGATTGCTAATAATTTAGTTTCACCAGCTATTAATTCTGCGGGAACTCCTATGTCGATATTTACTTCATCAACATTTATTTTTTTTGCACTTATTTTAAAACCTTCTTTTGTTGCTGTTATAGGATTTAGTTTATTATGATATTTTCCACCATCATATTTCAAATCGGCTAGAGCCAAAAGAACAAAATAAGAAGTCATTTGATTAGATATACCATCATCCCAAACAGGATAAAATGAACCATCAGTTAATTGATATTGTTTCAAGGTTTCTACTGTTCCATCTATTAAATTAATATTATTAGCAATATAACCTTCAATAACTGCTGCAGTAGATTCTACAGAAGGTCCCCAGTTATCATATAATCCAGATGGATCATCCCTTTTGTTTTCGATATATGTTACTGCTTTTTCAATAGCATCTGTCATATCATCATCGCTAAACGATAAGGCAATCATTGCATGTGCAGTTGAATCGACATCTGCTCCCCATCCACTAATATCAAATCCGCCATCTGCATCTTGACTCCCCACTATATAATCTATAGCGTCATCTTTTATATATATGGGGTCTTCTCCATTATTTCTAGCAAATTCCAAAGCTATTACAGACCAAATGGTGTTATTAAGTGAAGCATCGGCTTCATGTCTAAAAGCCCCATCCGTTTCCTGCATATTTACTAATGTAGTAATATTGTCATCTACACAAATACCTGCAGATATATCACCAATTATTCTTCTACTATAATCAGTTGGACTAGTTAAATTTCCACTTGGCACATACTTAAATGACAAATCTTGCCCTAGTGCTCTCGTACCGAAAACCTCCCATTCGTCTAGCTCTTTCTTATGGGCATAAAAGTTTTGCAGATCTGTTGTCATTGACTCTATTGTCTCTACTGAAGCATAAGCAGGAGTTCCTAGACTCATAATAGCGAAACATATTAATATAAAAACCGATAATATTCTTTGGTTAAATTTCATTTATATACTTTCCTCCATCTAATTTTTCTTGTTATTTATTCCCACATCAAATTACACCTAAAAATAAAAACATGCCTAAACTAAGAAGTCTAGGCATAGGTCAGGCGCTCTACTCAACACCATTTATATTCCTCCTCCCTTCTTAATCCCCAGAAGTTAGTTTTATAAGTATCTTACAGGCAGGTCTCCTGGCTTAAGTTCATCCTAGTCTCTGTACCTTCCCGGGCAAGCCCAGTGGTATAAAACAGATTTCGTCCCTATTACAGTAGGGGGTACTGCAGCGGATTTTACCGCTTTCCCTATTAAAGCAGGGCCTAATAATACGCCTTGCTACCAGTAAGATATTTAATTATCCTAATAATACTAGGACAACTATTAAATGTCTATGTTTATAGGTGATTTGAGGATATTGCGGATAAAATTAAGATTAAACAGATTGGTGTAATTAAATAGCTTTTAATAGCTGACCGTGTTCCTTTATAAATGAAGGTATGGAAGAGGCTTTTGTATAATTAGTAAGAGTAGGTAAAAGGGGTGAACTTGGTGAGAAGAGAGATATTAACTGAACTTTATAATCTAAAAGGTGAATTTATATCAGGTAATAGTTTAGCTGATTCATTAGGTGTTAGTAGAGTGGCAGTATGGAAACATATTGAAGCTTTAAAAAAAGAAGGATATGATATTACTGGAATATCTGGTAAGGGTTATAGTTTAAATGATTGGTTTAGTGTAATTAACCCGGATGAATTAGAATTACAAAAGCAGACATCTAATTTGATTAAACAAGTTATGTTTTACCCAGAGGTCACTTCTACTAATGAAATAGGCAAGGAATTACTAGCTGATGGTAAGGCTAAAGAAGGGTTATTAATTATAGCAGCTAGGCAATTACAGGGTAGGGGTCGCTTAGGTCGTATTTGGGATTCTCCCCTAGGTGGTCTATGGTTTTCTTTAGTTATTAAACCGAATTTGCCCTTACATAAACTTCCTTTGCTATCTTTAGTTTTTGCCCTAGCTATAGCTAGGGCTTTAGATACATTTATAGATATTCCTAGTGAGATTAAATGGCCTAATGATGTATTTGTTGAAGGTAAAAAGATATCCGGAATCTTGTTAGAAGTTAGTGGACAGCTAGACAATATTGATTCAGTTGTAGTAGGTATGGGGATTAATATTAATATGTCAGCAGAAGATTTATCTATAGAAAACAGGGAAAGTGCTACATCTTTATGGCAGGTAATAGGTGAACAAATACCTAGTAGTACAATTTTGCCTGTTGTTCTATCCTACATAGAAGAATATTATTATTTGTTTATTAATGAAGGTTTTGAACAAATTAGAGTTGAGTTTAAACAGAAATGTTTACATTTACATAAAGAAGTTAAGGTGCAAAGGGGAAGCCAAGTTGTTACTGGCATTAATACTGATATAGATAGCCAAGGCACCATGGTTTTAAAAACTGAAACTGGTATTGTTTCTATTACTACTGGTGATGTAGAAGTTATTTAATCTAGGGGGCTTAAGTGTGTATCTGAAAAAATTAGAATTAAAAGGTTTTAAGTCTTTTGCAGATAATACCGAGATATACCTCAACCAAGGTATAAATGTTATCGTAGGACCTAATGGATGTGGAAAAAGCAACTTAGTTGATGCTATTAGGTGGGTTTTAGGAGAAGGCAATGTACGGCAATTACGAGGACAAAAAGGCGAAGATGTAATTTTTAATGGTACAGATAAAACTAGAGCCTTAAGTATGGCTAGTGTTGAAATGACTATAGATAATACAGATAATGTCTTACCTGTAGACTACAGTGAGGTAAGTATAGCACGCAAGATTTTCCGGTCAGGAGGAAGCGAATTTATCTTAAATAAGTCCCAGGTAAGGATGAAGGACATTGGCAACTTATTTATGGGAACCGGTCTAGGCAAACAAGGTTATTCTATAATAAGTCAAGGTGAACTCGAACAAGTGCTTAATGGACAGCCTATCGATCGTCGTCTAATTTTAGAAGAAGCTTCTGGAGTTATTATACATAGGAAACAACGAGATGAAGTTAAAAAGAGGCTTTTAGAAACGGGTGATGATCTCTTACGATTAGCTGACATATTAACAGAGCTTAATCGACAACAAGATGATTTACATATTAAAGCCGTAAAGGCAGAGAAATATATGACATTATCTGAGGAGTCTTATGCAATTGAAAAGAAATTACTACATTTTGAAATGAGTAAATTATTAAAAGAATATACTGGCAAAACAAGAGAATTAGATATACGAAAAGATGAACTAATTACTATTAAGCGAGCTGAAGAAGAAAATCAATTTTTAGTTCAAGAAAGTGAAGGTTTTTTAGAGTTAACTAGAAGAGCAATAAGTGAACTAAAAGAAAAGATATACACCTTAAATATGAATAAAAATAACTTAGAAGGCGATATTAGGATTAGTGAAGAACGGATTATTAATAATGAAGATAGAATGGCAGATTCCCAACATGATGCTGAGAAATATAGGGACATGTTAGCTAATATATCTAAAGAGGTGGAAGCTAGGCAAAATGATTATGATACGGAAAGTTTGGCTTATCAGTCTAAAAAGGACGAAACTACTAATTATGCTAATGATTTGAATAGCTTAAAAGATATAATCGAGGACCTTAATAAAAAGTTTGAAGCTGAAAAGGAAAATATTTTCACCCATGTGGAAAATGAAGCCCAAATTAAAAACATTATTTTTGAAAAGGAAGAAGTTTTAAAAAGATTTAGGGAAAAAAGGGAACAATTAAACTTAAAAAAGGAAAATTTAGCTCAGAGCATTAATAATAATCGGATAAGTTCAACAGAACATAGTAATGAAATTATAATTTTAGAAAAACAAATAAAAGAAGTGCGAAAAGAATTGGATGAATTATCTATAGAGCAGAACAATTATACTACAAGATTAAAAGAGATAGAAAAAACACGCAACCAATTAGAGAATGAAATTCGCATAGTTAATAACCGATTAGCAAATATAAGAGATAATGAAGAAAAACTAGTAGGTTATTCGTCTGCGGTGAAAAAAGTTTTTAGTTCGCTAGACAAATTACCTGGTGTAATGGGAATCGTCGGGGAGGTAATACGGGTACCGGACGGGTTAGAGTTAGCTATTGAAACTGCAGCAGGTAGAGGATTAGAAAACATTATTGTAGATAAACATACTAGTGCCCAAAATGTAATCGAATATTTGAAAAGTGTTCAAGGGGGCAGAGCTACTCTTTTACCTATAGATATGCTTAAAGTGCAAAAATTCCCCGAATCGATTTTAGATAAAATTAAAAACGAAGCTGGGGTTTTGGGTATTGCTTCTCGATTAGTTAATTTTGAGCCTAAATACGAGCGAGCTATTGAACATCTTTTAGGACGAGTTTTAATAGTAAAGGACATGGATACTGGTATAAGGTTATTTAGAAAAAACCGTTTGCCATTTAGAATAGTAACCTTAGAAGGTGACATTATTAATACTAGTGGGGCTATGACTGGTGGTAGTCGAAAGACACATAATACTTATAGTCCACTCCAGCGTAAAAGTGAAGAAAAAAAGTTGACTAAGTTGATGAATCAAGCTAATAAAGAACTTCAGGAATGTCAAAATAAGGTGGAAAAGCTTAGGACACAATTAGCTAACCTAGGAAATGAACTTAGTAAGCTCAAAGATAGTATAAATGAAAAGGAATTCAGATTAGAGCTTTTAAATGGACAAAGGCGATGGCTTCAAACCGAGTTAAATAACGCTGTTACAGAACAAGAAGTTGTTTTACTAAATATAGAAAACTTAAGTCGGGATATAATAGAATTAGATCGTGAAATAATCAGTTTACAGGCTAATTTCGCTAAGATGCAGGAAAACAGTGAAATAATTTCTAATGAATTAGAAGTATTAAGAAATGAAATAGAAATAAAACGCCGGGATTATGAAGTAGGACAGGAAAGGTTATCATCTTATAATGATTATCTTACAGCTAAAGAAAAAGAGCTAGCAAGTATAAAAGATAGTGTAGATCAGTTTAAACAAGTTAAAAATTCTTATTATAAGTCGATGCAAGACGCGATAGAAGTAAAGACTAGATTAACTGAGGAGTTGAAAACAGAACAAGAAAGAATTGTTAGTTATAAAGGTGTTATTAATGAACAAAATCTAAAACTAGAAAATATAAGCTTAGATATTAATAATAAAGAGATGGTGGAAAAACAACAAACTAATCGTATTAAGGAATTAAAGCTGGTTTTAACACCATTACGAGATAAGATTAACCATCTAGAAAAATTTATTCATAGTAATGAAGTTAGTATAGCTCGTTTAGAAACCGAAATAGCTACTCAAAAGCAGAAATGGCAGGATGTTTTCCAATGTGAATTGCCAGTAGATAATGAAATAGATTATACAACTAGTCAACTTAAAGCTCTTCGGATAAATCTAAACAAGCTGCAGCAAGAAATATCTGATATTGGGTTAGTAGATCCAGAATCTATAAAAGAATATGAAGAAATATCTGAACGAACAACTTTCTTAACTGCCCAATTTGATGATTTAACTAAAGGTAAGGAATCACTAGAAAAATTATTAGGAGAGACTGAAAATATAATGGCTCAAGAATTTATGCAGTTTTTCACTTTAGCAAACGAAAGTTTTAGTCAGACTTTTCGGGACATTTTTAGTGGTGGAGAAGCATTTTTAAGTTTAGATAGTGGTGAAGATCACTTGGAAAGAGGAGTTAATATAGAGGTTAAAATGCCTGGCAAGAAGACCCAACAATTAAGTCTATTATCAGGTGGGGAGCGGGCCTTAACTTGTATAGCTTTTATATTTGCTATATTAAAACTTAAACCGGCTCCATTCTGTTTACTCGATGAAATAGATGCGGCCTTGGATGAAACTAACCTAGTAAGGTTTTCCGCTTTCCTAAAGAAGATGGCTGATGATATGCAATTTATTATCATAACTCATCGTCAAACAACTATAGAATGTGGACAAAATATATTCGGTGTAACCATGCCTCAAGAAGGTATTTCAACAATATTAACGCTTGATTTGTCTGAAGCAGAAAGTATAGCAGGTTAGTTTATAGGAGGGTGATATAGTAATGTCAATATTTGATAGATTTAAAGGCAAGAAAAAAGAAAAAGAGCTTAGCAAAGATGAACCTATTATAGAAGAGAGTAAGGAAATCGAGGAAGTAGAGGAAATTGTAGAAGTTGTAGAAGTTAGTAATGAAGAAAATGAATTATTAGAGGCAGAAAAGGATTCCAAGAAAGGTTTTTTTGAAAAGTTTAAAAAAGGCCTTAGTAAAACGAAAGCTAATATTAGTGATAAAATCGTAACTTTAGTTAAGAGTAATAAAAAGCTAGATGATGAGTTCTGGGAAGAGCTAGAAGAAATTCTAATCCAAGCAGATGTTGGCGTAGATACTTCACTAGAATTAGTAGGAAATCTCAAGAAAACAGCTAAAAAGCGTAAGATAGATGATTCGCAATTAGTGATGGGCTTAATTAAAGACGAAGTTACAGATCTTCTAGTGAACTATGATACTAATATCAATACTGACTCTAAACCGACGGTTATTCTTGTAGTAGGTGTAAATGGGGCTGGTAAAACTACTTCGATTGCTAAAATGGCTTATAGATATAAAAAAGAGAACAAAAAGGTAATGCTCGCAGCGGGTGATACTTTTAGAGCTGCTGCTATAGACCAACTACAGATTTGGGCTGACCGAGTAGGGGTAGAGTTAATTAAACATCAGGAAGGTGCTGATCCTGGGGCAGTTGTTTTTGATGCTCTTAGTGCCGCTAAGGCTCGTAATACAGATATCTTGATTATTGATACTGCTGGTAGGCTACAAAACAAGACTAATTTGATGAAGGAGATAGGAAAAGTAAAGAATATTATCGAACGTGAAATACCTGATGGACCACATGAAGTTTTGTTAGTCGTAGATGCAACAACGGGACAAAATGCAATAAGCCAGGCTAAGATATTTGGAGAAGCCACATCAGTTTCAGGAATTATTTTAACTAAATTAGATGGTACTGCTAAAGGTGGAATAATCTTAGCTATAGCTAAGGAATTAGAAATACCTGTAAAATTAGTAGGAATTGGTGAAGCTATGGAAGATTTACGAGATTTCTCGGCAGAAGATTTCACCGAAGCTTTATTTGGATTAGAATAATCAAAATATTTAAGGGGGATTTATTAATGGTTAAAATAGCAATTATAGGTGGTACGGGAGTATATGATCCCGACCTTTTAGATGATATAAGGGAAGTTGTTCAGGAAACTAAATATGGTTCTGTAAATGTTACTATAGGCAATTTTGAAGGGCAAGAAGTTGTTTTTATTCCTAGGCACGGTTCGAATCATAGTGTGCCACCACACTTAATAAATTATAGAGCTAATATTATGGCTTTGAAGGAGTTAGGAGTAGAAAATATTATTGCTACAGCAGCGGTAGGTTCAATTAATTTAGATTTAAAACCGGGTGATTTTGTATTAGCAGATCAATTTTTAGATTTTACTAAGGTAAGAAATCACACCTTTTTTGCAGGTGGAGATGCAGGGGTTACCCATTGTGATATGACTATTCCTTATTGTCCTCGGGTTAGGAAAGCTATAGAAGAGGCAGGAAAAGTGGAAAGCAAAAAAATACATAATGGAGGGGTCTATGTATGTACTGAAGGACCTCGTTTCGAGACGGCTGCTGAAATAGACATGTTTAAGATTTTAGGTGGAGATCTGATCGGTATGACTAGTGTTCCTGAAGTTACTTTAGCCAGGGAATTAGGCATCTGTTATGGTAATATTTCTATTGTAACTAATTTTGCAGCCGGCATTTCTTCGACTATATTGACTCATAGTGAGGTAGTTGAAAAGATGCAAACTACTATTGCTGATGTGCGCGTTCTGATAATGAATGCTATAAAACACTTAGATAATGAAACTAGTTGTGATTGTGCGAAGATTTTAGACGAAACAGAGATGAAAAATGATTAGAAATATATATTTTGCAGATGATAGTCTATTTATATTAGATCAAAGCAGATTACCTGAAGGAATATTCTATGTGCAGTTAGATGAAGCTCAGCAGGTTGCAGATGCGATTATAAAACTGCAAGTTAGAGGGGCTCCTTTGATAGGAGTTACAGCTGCATTTGGCTTAGCATTAGCTATCAGTAAATACGAGGGATCAAAAGAAGATTTAGCCGATTATTTTAAAGAAGTTAAAGGATTATTAGCTAATACTAGACCTACAGCTGTTAACCTTTTTTGGGCATTACAAAGGATGCAAAGAGTTTTTGATGAAAATTATAAGCGAGATTTTACTACTATAGCTAAAGTTTTAAAAACTGAAGCAGAAATTATGTTTGCAGAAGATGTAGCAACTAATAAAGCTATGGGTGAATATGGACAAGCAATCGTTTCTAAACCAGCACAAATAATGACTATTTGTAATGCTGGTCATTTGGCTACTTGTGGTTATGGTACTGCTTTAGGGGTAATTCGTGCTGCTGCCGAGAGAAACAATATTAAAAAGGTATGGGCATGTGAAACCAGGCCAGTATTGCAAGGTTCACGGTTAACCGTATGGGAGCTAATTCAAGACAATATTCCCGTAACATTGATAACTGATAGTATGGCTGGTTATGTAATGGCTAAAGGTGACGTTGATGCTATAGTTGTCGGTGCTGATCGGATTGCTAGCAATGGTGATACAGCTAACAAAATTGGGACTTATTCTTTAGCAGTACTAGCTGATTACCATCAGATTCCGTTTTATATTGCCGCACCTATTTCTACTATTGATTTTGATATAGCAACAGGAGCAGAGATTCCGATTGAACAAAGAAATGCTGATGAAGTTCGGCAAGTTATGGGTTCTATGCTGACAGTTCCAGATGTAGAAGTATTTAATCCCGCATTTGATGTCACCCCTCACCAATTGATCAAAGGGATTATTACTGAAAAGGGCATAGTTAAGCCTCCATTTGATCTAAAAGAATTAAAGCTAAAGGATAGGTAATGATATGAATTATTATGAATACAAAAGGAAAGTTTATGAAACAGCCATAGAAATATATTCTAGTAATCTCGTTACAGGTACCTGGGGTAATGTAAGTCACCGTATCAATAGTGATTTATTTATAATTACTCCTAGTGGTATGGATTACAATAGTTTAGAATCAGAGGATATGTTAGTAGTAGATAAAGATGGTCAAGTAATAGAGGGAAAATATAAACCTTCGATTGAAACTCCGATGCATATTAGCATTTATCAAGCTAGGCCTGATGTTAATGCTATCGTTCATGTACATAGTCCATATGCTACAGCTTTTGCAGTAGCTAATAAAGCTATTCCAGTAATACTAGAAGAAACTGCTCAAGTAATAGGACATCCCGTAGAAGTAGCAGCTTATGCCATATGTGGTAGTGAAGAACTAGCTGATGAAGTTACACAATGTGTGTCTAATAAAGAAAAAGCTGTGCTTTTAGCTAACCACGGTTTAGTTGCTTTAGAAGAGAATATGGAGGCTGCACTTAAGGTGTGTTTTATAGCAGAAAAAACTGCGATGATAGCTATGTATGCTAGCCAAATTGGGCAAATAAATGTTTTATCTAAAGAAGATATTTTAATTTTAAATGAAGATTTTAAATCTTATGGTCAAAGTAAATAAAACATAAAAGATCTAGGAGGGTAATTGTGAATTTATTAATAGAAAATATTAGTGTAATACCTGTTGCTGATGAACCGATCACGATTGAAAAAGGCTATGTAGTTATCGAAGACAATATAATCAAAGCAGTTGGTGAAGGTATAGCACCAAGAGGTGATTACGATAAAATCATAGATGGAACTGACCGGGTAGTTTTGCCTGGTTTCATTAATACTCATACCCATGCTGCGATGACTTTATTAAGAGGTTATGCTGATGATTTACCACTAATGGAGTGGTTAGAACAAAAGATATGGCCTTTAGAAGCCAAGCTTACACCTGAAGATATATATTGGGGTACGATGTTAGCTATTGTGGAGATGATAAAATCGGGTACTACTTCTTTTACGGATATGTATTTTTTCATGGATGAAGTCGCCCAAGCTGTTGAATCTAGTGGAATACGGGGTTTCTTAGCTAGGGGTATGGTAGGTGTTGGGCCTGAAAGAGATCAGGCGATTACTGATAGTATTGCACTACATAAGAAATGGCAAGGTGGGGCTAATGGTAGGATTACTTTTATGCTAGGACCTCATGCACCCTATACTTGTCCACCTGAATATTTAACTAAAGTAATCGATTTAGCTAAAGACCTTGATTCTTATATTCACATTCATGTTAGTGAAACTTTAACCGAGTTTAATGATACAAAAAATGACTATGGTAAAACCCCAGTTAAACATTTGCAAGATTTAGGTTTATTTGAGCAAAAAGTTATTGCCGCTCATTGTGTTCATCTGACTGATGAAGATATGAAGATTTTATATGATAATAGGGTAGGCGTAGCCCATAATCCAGAAAGTAATATGAAACTGGCGAGTGGAATAGCACCAGTTGTAGAACTACTTAATATGGGGATTCCGGTTAGTTTAGGTACAGATGGAGCCTCTAGTAATAATAACCTAGACATGTTGCAGGAAATGCGTTCATCCTCATTACTACAAAAAGTTAATAATATGGATCCTACT
Source organism: Syntrophomonadaceae bacterium (assembly GCA_035647815.1). Classification (GTDB taxonomy): domain Bacteria; phylum Bacillota; class Syntrophomonadia; order Syntrophomonadales; family Syntrophomonadaceae; genus JAAYRQ01. The sequence goes on from DASRMR010000020.1 coordinate 48,025, forward strand.
GTACTACCAGCTTATCAAGCCTTAGAAATGGCTACTCGTAACGGTGCTTGGGGTTTAGGGGTGGAAGAAGAATTAGGCCAAATTAAAGCAGGTATGAAAGCGGATATGATTTTAATAAGTTTAGAAGAGGCTAATATGATTCCTAATTATGATTTAATGGCTAATATAGTTTATGCAGCTCAAGCTAGTGATGTAGATACAGTTATAATAGATGGCCAGATAATTATGGAGAACCGAATTATCAAAACTCTTAATGAACAAGAAGTATTAAGTAGAGCACGGCAGATAGGGCAAAGATTAGTAGGGGGATTATAATGGTACCGATTATAGCATTTGCAGGTAGACATGACGCAGGAAAAACTACTTTATTAACTAAAATAATAGCAGAATTAAATAAGCAAGGAATAGGTGTAGGGGTAATAAAAAATGCCCATCACAAACTTGAAATTCCAAATGCGAAAGATAGTGAGAGATTATTTAATGCCGGTGCACTAATGGCTCATACTTTTGGTGAAGATATGCAAATTACTTATACTAGATTAAAAAACAAATCTTTAAATGATGTGATAAAGGAAATGCAAGCAAATGTAGATATAATAATCTTAGAAGGTCATAAAGAATCGGAATACCCGAAGGTTGAAGTAATGAGGCGTGAAATAGATGAGAAGCTATTACCTATTACTAATGTTATAGCTCGTGTATTAGATTTTGACCTTGAGGTTGAACCTAAGATTGAGCTTTTCGGTTTTGAGGAAATCGACAAAATCACGAATTTTATAATTAAGTTCATAGAGGATTACGAAAAGTAGTTTTATGATTTCCCCTCATAATGTTTTAGACATAACTACTATCCTGGTTATGTCATTTCTTTATGTTTGCAGATAAATACTAAATACTAGAAGCATTTTAATATTAAGAAGAATTGTAGTAAAATAGATTTTTAAAATAAGAAGGTGTAAAGTGATGCAGCCAAGCTTAGAAACAGTAATAGATATCTTATTAGCTATGGTAAATGCAGAAGATCTGGACTGGATAGATATAGAAAAATCAGCAAACCATATTTGTTCCCGAACTATAAGAGCACCTATAAATGTGCCCCCATTTAAAAGATCAAAAGTGGATGGTTATGCTATAAGTGCAGAAGATTTAGATAAGAATGTGCCATTAACTTTGCCAAAAACTAAAATTATACCAGCAGGTGAAACTAAAAATTATGCCATCAAAGCTGGAACTACTATAAAATTAATGACTGGTGCACTAGTTCCTTCTGGTACTGGAGCCATAATTAAACAAGAAGAAGTCGAAGAACACATTGATGAAATAAAAACAAAAACTATACCAGATTATAATGCTAACATTGAATTTATCGGCAGTTCTATCAAAAAAGAACAAATCATACTTAATAAAGGTGAAAAATACAACCCTCTGCTTATTGAACGAATAGCTAATACAGGTATTAATGAATTGCCGATATATAGTAAACCTATAGTTTCTATAATGAATACTGGTAGTGAATTACAATTACCAGGTAGTTCAATAGCTTATGGGGAAATATTTAATAGTAATCGTAGTATGTTTTTAAATTTGCTAGAATTAGCAGCTTGTGAAGGAAGAGCTAATAATCGAAAAATACCGGATGAAATAGGCATAATATGTACCGAAATAAAAACTATGCTTCAAAAAAGCGATCTACTTATTATAACCGGGGGGAACTCGGAAGGTGACTTTGACCTTATCGATTTAGCATTAGATAAAATAGGAGCTGAAAAGATAGTAACAGGTATTGAGATGAGACCAGGACATAAGACGCTAGTAGCTAGTTATAATAATAAATTAATCTTTAATGTTTCGGGTAATCCACGTGCAGGTTATATATTATTTAATGTTTTAATTAAACCTATTTTAAACAAAATGAAAGGGGCAAGTAACCCCTTAAACAATTGGTTTGATATTGAATTATTGAATGACATTGATAAAAGTGTTAGTATAAGAACTTTTTCTCCAGGATATTTAATACAGGAAAACGAAAAGCTAGGTGCTATAGTTCAGCGAAAAAGTGGAGCTAATTATGGGTTAGCCGGGATGATACTCGATATAGCACCTAACAAGGGAAACAAAGGTGACTTAGTTAAAGCTTTATTGGTGTAAAGAGATTATTTGACCTCATAATTATATGCGTAGATTTTGAGCAATTTCTTCGAGTAATTCATGATAAAACACTTCCACAGCTTCAAAATCCATAGCTGGTACATAATAATCTTCTAATTTATCATGTAAATCTTTAGCTTTAGCAATAACAGTTATGGCTTCTTTTAAACCAAATTCGATACGATTTTGGGCTGAATCTATGTTTTTGACATATAGGTCGAGAATTGACTCATCAATAAATTGGTCAAAATCTAGTTGGCGCTTATATCTAGTACTAGTAATTTCACCACTATAATCCAAAAATGTATCAGATAAATCTATTAAAACTGCTCTAGTTTCTGGAAGCAAAATTAAATCTATTTCATCTGGGTTAAAGGGATTATGAAAAATTTCTGCCTCAATTGCATTAGCTTCGACTATATATGCTACATAAGTTAGTAAATCTTTAACTCCGCTACCTGGACTGCCTTTAACTGTATATAAAGACATATCTTTATCGATTATACTTCCTAGTTTAGTGACTATTCCTTCTGGTGTTATTGCTCCTGAAAACAGATGACGTACTTTGCCAGTTGCTTTTGTGCAAGCTTCTAAAAAATCTTCACTTAGAGCGATAATATTACGTTTTACTGCTGATGAATCGCTTGCTTCCTCATAATAAGTTTTTAACTCACTGTAGGCACAATTAACTTCTTGTAACCGTAGATAAGCTCGTTGAAAACATTTTGAAACTCCGTTAGTTAGATTAATAATATTAGTTCGATTATCGGTGATTAAATCCTTATTCCAAAATTGTCCTAGATTAATAATCTCATCGACAGCCCCAGGAAATTTAGGTTCTACTATATGGGGGGTGGTACCATCAATTAAACAAATCTGCTTATTTCCTAATACAATACCATCTAAAGAATTATTATCTGAAGAACACCAGTAATACTCCACATCATATCCACGAGCTGCAAATTCTGTAGCGATTTTTTTCATCAAAAATGACTTTCCTACACCAGGACCACCTTTGAAAATATATTTTTTCAATACATTTTCAGATACAATAAAATCGTAGAAAGAATAAAAACCGTAACAGGTGTTCCCACCTAAAAAGAGATCTCTTGCTTTGCTCATTTTTTTACCTCCTATAATGCTTTTCACTATTAAGTATGTATATGTTTGAAAAAGTTAATTCTTCCAAGGTTTATTATGGTAAATTATATAATAGACTTAAGGAGGAGATAAATTTGTTCGAAACATTCAATGAAATATTAAAAGGTACTTATCAGGAGTTAAATGGCATTCGAATTACCCATGTGGAAAAAGGTGAGGCAATTGGGGTTATCGATATTGAGTCACATCATTTAAATCCTAATGGTACTTTACATGGAGCAGTATTAGTAACTTTAGCAGATAGTGTAGCCATGACCGGAGTAGTGTATTCGTATGATATAGCACCAGCTGCTACTACTAGTTTATCTATCAGTTTTATTAAAACAGTAAAAACTGGTCAGGTAAGAGCAGAGGCGAAAATGTTGTCCCAAGGGCGAAATGTATCTGCTTGGCAAGTAGATTGTTATGATGAAAAAAATAACTTATTAGCTACAGTTCAGAGCAATTTTTCTATGTTAAAAAAAGGTAGTACTGAGTGGGAAGAAAAGATGTAGTTAGAGGGGGCAGGATTAAACATTTAATCTTTATAATACACCAGGAATCTAATAGGCAGATAAAATAACGGAGAGAGGTGTTTTATCTGCCTTTCGTTTCCGCTTTAATAATATTTTTCATTTTAGAATTAAGTTATTTCGCGATTGTTGGTTTATTTTATTCTAGCGTTTATAATAGATGATGGATTAAGCAAGCTGGCCTTGTCATAGACATTTTGCAACCGCTTCAAACGCTTTTTCTAGTCAATTCTCAGGCGCTGTGCATATCTATTCGGGTCGGTCTAATTTTGAGAAAGGCGGAATTAATGTGTCGGATTTATGGTCTTCAATTAGTTTGAAAGGTTTATATTTAAAGAATAGATTGGTTATGCCGCCCATGGCTCTGGATATTGCCAGTGAATCGGGCGAAGTAACGGAAAAAATCATTGAACATTATAGGTCGAGAGCGAAGATGGGGGATGCAAAACAAAGTCCTGGGCTTATCATCGTTGAACATACTTATGTAAGTCCAGAGGGGATTGCACACCCAAATCAATTGGGCATTTATGATGATTTTCTAATTCCTGGATTGCAACGGCTGGTGGAAGCAATTCATGAGACAGGGGTGCCAGTTGGTATTCAACTGAGCCATGCAGGGGCACGAGGATTAAAGCAATCCCAGGGGCCTTCAAGTATTCCGCTTCCATTTCTGAAGCGGTTTAATCGCGGGGGTGATTCCGAAAATGCGCAGAAGATAAATATCCCAACGCAATTAGAAAATGAAGATATTTCGAAAATCGTCAAAGATTTTGCGCAAGGGGCAGAACGGGCACAAAAGGCTGGTTTTGACATGATAGATATCCACGGTGCTCATGGATATCTGCTAAATCAGTTCTTTTCTCCCCTTACCAATCATCGCAGCGACGGTTATGGAGGGCATTTATACAATCGAATGCGATTTCCATTAGAAGTATTTGCAGCAATCCGTACGACAGTTGGAGCGGATTATCCCATATTTTATCGGCTAGGTGCGGATGACCGAATCTCAGGTGGGAATACTATAGAAGACGGTATAAAAGCGGCGGTCATACTTGAAAAATCAGGTGTTGACTGCTTGGATTTATCGGGAGGGGTAGGTGGTTACATAAAAAATGGTCCGGAGGGTTTCTTTTCATACATGGCTGAGGCGGTGAAAGAACATACATCTCTCCCAGTGCTTCTAACTGGTGGGATTAAAACAGGACATTTTGCCAACCAGCTGGTAAGTAAAGGGCATGCTGATCTGGTTGGCGTAGGCCGTGCGATTCTTGCAGACCCGACCTGGGTCAATCGAGCATGGCTAGAAACAGGCAACTTTTAAAAGATTTGGAATTCGACAAATAAAATTGCATTTTGCGAAACTCATATTTCACAACATTTTGATTGACTATGTCAATCAAAATATCCGCGCGGGGCAATTGAAACAACGAATTTATGTTCTGCGTGTGCAGGCGTTTTTTTCTTTTCGTTTAACTTAATGCTTTTCCTTAAAGAAATGTTGGTAAGGCTTTCAAGCCCGCTAACATTTCTTTTTTTAATAGCAAGCAGAAAGATAAACATTAGTTCTACAATGAGAATAATATTTCAAAATGAGAATCAATAGTAGTTGGCGATAAGTGGAAAAGGGCATAAAGGCCAGTGCGAATGAGGGATTGGTCAAAACAATAATTGTTGGCATATTATTTGCATGACTAGTAATAAGGAGGTAAGACAAATCTGGTTTGTTCTGTCTCAAAATCTCAACAATACTTAAGTTCAGTGGTAAGACAAATAGGATAGGGGGTTGTAATAATGCTCAGATCAGTAACGGTGAAATTGCATCAGGATTTGTTTAGGCAAATCAGGGTGATTGCAGAAAAAAAAGGAGAAACGATTTCTGATACGATTAGATATTTGTTGAAACGAGGGCTTGAGGAAAGGATCTATGAAGAAAACACAGAATTGATTGCTAGTTTCATCCGGCGGGAGATGGATCATGCAATTCGATCCTATGCTATTTATCCCAGCCTCGATAATGTTGAACACCCGAATAATAGCGCATTTACAGAAAGGTTGATCTTAGTTAGGTCTAATAAAGATGAAAATCTACCGAGCTAGTTCATCTATTTATAGAAATATGATTGTAAAAAATATTCTTTAAGGAGGTTTATCCGGTGCATTATAAAACAAGGAAAATGATTTTAATACTTTTTCTGATTATTAGTTTAATAGCCTTGACAGGCTGCCAAAAGTCGATTGATTTTGATGAAAAGGCCGATTTTAACACCATGGTAGAAGAGGCTGAGGGAACACTAGTTACCTTTTATGGTTGGGGGGGAGACGATCAGCAGAATAAATGGATCGATACCGTGGTTACTCCTACAGTTAAAGAAAAATATGATATCACGCTAAAAAGAGTCCCTATAGATATTGATCAGGTTCTAAGTAAACTTTCTGGGGAAAAGCAGGCCAACAAGACAAAAGGCAGTATCGATATTATTTGGATCAATGGTGAAAACTTCTATTCCGCCAAAGAGAATGGATTCCTGCATGGGCCTTTTACCCATAAATTACCTAATTACGAAAAATATATGAACCCTAATGATGAAGAAGTTACCAAGGATTTTGGATTTCCTATTGAAGGCTATGAAGCACCGTTCAGTAAAGCTCAGTTGGTTTTAATTAAAGATGCTGCAACTACCCCTGAAACACCAAAAAATACGGCAGAATTACTCGCCTATGCTAAGAAATATAAGGGGAAAGTCACTTATCCTGCACCGCCCGACTTTACTGGCAGTGCCTTTGTTAGAAATATCATTTATGACATTGTAGGTTTTGAAGAGCTGAATACCATAAAAGCAGATAAAGCTAAAATTAAACAAACTATCATGCCTGCGATTGAATATATGAGGGAGCTGAATCAGTATCTTTGGAACGAAGGCAAGACTTTTCCTGCAACTGTTGCACAACTAGATAATATGTTTGCTGATGGGGAAGTCGTTATGAATATAAGTTACGCTCCCTATTCTGTTGCTAATTTTATTGCTAACGGGACATACAGGGAGACAGTTCAAGCATTTCAGTTCGATAAAGGGACTATCGGTAATACTAATTACCTTGCCATTGCTCAGAATGCTCCTAACAAACAAGGTGCACTCGTGGTTATTAATGAGATTCTTTCAGCGGAAATGCAGGCTTCTAAATTAAGGCATCTTAAGGCTTTGCCAGTAGTTGACTATAACAAATTAAGTTTAGCAGAAAAACAGCTCTTTGATGAAGTGGAAATGGGGGAAGGTTGCATCTCGCAGGATGAGCTACTTTCTAAGAGAATACCAGAAATTCCTGCTAATCTTGTTCCGATTATCGAAGAAATATGGCAGGAAGAAGTCGTGAAAAAATAGTCGTCAAGAGGTGGTTAGATGAACAAATCCAGAGTCGCACCTTATTTATTGCTCCTTCCTGTATATTTGTTAAGCCTGTTGTTTATTATTGGTATCGGCAATGGGATTTTACAAAGTTTCGGGGTGATTCCATCGCTGGGGCTAAATACGCCAACACTTGATTATTATGTTGAAATTTTTAAGCGTAAGGAATTACTATCTGCGATTGGGCTTAGCTTTTACGTTGCATTGGCTTCTTCTTTACTTGCTACAGTGATTGGTGTGTTGCTTTGTGCAGCGTTGGTAATGGGGGGGTTAGCAAAGGGAAAAGCTGGGCAAGTTTTAAAAATACCTATCATGATCCCCCATACTGTTGTGGCATTATTTATCATCAGTTTGTTTTCTCAAAGTGGACTTTTAGCGCGTTTATTTTATGCCATGGGAATAATCGGTTCTCAGGAGAGTTTTCCTTCGATACTCTATACGAGTAATGGGATAGGCATTATTTTGGCCTATTTATGGAAGGAAATCCCCTTTGTTGTTTTCTTTGTAATCTCTATCATGTCAAATATTAGCTCGACACTAGGGGAGGCAGCGGAGAATCTAGGGGCATCAAAGTGGAGAGCTTTTAGGAGTGTTACCCTTCCGCTTTGTATGCCGGCTATTAAAAATGCTTTTTTAATAATTTTTGTGTATTCATTAGGTGCATATGAATTGCCCTATTTATTGGGGGCAACCGTACCCAAGATGTTGCCCATACAAGCTTTTATAGAATACACTCATCCTGATTTATTGCATCGCCCGTATGCAATGGCTATGAATGGTATTGTATTCTTTATTTCTTTCTTAGTTGCTTTACTGTATTACCGTTTTTTACAGCATGATAAGAACCATAAGATAGGGAGGACTAATTTATGAATAGAGGCAAAAAAATCGTTCTAAAAATGTTTGTCTATTTCAGTGTTTTGTCAGTACTGATCCCTATTATGGTGATTGCGATTTGGAGTGTATCGGGAAGATGGGCTTGGCCCCAGCTGTTTCCAGATAGTTTTTCTTTGCGGGGGATAAACGAATTATTCGGTGGTTATTCTGGTGCTGTGCAAGTTTTAGGATCAAGTATTGCCATCTCATTAATTGTCGCGCTTTTAGCCGTTATTATTGGTGTGATGACTGCCAGAGCCTTAGTTTTCTATGATTTTAGAGGCAAAAGTTTAGTAAGCTTCGGAGTTATTTTACCGATTATTATTCCTAGTACGGTTTTCGCGATGGGCATACATGTCCTATTCATTAAAATGGGTCTATCCGATACTGTTTTGGGTGTCATAATCGTGCACTTAATTTGCTCTTTACCGTATGCTATTAAGATCATAACCGACATGACTGCAGTAATTGGAAAAAAGTTGGAAGAGCAGGCCAGTGTTCTCGGAGCTACTCCGGGCCAAATCCTTAAGGATATTACTATTCCTTGTCTTTTGCCAGGTTTGATATCTTCGGCTAGCTTGGCTTATATTATATCTTTCGGTCAATATTTTATTACATTGATTATTGGCGGAGGAAGTGTAAAAACCTTTTCCATGTTGATGGTACCTTATTTGCAAAGCGGTGATAGGACAGTTGCTTCCGCCTATAGTATGGTGTTTATTTGTTCAACATTAATAATTTTTATCGTTCTTGAAAAAACAGCTAACAAATTTAACAAAAATGGAAATGGGGGTTTTTTCGCATGAAATTTAAGAGAGGAAGCTCCTCGGAGCTTGTATTGAAAAATATATTTGTTTCTCTGGGAGATCAATTAATTTTGGATGATGTTAATCTAGTAGTGAAAAAAGGAGAGTTAGTCTCTCTCTTAGGGCCATCAGGTTGTGGCAAAACCACCATGCTTAAAACTATATCCGGATTGTTGCAACCAGATAGAGGAGACATTTTCATGGATGATGTCAATGTTACCCAGGAAACCTCCTGCAAGCGAGGTGCGGTAATTGTGTTTCAAGATTTACGGCTATTTCCAAATATGACCGTCGAGGAAAATGTGGCTTATCCACTTAAACTACAAGGTATTGATGGGAAGAAGCGTCGTGATAAGGTGCAAAAGTTGCTTGAAAATGTACAACTAGATGGATATGAAAAACGTAGTATTTATGAGATATCGGGTGGTCAAGTTCAACGAGTGGCATTGGCCAGGGCGGTTGCTGCGAATCCAAATATATTGCTTTTAGATGAGCCATTTTCAAGTTTAGACGGAAACCTTCGAGAGGATATGCGCGAGTTATTGCTTAATTTACACAGGACTTTTGACATTACTACAGTTTTGGTTACTCATGATCAGCAGGAAGCTTTAATGATGTCTGATCGAATTGCGGTGATGGGCAATGGCCAAATTATTCAATATGATTCGCCCGCAGTTATTTATAATCAGCCTGCCAATAAAGAAGTAGCGGACTATTTTGGGGGTGGTAATTATATTACTGGAAGAGTGAAACAAGGTGTTTTTAGGAGTGAACAACTTACGTTTCCCGTAGCAAAGGCAGATGGATTATATCAGGCTCTTTTTCGCCCTTCAGCACTAAAGCCGATATCTGGAGCAAATTATTCAGTACAATATGTTCGGTATTTAGGTGAGAGCTGGCAAATCGAGGTGGAAAGGCTAGGTAGTCGGCTTCTCCTTTCACTGCCATCAGATTATTACTTGAAACCTGGTGATCTGTTAGACATTGAGTTCGACCTTGAAAAGGTCGTGATGATTGCTTAAATAAAACAAGGTTAAGGCGATAAATGTGGAGGTGTAGATGAATGAAAAAAATCTTATTTGATTGTGACAACACTATGGGGGTTGAAGGCTGCGATGTGGATGATGGGCTGGCTTTATTATATCTGTTAGGTATAGATTTTATAGAAATTTGTGGAATAACTACTACCTACGGAAATAGTGATATAAACACGGTATATACGAACACCAAAAGAATGTTGCAAGAGATTGATCAGTCCGATATTCCGCTTTTAAAAGGCTGTCCGAATAAAGATGTTTTAAATAGTGATGCAGTTGATTTTATTCTGGAAACGGTGAATAAAAACAAGGGAAACATTTCGATTCTCGCTACAGGGTCACTAACGAATCTATATGCGGCTTTTCTTAAAGATTCTACCCTGTTTGAAAAAACTTCTGAGTTGGTCATTATGGGTGGAATTACAGAAGATCTAATCATTAATGGTCAAGTTCTTGACGAATTAAATTTTTCTTGTGATCCTACGGCGACTGAATGTGTTTTAAGAAATGGTAAAAATGTCTCTGTGATAACTGGCAATAACTGCCTGGATGCGTTTTTTACTGAAAAAGAATTCAATGACAGGCTTTTATCAAGTCTTCAACCAAGAGCTGAATATATTAGCCGTAAATGCAAGTATTGGTTTAGGGATATGATGGCGGCTTTCAATATAAACGGTTTTCATAATTGGGATGTTGTTGCAGCCGCTTTTATTACCAATCCATCACTCTTTACCAATCATTTTATAGAGATAAGCCCTACGCTTGAAGACCTGCGCAAAGGTTTGTTGAACAATGAAATTAGAAAAGACGAATTAGAATATACGATTAACTTTCCGACCATCAATAATATAGATGTCTTTACAGAAGATGTTTATAATGCGTGGTTAGGTTTAGATAGAAATTATTTTTTTTAAAAAGGAGTTATACATGCTTAATCAAGAACTATTCCAGACTGTGAAAACTTATGTGAATGAAAAGGAATTTAAATCCTGCCTAGGTTTAAGCGGAGAGGTAGAAGTGCAGTTCCTAGCACAGGGTGAATATAATCTGAATTATGTGTTGAAAAATCGGCAAAAGCGCTTTGTGTTCAGGGTCAACACAGCTAGCCAGATGCAGCTTGAAAATCAGATTGCTTACGAATATAAGGCTTTGCAGTTGCTAAAACGATCTGGCGTAACTCCTCGTCCTTATTACCTAGATGATCAGTTGCAAAAGATTCCTTACGGTGTTTTGGTGATGGAATACCTTCCTGGTGAGCCACTTGATTACCGTTGTGATCTTATTTCGGCTGCTAGTACTTTAGCTAACATTCATGGTTTGGCATCTGATCCCGCTGAAACACAGTTTCTTATAAGGGAACCAGGGCCTTTTACAGGGATATATAATGAAGCAAGCCGAATGCTTGTTTCCTATTTTAAAGACCCTGAGGCTGACATAGAGGTGCGAGATCTGCTAGAAAAGGCACTCATAAAAGCAGATGATAGGCGAAAAGGCGAAAAATATTTACTGCAGGAACCCTGTCTGGCCGTTATTAATACAGAAGTGAATTCACATAATTTTATCGTTAATCGACAAGCAAACACTTGCCACCTCATTGACTGGGAAAAACCTATTTATGGTGAACCTGCTCAGGACTTAAGCATGTTTTTAATCGCCACGAGTACATTGTGGAAACAAAATTACCGTCTTAGTTTTGACGAAGAACAGGGGTTTTTAAATGCCTACCTTAAAAACTCATCTTGGTGTCCTTATCAAGACACTTTGTTTGATCGGGTCGAGATGTTTAAATACTTCAACTATCTACGAGCTATATCCTGGTGTGCGATGGCTTGGACTGAATATCGTAAACCTGGGCGACTCATCGTTAATCAGGATACTTATCAAAAGATAGAGTCATACCTACAACCTGATTTTATTAGATCTAGCATTCAATAAAAATAGGCGTTCGTAGAATAATATTTTAATTAAAAAATGGTATGTTTTTTGCATAAAGTATATTTATAACTCAAATATATTTGTTGTTCTTTTGCTTGTGTAACTTCTTAATCAGCCATCGAGATACACTGTAGAGGCTTTGTGTATCCCAATTGTTAAACACACAAATAAAAATCGGGATACAGTTTATTAGGAATAGATGAAGGGAGTGTTTTAATTATGCGTGACAACGAAGAAAAAAATCCAATTAATGAGCTTATTGAACAATGTTCGGATTGCGGCGCATGCAGTGATATTTGTTCTTTACTTGAAGAAATAGGGGAGAGTCCTGCAACAATTGCTGCCAGGGGGGCTACCGTAGAGGAAGCCTTTTCCTGCTCCCTATGTGAACTGTGTGAATCGGTGTGTCCTCTGGACTTGAGTCCCGTCCAGATGTTTCAGGCGAAAAGGAATGAGGCGGTAGCAAATGATGAGATTGATATCGATGATTACCGTTATTTATTTCCGGATCGTCCAATGAATGTAATGAGTCTATTTCGGCAGGTATATGGTGTCGATTATCAAGATTTAAACCAAACCAAAGTAACTAAGACTGCCTTTTTTCCGGGGTGTACGATGATGACATATTCCCCTGACTTAACGCGCAAGGTTTTTGCGACTTTATCAAAAAGCTATTCAGACATCGTTTTCCTTGAGGATTGTTGTGGCAAGCCTCTCTACCAAATAGGCGTAACTAAACGGGGTGATAAAAACAGAGAACATTTGCGTGATAAAATAAAAAGTTTAGGAATTAAACGCTTGGTGGTAGCCTGTCCGAATTGTTATTACGAATTGAGAAAAGTCTTTAGCGAATTTGACATTGAGTTGCTCACTGTTTATGAAGTGTTCAAGGAACAAGGACACAAGACAACATCAAATAATATGAGGAAATGCACCGTGCACGATTCCTGTCCAGATCGTTTTGATGGGATTTTTGGCCAGCAGGTCAGACAAGCTTTACGTGAGGCTAATTTCCCAATTCTTGAAATGGAGCATAGCCAGGAAACAACTATTTGTTGTGGCAGTGGGGGACAGTTGAGTCACTTCCGGCCTGATTTTGCTGAAGAACTAGTTGAACTCAGACTCGAAGAGGCTAAAAAAACAGGAGCGGAAATCCTTATTGCTTATTGTCACAGTTGTGTTTTAAATTTTGCGAGAGACCCTTCTGGAATCAAAGTTATGCATGTGCTCAATCTTTTGCTTGATTTTGAAGAAGATTATGACGGAGTGAAAAACAAAGCGGGTGAAATGTTTGAAGGACCTGCTGGAGTAGAAAACTGGGAGAAAATTATGAAGAAATCTGAGGAGGAGTAGAACATATGAACAACGCTGAACTTTCTGAAATATATAAACAAACGCTGACTTTAAGATGGTCGCCTGTAGCTGTACGTCTCATGCGCCCGGGCGAAGAAATTCCCGATGGGGTGATGGAGCCACCCATGCCTTTGCGCTTTTGCCAATCCATCATTGTAGCTCGGCGAGGGAATAGCCTTTATATGCCGGCACGTAAACATGCCTGTCCTGATGGATCGGGGATTTTGGGTATAACGCAAATGTCTGAAAAATTAAAATCAGGTGATTTGTATCTTCTTTTCAAGAAATTGCCGAATATAGAAATTTGCCAAAAGATGATTGCCAGCCGTCCAGAATTTGAACCTGGTACACATGTAGCAACATTAGTTGCGCCCCTAGAAATGGCTAACTTTGAACCAGATGTCGTTATTTTTACCATGTGGCCAGAACAAGCTATGTGGATGTGTTGTGCGAAAACTTATGCAACTGGCGAAAGACAGACATTTCATACATCTGGCTATAATTCAACTTGTACTGACCTTACTGTACAGGTGATGAAAAGTGGCGAGATGAATGTGTCCTTTGGTTGTTATGGTGGTAGAGCTTCTACTGAAATCGATGATTTTGAACAGTATGTATCGATACCATACCAACAGTTACCAATACTAGCGGAATCCTTAAAGAAGTTAGCGGTAAAAAGCATACCAGAGGAAAGAAGAAAAATTTACCTTCCGCCTGTCATGGATAATGTAACCCTCCCGGGGCAGGAAAAAGAAGGCCAAATCGAAGTGATACTGAATGAAAGCTTATGTAATGGTTGCGGTCTTTGTGAAGCTTTCTGTCCCGCCAGCGTATTTGAGATGAAAGATGTAAATGGAAAACAAAAGGCGATAGTTGTTAATCCGAAAAAATGTAGTGCCTGTTATACTTGTGTAGGCCAATGTTCTCAGAGAGCCATACAGCTAAAGTTGGTCTGATTATTCTACATTTATTGTTTGTGCCAATTTCATAATAAGAAATATTTTTCAAAATGAAAATATAAACGAAACTAGATAATATTCGAATTCCGCTATCTGGGGAACAAATCGTACCGATGATTTTGTATCTCAGATAGTTTTTCGAGTATCTGGGAAATCCTAACATGATTCATAGTTCCCCTGATTGCTGGATTCCTAATTTTTAAACGAAAACAAATATGTTGGCTTGGGTGCTATTGATCCTGAAGTTTTCAATGGCACTATATTTGTAGGCATAATCCTGCGGTATCTTTATTAGTCCTTGCACTATATCCTATTATTTCCTTATTATATAAATTAAACAATATGCATATATAAGCTCATTTTGTTTCTACTCCAACATAAGTGAGATCACTCACTACAACCTCCAGCTTTTCCTCGTCATTAAACCCCCTAGCCACTATATTATTAGCTCCTGCTGAAACGATATCTAAAAAATGCGGCGGGTAAGGTAACTAGTGGATTTTTAGTAGGAATTGAAAAGACACTAGCAATATTGCAGATGCAATTGCTTGGCTAAATATCGCTGAATCTTGTTAAACTTTTATCAAACAGTTATAATGATGTTAATATGTTTAAATATATGATAATCGAAAACATTTAACATTTCATCCCCTTCTTCTCTTTGTTTTTGAGTAAGATTAAACAGAAACATTGCATTTAACTTATTTTTTGTAATCCATCCGCTAATTGGGAGGAATTTATTTGAATACTAGTAACATGATTCATACGCCCTTAAGTTTGGAATTTAATAACGAAATTAAAAAACTAAAAAAGACCTATTATTACAACAACAAGGATTTTTCATCCTTAAATTCGTTACCTAGCCAAATAACCGCTTCGTGGAACAATTCTCGAAAGAACGGTATTGATCCTTTTTCTAATTTTACGGATATAGCTTATGAAAAAGTAGAAATGGATAAGATATCCGATGAAAGTAAAATCCTGTTAAAGGCAGCTACACCACTTATCGAAAAAATTGTTAGTCACTTATTTCCTATAAATGGTTTATGCTTGGCAGACAAAAATGGACTTGTTCTATTAGTTAAAGAGGCAGCGCGAAGTCCAATAAAGAAAAATGCATTTTCAGAAGGTATTGTTCTAAGTGAAGAAAATATTGGCACTATCTCACAGAACTTGTGCATTAAATATCAAAAACCGGTGCAATTATTTGGTGCCGCTAATTATCATTCCTTTTTGGAAGATGATCTTAGTATGTCTACTCCAATTTTCAATACAAACAATGAATTAATAGGAGCATTGACATTAAATATAGTCACAAAAGAAGAAATCGAAGATGCGTATCTTGAAAGAACATATACTTATTTAATGGGATGGGCTAAATCTCTTGCTCATGCAATTCAATCCCAAGTAATGTTAATAAACAAAAATCAATCATTTACCATTACTAATGAAGCCTTTGAAACGGTTATATCGGCTGTTGATAAAGGAATTTTAGCTATTGATTGCAATGGAAATATAAAACATGTAAATAAAGAAAGCGAAAGGATTCTAGGAGATAGTAAAGAATCTATAATAAAAAATAATATTTCCGAATATATAGATAATACTCGCATTTTAGATAGGATAATTAACCAAAAAAAGACTATAGAAAGCATGGAGAATATAAAAGGGAAGAACAAACCGAAATTAAAATATTTTATAAAGATTTCGCCAATTCTTGATCAAAACCAAAATGTAGAAGGGGCCGTTTTGACCATACCTTTGGTATCAGAAAACAGCACTACAATTAATAAGCAGACAGGGAATACAGCGATCTACGATTTTGAAAAAATAATTGGTAACAGTGATTCCTTAACTAAGACTATAAACATTGCTAAAAAGTTTGCCTATACAAATAATAATGTATTGATTGTAGGTGAAAGTGGGACTGGCAAAGAACTTTTTGCACAGTCTATACACAATCAAAGCAGGGCAAGAAGGCCCTTTATAGCAATAAATTGCGCTTCAGTTTCCCATAGCCTAATTGAAAGTGAACTATTTGGATATGAAGGTGGCACATTTACAGGTGCGGATAAAAAGGGAAGGAAGGGGAAAATTGAATTAGCTAATGGGGGCACCCTTTTCTTAGATGAAATTGGTGATATGCCATTGGAAATACAGCCTATTTTACTACGAGTGCTTGAAGATAAAAAAATAATGCGCCTAGGAGGAAATAGATATATTCCTGTAGATTTTAGGCTTGTAACTGCGACTAATAAAGACTTATTGCAAGCCGTTAGGGATAAAGAATTTCGAGAAGATTTATATTATCGAATAGCAACTTTTAAAGTCATAATCCCTCCTTTAAGAAAAAGAGAAGGAGATATCGAATTGTTAGCAAAGTATTTTATTGAAGAAGCATGTCAAGAAATGGAAAGATCAATACCTGTTTTAAGTAAAGAAACACTTGATTATTTGAACAATCATTATTGGAGTGGCAATGTAAGGCAACTTCAAAATGTTATAATCTATGCAGTTAGTATGTTGAATCCAGCTGAAACATTAATAGGGATTAACCATTTACCTAGTGATATGTTTCTTAATAATAATACCCCGCATGAAGATTTTAATAATATAAGTTCTGTAACAACTTTGCGGGATTTAGAAAAAGAAGCTATTGAAAACGCCTTGGCAATTTGTGATTTCAATGTTGAGGACGCAGCTATACAGCTTGGAATAAGTAGAGCTACATTGTATAGGCGAATAAAAGAATACAATATTGTTTTAAAAAAATAAAAATATCTTTTATAAAATTATTAAGCCGGGTTCGCTATGCGAGACCCGGCTTAATATATTTTTATTCTTTACAAACCAACAATAGGCATCATGAAAGAAACCCAGAATGTTAGTAGCAAAATAAACACAATTGTAGGTACTAAACCTGTTTTGAAAACATCCCCCATAGTGTAATGGCCAGGACTATAAGTTATCATTAAAACAGGGTTTAAAGGTAAGAGATAGCAAACACCAACACCCATAGAAACGATTAGAGTAATAGCGACAGGTGAAAATAGACCAGTAGACATTCCAACTGCTGCTAATGGTGGTATTAGAAGTCCTACTAAAGCAGGTCCCATTGGGAATACTGCATGAAGAAGAACTACAAATGTTGTTACAATTAATAGGACGACCAGACCAGATAAGCCAGATACACTAGCAACTAATCCCTCTGCCATCCAACTAGCTCCGCCAGTTGCTAAAACTCCGCCTG
The DNA here is from genome assembly GCA_035647815.1 of Syntrophomonadaceae bacterium. Taxonomy (GTDB): domain Bacteria; phylum Bacillota; class Syntrophomonadia; order Syntrophomonadales; family Syntrophomonadaceae; genus JAAYRQ01. The sequence continues at coordinate 65,466 of DASRMR010000020.1, forward strand.
CAACTGACATAATACATCCGATTACTAGAAGTACGCTCCATGGCACTCCTTTATTATAATCATCCCAAGTCATTAAATCTATACCGGGAACGAAAAACAGGATTAACCCTAGCAAAGCAACCATGGTGGAATTGATTTGCGGGAACCATGCCCCAGCAAACCATAAAACTAACAAAAGACCAATAATAGAAACTAATTTAATTTCTTGGACACTGAAGGGGCCTGCGGCCGCTACTTCTTTTTCTAAAACAGCAAGTGCCTCTTTATTAACTGGTTCTGGTTTAAAAACTTTGACAATAAAGAACCACTCAACAAATACCATTACTAGTGCAATAGGATATGCAATTACAGTCCATTGAAGAAAGGAAATAGAAAGTCCAGCAACATCTGACAATACTTGCATGCCCATCACATTGATTGCTGTACCAATTGGTGTAGCAATACCACCTGTCATAACTGCAAGTGGAATACCTAACATAAGTGCTTTTACTAAATTAGATTCCCTTGGTTTTGCACCCATTGCTGCGACTAAGGTAAAAGCAATTCCTAAAAACAACATAGTTGTGGTAGTGTTTTGCATTATTGATGATACTAAACAACCAGCAAGCATGAAGCCGAGAACTAATTTTTCAGAGTTATCACCCGCCCAGTTTAAAAGAACACCTGTAATTCGGGCTCCTAAATTTGTATTCATCATAGCTATTGTTAAAGAGAAAGCGCCGAGGATAAAAAGCAAAACTGGTGACATAAATCCTGCAACTGCTTCGGGAAATGTTATTACATCCAATATAGGCATTAATAATAAAAGTATAAACCCAGTTATAGCAGTAGGAAAAGATTCAAATAACCAAAGGGAAACTCCACTAAATAATACTGCTAGTCCCATTTTCCCTGCAGTTGATAATCCTTCGGGATCGGGAAGAAAATAAGCTGTTACTAATATTAAGGCTGCTATTACTATGCCGGTGATTCTTTTTGTCATTAGCTGTCACTACCTTTCGTTTAATATAAAATAAGAATTATTTTTATAATCATTGCACTTAAATAACATTGTAATTTTAATTTAAGGTGAATATTTTTTGTGAGGCTGTCCAGAGTTTTTCCGAACAACCTCACATATTCATATGTTTTTTATAAATTTTAACGAAGAGTAAATAATAACATTTTATCATCAGTTAGTTTTTTCTTTAATTCTTCTATAGGGCCAATTTCTATAACTCCAGTTTGACAATGTTGGACGCAACTAGGCAACTTCCCCTTTTCCACTCGTTCAGTGCAACGAGTGCAATAGTCTGTAGGCGATACAAAATAATCGAATTGCCATTTTTCGCCGACGGGGAAGGGCCCAATTTTTCTTACTTCTAGCCCGCATGTTTCAGGATCATAGTTGTTTTCTTGTTGGCAAGCTATTTCACAAGCATGGCAACCAGTACAGAATTTATAGTTTACAAATAAACCATATTGAGCCACTATTATTCTCCTCCTTCCACTTTATAAATTTTACAAAGCGATGCTTTATACGAGTTACCAAAACCTGTGCTGCCTGGATTGTCACCTATGAGATTATTTATATTAGATTCAAAAACACCGTGAAAGCCATCTAATGCATCTTTTTCTGGGAACCACCAACCATGGGCGGAGCTCACTACATCACGGCGGATGCCATTAGTTAATTTAGCTTTTTGTTTACATTTTCCTAAATGATTTTCAATCCAAATCCAATCGCCATCTTTGATGCCATGCTCTTTGGCTACATCCGTGTGTATCTCGGTAATAGGATCAGAGTGAACTCTTCTAAGAGATGGAACGTTTCTATGTTCAGAGTGGAATAATCCAGGAACACGGGTGCCTGTAGTTAAAACTAGAGGATATTTTTCGTACAATTCTGGTGTACTTACTGGACTTTCTGGGGGTTCTTTATAAAACGGTAGTGGATCAACACCATACATTTCCAGTACACTAGTTGTAAATTCAAATAAACCTGAAGCAGTGTCAAATCCGGGTTCTCCATCTGGTCTTAGTAAGCCTTTTTCATGTCTGTTATATTCGAAATCTGTATACTTCCAATTTTGATTTTTAAGATCGTGGTAATCAATTCCTTGTTCAGCAGTTAGCGATTCGTACATTTCGACATCAGTTTCCCACGGATAAGCTTCTTTATTAAATCTGCGACCTAAATCTATGAGAATTTGTTGGTCGGATTTAGTATCTCCAACAGGATCAACTGCTTGAGTCAATGGCCCTAGGAAATAAGGTTGATGTCCAACTAGACCATGCCTTTCTCCAAAGGTGCTGGCTGGTAATACTATGTCACCTACTGCTACAGCAGTTGGACTCATGAAAAGATCAACTATGACATTTAGTTCTGTATTAGATAAGGCTTTGTATACTTTATCTGCGTCAGCACCCATACAGGCTATCGGATTATTAGTTTGCATGAAAACGCCTTTAATAGGATGAGGTTCACCGGTAAGCATAGCGTTAGTAATGGCTGTTGGTTCAGACATGGCAGTGAGACCTAAGAATACAGGATTGCCTAAGCGTGTTGCTTTTTGCTCATCACTTAATAAATCAAATCCCCAACCAGATCTCCAAGTTTGTGTAATTCCAAATGGATATTTACCAATGACTTGGGTTCCAGGTTTTTCAATATCACCCGTTAAACCAAATAAATTACGAACTGCAATAGATGCATGTAAACCCTCTTGGATTTGGTCAAATGGTAGTCCGGAATGAATACATGCTCTTTCAGCATTGGCATAAGCTCTGGCAACAGCTATGATGTCATCTGCATCAACGCCACAAATTTCAGCTACTTTTTCTACTGGGTATTCTTTACAACGCTCAGCATAATCTTCGAAACCGTAACCCCATTTGTCCACAAATTCTTTGTCATAAAGACCTTCTTGAATAATTATGTTTGCTAAACCTAGTGCTAGGGCAGCGTCTGTTCCAGGTCTAATTTGTAAAAAGTGCTCTGATCTTCCAGCCCACCATGTTACACGTGGGTCAATAGTTATTACCTTTGTACCTCTTTTCATTACTTCTACAATCCAATATCCTAAGTTGCCATCAGGGTTGGAATTTTCCGGATTAGTACCCCAAATAATCATATATTCCGGAACTTTATAGTTTGGATTATCAAAACGATCTGGGAAAAACTGAGAACTATCTACAACGGTAGGATTACCAACTCCTAGAGCTAATGCTAATTGACGTGGAGCATAGCAAGCCATTCCAGATAAAAACCCGCAAGTATAGTTACCAGAACCTAAAGCAAATGGTAAACGGCAGGTATATCCGTTTACATCTCTACCAGTTCCTTGGAAGAAGGCTAATGCTTTTGGCCCATATTCATCCATAATTTTGCGCCATTTTTCTTCAATGAAATCATATGCTTCGTCCCAGCTAATTGGTTTCCACTTGTTTTCTCCCCGCTCTCCTACACGCAACATAGGCGATTTTAGACGTTCTGGGTTATATAAAACCTCTTTGTATGCGAGACAGCGCGAACATAATCTTCCCTGGTTATAGGGATTGTCTGGGTCGCCTTCAATTTTTTCTAGTTTCCCGTCTTTTAGATACATCAAAACGCCACAATTATTGTGGCAACCTGGCCCTGTCCGAGCATGGCTGCGGATTATTGTGTAGCCATCTTCTTCCCATGTCCATGGTTTTGCCATTAATGTTTCCTCCTTTAAATTTTAGTTGTTTAAAATAAGTGTTTCTTTGGATATGGTATAAAAACTACCCTTGTTTGAACTAAAATTCACTTACATTTAAATCACTAGCCCAATCCAGAGCAATTTTTTTGGAAAACACAACATACGAGGTCTGTGCTTCCATATATATAGTTATGCATAATTCATGCCAACGATAAAAGTCTTTAAAGCTGAGTTTTTCACCTTTTTCCTATCCCTTTAGTTCTCAATTAGAGATTAACTTGAGATTTGATAATATTTTTACGCTAGTTTGAATTTAATTACACTTATGCTAAATAAAAAAGCCCGAATCTAGTAAACTTAGATTTGGGCTTTTTTGGTAACCTTTTGGATAATGGCTTATTTTGCTATAATCCTAGTACAGATACTATAAATGGGAGCCAGAAGACCATTAAAAGAATATAAGTAAAAGTAATAAATACCCCTGGTTTTATTACATCACTCATAGAATAATAGCCGTCGTTGTATGTTATTAGTATATTGGGATTAAGTGGTAGTAAATAACATGCCTCAAATGCTAAAGCTACCATGATAGCAGCCACTGCAGGTGAGAACATGCCTGTTTGCAAACCAATATCTGCCATTGGTATTAAAAACAAACCTACTCCGGCAGGACCTATGGGGAAAACTGAATGTAACAAAACTAAAAATGTAGCTAAAACAGCTAACACCCCAAAAGTTCCTAATCCACCTGTAATAGACAAGACTGAATCGGTAAGAAATCTAGCTGCACCAGTTTCTAAAGCAACGGCAGCAAATGCCTGAATACTACCAATCATCAGTACTATATTCCAAGGAACTGCCGCAAAAAACTCATTGCCTTCTAAAAGATTTACTCCCGGTAAAAACATAATTATTAGGCCAACCATGGCAACTGTAGTTGTATTTAATACCGGAATCCAAGAACCGAGAACCCAACAAATTAACATGGCCGTAACGAGGGTTAGTACTTTTTTCTCTCTAAATGTTAATTTGCCTAAGTTGGCGATTTGTGTTTCTAATTCGACTAAAGCGTCACTAGCAATATCTTCAGGTTTTAGGATTTTAGTGACAAAAAACCAAGCAGTGAGAACCATTATAATGGAAATAGGTATTCCTATTACCATCCAATCTAAAAAACTGATAGTCATACCATAGTGTTGACCTAAAAGGTCAATTGCCATCATGTTTAAAGCTGATCCAGCTGGTGTAGACGCGCCGCCTGCCATTGCACCTAAAGGAACACCCAACATTAAACATTTACCTAAATTTGACTCTCCAGGTTTTGCATTTAATGGTTTTAGTAAGGAATAAACAATTCCAAGAAATAGGAAAGTTGCAGCCATATCGGACATAACTGCGGATAAGAGCGCTGTTCCTCCCATAAATGCTAAAACGATTTTATTAGAAACTCCACCTGCCCATTTTAATAATATTCCAGCAAGTCTAGTAGCTAGTTCCGTTTTCATTATAATTGCAGTAATTCCAAAAGTAGCAATAACAAAGAAAATAACAGGACTTATAAAAGATTGGAAAACGCTATTTAAATCTTTTATTCCAAAAAAACTAATCAATAGCATCAATAAGAAACCAGTAATTGATACCGGGAATGTTTCGGAAACCCATAAAACAACAGCGGCTAGCAATAGCCCTAAAGACATTTTCCCAGCATATCCAAGAGCTTCAGGGGCAGGCATGAAATAAGTTGCTATAATAATCACAATCGCTAAAACAAAACCAATATTTTTTTTGTTCATTTATACGTTTCTCCCTTTTGCATTTTTATCAATATAAATTTGCAGGTGTCGGGAAATGTTCGAACAAATCCTGGCACTGTATAAACAATTTTTGTGTATGGGATAAATACTTCACCTAGTAAATATTCCTTTTCCCGGTAGTTGTGATTCGGGAAAAGGAATAAAGTTCCTTTAAATCTTCTCTAGAGGAACATCTTCTAATTTAATACTATCTTCTACTTTTATATTTTTCTCTTCATATGTTTTGTAGCCAGCTTTTTCTATTTTGATATTATAATTACCGGAAGGTAATTTTCTTAACCAAAAGTCACCGAAACAGTCGGTTCCCGTTTCCAATGTTTGATTGGTTTTGTTGCAAGTTAAAGAAACTAGTGCCTCCTCGATACACTCATCTTCTATAGGATCGAAGACTTCACCGGCGACAAAATTATGGAAACGATTGAGATAATATACCCTCGGACTTAAGCCAAGTTCAGGTTGCATAACTTCTGCTTGGGCAATTAAATCTGCAAAGTCTTCTTCTTCGCCAAATTGTAATGCTCCAGTAGCACATGCATCAACACAGCGTGGAATACCACCTTCGTCTAACAAGTGAGCGCACCCGGTACATTTTTGGGGCAATTGTAAAAATTCGTTCCAATATATTTTGTTATATGGGCAAGTATCTACAATTTCTTTTTTGTTTTGAGCTTTTGTTGGGTCTATAATAACTAAACCGTCATCTCTTTTATAAACCGCTCCATCTTCAGTTATGCAAGGTGCATTATCGCAATGCATGCATGGAGTAGGGGTGTACTCAATTTTAACTTTCGGAGTCTGCCCATGGATTTTTTCATGAATTTTCATCCAAAATTGTCCTGTATCTGGTTGGGGTTTGGCATAACTACCCCAGTCGTTATCAACATGCTCATCTTTACAGGCAATTTGACAATTATAGCAACCGTTACATTTCGCAATGTCAACCACAAATACTTTCATTGATTAGACCTCCTTTTCTAGACAAGCTTCAAATGCTACACCTGAATCTTTGTCATATTGTTTTGCAAATGCATCTGGATATTCTGTTCTAAGTTTTTTCATATCCGCTTTAGCAATGTTAACTAAAAACCCACTAGTTACTTCACCGGCACAATTTTGCGAGGTAGTATTGCCGGGACAGATTAGGTTATTGGCCCCTCCACGATCTATTTTGCCTGCATCAATTGAATCTAACCTTGCACCATGATCTTGGTATACTACTCCAGGCTTGATTCGTTCAGTAACATAAGCACCGCCTAAAACGATACCCCTATCATTATAAACTTCTACTATATCACCTTGTTTAATATTTTCTTTTATAGCATCGATGGGGTTGATCCATACAGGTTCGTATAAGTATCCATCTTTGCCCTCAACTTTACATGTTGGAATTTCTCTTAACCAAGAAATGTCGTCTAAGTTAGCATGAACACGCCATCTAGGATGGTTAGATACTATTAAATAAGGAAACTCTTCAGATCTGGAATGCAACATACTTTCCTGATGAGTTTTCCCGTAAGGAATAAACTTAGGAACTGGCCCTCTTTCATCGTCATCCGGGAATTGTTCTTTTATATTAGTGGAGCTAAATTCTAGTTTACCTGTTGGTGTGCTAAGAGGAAATTGCTCTGGATCTTCATAAAAAGGAAAAAACCCTGGCGGATCATTTTCCCAATCTTCAGCAACTGGTATTACGATATATTCCTTATCACGAAATTCTTCATAGGAATCAACATAATGAGCAACACCTGATTCTTCAAAACCGATTTTAATACAATCTTCAACAGTTTTTCCTTGGGTATATTCTTCGTAAAGGCCTAATTTTTTCGCAACTTCTGCAACAGCTTCCCAGTCGCTCTTGGATTCACCATATGGCTCAATGCATTGCCCTTCATGGTATAAAAGGTTATATTGTCCGCTCATGGTGTCGATTGCAATATCTTCGGTTTCAAACTTAGTATTGACTGGTAATATAATGTCTGCAAAATGACAATCATTTTCCATCCAAATGTGTTGCACGAGGAAAAACTCAATGCTTTTATGGCGGATAGCTTCTATAAATCTATTTCCACCATTCCAGCAAGTAGTCCAACAAGGGGTGTCACTCCATATCATGCGAATAGGAGTTCCACCATCATCAATTGGGTATTTGTACTCAATAAATTGGTCTTCTGCAGGGTAGCCGGCCCTAGTATGTCCATACCAGGTAATTGGTTCTTCTGCGACAATTGCGTCCGGAATTAGAGTTTTGGGGATAAACTGTCTTGTGTTTGGGGTAAACCCTAAAGTTCCGTTATAACATCCTTTAGTACTAGGGATTATCTCAGTACGTGGCCCAGGGTTTTGGGAGTGTAAATTATATAGATTCCATTCGATCATCTTCATTTGGTTGCGCCCTGGTTTTCCTAACGCTTGCATGCCTAAAAGACATATTTCTAGTCTGGCAGGTTCTGAGGCATAAGTTGAACGGATAAAAGAACCACCATTACCATGAGCTATAGTGACATCCTCTTTAGCCCATTTTCTTGCTAAAGCCTTGATAGTTCTAGATGGCACTCCACAAATAGGGGCAGCCCACTTAGGCGTTTTAGGGATTCCATCTTCTTCTCCCATAACATAGGCTTTAAATTCTTCAAAGCCATGTGAATGGGTTTTAATATATTCTTTGTCATAAGTATCTTCAAGAATCCAAGTATAAGCAATCGCTAATTGTAGTGCTGAATCAGTATTTGGGTATACAGGAATCCACTTATCGGCATGAACTGCTGCAGCATAGTTTAAGTCGGGGCAAATATAAATCATATCAATACCCAAATCTTTAAACCAATAAGTTAAACGGCTAGCTTGCTGGCCACTCCATCCCCAGGGGGTAGTTTCTTGGTCACAACCCCAAAATAAAATGGTGTCAGTATTTTCGGAGACATCTTTCCATAGGTTTGTTTGCTCGCCTTGGCCAACAGGGTCTTGCCCCCAAATATGTTTCCCTCCCCAATACCATCCTTCCCAGCTATCGGCATTACGCGCTTGCATAGTAGCAGATCCCAGTAGATCTAAAAGAGGAGCTTGGCATCCGTGCCCACCATGTACGGATTTTGTTTCTCCATGTCCGTCTGCTTGAGCCAAAATTGATAAAGAGCTGTATTCTTCACAGACTCGATTGATTTCTTTTGCAATTAAATCAGTGGCTTCATCCCAAGATATACGAACATACTTACTAATTCCTCTGTTTTGGGGATTTCTTTCCCCTTCGGGATCCCAGTCTACCCTTTTTAGGGGATATGGGATTCTGTTAGGTGAAAACGCGCGTTTTTTATAAACAATACTAAATGGTGGTGGAAACGATTTCATTCCGGGGTCAAATTCTTTACCCTTAGCTTTTAAAGTCCAAGGACGAAATCTTTCTGCTGGATAATTTTTGTCGTAGCGGAAAGGGCGCGTACGAATTATTTTGCCATCTTTCACATCAACTTCACAAGTATTGGAACCCATAGCAAAACCGCAAAAACCCAACCCTTTGATAACGGTTTTCTCCTTATTGTTGTTTGACATTTAGAGACCTCCTTTATTTTAAAAAAAGACAACTTTTAAGTGCATGTAGATTTAATATAGTGCTTGTATTCACATACACAAATTTTATTGAGAAGGGGCACAAAAATGCACCTCCTTAACAAAAAAAACTAGTCTTTTTTTTCTTCCGGCGTTTCTTTTGGGGCTGCCCCCGGGGCTGACAGGTCTGTTTTACAGTGAATGCAAACCTTATTTATAGCTGGATTAAACTTGTTACAATTAGGACATTTAATTGGTTTTTGTACACTAGGTGGTCTAAAGCACATATGCATACCCTCCTTAATTTTTTATTATTTTGTTGATACAGTATTTATATAATGCATAAAACATGCCAACCCTAATTTTAAAAAAGAAATACGGACAAATCGCGATTACCAGACTTCAGTTAGAAAAAAGATACATGAAATAATTTATCAAATCTCAAAAGAATCTCCATTTGAGAAAAAACGAAAATTGATTTTTGAATTTCCGGTTTGTCTATTAAAATTAAATGGCACATTTTTTGCATAGTTAATACTGGCATAGGCTTTTTTAACTGATTAAAAAGAATTTAATCAATAATAATTAAGGCCATATAAAAACGATGAAAAGGGGACAAGTATGATTGAAGTTTGCTTTGCTGGAAAAAAAGATTTAGATACGCTTCAAGACATTTTATGGGAAAATGAAATGGGGCTAGCAGGCGATATCGAAGAACATGTTGTTCTTAAAAAAAATGAAAAAATAGTTGCCGGGGCAAAAATTGCTTATTTAGGCGATGATTTCTTTCACTTAGAAGTGATAGGAGTAAAAAACGAATTACAGGGAAAGGGATATGGGAAGATCTTAATTGAAAAAATAATTCACAATCCCTGGTACTATAGCCTTTACGAATCTCAAAAGGAAAATCATTTTAAGATAACTACTGTATCAAAGGGAACGAAAAAGGGTTTTTATCAACAACGCGGATTTATGCCTTGTGATTTTACCGAACTTTTATATCCTTATAATGAACAATGTTGTGAATGTCCAGAAATGGCTGAATGTAATCCAGTTCCAATGATTCTTAAATGGGATTCGAAAGAATGAAATGTTCAATAATTTGTTTTCATAAAAACACCGAACTCCTATAAGGAAAGTGAAAAACAAAACAAGGGATTCTTTATTTACCCCCCTAGCAATTAACAATGTTTTTTTGCTCAACCGGATAGTTATGCCTCCCATGGTTTAAACCATGGGACAGAAAAAGGGGAAGTAACCAAAGCTATGCTCGAACATTTTACCTTGACACACTTCTTTTAAGCACGCTTAGTATTATTTTCGCATTGGTAACATATCATCATCAACACTTTAAATTATTTTGCATAATTTTATTATAAATAATTAATAAAAATATGCATTAATTGTTTAGAACTCATATTTAAAACTTGGCATGCTTTTTGCATTTAATTTACTTGATGCTAGGTTTTTTGAAAAAGTTTAGAAAGGAGTTGACGAAATTGCATTTACCAAAAGGGCTATTTTCCAAGACTTTGGAAGAAGCTTGTCAAGATATTACAACTAAATGTCTGGACTGTGAAAAGTGTTTAGTAAATTGCTTTCTAATTAATGAAATTAATGAACGGCCTAGAGAGATTGCTGAAAGAAAACCAACAGTTGACGAAGCATTTTCCTGCGCTCTTTGCGGATTATGTGCCACCATGTGTACAGCATCCTTAAATATAGGTGAGATGTTTAATTTAAAAAGGGTCGAAGCTATTAAAATAGGTCAAATAGATGCTGACGACTATTGCTATATTTTCCCGGATAGACCGGAAACGGTTATGAGCACTTTTAGGGACTACTATAAAGTTGACTATTCGAAAATGAATAAAGATATTCCATCAGAAACAGCGTTTCTGCCAGGTTGCACATTGATGACATATTCTCCTAATTTAACAAAAGAAATATACGAGACACTAGCCAAAGATAATAACAATCCCTTGTTTTTTGAAGATTGTTGTGGCTTGACTATGTATCATATAGGGCTTCCTGAAAGGGGAGATAAAATTAAAGAAAGCTTAAGGGAAAAGGCGCGGATATTAGGAGTAAAAAAGATTATTACAGCTTGCCCTAATTGCTATTACCAACTAAAAGACGAAGCTGCATTCAAAGACATACAGATTTTGACTGTATATGAAGCACTAAAAGACCATTTTGTTCAAGCAGATGGCCAAGAAACATATGCGGTTCATGATACTTGCCCGGACCGATTCGAAGGAATTTTTGGTAAACATGTTAGAGAAAACCTCGATCTTATGGGATATAAAAGAGTAGAATTGAAAAATTGCGGTAAAAATGCTGTTTGTTGTGGGAGTAGTGGACAATTAGGACATTTTAGACCTGAATTGGCGAAAGAGCATGAACTAAAAAACATTGCTGATGCTGAGGAAATAGGTGCAGACATTTTGCTATCCTCTTGCCATGCTTGTGTGCTTAATTTAGGGGATGTTGATGATCGTAAAGTTCAAATTAAACATGCTCTTAATATCCTATTAGGATTTGAAGAAGATTATAGCCAAATAAAAAGTAAGGCTGGCGCTATGTTCGAGGGGGAAGAAGGGGAAGAACTATATTTTAGATTATTTGATGATCCCGTTTAAAATTGTCTTTAAATATAAGAAAACTGCTAATCTTTATTTTCTCAAATAAAGACAGTGATTTTTCAAATTGGGAATAAAACTGAACCATCAAGTGATAATATACGAATTTTAAGAGAATTTAAAAATTGGCATAAAAAATATAATGTCGTGCTTATATCCACTTCATAATTAAAATTTTTTTCAGTTAATTAAATATTATAATCGGAGGTATAAAATGAACACATTGGATTTAAATCAAGAAGGTGTGGAAATCAAAAAATCTGTTTGTTTCTTTTGTCACCAAAATTGTGGCTGTAATGTGTATGTAAAAGATGGAGAGATTATACATTTTGAGGGCGACCCGGAATATATGGTCAATAGTGGAGCTCTTTGCCCTCGGGGTAATGTTAATTTAATTCATTTAGATCATGAAGCAAGAGTTAATTTTCCCTTGAAACGTAAGGGGCCTAGGGGCGCTGGTGAATGGGAGAGAATTACTTGGGAACAAGCTATTGAAGAAGTTGGGGCAAAACTAGAAGAAATTCGCAAAGATTTTGGCGCAGAGGCTGTAGCAACTGCTGGGGGCACTTCCCGTACTGATGATTGGGCACGCCGCCGTTTTATGAATCTTTTTGGTAGTCCCAATGGTTTTCATAATGCGCATTTATGTTGGATTCCTACTTTTATGGTAGAAACAGCCATTTATGGTTGGTGCCCTTTTGAAATTGATTTAGGAATGAGCAAATGTATAGTATTATGGGGTCAAAATCCGGGAGCATCAACTTTTCCTGAAATGAGTGCCTTAAGTGCTCTTAAAGAAAAAGGGCTTAAAATAATTGTAATTGACCCTCGTTATACAGAATCAGCTGCTAAGGCTGATCTTTGGATACCCCTTCTCCCTGCATCTGATCTTGCCTTAGCTCTTGCATGGATAAATGTTATTATTTATGAGGGATATGCGGATTATGATTTTGCGTATGAACATTGTGTGGGCTTTGATGAATTAACCGAGCATGTGGAAGAATATACACCTGAATGGGCAGCGCCTTTAACTGGTCTAAACCCGGAACTAATTCGCGAAGGGGCCATAATGTATGCCACAAATAAACCGGGCAACATTCAATGGGGTGTAGCAGTTGACCAAATGGGCAAGCCATCTGGCGCTACTATGCATGCCAGAGCGATTTTAAGAGCCATTACTGGCAATTTGGACTGCCCCGGGGGTGATTTACTAACTGGGCCTAGCCAAGAATTTATAACTGACGAAGAAATGGAATTAAATGATGCTTTATCTGAAGAACAAAGGGCTAAACAATTGGGATCGGATAAATTTAAACTTCTTACTTGGCCTGGTTATTCTCGTATTGCCGAATTAACCAAAAATTATTGGGGTAAAGCACCTACTGCAGAATGGATGTGCGAAGCTCATCCCCCTACAGTTTATAACGCCATTTTAACTGGTGAACCATATCCAGTTAAAGCTTTACTAGTATCTGCAACAAATCCTGTGAACTCATACGGGGAAAGCGAAAAGGTTTTAGAAGCCCTTAAAGAAGTTGATTTTTTAGTAACTTGCGATTACTGGCTAACTCCGACTGCAATGTTATCTGACTATGTTTTTCCTATAGCCGGATCCTTTGAACGGCCGACTATTACTTCGACTTATGGGTGTTCAGACTTTCTAATGTGCTCACAAAGAGCTATTCAACCCATGTACGAACGTCGGACTGATTTCGAATTCTGGAGAGATTTAGGGGTTAGCCTAGGACAAAAAGAAAATTGGAAATGGGATACACTTGAAGACGCCTATTTCGAGAGAATTAAAGATTTAGGTTATGGGGTAGATTCTTATGACGAATTTGTGGAACTCTACCGGTTCCATTTCCCGGAAAGACAATATTATAAGTACTTAGAACGCGGTGGATTCGCAACTCCATCAGGCAAAGTAGAGATATATTCCAGTGTTTTAGAAGAATTGGGATATCCTCCATTGCCAGAATATATTCCACCAGTTGAAAATGCAATTGATCACCCCGAATTAGCCAAAGAGTATCCTTTAACTTTAACTACCGGGGCTGGTATAAATCCATTCCACCATTCCGAGCATTTTCAGATTAAAGAGTTGCGTTTTATTCGCCATGAACCCTATATGGAAATTAATCCTGAAACTGCCGCAGAATATGGCATCAAAAATGAAGATTGGGTATGGATTGAAACGAAAAGGGGACGAATTAAACAGAAAGCTAAATTAACAGAGGGTATTGGACCAGGGGTTATATATACAGAGCGGGGCTGGTGGTATCCTGAAAGAGATATGAGGGATCCCGAGCTGGGCGGTTGTTTAGAATCAAACACTAATGTTCTCACTAGTGTGGCAGATGAAAATTGTGATCCCATAACTGGTACTTGGGCAAACCGTGGTCTTTTATGTAAGGTTTATAAAGTAGAAAATTCTGAAGTAAAGGGGGTTGAATAGAGTGGCTAGATATGTAATGGTTATCGACACTCGAAAATGTATTGCCTGCCATGCTTGTACAGTTGCTTGTAGAGTTAATAATGAATTACCAATCGATATGATATACAATCCGGTAACAACTGTTGGGCCTGAGGGGAAATTTCCTCATCTAAGAATGCTGCATATACCATTGTTATGTATGCATTGTGGAAATGCACCTTGTGTTAGTGTTTGCCCTACCGGAGCTTCAATACAGCGTAATGATGGAATTGTATGGATAGATGAAAAAAAATGTGTGAGCTGTAAGGCTTGTATTATGGCTTGTCCATATGGAGCGCGTATTTCTAATGACCAGACGGGCACTGTTCAAAAATGTGATTTCTGCAAAGATGAGCGCGTGGATCAAGGTTTTGTGCCTTATTGTGTGCAAACTTGTCATCAAAATGCTCGCATTTTTGGTGATATTGAGGATACAGAAAGTGAAGTCTTTAGATTAATAAATACTAGTAAGACTAAAGGTCGCTTGTTAGAAGATCTAGGTACTGAACCTGGGGTTTATTATTTATATTAATTGGAGGGGATATAAGTGAGTCAAAAACATGGTACATGGGACTGGATGCTAGCCGTCGACTTCTTTTTTTCTGGCATGGGGGCTGCTATGTTGCTTTTTGCTGGGATTGCTGAGTTTGTTCTAGAAAACGGTTATCTTTCTACAATAGGTATTTTTGCAGGAGCTATATTTATAATGATTGGCTCTGGCATATTAATTTTTGAGTTAGGTAGGCCTTTCCAGTCTTGGAGAGTATTTATGAAACCTACCACTTTGATGTCTTTCGGGGCATGGAATATGACGATTGCTATTGGTGCGGGTATACTTTTAGGCACTACATGGATTAATTTATTCCCATGGTTCGGCATAATATGGATAAGAAAGATATTGGCTTTAGTATGTATAATTACAGGCTTTATTGTTGCTGCATACCCTGGATTACTATTAGCCATGAATAAGGCAAGACCTTTTTGGACTGGCTCCGGTATGGTAGTTATATTTTTTGTTTCTTCCTTATTAACGGGTTTAGCTGGATACATGGTATGTGGATTATTTGGTGATGCCTCTCCCGTAATCTATGGAATTTTCCCCTATGTGGCTGCAGGATTGTGTTTCTTACAGCTGGTAGTTTGGATTAGCTATATTTTATCAAAAACTAGTGGAATTAGCGATAGGGAAGCAATTACGACAGAGCGTTGGATAAAAGGGAATTATGCTGCTCCTTTTAAAATAGGTGTTTTATTAATTGGAACTGTAGTGCCCTTTATTTTATTCGTTGTGCCTAATCTTATTGTAGTAGTAATTGCTAGTCTATTAACTATTTTAGGTGGACTTATAATGCGTAACTTAGTAATATATGCCGGTCAAGACCGCACTTGGCTACCTGGAGAAATTGAGTATCGTTCTAAACTACCCCATGGAGACGAAGCCTTTTTACAAAAAGTCTGGACAAAGAAAATATAGTCTTTACTTGATGAAGTTTTATAAAGGGCTAAAAAGTTAGGAGAAAAAATTATGCTGCATAATAAATTATCTAAAACTATAGAACATACTAAAAGCGTGTGCCCACAATGTTTGAAAATTGTAGAAGCTAAAATTACCACTAGAGATGGTAGTGTTTTTATGGAAAAAAACTGTAGTGAACATGGAAATTACACGGCTAATATTTGGCCAGAGGTAGAGCACTACCTTTGGCTAAATAGTTTTAAATTGCCAGCTATTCGCCCTCATTCTTCAATACCGTCCGTTAGCGGCTGTCCTGATGATTGTGGCTTGTGCAAGGCTCATTTTCGCCAGCCTACTTTGGTAGAAATAGAAGTAACTGATCGCTGTAATCTATGTTGTCCAGTTTGCTTTATGGCTGCCGAAGAATTTAAAAAAACTATTGCTCCTGATCCGGATTTAAATAGTATAACGGAAAAATATCGCTACATTTTGCAAAACACTAATACGGAAACTAGTATTCAGCTAACAGGAGGAGAACCAACTGTACGCAAAGATTTGCCGGAGATTGTTCGTATTGGGAGAGAAATTGGCTTTCAAGCTATTGAAGTGAATACCAACGGGGTAGTTATCGGTCAAAACCCCGAATATATTAAAAAACTTGCAAAGGTTGGTATTAGCGGCATTTATCTTCAATTTGATGGTCTGACAAATGATATTTATCAATTAATACGTGGCGAAAACTTATTGGACGTAAAACTTCAAGCTATAGAAAATTGCCGCCAAGCAGGAGTTCAAGTAGTCCTTGCCATGACCGTAATTGATGGCATTAATGATGGACAAATGGGGGATGTATTAAATTTTGCATTGGAAAACCAAGATGTAATAGTTGGTATAGCTTATCAACCAGCCTTTGGATCGGGACGATTTGAAGTATCGCCAAAAAGACGTTTAACAATGGGCGATGTAATATTTATGCTTGCTGAACAAAGCCAAGGCTTGATAGAACCATATGATTTTTGGCCATTAGGATGTTCTCATCCTTTATGTTCTACTTCAACACATTTAGTTAAAAATCAGGGGGAATATACACCTATAACTAGACTGTTAACTCCCGAAGAATATGTTGATTCCTTTAGCCCTAATAGCCCTCAAGGCTCTGTTTTCGCGGATATTGTTTTTGACAAATTTCCCGAAATTGATCTGGGACTAACTATATTGATTGAAAATTATATTGATGCAATGAATATGGACTTAAATAAATTAAGAGAATGTAGCATGATTGTGGCAGGCAAAGATGGAGGTCTAATTCCCTTTTGCGGATACCAATTGACTAATATCGATGGTAAAAAAAAGAATGAACTATAAATATCTTTTATGTGCTGGAAAGACTTGCTGAATAAATATGGGTGGGTAAATAATATGGAAAAAAACAGAACAATAGTTGAAACAAATTGCAGTTTTTGCGGTTACCAGTGTGCTTTGTTAGCTACTGTTGAAGCAGGACGAGTTATTAAAGTGCAGCCTGATAATAAAAGATTTCCCTATAATAATGAAATAATGAAGGGTTGCAAGCGCTGGCCGATGATTATGGAAGTGATGGATCATCCCCAAAGAATAAATTATCCTTTAAAAAGGATAGGAGAAAGAGGAAGCGGCAGATGGCAAAGAATAAATTGGGAACAAGCCCTAAGTGAAATTGCCGATAAGCTGGGGAAACTAAAAGAAGAGTTTGGGCCTGAAACATTGGCCACGAGCATTGGTGCACCCCATACAACTTACTGGCCGCTACATCGTTTTATGTCCTTGTTCGGTAGCCCTAATAATATGGGCATTGGTCAGATTTGCTGGAATCCAGGCATTTGGGTAAACACTTTAACTTATGGTTGGCCCATTGGTATGGAACTGAGCCATGATTACACAGAGGCAGCGATGCTTTGGGGGATTAACCCTGCAGAATCAGACAACTCACTTTTTTGGGATACAATCCAAAAATATAAACGGCAGGGAAAGCCTTTGATTGTAGTAGATCCCCGTTACACAAAGACGGCAGAGCAGGCAACTCTGTGGCTTGGTTTGAAGCCAGGAACAGATCCAGTATTAGTTCTTGGTTTAATACATGTAATTATTAAGGAAAACATTTATCATCATCAGTTTGTTGAAAAATGGTGCCATGGATTTGATAAACTTGTGGAACATATAGTTCCTTACACTCCTACTTATGTGGAGGGGATAACTGGTGTGAACGCGGATAAAATTAGTAGAGCTGCCCGCTTGTTTGCTGAAAATTCTCCCGGCTGTATTTATAATGGTAGAGGGATTGATCAACTTGGAACCAATACTTTTCCTACCCATCGAGGTTTAGCAATATTAAGAGCTATTACTGGAAATGTTGATGTCCCAGGTGCTTCACATTTAGCGGAAATGCCTGATTATATCCCTGAGCTGGATTTGGAACTAAGTGATGCTTTTACAACAACAGAGCCCGTGTCTATTAGCCCCAAACTATTATTACAATCCTACCAAGGCTATGCTAAAACCAGAGAACTTACGATGAAACATA
The DNA here is from genome assembly GCA_035647815.1 of Syntrophomonadaceae bacterium. Classification (GTDB taxonomy): domain Bacteria; phylum Bacillota; class Syntrophomonadia; order Syntrophomonadales; family Syntrophomonadaceae; genus JAAYRQ01. Next base: position 83,619 of record DASRMR010000020.1, read on the forward strand.
ATAAGAGACTGCCCATGCGCTATTTGACTTCAGCCCACCCAGAAAAGGTTTGGCAGGCTATGATTACAGGAAACCCGTATCCAATTCGATCTTTGATTGTAATGGGGTCAAATCCACTTCTCACTCAGGCAAATACCAAATTAGTTTATCAGGCACTAAAAGAGCTAGATTTATTAGTAGTCTTAGAGCTCGTCGAAACTCCTACCGCAATGTTAGCTGATTATGTGCTTCCTAGTGCGGGAGTTTTAGAAGTTCCTCTTATAGAAACTAATGCTGGAATTACGAATATAGCTTATGGTGGCAAACAAGCGGTAGAACCATATTATGAAAGACGCCCTGATTATTATTTTTGGAGGGAATTGGGAATAAGATTAGGACAAGAAGAAAAATGGCCTTGGAAGAATTATGAAGACGCTTTAGCTGGAAGTTTAGACCCTTTAGGCATAAATTGGGAAAAGTTTTGTGAAACAGGCCTTTATTTTCAAGAAAACTCTTATTATAAACATGAAAAAACAAATGAAAAAGGCGTACCTATAGGTTTTGCTACTGTAAGTGGTAAAATAGAACTTTATAGTGAGTTTTTAAAAGAAATTGATGCTGATCCATTGCCACAACCAAAATCATTATTATCTGATGATAATTATCCTTTAACTTTAATAACTGGTGCTCGCTATCATCCCTATTATGCTTCAAGCTATCATCAAATAGCGTATTTTCGGAGGCTACATCCGGAACCAATAGTTGAAATGAGCGAAAAAACTGCTAGTTCCTTAAGTCTACTTGAAGGAGATAAAATTTATTTAGAAACTAAAAATGGTAGAGCTCTGTTTCAAACAAAGATAACTTCAATGGTCGATCAAGTGGTAAGTGTAGAATATGGCTGGTGGCATCCGGAACTGGAAGCTTATGAACCTGAATTAGGTGGAATTTGGCGTTCTAATGCTAATTTGCTTACGGCAGGAGAAGATGAAAGTTCAGATCATAATCTCATTGGGACTTGGACCTATAATGGTATTCCTTGCCGTGCAGTGAAAGAATGATTTAAACTAATTTATTAGCTATAAATTAGATTATTAAGCATATTACTATGATTTCCTTTGCTGGTAAATTAGTAATATGCTTTTTTATAGGGATTTTGGTGAATTTATCTACGAGCAACATTTTTTCCGAATAATTCTCAATCGTAATATAAGCTAGTTTCAAAATGAGAAAACATTTTCAAAAAAGGAGTTTAATTTGAGACAACTTGAAAATGGATTACACATAAACCCTAATCTACATGGATCCACAAGAATTCAATTACTTTGGCACAATTATTGCATTAGTCTAGGGTAAGACAATTGTAATAAAAAGTTGTTTCAAATCCCAAACTTATAAGATTCATAAGGGTAAGACTGCAAAAAAGGAGTATGAGGCAATGCTTAAGCCAGTAACAGTTAAGTTTAGGGCACAAATGCTAGAACAGATAAAATTTCTAGCTGCGAAAAGGGGAGAAACTATTTCTGATACGATTAGACACCTAGTATCGAGGGGAATGACGGAAAAAATTTTGGAAGATAAGGCAGAGTTTATCGCCGTTGTTATAAAGGCTGAAATTGAAAATGTGTGGAGAGAATACCAAAATTATCTTTGTTTAGATGATGTTGAACACCCTGATAACATTTACACAGAAAGATTAGTCCTTTACCGGGCTAATAAGGATGCCAGTATGCCTAACTGAAAAAAGCAATTAGGATGTTCAGGCGGATGATAAAGCAGTTGATAAGATACTCATCGTCGTTTATGGATAGATTTGGAGGAGGAAAAAATGCGTAGAGCCGTTATTGTATTCACAAAAGTACCTAAAGCAGGGGATATAAAAACTAGACTGACAACAGAAAGAGGAGGTATCTTGACTCCTGAAGAGGCCAAAGAGCTTTACGAGGCTTTTTTACTAGATGTGCTTGAAGCCTGTATAGCTGCAGATAGTGGGGATGTATGGATTTGCTACAATCAAAGCGGAGATCGAAATTATTTTAATGAGTTTCTAGATCGTCTCTCTGAACCGAATGCTATTAAGGGTATATTTCCTGATCAGGGAGGAGTTTTCGACGATTGTATACAATATGCAGCAGATTATATTTTGAAAAATGGCAGTGAAGATCGCCTGGCAGATGCCTTGCTTTTGATCGGCGGAGACTTACCCGGTTTGCAGCCGCTGTACATTCAAAACGCTTTTGCTAAAATGGAGCAATTGGCTAGAAGTCCTCAAGGCCTGACAGCAGCTAAAAAGATGGCTCCGGGAACAGATTTTGGAGCTGCGCTGGTAGAAGGTTCTTGTCAGGAAGGTGGTTTTTCGATTGTAGGTTTTACCTGTAATACACCTTTCGATTTTCAAGGGATATTCTACAACCAAGACGGGGGGACAGCTCTAGATATGCTAGTAAATAAAGCTGACGAGCGGCAAATACCCTTTGGTTTTATTCAAAATGTTCCCGATGTTGATATTCCAGTTGATCTTGCTAGTATAATTCCCGAATTAGGAGCTATAAGGCTGGCGGCTCGATTTGACCCGACTATCAAACCCGCAAAATGGACATCCGCTTTATTGGAAGAAACAGGGCTTGCAACTACTACCGCTGTTAATATTAGGGACAATGTATAAATTCTTAACAAAGAAGTTTTTAGTCATGAACAATTGAAAAAACATGATGCCTCTTCTACATTGGCTAAGGAGCGCATCGCCTACGAACTGTGCTGTCGGATTGCCTGCTTTTGCAAGAAAAGCTATCAATTCGACAGTCTTAATGTTGTTCATACTACCCTACTTTCTAAACTGACATGTTGGAATGAGGAACAGAAACTTTGCCAACTAGTGTCTATGATATTTCGGAGGGATATTATATTATGAAACACGCAATCATTTTATTTACCAAAGTCCCGGAAACGGGAAAAGTTAAAACCCGACTTACTGAAGAACGAGGAGGGATATTAACACCCGAGGAGGCTAAAAACTTTTATGAAGCTTGCTTGTTAGACACCCTTGATGTCTGCATGTCGATTAAAAAAGCTCGTGTGTGGATATGTTATAACCAGGATGGCAATAGGGATGTTCTTAACGAGCTTATTGTCCGTCTTAAATATGCTAATCAGATTGCAGGGATATTCCCTGATGAAGGTGGCTCTTTTGATGAATGTATGCAATATGCTGCTGACTTTGTATTAAAGTCCGGGCAGAAGAAAAAGTTGGCTGAAAGCATATTAATTGTGGGCGGTGATACGCTGGGAGTGCAACCGGATATTTTAATTGGTGCTTTTAAAAAATTAGAAAATCTTAGCCGAAACAATGTAGGCAAACAAGCAGATATTTTAAATGGGAACTCCAGCATGCATATTGGAGCTGCTATGGTGGTAAGTCCTGACCAGGAAGGCGGTTTTAATGTTATAGGTTATACTTGTAACACGCCTTTTGATTTTCGCACTATATTTTACAACCAATACGGTGTTACTGCCTTGGAAGCCCTAGCAGAGAAAGCTCGGCAAAAAAGAATCCCCATATTACCACTAAATGCAGCCTTTGATGTTGACCTGCCAGTTGATTTGGCCAGCATGATTCCGATTCTTAATGTAATGGAGCAGGGGGGAGAGTATGATGAAAAGTTGATGGTTCCTGAGCGAACCATTGCTTTTTTGCGAAGCTTGGGATTGCAATCAATAGCTGAACCAATAGTCGGATGGAGTTAAATTACTTAGTTTAGAAATGAGGAGAATTAATAATATGGTAAGCTTTAAAATTCTTGGAACGAGTGCTGGTCCTGGGGTACCTGCATTTTATTGTAATTGTCGGGGCTGCCAGGAAGCTAGGCAGAATCCTCAATTAGCCCGAACTCGCACTAGTGCTTTTTTGGATACAGGGACTAATAAAATACTGATTGATGCCGGACCTGACATCCGCAGTCAGATGATTAAAGAATCAATCACTGACATTGATACGGTTTTCCTTACCCATTGGCATGCGGACCACTATAGTGGGCTGGGCGAATTTGAATATTATGTTAAGTTACTAACTCACAAAAAGTTGGATTTATACCTGCCTGCTAGTGCGGTGGTACAATTTTATTCAACATTCCCTGATTTAATTGATGTATTTCACATAATTCCTTGGGAATATCAAAAAGAATATTTCTTCGGAGGGCTTTGCTTGACTCCTCTCTGGGCAAATCACGGCATTGAAACGGCTGGCTTTTTGCTTGAAACAAGAAATAAACGCATTGCCTATTTTCCTGATACGGCTGGTCTACCGAATGAGACAGCGAAGCAGTTGAGGGGAATCGACTACCTTATTTGTGATGCTACCTTTTATGGTGAAAATTGGTATCCCGATACTCATATGAACTGCGAACAGGCCATACAATTGGGCAAAAAAATCAATGCTCAGCATACTGTTCTTACACATCTATCTATACACTACAGTCAAGCGGTTACAACGCGCCAATTAGAGCAGGAATTCCAAAACATCCCAGGGGTCATTGTCGCTCGAGATGGCATGTCAATCGATTTGCTTTAATGTCTAACGGGTGTAAGCAAGTGAGGGGGTGCAGATGAAAAAAGGACCATGCTCAAGTCACGACTGTCTGAAAATTTTCGGCGACTTCTTTGAAACGATTATCTGTTTCTAGGCAATCATTTCAAAGAAATCGCCGATGCGTTTTAAAGGATAGTTTTATTTTTTATATTTTGACAGCCACATTGACAGTCTGGTCTTTTTGTATGTCCAGCTTGTTTTAATTGGGTCTCCATATTCTTACGTATATTTTTTAAGTATTTTTCCCGCAGATTTTGCTGTTCTTTAACTTCTGCATTAGTTAACCTACGCTCTTTTTTAAGTTTTGCTAGTTCATTTATCCTCGCTATTTGTTTTTCGTCCATTATTTTATAACCTCCTATTAACATTATAAATAATCTACAATTTTTAGCTAGCTTAAACCTTCAGGTTAAAATCTTTCATCTAATAGTCTATAATGATGAATAATGTAGACTTAGCATAATTGGAGGCATGGTATTGTTGACTATTTGGGAAATTAAGGAATATGATAGCTCGTATTATGAAGATTTAAAAAGTAAATTAGATCTTTCCCCTGCTTTAGTTAAGTTACTAGTTCAAAGGGGAATTTATACATATTCTAATGTCCAGAAATTCTTATATGGAACTTTAAAAGATTTATCTAGTCCCTACAAACTTAGCAGTATGAAAAAGGCTGTAGATAGAGTCAAGGTTGCTCTTAATAATAAGGAAAAAGTAGTTATATATGGGGATTATGATGTTGATGGTGTATGTAGCATAGTTATATTGTTAGATTGTTTTAAAAAACTAGGTTTAGAGGTAGATTTTTATGTACCAGATCGTTTTGATGAAGGTTATGGTCTAAACTTAGAAGCTATAAAAGATCTAGCTAGTCAAGATTATAGTTTAGTAATTACAGTAGATTGTGGAATTACTGCAATAGCAGAAGTCGAACTAGCTAAAAGTTTTGGTATGGATTTTATCATTACTGACCACCATACACCTGCTGACAAGCTTCCACCTGCTGTGGCTATAGTTAATCCTAAATTAGATGATGATGATGATGACGGTTATGACCTTGCTGGGGCAGGGGTAGCATTTAAACTAGCTTGGGCTTTAAGTGTAGATACTTTATCACAGGAACAAATTTTTTCTTGGCTAGATTTGGTCGCTCTAGCCACAGTTGCGGATGTTGTTCCTATGGTAGGTGATAATAGGATTTTGGTGAGGTATGGGCTAAGACAAATAGAAAAAACTACAAGACCTGGATTAAAGGCATTGTTAGCTGTTTCTGGTCTGGCAGACAAGGAAATCTCTACATGGCATATTGGTTTTATTTTAGCACCTCGATTAAATGCTGCCGGGAGAATGGAATCAGCTCGATTAAGTATTGAACTTTTGCTGTCTAATAATTATCAGGAAGCATTAATAATAGCTAATGAATTAAATGATTTAAATAACTATCGTAGATCGGTGGAAGATCAAATTTTAAAGGAAGCGATTCTCCATGTTGAGACTAATGTTAATTTAGATGAAGAAACTATCTTAGTAATAGGTGGGGATAATTGGCACCCTGGTGTAATTGGAATTGTAGCCTCTCGTCTAGTTGATAAATATAATCGTCCTACAATTATTATTTCCTGGGAAGGTGATGAAGGTAGGGGATCAGGGCGTAGTGTAATAGATTTTGATTTATATAGTGCCTTAAAAGCTTGTGACGAGTATTTAATTCAATTTGGCGGACATAAATTAGCTGCTGGTTTAAGTATTGAAAAACCACAACTTGCGAACCTAAAAGAAGCATTATTATCATATAGCAGTAGCTTAAGTCTTGATGCAGTATATTATAAAAAGCAGTTAATCGATCTTGAACTTGAAACAGAAGAAATAAATAGTAAGTTTACAGAAGAACTGAAATTACTTGAACCATTTGGTGAAGGCAATAATAATCCGAACTTTGTATGGCGGGGAGTAGAAATTGCTAACTATTCACTAGTTGGAAAAGATAAGAATCATTTTAAATGCAAGACTTTACCTGGCAACATAGATGCTATAGCATTTGGGAAAGCAGAATATGCTGACGAGCCTTTTGATATTCTGAAATATGATCTTGCCTTTAATATGGAAGAAAACGAGTTCTTAGGTAGAAAAAGTTTACAACTTAAAGTTAGGAACCTTAAATCGACTATAACTCCTGATAAATTCAATGTTAAGGCTAATGATTTGATAAGGGCACAAGCTATTTTAAATACTATATTAAATGAATTAGACCAAGGCCACCCTATAGTCCTCGTTTACCCTACATACCGAACTTTAAATAAACATTATATAACACTTAAAGAAATGTTTAACCCGAATCTAATTAATCGCCTTCATGGGAAATGTTCTGTAAATGATCGCAAAAGACTTGAAGTAAAGCTGAAAGAAGGCAATTCAGGCATTTTTCTAGTCACTAAAGCTTATTTAGATTATTATTTAAAACTAAATAAATTACCTAACAATTTAGAGCATTTAATAACTATCTGGCCTATTTTACAAGACAACTTGACAATATCTGATAAAATTAAGATGAGTAACCTATTTGAACAATCTAATGTAAAGATAAATAAAGAAGACATAGATATAAACCAACTAAAACATGCAGTAGTATATGCTAATCGTCCTGCAACAGTGGCTAAAATAGCTAATCATACTGAAAATGTAATTACTATTGCAGGTATAACTGACTACCAAGAAAGAAAAAGACTTAGATCTGAATTTCTAGGTTTAGAACAAGGTATATTGATTCTAGATGGTGCGTGCGATTTTTATGGTAGTGATATTTTAGATATAGAGAAGATTTATTGTGCAGATGTACCATTTAGTCACTATGAGGGAATGTTAATTATAAATCAGATTAATGCTACCGAAGATATTGAACTAGTTACTTTGTTCGGGAAATCAGATGTGGAGAATAATAGGCAATATTTAATTAGAAATTATCCTGATATTGATATAATTGAAAATGTACTTTTATACTTTAAAAACTTAAAGACTAAGCATATTCAAGGTGAAATTAATGATTTGAATGCAAAAATAGCAAGTAATATTAAAATTGACCTAGATAAGTTTAGTTTGCTACCAATATTATGGATTTTACTAGACTTAGACTTGTGCCAAGTAAATATAAAAGATAACATTATGGCCATAAAGTTTTTTAAAGATGTCAATCTCGATATAGATATTATTAAATCGCCCTATTATTTAGAAGGAGTTGCAGAAAAGGCAGCTTTTATAGAATGGGAAAACATATTAAACAACAATTGAAATGGTGATAGATATGGGAGCACAAAAACTAATAAAAAAAATTAAACAATATGATCCCCAAGCAGATATAGAGCTAGTCGAAAAAGCGTACAATTTTGCTAGGGTAGCTCACTTAGATCAAAAAAGAATTTCAGGTGAGCCATATATAGTTCATCCAGTAGAGGTAGCTCTGATTTTAACTGAGTTAGAATCAGATGTTGCTACGATTTGTGCTGCTTTATTACATGATGTAGTTGAAGACACTCCGGTAACTCAAGAAATACTTATAGAAGAATTTGGAGAAGAAATAGGGCTATTAGTTGATGGAGTTACTAAATTAACTCGATTAGAATCTCAATCTAAAATGGATGCTCAGGTAGAAAATTTGCGTAAAATGTTCTTAGCGATGGCTAAAGATATTAGGGTAATAATAATTAAGTTAGCTGATAGATTACATAATATGCGTACTTTACAGTTTCAAAAAGACAACAAACAAAAAGAAATTGCTAGTGAAACTATGGAAATTTTTGCACCTTTAGCACACCGTTTAGGTATATCTAGATTTAAATGGGAACTAGAAGATTTGGCTTTCTATTATTTAGATACAGAAATTTATTATGAGGTAGCAAAACGTCTTAAACGCAAACGAAAAGAACGGGAAGAATATGTACATGAAATCATTGTCCAAATTGAGGAAGGGATTGACCAGATTGGTATTCATGCTGATATAGCAGGTCGACCTAAAAACATATTTAGTATATATAAAAAGATGTTAAAACAACAAAAAGAGATAGATGAAATATATGATAAAATAGCTATCCGGGTAATAGTAGATGATATTAGAGAATGTTATGGAGCTTTAGGTATAATCCATACTATGTGGAAACCATTGCCAGGTAGATTTAAGGATTATATAGCTACACCTAAACCTAATATGTATCAATCTTTGCATACTACTTTAATAGGTAAGGGTGGGGAACCTTTTGAGGTGCAGATTCGCACTTTTGAAATGCATCGTACTGCAGAATATGGTATTGCTGCACATTGGCGTTATAAGGAAGGTAGTAATGCTAAAGATAAAAAAGTCGATGAAAAACTGTCCTGGTTAAGGCAAATATTAGAATGGCAGCAAGATATTAAAGATACCGATGAATTTATGGAATCATTGAAAATAGATTTATTCGATGATACTGTTTTCGTTTTTACACCTAAAAGCAGGGTAATAGAACTACCTAAGGGAGCATGTCCAGTAGATTTTGCTTATAGGGTTCATACTGAAGTTGGACATATGTGTGTAGGGGCAAAAGTTAATGGCAGGATTGTTCCCCTCGATTATCAATTAGAAAATAGTGATATTGTAGAGATTATTACGGCTAAAAATTCTCCTGGTCCTAGTTATGATTGGCTTAATTTTGTTAAAACATCATCAGCTAAAAGCAGGATAAGACAATGGTTTAGGCGAGAAAAAAGGGAAGGCAATATAATTAAAGGCTATGATATGCTAGAACGGGAATTAAAGAAGAAACATCTTAATCCTAAGGAATTAATGAAAGAAGAAATGTTAACTGATGTGATAAAGAAATTTGGCTTAATTTCTGTTGAAGACTTGTATGTGGCGATAGGTGATGGGATAATAACTGTCAATCAAGTTATTAATCGGCAAAAGGAAATTTATTTTCAAGATACTCATGTTGAAGATATATTTGATATTCCATCACACCATAATATTATTTATAATGAACGGGAAAGTACTTCCGCTGCTCTGAAAATAAAAGGTGTTGATGATGTAGCTATGAGGTTGGCTAGATGTTGCAATCCTTTGCCAGGTGATAAAGTTACCGGGTATATAACTAGGGGCAGAGGTATCTCGGTACACAGGCAAGATTGTCCTAATCTACTCAATTATATTAAATTGGAAAAAGATAGGCTAATAGAGGTAGAATGGGCTGATGATCGGGGCACTTATAATGTAGAAATAGAAGTTAAAGGTTATGACAGGCCAAGATTAACTACTGATGTTATGGATGTAATTGCAGATACCCGCATTCAGATTAATTCGGTGTTTTCTAGAGTAACTAAAGATCAAGTTGCAGTAATGAACTTTAAACTAGAGATAAATGATATGGAACGATTACATGCAGTAATACAAAGAATTAAAACTATTAAAGATGTATTAGGAGTGCAAAGAGTTTTGCCTGGCGAAGTAAGAGGTGAATAATAATGCGTGCTATAGTGCAAAGAACACTTGAAAGTTCAATAGTAATAGATAATATAAAAACAGCTGAAATAGAACAAGGTCTGATAGTTTTCATAGGTATAAAAACTGGGGATAATCAAAAAGATGCCCAGTATTTAATGGAGAAGATAATTAACTTGAGAATATTTGAGGATTCTAATGGGAAAATGAATCTTTCTCTTATAGATATAAAAGGCGAATTATTATTAGTTAGTCAGTTTACATTATATGGTGATACTAGAAAAGGTCGCAGACCAAGTTTTTCTAGTGCCGAATCACCCGAGGTGGCAGAACCTTTATTTAATTATTGTGTAGATTATGTAAGACAACATGGCATAAAAACTAAAACTGGTGCATTTGGGGCTGATATGAAGATAAACATTGTAAATGATGGTCCCTGTACAATATTAATTGATAGTGAAAAAGTGTTTTAAAGGAGGTTGGCAATTACAGTGATATTAAAAGTTTTAGAAATTCAATCTATGGGAACTAATTGTTATATTGTCGGGTGTGAAGAGACTAAAGAGGTAGCCGTAATAGATCCGGGTGGGAATGCTCAAGGCATTGTCAATGCCTTGAAAAAAGATGGACTCAAGGCTATTTATATTATTAATACCCATGGTCATATAGATCATATTGGCGCTAACAGAGAGGTTAAAGAAGCAACAGGAGCTAAGATTATAATTCATAAAGCAGATGCTAAGATGTTAACTAGTTCTGTGTCTAATTTTTCTTTCTTGATGGGAAGCAAAGTAACTAGTCCGGCTGCAGATCAGTTTATGGCAGAAGGAGATGTTATAAAGATAGGTAACACAGTCGAATTAGAAGTAATACATACACCTGGGCATAGTCCTGGTGGAGTATGTTTAAAAACTGGTGACATTATTTTTGTAGGTGATACCTTATTTCAAATGTCAATCGGTCGGACCGATTTCCCAGGTGGCTCTCACAAAGAGTTAATAAGCAATATTAAGAAAAAATTGTTATGCTATGATGACAATGTTATCTGTTATCCTGGGCACGGACCAGCAACTACTATCGGATTCGAAAGGAAGAACAATCCGTTTTTGTAAAAACGCTAATTCTTTTTTTGGATAAGATTAAAACTCCTCATCTAATTTAAGGTGGGGAGTTTTTTGGTTGATTTACTTTCTATTGTTAAAGTGTTTAAGATAAACATGAAAGGCAGGTGCAAAATATTGCCAAATTGCTATGATTACAATGTTTAGAGCAATTTTGGTAATGTTGTTATGTTAATAAGTTGCGATTTAGAGCCGGAATCTTTATATGTAGTAGTACATGATCTTATTAGATTGACTTTTCCGGGTAGTATCTTAGTTAAGGGTGATAATGATAAGGCTGAAATAAATATTCAAATAAAGATGCTAAGATATGATGGAATAATAAAATTGATTGGGAAAGTACGGGAAGTAAATAATACTAGTCAATTTGATGATGAATACTCGATAGAAATAGGAGAAGATCGTAAAGCTATAAATAGAAGAATACGTAGATTTTGTTTTAAGCTGCTCAGTAAACATCAAAATAAGCCGATTAGTTCTTATGGAACTTTAACTGGGGTTAAGCCAGTTAAAATGATTCATCGTTTTTTAGATGAAGAATATAGCAGAGAAGCTATGAAGTCAATTTTGCAAAAAGATCGCTATTTGCAAACTGAGAAAATTGATTTATTAACCGAAGTAGCTTTTAATAATCGTAAATATTTGTTGAATAAAGAAATGGCTAGAAAACTGGTGAGTATATATATTGGCATACCATATTGCCCAACTCGGTGTTATTATTGCTCATTTCCAAGTGCAGTACTTAAAGATTATGATCAAGAAATATTACCTTTCTTAAAAACTCTATTAACTGAAATAAAACTTATCGGTAATTATTTGAAATCACAAGATATTAAAGTCCAAACTATTTATATAGGTGGTGGTACACCTACTATACTCAAAGATAAAGATATGTCTACCTTGTTAGAAACTGTCAATATTAATCTTAAGTCAGACCAAACTAAGGAGATTACAGTTGAAGCTGGTAGGCCAGATACTTTATCTTTGGCAAAAATACAAATTTTAAAAGATGGCGGAGTAACCCGAATTTGTATTAATCCTCAAACTATGAATGATAAAACTTTACAGGTAATTGGTAGAAAACATTCTGTAAAAGAAGTTATAAATGCGGTAGAGTTAGCCCGTCAAGTAGGGATAAACCAGCTTAGTATGGATGTTATCGTCGGGTTTCCTGGTGAAAAAGAAGAAGAATATGCTCAAACTGCTGAAAGTATAATAAAAATTAAACCTGAGAACCTAACTATACATACCTTAGCATTGAAAAAAGGAGCGAAAATGGCTGAGAATGATGGTAGAATAAATATGGAGATGAGAATTAGCCGGGTTGAGGAAGGGGCTAAGTATTTTTCTAATATTTTAAGAAAAGCTAACTATATTCCATATTATCTTTATAGGCAAAAATATATGCGAGGAGATATGGAAAACATAGGTTTTTCGCAACCGGGCAACATTTGTATATATAATATCCAAATGATTGAAGAAAGACAGAGTATTATCGGTTTAGGAGGTGGAGGAGCTAGCAAATTTGTTAAGCCAGATAATTGGAGTCTTACTTCAATATATAATCCAAAAGATCCAAAGGCATATATTAAATCTATGCCAGATCTATTAGCTCGTAAAGTTGACAAGCTTATGGGCTTAAATTAAAATTATTCATGGAATAAATTAGTTCGGAGGGGAACAAATGAAACTTAAAGCCCCTAGAGGCACATACGATATATTGCCACCTGATTCAGATAAATGGCAACATATAGAAAAGATAATGCAAGAGGCGGCCACAATATTTGGATACCAAGAAATTCGTACACCTATTTTTGAACATACGGAATTGTTTGAAAGAGGTGTAGGTGACACTACTGATATTGTTGCTAAAGAAATGTATACTTTTTCTGACAAATCCGAAAGAAGTCTTACTCTGAGACCGGAAGCAACGGCAACTTGTGCTAGGTCTTTTATAGAACATAGTATTTATGGCTCTGCTCTGCCAGTTAAATGGTATTACTTAGGGCCTATGTTTCGGTATGATCGTCCTCAAACTGGAAGGTATAGACAGTTTATGCAGTTTGGTGTGGAGGCATTTGGAAGTAATAGCCCCTATTTAGATGCAGAGGTTATTATTTTGTTAGTCGAAATAATAACTAGATTAGGGCTTAAAGAGTATGAATTACATCTTAATTCGGTAGGCTGTACCGAATGTCGTAAAGTTTATCGGGAAAAGTTAATCGAACATATTCGTCCTGTAGCAAAACAGTTATGTACAGATTGTCAAGATAGATATACACGAAATCCTTTAAGAGTTTTAGATTGTAAAGTAGAATCTTGCCATACAGCTATAAAAGATCATCCCCTACTGGCAGATAGTCTATGTGAAAGTTGTAAAATCCATTATGAAACAGTTAAGTTAGTACTTGAACAGAATAATATACAATATTTACACGATGATAACTTAGTTAGAGGTTTAGATTATTATACTAACACTGCTTTTGAAATTCATATACCTGGAATTGGTGCCCAAAGTGCAGTTGGAGGCGGAGGCAGGTATAATGGTTTAGTCCAAGCTTGTGGAGGGCCTGATGTTCCTGGAGTTGGTTTTGCATTAGGTATAGAAAGATTATTATTAGCTACCGAAAAACTATCCCTGCCGATAGAGAGTTCATCTGTTGATGTTTTCGTTATGGCCATGGATGAAAGTTTAGAAGCTACTGCTATGCAATTTTTGGGTAAAATAAGAAATGAGAATATAAGGGCGGATAAGGATTATAATAATCGTAGTGCTAGGGCTCAAATGAAATTTGCTGATAGACTCGGTGCCAAAATAGTTGTTGTTATCGGTGAAGATGAAGTTAAGAATAATTATTATACAGTTAGAGACATGGCTACTAGTAACCAACAAGCAGTATCAGATCAGGACATAGTAGAATATATAAAAAACACTTTAAGTGATAATTAGGAGGAAAAACACAAATGAAAAGAACTTATAATGCTACCGATCTCGATACTAATAATGTAGGCCAAGAGGTAGTCTTAAATGGATGGGTTGACACTCGTAGAGATCATGGTGGATTGATTTTCGTTGATTTAAGAGATCGTTCTGGCTTAGTTCAAGTAGTTTTTAGTCCAGAGGTTAACATAGAATCATTTCATATAGCAGAACAGATTAGAAGTGAATATGTAGTAGCAGTTAAAGGCAAAGTAAGTCTTAGGCCTGAAGCGACGGAAAACCCTAATTTAAAAACCGGGAAAATAGAAGTATATGTTGATGATATAAAACTTTTAAACAGTGCTAAAACTCCACCATTTTACATAGAAGATAATATAGATGTTGATGAAAGCCTAAGATTGAAATATAGGTATTTAGATTTGCGTAGACCAGAGATGAGAAACAATATGATTCTTCGTCATAATGTAATTAAAACTATGCGGGATTATTTGGATGAAAATGCTTTTTTAGAAGTTGAGACTCCGATTTTAACTAAAAGTAGTCCAGAAGGTGCTAGAGATTATTTGGTTCCGAGTAGAGTACATCCTGGCGATTTTTATGCTCTACCCCAGTCACCTCAAATATTCAAACAATTATTGATGGTTTCTGGTATAGAAAGATATTTTCAGATAGCTAGATGTTTTAGAGATGAAGATTTAAGGGCTGATCGCCAGCCGGAATTTACTCAACTTGATATCGAAATGTCTTTTGTAGATGAAGAAGATATTTTCACTTTAATAGAAGAAATGATGGTCGAGATTTTCAAGGAATCTATGGGTGTAGATATAAAAACGCCTTTTCCTAGGTTAAGTTATGATGAAGGCATGATAAAATATGGATCAGATAGGCCTGACTTACGTTGCGATTGGGAAATCGTTGAAATTACGGACTTAGTTAAAGATGTAGATTTTAAAGTATTTTCATCGGCAGTTAAATCGGGTGGTGTAGTTAGAGCTTTAAATGCTAAAACTTGTGGATCTTTTACTCGTAAAGAAATTGATGATTTAACTAAAATTGCAATTGACAACGGTGCAAAAGGCCTAGCCTGGATTTTAGTTGCTGATGATGAACTAAAATCACCGATAGCGAAATTTTTCAGTGAAGAAAAACTTCGGGAGATAACTACCGCTTTAGATGCTAAACCTGGTGATTTACTATTATTTAGTGCTGATAAGGCTGATGTAGTAGCAAGGGTTTTAGGAACATTACGTCTAGATTTAGCTAAAAGATTAGAATTAATAGATTTTAATGAACTTAATTTTAATTGGCTAGTAGATTTCCCCTTAGTTGAATTTGATGAAGATGATGAACGCTATGTAGCAGTACATCATCCATTTACATCACCACGAGTAGAGGATATAGACTTATTAGATAAAGATCCGGGTAAATGTAGGGCTAGAGCCTATGACTTAATATTAAATGGCACCGAAATCGGTGGTGGCAGTATTAGAATTCACAATAAGGAATTACAGGAAAAAATGTTTAATGCTTTAAACCTTACTAAGGAAGAAACATATAGTAAATTCGGCTATATGTTAGAAGCTTTTGAATATGGAGCACCACCACATGCGGGAATAGCTTTTGGCATCGATAGGTTATTGATGATTATGGCTAATCGCTCAAGTATTAGGGATGTTATCGCATTTCCTAAAACTCAAAATGCGAATTGTTTAATGACAGAAGCACCTGCAGAAGTAAGTCCTAAACAACTTCGGGAACTTCATCTTAATGTTAAAATTAAGTAATTGTTGAAGATTGATTCCAATAAAGGGTGTTTTTGACAACCCCACAAGATTGATGATTAAGCCGTTTTATGTTACTATTTATCTAGTTAGTTAATTAAATAAAATCATGAACTACCCTGCTGTGTGCGTGTATGTCGTTTAGTTTTTTTCAACACTAACAAAAAGGGAGCTTAAGCTCTACATGTTGCCTGAATGCCCTTAACCAAGGGAATCAAAATATATGTAGGAGGGCACCCACCTGACTATTCAGGGACAAACTCCGCGACTTCACGGCTCAGTGGGGCTTTTTGTTTTAAATTCCCGTCTTTGCCAAGGATTTGGCATAAGTCGGGTTTTATTTTATGTTTTTTTATAGTAATATATAGGAGTTTATAAAATGAATAATATTTTTTCTCGTACTGAAATGTTATTAGGAACAGATAAGATGAACAATTTAAAGAGTGCTTCTGTAGCCGTAATAGGATTAGGAGGTGTTGGTTCTTATGCTGTGGAAGCAATAGTCAGGGCTGGAATAGGAAATGTGCTAATAGTAGATCCAGATAAAATAGAAAAAACTAATATTAATAGGCAGTTACCCGCCTTAACATCTACTGTAGGTTATTATAAAACTGATGTTATTAAAAATCGTCTACTCGATATAAACCCTAATCTTAAGATTACTAAAATGACTACTAGTTTAAATCAAGAAAACTACCAAGAAATACTTAGTAGTCATTTTGATTATGTTGTAGATGCTATAGATTCAGTAGTAGACAAAATCCAATTAATAAAATATTGTGTAAATAGACAGATTCCTATAGTGAGTAGTATGGGGGCTGCTAATCGTATTGACCCGACTATGTTTAAAATAGACGACATTAAAAATACGACTACTTGTCCATTAGCAAAAAAAGTTCGTAAAGAGCTTCGTGCTTATGGTATAAACGAGGGAGTCACTGTAGTTTATTCTACAGAACAACCTATTAAAACTACTTACCATGATGGTACTAGACTAGCTAGTATTTCATTTGTGCCTGGGGTGGCAGGTTTATTATTAGCTAGTGTCGTAATAAGGAAGTTAATAGATAATTAACAATAAAAAACACATATATCTAAAAATTCTAAAGCTTTTTGCAGGAATAAGACTAAGGAGGTAGAATAATTGATTTATTGGGATATTGAAAAAGAATGTATGCCTAGGGAGGAGTTAGACAAACTCCAAACCCGAAGATTGAAAGAAACTGTATACCGAATGTATGCATTTGTTCCAGCCTACAAGGAAAAAATGGATGCGGTCGGGATTAAACCAGATGATATAAACATATTAGATGATCTTAAATATTTACCTTTTACAACTAAAAAGGATTTAAGGGATAATTACCCATTTAACCTATTTGCAATACCGATGAGTGAGGTAATAAGAATCCATTCTTCCTCTGGGACTACGGGTAAGCCAACTGTAGTCGGTTATTCCAAAAAAGATCTGGATATCTGGGCAGAACTTATGGCTAGGGCATTATGTAGTGCAGGTGCCAATAAACATTCAATGATACAAAATTCTTATGGATATGGTTTGTTCACGGGTGGTTTAGGTGTTCATTATGGGGTGGAAAAACTTGGTGCATCTGTAATACCTAGTTCAGGTGGCAATACTAAAAGACAGATTATGTTAATGCAAGACTTTGGTACTACTGTTCTTACATGTACGCCATCATATGCTCTTTTTATGGCTGAGGTAATGCAGGAAATGGGAGTCAAGCCTGAAGATCTCAAACTCAAATCAGGTATTTTTGGTGCTGAACCATGGTCAGAAAATATGCGTAAGGAAATTGAAAAAAGTCTAAAAATTGATGCTTACGATATATATGGATTAAGTGAAATAATAGGACCAGGCGTAGCTATTGAATGTTCGAAAAAGTTAGGTCTACATATAGCAGAAGATCATTTTATAGTTGAAACTATAGACCCCATTACAGAGGAAGTTTTACCAAATGGTGAACTAGGTGAATTAGTAATTTCAGCAGTTACGAAAGAAGCTTTGCCTATGATTAGATATAGAACTGGGGACTTAACTTCACTTAACAGAGAAGTATGTGCATGTGGTAGAACCCATGTTAGAATGGATAAAATCCTAGGTAGATCTGATGATATGGTAATAATTCGTGGAGTTAACGTTTTCCCTTCTATGGTCGAAAGCGTTTTATTAAATATTCCGGGCGTAGAGCCTCATTATTTGTTAGTAGTTGATCGTTTAGGTACTTTAGATATACTAGAAGTCCAGGTAGAAATATCCGAAGAAATATTTAGCGATGAAATTAGAAAACTTGAAAAACTAGGAACACATATAAGCAAAGAATTAGAAAGTGCCCTAGGTGTAGCTGTTAAGGTGAAATTAGTTGAACCTAAGTTCTTGGAAAGAAGTGAAGGTAAAGCGAAACGTGTCGTAGACAAAAGAAAGTTATAAGGGGGCATAATTATGGCAAAACAGATTTCTGTGTTTTTAGAGAATAAAACTGGTCGTCTTTCCCATGTAACAAGGGTTTTAGGGGAAGCTAATATTAATATTAGAGCCCTTTCCGTTGCGGATACTTCAGATTTCGGGATATTAAGAATAATAGTATCAGATCCCGAGCAAGCATATAAGATTTTAAAGGAAGCAGGTTTTACAGTTAGTGAAACAGAAGTAATAGCTGTACAAGTTCCTGATAGTCCTGGGGGATTAGCGGATATATTAGAAGAAGTCTCTGATGCTACTCTTAACATTGAATATCTTTACGCCTTTTTAGGAACATCAGAAAATGATGCACTAGTTATTTTCAAAGTAGAAGATTTTGCTAAGGGTCGCAAAGCCTTTATGGATAAAAATATAAAGCTTTTAGACGAAAAAGAATTATATCAACTTTAAGAAAAGAATTAGAGTGTTTTATACAAAGTATAAAACACTCTAATAAAATGTAATTACTTTTAAATAATATACATAATATTTTATACTAATTATTATTGTTTACTTGTTGCAATTCTCATTATCACTCCTAGCGTATAAGAGCACATTACCCTATTAATTTAAGTATCCTTATTTGTAGCAAAACATGCACCTCAATCATGGCACTTTACAAAAGAATTCGGTAAAGGAGGTGAATATATGAAAAAAGCTCTAGGATTAGGCCTTATTGTTGCGGTATTTTTCGCAATATTCGTGTTTTTCCAAGGATATATTGGTGCTAGTGCTTTCTATCTAGCAGCAATAACTATGGCTATGTTTGCGGTCATTGGTCCCTTCGGTAACTATTTAAAAACCGGTATAGCCTTGTTGATTGGTGTACTAATGGGTTTAATTGGGGTTATTATTTTAGCGACCAAAATGCCCCTACCACCAGATCATCTATTGTATCTTGCTATAGTATCAGCTATTTCTTTATTCCTTTTAGTCCTTTTATCAACAACTGGAATGAGAATAGATGCTATGTTTTTAGGATGGGCCGGTTACTATGCAGCAACTTTTGGAACTTACATTACTGATCCATCAGCACTAGGTGTATTAGCGCTACCAGCAGCAGTTGGTGTTAGTGTTTCGTTACTAGTTGGATTAGTACTATCATTATTAGTTGGTAAAATTGCTGTGGCAGTTAATCAACAGTAGAAAGGAGGAGGAGTTTTGCGAAAGAAATCTAAATTGACAAGAGCTTTTGTTTTACTTATGGCTTTAAGTTTAATTATTGTACCTATTGCTTCAGCTAATGGACAAGGGAACATAGAAAAGATAATAGATAATGAACTTGTCATATCTAACTTTAATGATGATGGTGAAATTGGCGGAATTCAAGTACTAAACCATATGCGTGTATTTGGAAAGGGAAACCATGTTATTAAAGATAAATCTAACTATAACTTGTCTTCAGCTCGTAATTTGTATAGTACTGACAAGGTCAATATTCAAAACAATACTATACAGTTAAAAGCTAACATTCCAGCAGGAGCATCTTACGGGGATGTATATTACTTAGCGGATATCGAACAAAAAGAAATTGCTAAAATAGACATGCCGGTTAAGGTAAAAGTTGAGTATTTTCTAGATGGTCAAAAAATAAGTCCATCTAAATTAGTTGGGAAAAGTGGGCACTTGAAGATTGTTACCCATGTAGAAAATACTACTGGTGAAAAGAAAGAGTTGGAATTCAGCGACTCTGATGGTAATATTATAAAAAAGGATGCTGAAGTGTTTACTCCTTATGTAGTATCTCTATCAGGATGGGAATTTGATAATAGAATATTTTCTAATATTACTGCACCTGGTATAGCTGAAAAATCTCCTGAAGGCGTAATGATCAATGTTCAAGGGATTACTCAAGTTAGCTGGACACTACCTTTAGTACCTCCGAAATTTCCAGCTGCCCAGTTTACTGTTTTAGAAGCTGATGGTAAGAACATTGAATTACCTAGTTTTAAAGTTGGAGTTATTCCAATTGTACCGACTACAGCAGAGGCAGATTCCTTAGCAACTGTACAAGAGAGCTTAGGAATGTTGTATGATGGATTTGATCAGATTGAGACTGGAGTAGGTGCAACAGATAAAGATCAAACCTTGTTATTCGGTTTAAATGCACTTAAAGATGGATTAAACCAAGTTAGTGGTGGTTTAGGCTCCTTACAAGACACTTTAAAACAAATTGCAGCTGGTCTATCGAGTCCAGCATTCAATTCTACTACTTTTGATACTTTCAAAGGTACAGATGCAAGTGGTAATTCTCCCGGAGCTAAAGATGCGATAGGCTTATTAAGA